>NZ_JAOTPO010000019.1 GCF_029028005.1 Alkalihalobacterium chitinilyticum
ACGAACATATTGTTTCTTTACATCTTCTATTGGCCCCATTCTTCTTTTCATTTCGGCTCCTCCTTTAGTTAATTCCATTTTAATATGTAGAGGAGTAGGTGTCCAAATGAGTTAGGGGGCTAAATAGATTTTACTCGAAAACATCACGGATTCTTGCAAATAAGGGCTTCTGAGTCCGCTTAAGCCTGTAAAATGCCAATTTTGACACCAATAAGGGCCTGTGAGTCCGCTTCTTCATTAGTTAGACGGTGTGTGATCTACGCCAATAAAAGTGCAATGCCCTCAACACGTCTTGAGAACGCAAGAAAGTTTGGAACGTTATTCATAAACACTTTGAATTTATTACCAAGTTTCAGTACATATAAAAAACTATTCCTTAGCTAATTCATATATAGCTTGGGCATATATGGCTGTTGCCTTTAATAAATCGTCAATCATGATATACTCGTCTTTTTGATGGGCCACATCTTCACGGCCTGGAAATAGAGGGCCGAATGCAACTCCAGCTTCCAATGAGCGCGCATATGTACCGCCGCCAATTGAAAGAAGCTCCGCCTTTTCACCTGTTTGTTCCTCATATACTCTAGATAACACTTGAATCAGCGAGTGCTCTTTATCCACATGATGAGGTGGCGAGTGGTCAAGTACAGTTAACAAAAAATCTTTGTTCTCTGCAAACGATTGAAGAATGTTAATCATCTTTTCACCATCATTCGTAACGGGGTAACGAATATTTAACCCTATACTTCCACCACTTTCTCGTTCATAGGAAAGAAGGCCGCAATTAACGGTTAAATCACCTGTAATGTCGTCAGTGAAAGCTATTCCTAACTGAGTGCCTCTAGATTTGTTATGTAAATACTCAGCTGTCAATTGAATAAACTGCTTGCCACCACCGCCTTTAACTAAAATTCCATTTAGGAATTCAGCTAAATACAAACCAGCATTTACACCTAATTTAGGCTCCATGCCGTGGGCAGATTTTCCTTTCATATGTAAGATCAATTTTTCATTCTCTTCCGTTATATGACCTTCTAAATTATTATTTCTCAAAAATAAGTGGAAGTCCGTTTTCATTCGTAAAATGTCTTCTTGTTTTACTTGGATTGTTGCTGTTGCTTGGTCAGGTACCATGTTCATTCTTCTGCCTGATTGAAAACTTACTAATAAAGGCAAAGATTGATCTTCCATACCATTCCAAGTCGTCTTTAATTGAATATCGCATATTCCCTTTTCGGCATAAATGATTGGGAAATCGGCATCTGGAGCAAAGCCGACGGTTGGCATTTCTTCATGTTTAAAGTAATGGTCCACACATTGCCACGTACTTTCCTCATCCGTTCCTATTATCATTCTTACTCTTTTAGATAATGGCAAGCCTAGGTCTTTAACGATTTTCATGGCATAAAATGCAGCCATTGTCGGCCCTTTATCATCAATCGCACCACGAGCAATGAGTTTCCCGTCAATAATCTCAGCAGCGTAAGGAGGACTAGTCCACCCTTCACCTTCTGGTACAACATCGATATGGCATAGTATCCCTACTGATTCTTCCCCATGACCAAACTCTATATATCCTGCATAACCTTCTAAATTTTTTACACGAAAATCACATTCTTCACCTATTTTTAATAAAAACTTTAAAGCCTCGTTTATATCCGTACCAAATGGTTGTCCTAATCCTGCACTAAATTCGTCCAAAACGCTTGGTATCTGTAGGAATTTTTGTGTTTCACTGATTAAATCGGCTTTTCTTTTTTCGACTTCATTCTTCCAATTAATACTTGACAATTTGTCTTCACAACCTTTCATTTTCTTCAAAAACGTATTACGGTACTTTGCTAAATTAAATGAATTATTGTACAATAAGTAACAAGAGGGATTTGATGTGAATTTTAGCCATATGATGGCTGCGAATGTTAGTCAATTACAACAAACGTTACGTATTAATATACTAACTGTTTAATGGCAACACAAGCAGCTTTTGCAGTGATTAAGATTGATCATAATTCATTAAGATTTCAAACAAGACATCAGCCCCTCACCCGATTCTAGGACAAAACATTGGTATAAAAGGCTAATGTCCACTCACTGCTCATTCGACCATGCAGCCATAACTGTAATTGGCACGAATGATCATTACCCCTTTTTAATACAATGGTTGTAAGGACGATCATTTATAACAAGGAGTGGTTTTTTGAAAGCTTCAACTGATCGAATGCTGACTCGTATTAAGTCGATTTACCTCTACATTAAACAAAGGGGGACTGTCACAACGAATGAATTGGTTGAAGAGTTTGGCATAACTCAAAGAACGATCCAGCGAGACTTGAATGTCTTAGAGTATAATGATTTAGTACTTAGTCCTAGCCGTGGAAAATGGACAGTAAACAAGAAGAAAACGAAAGTATCTTAGATCCTTTGAATAAGAAAACAGCCACTGAAGTGGCTGTTTTCTTCATTTTGAATTCCTTAATATCTCGATTTCCTCTTCTGTCATCTCTCGGTATTCCCCAAGACGGAGATTAGAATCTAGATCTAGTGGACCGATTGAGATGCGCTTTAGCTCTAATACTTTTTTTCCAACCGCTTGAAACATGCGTTTTACTTGATGAAATTTTCCTTCAGTGATGGTTAATTCAATTTCAGAAATCGGACCTGCTTCACGGATTACGAGATGGCCAGGCTTCGTAACATAGCCATCATCTAATTCAACCCCTTCTTTAAACTTCTGCACGTCTTCTTCTGTCACTTCTCCTCTTACCGTCGCTGCATAGGTTTTATCGACGTGTTTTTTAGGAGACATCAATTCATGTGATAACTTTCCATCGTTCGTTAATATGAGAAAACCTTCCGTATCTTTATCGAGCCTGCCAACAGGAAAGGGTTCATACACCGCATGTTCAAAGGCGAGTAAATCAATGACGGTCTCGTGTTGGTTGTCCTCAGTAGCTGAAATAACTCCTTTAGGCTTATTAAGCATCAAGTAGATATACGGCTTATACTCGACCGGTTCACCGTGAACTGTAACCGACTGCTCATCGGGTTTTACGTGGTACTTACCGTCCTTAACCGGTTCACCATCAACATGGACAACGCCCGTTTTCAATAACTTTTTCACTTCTTTTCTTGTACCAAAACCAACATTAGCGAGTAATTTATCAATCCTCATCTTCTGACCCCTCACTTTGTTTTTCTATATCTTTTAGGAGGTTTCGTCCAAACCCTCCTAGCTGTTGATGACAATAACTTTTTATCACGCCTCTAACCGTTACTTCAAGTGAATGGTCGATCCACTGCTCTTCAAAACTCTTTTTATGTAGTTCTTTTTTTAATGAAACTGCTAGTTCAAGCGCAGCTTTAGTGGCATGTTGATTAATAAGGAGCACGTCTTCTTCTTCTCCAGATTGCACTTTCATGTCTTTTGCAAAAAAAGATTTGAGCCACTTAGCTTCCTGCTCAAAAGATTCTGGTACAATGAGTAATCCTTGTTTTTCTGTTACCATCTGATCCGCTTGACCTACACATTTGCACGGTACGACTTTGCTGCCTTTCATATATGAGATGACTTCTTGCTCCATAATTGCAGTCGCCATATGAAAGATAATGGCTTCTTTATGTAAGTATTGACCATATTGAGTTAAAAAATCGTTGTAGGCTGAACCAGGTAATGCTAAAAAAATATGACTAGCCTTTGAAAACATATCTGTACCTGCATACTGAACTTTAAATTGATTGTAATAATCCTCATCTCGACGGTTTTTATGAAACACATAAATGGTTTCTTCACTTTTTATAAAGGGTAAAAGTGACTGCGTCAATCGACCAAATCCAATAAATAAGATCATGTGATCCGCCCCCTTCAATGGCAATTGAATGTCGCCTGAACTTCAAAACTTGTTTTAAATTCTTCCATTTCCATTTTAAGGAGTTATATTGCCCTAAATCCCCTTTTAGATCCATTTATTTCCACTATAAGGAATTTTATTGTTCTAAATTTCTTTTTAGATCCGCTCATTTCCACTATAAGGAAATCCATTGATCTATATCTTCTTTTAGGCCCTCTCGCAAAGAAACTAAATAAAATAAAACACCCACACCTGATGGAAGAGCTTTAGTGCTAATGTACATTACATTACACTATACCTCATCCATACAATAGTGCGGGCATCTCTTTTACAATTCTTCGGTTTGGAACATATAATGCCTTGTTCTCATATTGACATTCAAAACGATCCCAAGAGCCAGCATATTGGTCATCAGGGCACTACCGCCATAACTGATAAAAGGTAAAGCAAGACCTGTGATAGGCATTAGACCAATCGTCATAGCGATATTTTGGAAAATTTGAAACACTAGTAAGCCAACAATACCTGAGACTAAATACGTTCCAAATAAGTTATTACAACTAAAAGCAATAACAATCATTCGGTAAAACATTAAGAAATAAATAACGATTAAAATGGTCGCCCCGAGAAAGCCGAACTCTTCTCCGATTACTGTAAAAATAAAGTCCGTATGAAGCTCCGGAACACGTGCAGGTTCACTTTGTGATTGGACCCCTTGCATAAATCCACTTCCATATAGTCCTCCTGCACCAATTCCTTTTAAAGCCTCAACCAACTGATATCCGTAACTACCTGCATTTTCATTCGGATACAGCCAACCATAGATCCGTTCCATCTGGTGGTTCTTAATAATTTTATTAAATATCGCAAAATAATTGTTGTGTAACCAAACTAAGAAACCAATCCCGCTAATGACACTAACTACTAGTAAGGATAACATTCTCCATCCGACACCAGACATTAAAATCATAGTGGCCATAATACTTCCGATAACTAAAGCCGTCCCTAAATCAGGTTGTTTTAAAATAAGGAAAAAAGGCGGCAAACCTACTGCAACCACTTTCGCAACAACGATACAATCTGATTTAAAACTTTTTTCACGACCATCTTTTGTGATCTTATACAATAAATGAGCTAGTGCAATAACAACAAAGACTTTTACAAATTCTGACGGTTGAAATCGTTGGCCAGCAATTTGGATCCAACGTTGGGAGCCATTAAAGACAACTCCAAAAAATTCAACCCACAACAGTAGTAATATTCCGAGAATATATAAAGGAATTGAAAAATTCTTAAACATATCATAATCAAGAACCATTGCAGCAACCATTAAAAAGAGCCCTGGTACTATCCAAATCACTTGCCTTTTAACGAATTGCATGGGATCAGCGGTATACTGTCCACCCGATCCGCTATAGATTGCCATTAAACTGATACACATTAACAAAAAGAACAAAAACAGTAACGTATAATCAATCTGCTGTAAACCCGATTTACGTTCTTCCATAATTTCCTCCATCTATATAAAAACGAGCTATGCCCCTATGCGTTCATCACTTTCTTCAGCTAGCCGTCGTTGTTGTCGATTTTGTCTTGCAATATTAGCTAGAACAGCTATCGAAATCATCGATACAAGCAATGAAGATCCTCCATTACTAATAAACGGTAATGGGATACCGGTGATCGGTAATAATCCTGAAACTGCTCCAACGTTAAAAACAATTTGAATACCAATTTGAAAGACAATTCCAAACGCTAATAGACTGCCAAACGGATTTTTGCAACGAATTCCAACCATTATCCCTTTAAAGAAAATAATCGTGTAACAAGCAAAAACAAAGGCTATACCTAGTAACCCAAGCTCTTCTGAAATAATCGCTAATATAAAATCAGTCTGTGGTTCAGGAAGGTACATTAACTTTTGAACACTCTGACCAAGACCGGCACCAGTAAGACCTCCGTGAGCAATCGCGATATACGACTGTAAAATCTGATAACCATCACCTGAGGCATCTGCAAATGGATCCAGATAAGACATAATCCGCTTCATCCGATAAGGGGCTGCGAAAACGGCAATAACAAACACTGCAAAGCCTGACATCGCTAATAAGATAAGATGCTTGATCTTTGCTCCTGATAAAAATACGATTAATATCGTGACCATGAGGATTGATGTTGCCGTTCCTAGGTCAGGTTGTCTAACAATTAAAGCTAATACGATTGTTACAACAATTAAAGGCGGCATAACTCCTTTAATAAACTGATCTATATAAGCTTGTTTTTTACTATATACAGATGCTAAATACATAATCATTCCCAACTTCACAAACTCTGATGGTTGAATTTGAAACGATCCTATTCTTAACCAGCGTTGAGCGCCGAGAACTTCATGCCCAAAAAGCAAGACTGCAGTAAGTATGATGATCGACCCTAGTATAATTACTGCTGATAGCTTCCGATAGAGTTGAAAAGGCACATGCATGACAATAAAAAACATAAAGATCCCTATAAAAAACCACATCGTCTGTCGCTTAATGAAAAAATTAAAATCCCCAGTTTGATAGAGAGCCCAAACATAACTTGAGCTAAATACCATAATCAACCCAAATATTGATAACAATGCAGTAACGACAATGAGCAGCCAGTCATTGTCTTTTGAAATTGAATATTTCATGGCCCCTCCAAAGTTTATGTCGTCAAAAGGCTCACAAACGTAGTAATTGAAATTCGATTACTTTTTATGCTTGTACAATTATATCAAACCGTGAAAATAAGAGAAAGAGACTTTTGCTGGCACTTATTGTAGAAAAATAAGTAATAATGAGGATTTAATCAAGAATTATAGAAAAATAGGCAGTTGCCTCATTCCATTCGCCCGCTTTTTACATAAGCTAAAACTGTAATGTACGAATACCCAATTAAGGAGAGAGATCATTGAATTATAATTACTATCAACAACAACAACCTTATGTGATGGATGAAAGCCAACTTCAGCAGCAGCCTATGATGCAAGGCGAAAACCAATTCCAGCAGCAGTCTTATGTGCAACAGGACGAAAGACAACAGCCTCAATTTTTCCCATCTCCTGGAGCACCTGGCTTACCTGGTCCCGGATTTCCTGGCACTGGTTTTCCCGGCACTGGCTTCCCTGGCCATACACCGCCACGAGATATTGAACGGCGCTTAGCAAGACTAGAGCGTACTGTTGAACAAAATACGGAGAGAATTAACCGCTTAAACCGTCGTCTTCGCAGAGTAGAGCGCCAACTAGGCTTTGGAGGATTCGCTGACGGATTTTAAGAAAAAAGCAGTTTATTAATTGCTTAACAAACGAGATAATGCTAGGGTTCGCGTTTGCCCTAGCATTTAAATTTTAATCTGGTGTATTTACGTTTGTCGTAGAGTGATCGTTGAAAGGAAGATTAAAAGTGCAGTAACAGCTCTCGGGTGCTATTCATTCACTTTATTGACCGCTTTCTCCTTCTGACACTGATCTCGGGCGCTATTCACATGCTTTGGTGACCGCTTTCCCCTTCTGACACTATTCAACGACCTGATCGCTCTCCTATTGTGCTTCCGTTCTTTTTTTCTTCCAACGGAGGAAAGAAAAGCGCTGACCCAGAATTTGGCCTGCTAAGTGAGACCTCACCGTTAAGAAGAAATAAGCAAGTCCACCCGACGCAATCGATGGTATTAACACAATCAACGTATTCGTCCAGTTTGTCATCGGGAAAACAAGTTCAAGTACATGTTTGATGATGACAACGACAAATGCCATAATCGCTACAAAGATTGATATAAGGATTAATCGCTTAACAATAAAACGATAATTATAGTTAGCAAACTTCCCAATCGCCCAAACGTTAATCGCAATCGAAATCGTGTAGCCTAGATAAGTTGTTAACACACCACCAAGTGCACCTAGTGAATAAATAGCCAAATAATTCGATAAGAGCTTTACGATGAGTGCCACTAGTAATCCGATTACAGCATATTTTTGCTTATTCATTCCTTGCAAAATCGCTGCAGAGACCGCAAACAAGGAGAAGAAAATAGCAATAGGTGCGTAGTATCTTAGAATACTTCCACCTATTTCAACATCACCCAGTCCAAACAAGACACCAAACGCTGGGAATGATAAAATCGATAAACCGACCGCTGCAGGAATCGTTAAAAATAAGATAATCTGATACGTTTGTGTGATTTGACTTCGTAATAAATCCTCATCGCCATTAATAAACGACTTTGTAATCGTTGGGACAAGAGTAATTGAAAAAGCAGTTGCTAATGCTACTGGTATTAAAATGAGCTTATGAGCAGATTGTGAAAATACACCGAAAGCAACCTCCGCCTCTTCTTGACGAACTCCTGAAGCAATTAACGCATTATTAAATGTAAATAAGTCAATGAGTTGATAGAGCGGAATGGCAAGCCCAACAAACGATAAAGGTAAGGCATAGGAAATAAGCTCCCGATACATGCTTTTAAGCGGGATTTGATGATCGATTGTACTCTCACTCATTTGACGATTTAAAAGCTCTTTTCTTTTAAACCAATAAACTAATAGGACAGCAAGACCACCTAATGCTCCAACGAACGCACCGAAAGTAGCAAATCCAACGGCTAATCCGATTCCCCCTTGATAAACGCCAACAATTAAGAACGTTAAACTTAAAATAAAAATAATCCTTACGATTTGTTCGACAACTTGGGATATAGCTGTTGGCCCCATCGATTGAAAGCCTTGGAAATACCCGCGGATGACAGACATGATCGGTACAATGATTAAGGCCGTACTCACCATTCGGATCGAAAAGATAATATCATCCATTGAGTTTCCTTGAAGTTCACTCGGGTCTCTAATAATCAAAGTAGCTAAAACAGGAGCCATAAAGAATAACATTAAAAAGGCAATAAATCCTGTGATCGACATAACGACCATTCCTGAACGAAACAATCTTCGCCCTGTATAATAGTCTCCCAGTGCATTATATTTTGCTACAAATTTAGAAACTGCCAACGGGACTCCCATTGTAGCTAAACTAAGTATGACCGTATATGGCAAATATCCGTATGCATACAACGCTAAACCTTGTTGGCCCACAATTGCGCTAAACGGGAAAATGTAAATTAAGCCAAGTATTTTAGAAATGAATGTCGCGGCAGTTAAAATCATCGTGCCACGGAGAAGTTTAGAGTCTGACATATTGTCCTCCTGAGTCATTAAAACGAACTGAACATATACAGTCTACCGTATTTTTACAAAGTATCAAGTTACCCTTTTAAAATTTTTAGAAAATAGTCTCTTTTTCTTGGTCCGTCAAACTCGCAAAAATAAATTCCTTGCCACTGTCCTAATACGAGATCTCCACTAAAAATAATGACAGACTGCGAAGTGCCTACCGTACTCGCTTTCAAGTGAGAAGCTGAATTCCCCTCCATATGACGGTACTTTGCATGTTCCCAGGGATAAACCTCATCTAATCGCATGAGCATGTCATGCTTTACGTCTGGATCTGCATTTTCATTAATTGTAATTCCAGCCGTTGTATGTGGACAATAAATCAATACTATACCATCCATTACGCCAACATCTTTTACAAATTGCTGTACTTCAGTCGTAATATCAATCATTTCATCACGAGAATTTGTATGTATTGTTAGTTTTGTTAACATGAGAGGGCCCCTTTCTTACTACCATTTCTACATTGTACTAATCTCTTATTTTTAGATCAATGTTATTAAACCATTTTACGATATCATTTGGTACTTTCCACATATGACCTATTGCAACTTGTGACTTTTTGCATAAGTTGTACTAAGTAAGGTTAGAGGAGGTGTTTAGGATGGGCGCATACAAATTCGACTTTGCGTTAATCGTAGTCCTATTTATCTTGTTAGTTATTGTTGGTACTTTCTACACTTACTAATCAAGATATAGGAGTACCATCTATGTACAAAGATCAACCTACCTTGCTTAACTTACAGGCACCCATTCGGTGCCTGTTTTTAAATATTTTTTTCTATAGGGCTAGCGTAATTCTTTATGGCTATTTATTCTGAGAAGTTTTTTCGTATGGATTAGCTGTGACGCGCCTCTCGTAGTATAATTTCTTTTAATAGTGAAACAATTACCAACAAACGTATAACCATGATAAACTAACCTCTATAAATACCTAATGAAAGGTGCTATGAAAGTATGTATGATGTTATTGTAATTGGCGGTGGACCATCTGGTTTAATGGCATCCATTGCAGCTGCTAGTCAAGGTGCTGCCGTTCTTCTAATTGATAAAGGAGATCAGCTTGGTCGAAAGCTAGGTATTTCAGGTGGTGGTCGCTGTAATGTGACCAATCGAATGGCACTTGATGACTTAATTGCTCACATTCCCGGAAATGGCCGCTTCATGCACAGTCCTTTTTCCGTCTTTAATAATGAAGATATCATTCAATTTTTTGAGAATTTAGGAATTCGACTAAAAGAAGAAGACCGCGGTAGAATGTTTCCTGTCAGTGATAAAGCTTCAACTGTTGTCCGAACACTCATTGATAGAGTAAAAGACCTTGGGGTAAAAATAAAAACGCATTCTCCGGTCAAAGAAGTACGTTATGATGAAGAAAAAGTGCTTGGGGTTACTCTTGAAAATGGCGAAGTGATTGACGCACATGCCGTTATCATTGCAACAGGCGGAAAAAGTGTACCTCATACGGGTTCTACTGGCGATGGTTATCCATGGGCAACAAAAGCCGGTCACACGATTACTGATTTATATCCCACCGAAGTACCGATTACATCTAATGAACCATTTATTAAAAATAAGGAACTTCAAGGCTTATCGTTAAGAGACGTTGAACTATCAGTTTTGAATGCAAAAGGAAAAGTAATCAAAACTCATGAAGGAGACATGATCTTCACTCACTTTGGCATTTCGGGACCGATTGTTTTAAGATGTAGTCAATACGTTGTAAAAGAATTAAAGAAACAAAAAAAACAGCCCGCTACTGTTGTCATGAGCATTGATCTTAATCCTGGTAAATCTGGAGAAGAGATCTTTCAAGAATTACGGAAACTTGTCAACAAGGAGCCGAAAAAAGCAGTGAAAAATGTCCTGAAAGGCTATTTACCTGATCGAATGCTCACTTTCTTATTAGAAAAAATAGAAATCGATTTAGCAACTAGTTGCGCCAACATTGGAAATGACCCTTTGCGTTCTCTCTCTCAACTCATTAAAGAGTTTCGCTTTGAAGCAAACGGAACTTTACCGATTGAAAAGGCGTTTGTTACAGGAGGCGGCGTTTCAGTAAAAGAAATTCATCCGAAAACCATGGAATCAAAATGTAAGAATGGCTTATATTTTTGTGGAGAAGTTTTAGACATCCACGGGTATACAGGTGGATATAACATTACAGCAGCTTTTTCCACAGGATATACCGCTGGTTTTTCGGCCGGATCAAGAAAAATGTGAGTTAGTCACAGTTTTATACACACTCTGTGGATAACTGTAGCCACAAACTGTGTATAAATTATTTACAGTAAATTAACGATTTCCTTACATATTGAATAACTTGTGGATAAGTTTTTTATTTACCCACAATCTTATTCACAAAAAAAGCGATTTTTCGACATGTTTATTTAGATTTTTCAAATTTTTCATCAGCATTTGTAAATTTATGTGCTTGAACCAGAAAAGCGAAGCACCCGTTTTATCTCATACGGACTGAAGATGCCGTATAAGATAAAGGAAACACGGTGAACGCTAGTAATCCGTTGTTTGCCTAATCACAAGAAGGTGCCGGAAGTCTCGTTATATCCTAAAGAAAACTCGCCGATTGGCGAATCTTAGGGCGAAGTTTATGCGTAGTCGCCCTTATACTTGGTACTTTAAAATTTTCACCCTCGTCGAGAACCATCTATGCTTAAATTTTATACTTTCCTAATGTGAAAAAAAATGAGGCTGAAGTGTCAGCCTCATTCTTACTTATATCGAAAAGCCTCCAAGTTTTGTTTCTAAATACTCATGAATGCCTTCTTTTCCACCTTCGCGTCCGAGTCCACTTTCTTTCATACCTCCAAATGGAGCTGCGGCTGCAGTCGGGTTAATATCGTTTATTCCGATAATTCCGAACTTCAATTTTTCAAACATCGTCATCGCTCGCTTTAAATCATTCGTATAGACGTATGCAGCTAATCCATAGTCAGTGTCATTTGCCATCTTCAATACCTCTTCTTCTGTATCAAATGGAATGATCGGGGCTACAGGACCGAATGTTTCTTCATAATAAATAGTCATCGACTCATCTACACCAGTCAATACAGTTGGTGAATAGAATGTCCCATTATGAAGAGGCTCACTGATTATACGCTCACCACCAATGGCCACTTTAGCACCTTTACTCGTTGCGTCACTTACTTGGTTATGAACTTTTTCAAGTGCTTGCGTATCAACGAGCGGGCCGATCGCAATTCCCTCTTCCAGCCCATTTCCTGCTTTCATTTTACTTACACGTTCGACAAATGTTTCAGTGAACTTGTCAACAATACTTCTGTGGACAAATATTCGGTTAGGACTGATACACGCTTGACCCGTATTTAAAAATTTCACAAGGGATGCACCTTTTGCGGCATGAACAGGATCTGCATCCTCGAAAACGATAAATGGTGCATGGCCGCCAAGCTCCATCGACACTCTTTTCACTTGTTTTCCTGCTTGTTCTGCAATATATTTTCCTACTTCTGTAGAGCCGGTAAACGTAATCTTCTTAACTGATTTATGTGTTAAAAACACCTGACCAACTTCTTCTGGCTTATCAGTTGTAACTAAGTTTACGACTCCTTCAGGAAGCCCAGCTTCTTCAAAGACTTTGAACATTTCAACTGCACATAGCGGTGTTTGTTCAGCAGGTTTTAGTACGACCGTACAACCGGCTGCAATGGCTGGAGCTATTTTTCTAGTAATCATTGAAATTGGATAATTCCAAGGTGTAATCGCACAAACAACTCCCACAGGCTGATGCAGCACCATAAATCTTTGGTCTTTTCGTGGGGAAGGCAAAATCTCACCGTTTACTCGCTTCGCTTCTTCTGCATACAATAAGAGAAAATCTGCGCCGTATTTAACTTCATTTCTTGCTGCTTTCAATGGCTTTCCTTGCTCTTTTGACATCATAACTGCTAGCTGTTCTTTCTTTTCCATCATAATTTCATACGCTTTATAAAGATAGTTAGAACGTTCATAAGCAGTTAGTTCAGACCATGCTTCAAATGCATTTTCAGCTGCCTGGATCGCATTCAGAGCATCTTCAGCCGTCCCATTTGCAACCGTGTCTAGCACTTCACCAGTAGCTGGGTTAAACGAAGAAAAAGTGTTTCCGCTTTCTGTTTGTTTCCAGTTTCCATTGATATACAACACAATAAATCGCTCCTAATGTTTATTTGACGTTTACTGCTTTTTTTACTTGATCACAAAAAGCTTCAATTTGCTGTGCAAACTGTTTTGGCTTTTCTAGTTGAACGTAATGTCCTGCTCCTGAAATAACCTCTAACTGAACATTTTTATTCACATTTCCTATTTCTGCTTGTGCATTCGGTGGTAATAATCTATCCTCATCACCGTAAAGAGCTAATATAGGAACTGTTAATTGAGAAATCGTTGTTTTTCCGTTTTTATATGACTGACACGCTTTAAAATCATTTAAAGCAATGGATACTGGCGTTTGATCTAATTCCGCTTTCTCTTCAGTCATTAGACTTTCATCCGTCCCTTTGCTATATGAAGCTAAGAAGAGGAATTCTGGAAATTGACCCATTTCTAGTTGACTGATAATCTTCGGGTGAACAGGTAGTTCGTAATAAGATGCAGCTAGTACGAGACCTTTCACATGAGGGTTGATTGCAGCTAGTTCAATACCTACCATTCCGCCCATTGAATGACCCACAACAATAACATCTTCCGTAATTGTATCGGATAACCGTTTAGCATAGTCTTCAACTGACTCAGCGATCACCTCTTGATTAGACCCGTGTCCTGGCAAATCGATATTCTCAAACGAAACACCTTGTAAATGTTCATCCATTTTCCGCCACTTGCTACTTGAACCGCCAGCACCATGAATAAATAAAAGCTTCATTTACTTCCCTCCTAACAAATTTTTCGCAACAACTAAACGTTGAATTTGATTTGTACCTTCATATATCTGAGTAATCTTAGCATCTCTCATCATTCGCTCTACATTGTACTCCTGAATATAACCGTACCCACCTAACAATTGGACGGCATCTGTTGTAACTTTCATCGCTACATCAGAAGCAAACATTTTGGCCATTGATGAAGCTTGCGTAAGTTCTGGATTTTTGCCTGTTGCTGTTAAATCATTCACTTTTGCAGCTGCACGATATACAAGACCGCGGGCAGCTTCTACTTGTGTCGCCATATCAGCTAACATGAATTGTACCCCTTGGAAGGAAGCAATCGGCTTGCCAAACTGTTCTCTTTCTTGAACATACTCTAATGCAGCATCTAAAGCACCTTGTGCGATACCAAGTGCTTGGGCTGCAACGGTCGGCCGTGACTTGTCAAAGGTTTTCATAGCCGCCATCCACCCGTCACCTTCATCACCGATCATATTCTCAGCTGGAACACGACAGTTTTCAAAGAAGAGTTGAGCTGTTGGCGAGCCTTTAATCCCCATTTTCTTTTCCAACTTACCGACTTCAAACCCTGGTGTATCTTTTTCAACAACAAACGCTGAGATGCCATTTTCTGTTTGCGCAAATACAGTGTATAGATCGGCAACCCCACCATTACTGATAAACATTTTTTGACCGTCGAGAATATAACTGTCTCCATCTTTTTCCGCACGTGTCTTTAGACTTTTTACATCAGAACCAGCACCTGGTTCTGTTAAGGCATAGGCAATAACCTTTTTTCCTGAAGCAACATCTGGGAGAAAGCGTTGCTTTAACTCATGACTTCCGCTAATAATAATCGGTAACGCCCCAAGCTCTTGAACCACAACAACCTGTGAGGATGATGCGCAAACACGTGCAATTTCTTCTACTATCGTACAAAAGCTAAGTAGGTCTAATCCAGCACCACCATACTCTTCTGGCATATTTGCTCCAATATACCCGTACTCAGAAACAAGCTTCAATATATCCCACGGATACTTTGCTTCTTCATCAATTTCCAATGCACGTGGTTTAATCTTTTCTTGAGCTAATCTATGAATCTCTTGTTTAATTTGCTGATGCTCCTCCGATAATTCAAAATAACTCATTTCTTATCCCCCGTTTAATTCATAAAATTTTTCTTAATATTGGTAAAAACCTCTTCCTGTTTTTCTACCGAGGTGACCTGCTCTTACTAGTTTTCTTAATAAAGGTGCCGCTCTGTATTTTGAGTCTTGTGTTTCTTCATAAAGAGAATCTTGAACGAATAATAACGTATCAAGGCCAATTAAATCAGCTAATGCTAACGGTCCAATCGGATGATTAGCTCCTAATTTCATACCTTTATCAATATCTTCTGCACTTGCAATTCCTTCTTGTAATACGAAGATTGCTTCATTAATCATTGGTACAAGAATTCGGTTAACAGCAAATAACGGCGCTTCTTTAACATCAATCGATTCTTTTCCAAGAGACTCTACTAAAGCTCTTGACTTTTCATACGTTTCTTCTGTCGTATCATATCCACGAATTAATTCTACTAATTTCATGACTGGTACTGGATTAAAGAAGTGAAAACCCATTACACGACTAGGATCCTCGATTACACTAGCCATTTCTGTAATACTTAAACCTGACGTATTACTTACGAGCAATGTCTCGTTACCTACGATTTGATCGACTTTCTTAAAAATCTCTTTTTTCAGTTCAATATTTTCATTAACAGCTTCTATCACGCAATCCATCTCTGCAAGTGCCTGCCAATCAGTAGATGTTGATAGTTTACTTTGAAATTCTTCAACTTGTCCTTCTGTTAATTTCCCTTTTTCGACCGCTCGGCTCCAATTCTTGTTAATTTGCTTTAGACCTCTTTCAAAGTATGCCGCTTCTTGTTCTATTCCTGTCACTTCATAACCTGCTTCTACACATACTTGAGCAATACCGGAACCCATTGTTCCGAATCCAATTACACCAATTTTTTTCATTTTAATATCCTCCCTAATTTATCTATAAATTTTATAATTCTTACTTTCTAGTGAAATTCGGTTCTCTTTTTTCGAAAAATGCTGCAACGCCTTCATTTTTATCTTCTGTCTCACATAACGTCCCGAAATATGTAGCTTCCGTATGCAATCCTTCTTCTACTGATTGATCAAGGCCTTCATTTACTGCTTTTTTAGCAGCTCTTACAGCTAATGGACCTCTTTTGGAAATTTTCTCAGCCCATTTTCTAGCTTCATCTAATGCTGAATTTTCTGTTACTTCTTCAACAATTCCCACTTTATAAGCCTCTTCAGCTGAAAGAAATTCACCAGAGAAGATAAGCTGTTTTGCTTTTCCACTGCCGATTAAACGTGGTAATCTTTGCGTTCCTCCATACCCTGGTAAAATTCCTAGTTTCACTTCTGGCAGACCAAATTGCGAGCGGCTTGTTGCAATTCTAAAGTCACACGCAAGAGCTAACTCTAATCCACCACCAAGTGCAAATCCATCAATTGCAGCAATGACAGGCTGTTCGAGATCTGCGATTTGTTGAAAGATTTGTTGGCCTTTCTTTACGAGCTCTACCCCTGTTTCAGCTGTTAAAGTAGGAAAGTCCTTAATGTCGGCACCAGCTACAAATGCTTTATTTCCAGCTCCCGTAATAATAACTACATTCACATCTTCAGCAATGTCATTTACAATCACTGATAACTCCTCAAGTACTTGTTTTTCAAGCGCGTTTACTGGAGGTGAATCTATTGTTATTGTTCCAATTTGATTTTCTACCTCATATTTTACTTTTGCCATCGTATACCCCTCCTAGTTATGTTTAAATCATCTCAATTTCTTATTGCAAAAACTATGCCAAAATTCAGAACTCTACTTTTACACATGAAATAAAAGAGCCTTCCTTAAACTGTTTCTCCAGGAAACGAAAGGTGTTTCTTAAAGAAACAATAGTTTCTATTGGAAACAATATAATCTGTGTGCGGACAACTTCTTGCTGCATAATAAAAGCTTAAGTATAATGAATTGAAATTGCAATATTTATTAACTATTCTAAATCTTCAATTCTTTGAACTTTGTCTAAATGGTGATTTCTTAAAGGTGGTGAATATATGATCATTTATGCACTAAGCGGGGCTAGTGGAACGGGTAAAAGTACAAGCGCTCTTTCATTCGCATATGAAAAAAACATCCCTGCGATTATTGATGATGGATTATTAATCGTTAGAGGGAAGAAAGTAGCCGGTACATCAGCAAAATTTGAGAAAAACTATATTACTGCGGTTAAGAGAGCAACGTTCCATTTCGAAGACCATAAAAAAGAAGTTCAAGAAGCCATTAAAATATATAACCTTGCTAAAATACTTATCATTGGTACTTCTCCAAAAATGGTGAAACGAATTTGCTCGACATTGGAATTAGGAGACATTGATCATCTAATAGACATTAGCGAAATACGCTCATCGCGAGAAATTAAAATGGCTTTATATGTTCGGTTAACGCAAGGAAAGCATGTTATTCCTATCCCGCATAGACAAGTTGAACAAAGTTTTTTTAAACGGCTTATAAAACAAGGCATGAAAATCTTCTCCCAAAAAGAAGAAGTTATTGGAGAAACGACCGTCGTTTACCCTGATTTTGATTCAAACTCTATTCGTATTTCTAAAAAAGTTTTAACTTCAATTGCTGCTTATGAATGCGAACAGATTTCAGAAGTTAAACAATGTCATCAAGCAACCGTTCAGATGACTGCACTCCCTACCGTCGATTTAACCGTCAGTCTGCACCATCCGCCCCTACGAACGATTCAAGATATTGGTGAACACATTCAATCAAGAGTTCAACAAGCTTTTCTTAAATATCTGCAATTGGAACTTCATTCTATTCATATTCATTTTGTTAAAAAGTAAACACCGAAGGGGTCGTTAATCCTTCGGTGTCATTGTCATAGTCTTCTTTGAAAGTTAGGTGTTCTTTTTTCTACAAACGATGCTACGCCTTCTGGAAAATCATGAGCGTCTACGAACGGTGTTTCTTCTTGCCACAATTCCTCTACACTATTTACACAATTAGCAACAGATCGTTTAATGGCCTTAAGTGAAGCTGGAGATTGCGAGGCAACAAGTCTTCCCATTCGGATCGCATAGCGATCGAGCCTTTCTTCTTGAATGAGGTAGTTGATCAACCCTAAGCTTTTGCAATCATCAGCATCGTATAATCGACCTGTAAAAACTAAATCTTTCGTTCTACTTGGACCAATTAAACTTACTAGGCGTTGGGCAAATTTATTATTTAGTGTAATTCCTAACCGGCCAACTGGGATACCCATTCTTGTCTTATTTGAACCAATCCTTATGTCACACGCTAGCGCCAGTTCTAAGCCCGCCCCCATTGCCGGGCCATTTATTACACCTATAGTCGGGATAGGCAAACGTTCGAATGTTGAGATCGCTCTTTCCATGAGTAGAAAAGAAGCTTCAGCTTCTTCAACAGACATTTGATGAAATTCTTTAATATCTGATCCTGCTGTAAACTGCTCTCCTGTGCCTCTTAAAATCGCCACTTTATTTTTAGGGTTATCTAATATTTTGGCCCCAATCTCTGATAACTGGGTCCACATATTGGACGTAAGCGCATTTCTGGAATGAGGGCGACTTAAACTAATAATCGCTAAACCGGCCGTTTCTTGATACGTGATTTTTGCATCGTCTTCTTCCATTCTTTGAATTTGAACTCGCAAATCCTTCCTCCCCCTTCTTTCTCTAATTATCTTCACGTTTTATTATGCAAATTACGTGCCAATATTTGTGAACAAAAATCATTGGGGTCGGATAGCGTAAAAAAATCTATTAGATAAAATCTAACGGCGTACATTTACAGTTAGTATTTTAACGGTGCTACATCATATCGTATTTTTTTAATTTTGCATAAAACGCTTTTCTACTGATCCCCAGTTTATTAATAGCGTCGGAACGGTTTTTACTTACTTTTATCACTTGCTGTAATAAGGTTTTTTCCGTTTTTTCTAATACCTCGTTCAGCTGATAATTTGTCGTCCTGAATTCAACCCGCTCTCTTTGAAATACGGGTGGCTCTGAATGTTTATTCTCTGTTCCTTCTCGAATATAATCTGGAATATCATCGATAACAAAATGAGATCTCGGACAAACAGCTACCATATGTTCGAGTACGTTATAAAGCTCCCTCACATTCCCAGGCCACGTGAACTGCTGTAAGACAGCGATGATTTCCTCATCGACGCTCACATGTTTTCCGTACTTGGACTTCAATTGGTGTAATAGATTTTCAACTAAAAACGGTAAGTCCTCTTGTCTTTCTCGAAGAGGAGGTATGGTTATTGGAACGACATTAATTCGGTAATACAAGTCTTCTCTGAAAGTCCCTTTTTTTATTTCTTCACTTAAATTTCGATTCGTCGCACAAATAATACGTACATCCATTGGAATGGCTTTCATCCCGCCAACCTTATGAAACGAACGTTCTTGGATAACACGCAGGAGCTTCGCTTGAACATTTAAAGACATTTCTCCGATTTCATCTAAAAATAACGTACCACCACTTGCTAATTCAATTAACCCCTTTTTCCCGCCTTTTCGTGACCCCGTAAAAGAACCATCCTCAAAACCGAACAATTCACTTTCAAATAATGTATCTGGTATCGATGCAATATTTATTGGAATAAAGGGCTTACTATGTCTTGTACTCGCTTCATGAATGGCTTTTGCAAAAACTTCTTTTCCTACACCACTTTCACCGTATAACATAATCGTGGCATCCGTTGCAGCCACTTTTTTAGCAAGAGAAACAACTGTCTTCATTTTATAGACATTACTATGTAACAGTGAAAAGCTCTTTTGATCTAATTGTTTTCTTAGTTCCGAGGAATACATTTTATAACGTTTCAGTTCTTCCTGTAGGTTTGTTACTTCACTAATATCTCTCATAATGGTAACAACACCAGTCATCTTACCTTTTTCTATTAATGGTGTGATATTTGCACAGACATCTTTTTTTAGAGAATGGACATAACTGCAATCATTAATAAGTGGCTGGCCGCTTTTTAATACTTCAATAATCCTAGAGTTTTCTTCTATTTTATGTAAATTTCTACCGACAATTTTTTCTTTAGGTACATTAAATTGTTCGGTATATGCTTTGTTCACATATGCTACCGTATAATCAGTGAGAACAACAATTACTGCATCATGAAGAGATTCTAAAATAGATAATAGTTGATGGTCTAATTTCATCTGCATTCTCCCCATTCAATTGGTATTTTTATAGCAATTGTTCAACTTGCAAATATACTCAGCGATATTTCATTAAAGTCCATCATATAGAAAGGTGACTCATAAATATCCTGGCCTCACAATGCAATGCAAGGCACAGTGATCTGATCTTATGAGTCACCCTATAGAAACATTATTTAATAATCATAACAGGTATTGAAGAAGTTTGTGCAACTTTATGACTGACACTTCCTAACACCATTTCTTTGAAACTCCCAAGTCCACGACTTCCAATAATGATTAAATCAAAGTTTTCTTTTTCTGAAAACTGACAAATGGAATTTGCCGGGTCACCTTCAAGAATGTAATATTGAGAAGTACCTCCATTTTCTTGCACTTCTTGTTTTGCACGGTTAATAATTTGTTCAGCCTCTTCTATCTTTACTTCTTTTAATTTTCTTCTGTAATCATACTGAGCTGTTGAAAAATCACCAATAATAATAGGTGCTGAACCTGTGTCTGGAACAATGTGAACGACCGTTAATTCCCCTGAAACCTCATTTACATGCTCTACCGCTTTTTTTAAGGCGTGATAACTATGCTTCGAACCATCAATCGCAACAACTACTTTTTTAAATCCCATATTTCTCCTCCTCAGTTAGATCGATTTTATAATAAGTGAAATGCCTTGTCCGCCACCAATACAAAGTGACGCCAGACCGTATTTCTTATTTTGAAGCTTTAATTCTTTTGCCAATGAATATACAATTCGAGCTCCACTTGCCCCGACAGGATGCCCTAGCGCTATTGCAACAACGTTTATAATCGCTCACTAACCGATCGGTCATTTATTTTTAAATTTTATGAAAAATCTGTTAATATGTCAATAAAAACGAAAATAATCTGACAAAATTAGATAAAGTTTCCACTCATAAATTTACACATTTTTCATTACTGGATAAAATGAATTTCTTAAAACAAACTATCTTTATATACTATCTCCTTATACCTAATCATATTTATTCACAGGTTGTTAATAAGTAAACGATTAAATGTTAATAAATAAATGTTGATATTATCGTCTTTATCAGCTTTTTGTGGATAACTTCCTATTTTATTCACAGACTTATACACATTATTCACGGACATCCACAACCCTTCGTGCCATCTAGTATTTAGTTATAAAAAATGAAAACGAGCAAAACATTTTTTTATAATAATGTTTTGCTCGTTTATCTTAATTTGCTACGATATTTACAAGCTTCCCAGGAACGGCAATTACTTTACGAATTGTTTTCCCTGCGATTGCTTCTACTACTTTTTCATCCGCTCGTGCCAGTTCTTCCATTTGTTCTTTATTTGCATCTTTCGGAATGACTAATTTTGCTTTTACTTTCCCGTTTACTTGAACAACGATTTCAACTTCATCTTCGACCAAATACTTCTCATCATATGTCGGCCATGCTTCATATGCAAGCGTTCCTTGATGCCCAAGCTTTTGCCATAATTCTTCTGCCAAATGTGGAGCCACCGGGGAAATTAGCTTCACAAAGCCTTCCATGAATGATTTCGGTAATTGTTCTTGCTTATAGGCTTCGTTAATGAAGACCATTAGTTGTGAAATCCCAACGTTAAAACGTAAGCCTTCAAAATCTTCGCTTACTTTTTTAACCGTTTGATGATACGTACGTGTTAATACTTCAGTTCCTTCTTCTTCGGTAATTGTTGAATTAAGTTCGCCAGTCGCCTCATCGATAAACAACCTCCAAATGCGGTCTAAGAAACGACGCGCACCATCTAAGCCATTTTCAGACCAAGCGATGGAAGCATCAAGCGGCCCCATAAACATTTCATATAGACGAAGTGTATCTGCTCCGTGACTCTCAATAATATCATCAGGGTTTACGACATTTCCTTTTGATTTACTCATCTTTTCGTTGTTTTCACCCAGAATCATTCCTTGGTTAAATAGTTTTTGGAACGGCTCTTTCGTTGGAACAATGCCAAGATCATAAAGAACTTTATGCCAGAAGCGAGCGTATAGTAAGTGAAGTACCGCGTGCTCTGCTCCACCAATATAAATATCCACTGGAAGCCAGTGATTTAACTTGTCAGGGTCTGCAAGCTGTTCGTTATTTTTTGGATCAATATATCGTAAGTAATACCAGCAGCTGCCTGCCCATTGAGGCATTGTATTTGTTTCACGACGTCCTTTTTTCCCTGTCTCTGGACAAACGACTTCTAACCAATCTTTAGCATTAGCTAATGGTGATTCACCTGTTCCAGATGGTTTGATTTCATCCATTTCTGGCAGTATTAACGGTAATTCTTCTGCTGCAACTGGTGTCATCGTTCCATCTTCCCAATGAATAATTGGAATCGGCTCACCCCAATAACGTTGACGGCTAAATAACCAGTCACGAAGACGGTACGTAATTTTCTTCGTCCCTTTTCCTTCTGCTTCAAGCCATTCAAGCATTTTGGTAATGGCTTCTTCTTTATTTAAACCATCAAGGAAGTCTGAATTGACATGAGGACCGTCTCCAGTATACGCTTCTTCTTCAATGTTACCGCCAGCTACAACTTCTTTAATTTGCAAGTTAAATTCTTTTGCAAATTCATAGTCTCTTTCGTCATGTCCTGGAACTGCCATAATCGCACCTGTTCCATAGCTGACAAGTACATAATCAGCAATCCAAACCGGCAGCTTTTCACCATTTACAGGGTTAATCGCATAAGCACCCGTAAAAACACCAGTTTTTTCTTTAGCCAATTCTGTTCGCTCCAGGTCACTCTTCGTTGCCACTTTCTTTTTATAAGCTTCAATTGCTTCTTTTTGTTCGTCTGTTGTGATTTGATTAATTAATTTATGTTCTGGCGCTAGTACCATATACGTTGCACCAAATAACGTGTCAGGACGTGTTGTAAATACCGTAATCGACTCATCGTGACCGTCGATCATGAACGTCACTTCAGCCCCTTCTGATTTTCCAATCCAGTTACGTTGCATGTCTTTAATGCTTTCAGGCCAATCCAATTCCTCTAAATCATCTAACAGACGATCCGCATATTCTGTAATCTTCAGTATCCATTGCTTCATTGGGCGGCGTTCTACAGGGTGTCCGCCACGCTCACTTTTCCCGTCAATAACTTCTTCATTCGCAAGTACTGTACCTAACGCAGGACACCAGTTTACGGCTACTTCATCGACATAGGCTAACCCTTTATTATAGAGCTGTATGAAAATCCATTGCGTCCACTTATAATAGTTCGGATCTGTCGTATCAACTTCACGATCCCAATCATATGAAAATCCTAGAGATTTAATTTGTCTTCTAAAGTTATTAATATTTTGTTGCGTAAAATCACGCGGGTGTTTGCCTGTATCAAGCGCATACTGTTCTGCAGGAAGTCCAAACGCATCCCACCCCATTGGATGTAATACATTATATCCTTGCATACGCTTCATTCTCGATAAAATATCAGTTGCTGTATAACCTTCCGGGTGCCCAACGTGAAGACCTGCTCCAGATGGATAAGGAAACATATCGAGTGCGTAAAATTTCTTTTTCTCTAGCTCATCTAACGTTTTAAACGTCTTATTTTCTTCCCAATACTGTTGCCACTTTTTTTCGATTGTTTGATGTTGAAAAGACATTATTTTTTCCTCCAATTGAATATTTTGTTTAGATGCATATGTATTCGTATTACTTTAAGCTCAACCCACGTATGAAAATTTTGCTTATGACAATAAAAAAACCTCCCACCCCTAGCGTTATCGTTAGGGACGAGAGGTTGATCACAAAGTAAAATTTCCCGCGGTACCACCCAAATTAGCATAAACCTAAGTTTACACTCACTTTAGTAACCTTAACGCGGCGGACGGCAGCAACTACTAATTGTTCACTACTGCAACTTTGAGGCGAGTTCATGGGTATCATCGATTGACTTTCACCAACCGTCAATTCTCTAATTACGAGATACGTCACTACTATTCCTCTTCATCGTTATTAGCCTTTATTTCTTAACTATAAAGTCAATATACTTGCTATTGTATGAATATGTCGATTTTCTGTCAAGACCATTTTTGCCAAATTCAACTAGAAACATACTCTTTTTATCTAATTTATGATTGGATCGAATGTTTTGTAGCAGGTTCTGCAGTTATTTTTTCTTTTAAAACTCGGTCGTATAGAGCCGTTGATATGAACGCAAGACAGAATAATCCCATGATCGCGTAAAAAAGAATAACCATTCCAAAAGCTTCAGCAATTAAACCTCCAACAAATGGCCCCATCATTCTCCCGCCTGTCGCTACACTGTTAACAACACCTTGATAAAAACCAGCTTTACCTTCAGGGGCGAGCTTATGGGCAATCGTAGGAATGGCCGGCCAAATAAACATTTCACCAATCGTTAGGATAATCATGGCCGCAATAAACATTGTAAACACTTGTGCTTGCGATAACACAAAGAAGGAAATGATGAAGATAACTAATCCTGTGTAGATTTGTGCTTTTAGTGTGTGCACCCATCTTCGAACGAAGAACGCAATAATCGGTTGAAACAGCACGATCATCGCCCCATTTATCGTCCACAAGATACTATATTGTTTTAATGAAATTCCAAGCTGTTGAGTATATACGGAAATATTGGACTGCCACTGCACATAGGCCAGCCAACATATAAAATACCCCGTTAACACAATGAGCAATGCTATAAACGGACGGCTAAACGAAAAGTTTTTCTTTTGTTCAAACACATTTGACGTAGCTGGCGTCACTTGTCGGTTCGCTTCTATTTGTCTAAAACCGAAAATAGCCAACAATAAAAATAAACAATAGACGATGCCATTTGAAATAAAAATATAATCAATTTTGATGGAAGCAACGACACCAGCTAATGCTGTTCCTAAAGCAACACCGACATTTTGGGCAACGTACATTGCATTGAAGGCCTTTCTTCCTCCTTCAGGCCATGCGGTTCCAGCCATCGCATAAAGGGCAGGAAATGTCATCCCAGCCCCAAAACCAATCCCTACTAAAAGAGCTACATACCACAAAAACGTGTGGTTATAGGCAAGAATAAAGGCACTGATAATCGTAATCGCAATCCCATAAATGACCGTTTTATACCCGCCGATTCGGTCAAACAACGTTCCCCCAATAAGATTTCCAATGACACCAGCACCAGCATTCATCATTAATACGAATCCTGCAACAGATAATGGTTGACCTAACTCTTGATGTAAATAAATAGTGTTTAACGGCCAAATGAAAGAAGCACCTGTTACATTGATAACCATACCAATAACAAGTAACCAAATTGCTTTAGGCATTATATAACTCTCCTCTTATTTCGTCTCTCTAAGGAAATAGTAAAAGATAACAATCAAAATAGCAATGCTTTTTCAATGGAAATGAAAGTATAAGTGTTTAGAAGTTTTTATAGTTGCAGGTGCCATCGGATCGTGGCCACAGACTGCCCATGCTTTCTTTCGACAAGTCATAGGTTGGTTGTTGCACATGGAAGTGCCTTCAAGATGTATGAGAATATTAGAGCATTCACAGGCCCTTATTTCTTTAAAAATGGCAATTTTAAATCCGTAATGGTCCTCACAAGCCCTTATTTACTATATTTCATGATGTTTTTGCTCAAGAATAGGGGAATAAGGGCCTTTCAGGTCCACAAATTTTTATATGAGGTCATTTCTGATAAAATAGCGTCCTCTCAGTGCCCTAAAAAATAATACCTATAACACACATGTGCGAGAACACAGCATCAAATGACGCATCAGCGACACCTTAACATAATCACATGTTAAAAAGCGGTGAACACCGAAAAAAACACATATAACCATGTCCCTCCAACTTTTCAAATGGCTCTATTTCACCCGTTCGAGTTTCTTGCTCGTTTGTGATAGGATGATGAAGTGACAGTAACTTATAACCAACTAAAGGTGATATAAATGGACATAAAACAACATCAAGCTGTTCCTCTACGTTTCGGAGACAAAAGATATCATTCGTGGAATTTCCACTTAAGACAACAATTCGGTGAAAAGGTGTTTAAAATACCACTTGATGCCGGCTTTGATTGTCCTAACCGCGATGGAAAGGTGGCCAGTGGCGGATGTACGTTTTGCAGCGAACGCGGTTCTGGTGATTTTGCCGGTGATCGAAAAGACGACTTAGTCACACAGTTTCATACCATTAAAGAGCGGATGCACCGAAAATGGAAAAGCGGCAAATATATCGGCTATTTTCAAGCCTACAGTAATACGTATGCACCGGTCAGCGAGCTTAGAGAAATGTTTGAAATTATTTTACAACAAGAAGATGTGGTCGGGCTTTCAATCGCAACTCGCCCAGACTGCTTGCCTGATGACGTCGTTGACTATTTAGCTGAATTAAACAAGCGAACTTATTTATGGGTTGAACTCGGCCTACAAACCGTTCACGAACGAACGGCTCTATTAATCAACCGGGCACATGATTATCAATGTTATATTGATGGTGTAGATAAACTCAGAAAGCACGGCATCCGTGTATGTGCTCACATCATTAACGGGCTGCCTTTAGAGACGACTGACATGATGAAACAAACGGTAGAAGAAGTTTGTAAATTAGACATCCAAGGAATTAAAATTCATTTGCTTCATTTAATGAAAAAAACGCCAATGGTTAAACAATATGAAAAAGGACTCGTACAGTTTATGGATTTCAATGAATACATCAACCTGGTCGTCGATCAAATCGAAATGCTGCCGCCTCATGTTATTATTCATCGTTTAACTGGAGACGGACCAGCCGATATGATGATTGGACCGATGTGGAGTTTAAAAAAGTGGGATGTACTAAATGCAATCGAAGCCGAACTTAAACGCCGTGACACATGGCAAGGAAAGTTGTACCGAAAGGACGTTGAGATGGGATGAATATAGATGGAGTTCTTCCTTTTGCCAGAATCCTATTAGAAAAAGTGGTTCACAGCGGGGACATTGCGATCGATTGTACGGCAGGAAATGGTCATGATACCTTATTCCTAGCGAAACGAGTCGGGGAAAATGGACGTGTTTATGCTTTTGATATTCAGGAACAGGCGATCGAAAAAACCAAAAAGAGAATACAAGAACATGAAGTTGAGGAACAAGTAACCCTTCTTCATCAAAGTCATGATCGTTTAACAGATTGCATTCCAGAAGATCACCAAGGAAAAGTAAAAGGAGCGATTTTCAATTTAGGGTATTTGCCTGGCGGCGACAAAGAAATTGTAACTAAACCCGATTCAACCCTATCATCTATTGAACAGCTCTTTCGTATGTTAGATTCAGGTGGCATCATTGTTCTAGTGATCTATCACGGACACGAGCAAGGAAAACTTGAAAAGACTGCTGTTTTACATTATGCGGAACAACTTAATCAAGAAAAAGCTCATGTATTAAAATACGAGTTTATAAATCAAAAAAACAATCCCCCCTTTATTATTGCGATTGAAAAAAGATAAATTTCATAATTTTCCATTTTTCAAAGGTTGACATTTATCGATAGATTTCATCAAACTATAGTTAACATAAGAGAATGAGAAAATTAGAGAAACAGGCCAATCAATGAATTGGCCGGGGGAGAAATCAATGGCATTATTACAGACGATACTTGACTATAATGAGACGTTTGTAAGAGAAAAAAAGTATGAAGAATACCAAACGACAAAGTTTCCAAATAAGAAGTTAGTGGTTTTAACTTGTATGGATACTCGTCTTACGGAATTACTGCCTCGTGCAATGAACTTAAAAAATGGAGATGCGAAAATTATTAAAAATGCAGGAGCGTTCATTAGTCATCCGTTTGGTAGTATTATGAGAAGTATTATTGTTGCTCTATACGAGTTAAAAGCGCAAGAAGTATGTGTGATCGGTCACCATGGCTGCGGAATGGCAGGACTCGAGTCTTCTAGTGTTCTGGCTAAAGCTGAGGAGTGCGGGGTCTCCATGGAGAAAGTCGAAACGATCGCCTTTGCCGGTATTAATGTGAACGAATGGCTAAAAGGCTTTTCAAAGGTAGAAGAAAGTGTAATGCATAGTGTTGAAATGGTGAGAAAACATCCACTACTACCACCGGAGACACCGGTCCATGGATTAGTCATTTGTCCTGAAACAGGTAAGTTGGATATAATCAGCGATGGATATCAATCATCCTAACCTAAATGCAACTAGATGGAAAATACACCAAAAGCTTTCCCTCACACGCAGATTTTGCAAGTGTGTCATATTGACGAGTCACATGATATAGCGGGTGGAAACATTGTAAGTACATAGGAGTTATCCTACGTAATAGTTAGAAAACAAAGACGCTATTGGATTACAACCTCCAATGCGTCTTTTTTTTTATATAAAATTTTACGGGATCAAAGTTAGTTACATAAGTCCATTAAATGAATACTAGTACTTTTTAATTAATCAGCACCTTCACCCTGCCGCATACATACAAACTGCAACTCGCCAGCTCTTCACTTACTTCCTCGCCGGTAAACCCAACTATTTATATAGAAGAAAAGAGTAGACATGCCGCCAAATCGAATAAACTTCTTGGCTGTATCCTTGACCTTCTTTTGCCTTTGTACTTTCTCATCTGCTAGGTAAATTGCGACTAAACCTTTATTAATCAAGTAATGGAAATTTCGATTAGGAAGTTGTTCGATACTCGCCTCCGCTTGTTCTACAAAATGGCGAAAACGAAAAATAAGCTCTTCTTCATTTTCATAGTAAAAACAAAAATTTAAGTCCCCGCCGATCCGGTCTTCCTCTTGATCAATAAAATAATCTAGTAATATATGTAACCCTTGTACATAAGGAAAATACCCATCTCTCACTCGTTGAACCGTCTCTTCCGAAAGGTCTTCATTCGTGGCATAAGCCGCAAGACAAAAGATGCCTAGGGTTGAGCCTGCACAAGCTGAAAACTCAAACCATGACATTTCAGGAACCTTGTCTTTATGTAAGGAAAACCAGTCTTCAAGAAGCGGTACACGGTCTTCTTTTTTAACATGCTTGTAAACTTGAAGATCACAGTAATATTGACAAAGCTCCAGCATGACAGACTGAGTCTTTGCAAAGGATGGCAGGTGCTTTAAAACTTGCTGGCATGTAAGCACTAAACTGCTTAAGTAACCTCCATCGTTCTGTTCAGCTCTCAGTCGATAATAATTTTCCGGCTCAGTTCCAGGAGTTAAAGCGTGTACCATAGATTGGTGAAGCGCACGGAAGTCTTCAGGATCTAAAGAAGTACTGCGATCACACAAGTTATCTAAGTAATCACTGATCGTTTGATACGCAACGATAAATTTTATTACTTTGTCAACTTCCGGTCCTGCCAATAAGCCGTAAATACCGCCGCCTTCACAATGGAAAGTCTTTGTCTCTATACTCATCAGTGCTTGTTTTCTTAATTCTGGATTTGGAATGGCTTCAGCTTTTTCTTTCCATTCCTCTAAATAACGATGAACGCTTGGTATGACATTCCGGTAGATGCTGTACATTAACGTCCACGGCTGATTAGGTATTTTCAAATTAACCCCCCTCACCAGTTTCTTCCTTTAATAATAGTACTTTATCACACCCGTTTTTATTATCCAAATCTATTGATTTTGAGAAAATTGTAATGCTGTATATCACTAGGCCCTATACCATCAACAAATGGCCTGCTTTTAACGGCTTGTTAGATCAAACCACCTCAAGCCAAGACGTCTGCAACAAAAACTCGTCTTATAAGACTGTATTTTACCGTGAAGAAGCCTCACCCCGTCAAAGGTGAAGCTCAGCAAATAGTTTTGCATATTGAAAAACGTCATCCCGTTCAGGTTCATTAAATAGCTCATGGTATAACCCGTCCCATTCCTTAAACCATTTTTCATTAATTTTTAACTCATCATACCAGAACCTAGAAGCTTCATTATCTACAATATGATCATCACCAGCTTGTATTAAAAGAAGTGGAACATTTGGGAATTTATTTATATTTCTTTTAGCTAATGTCATTGCTTTTACAATCTCTTGATACCATCGTAAAGATACTTTCGTTACTCGTAATTCATCCATCATATACGCTTCACGGATCTCTGCATTTCTAGTGACTAGATGTGTCTTCAACCCTGATGGTGCAGTAACAGTCGGTAATAATCTGTGCAAAGCCCTCGAAGTCATCGTCTTGTATTTCGGTGGTTCTTCCGCTAACTTTAATAAAGGTGACGACAAGATAACTCCGTGTAGATCCATCTTCTTTTCCATTAACGTACGTATGGAAACGAGCCCTCCCATACTATGGCCTAGTAAGTAAATAGGCAAACCATATAAGGCAGCTTCTTTATACCATTCATAAACCGTCTCAATATATTGATTAAACGAGTCGATATGACCACGTTTCCCTCTCGTTTTTCCTTGTCCAGGCAAGTCTCCCATGATGATATGGAAGCCAGCTTCCTGCCATTTTTTTCTTAACCAGCCGTATCTGCCATGGTGCTCTCCGGCTCCATGAACGATTACGATCACACCTTTTGGTTGTTCACTACATTCCCATTTCCACATATTAATCCCCTTTCTCTCTATTTTTTTCCCCCAGTATTTGCTAAACTAAACGTATTGTATCAGGAGATTTGACGGTGTTTATTATATTTATGTCAGATTTTCGCGTCATTGTCATCTGAAATCTTTTTTTATCATTTTTTTATAAAAGGAGCTGTTTTCTTTGATCTATCCATATAACGGCAAAACACCAGATATTGCTGAGTCTGCATTTATCGCAGACTTTGTAACAGTTACGGGTGATGTGAAAATTGGAGAGGAAACGAGCATTTGGTTTAACTCCGTGATCCGTGGAGATGTAGCCCCTACCATCATTGGCGACAGAGTGAATGTACAGGATAATTCAGTTTTGCATCAAAGTCCAAACAATCCTCTTATTCTAGAAGATGACGTTACGGTAGGTCATCAAGTGATTTTACATAGCTGTATTCTTCGCAAAAATGCTCTTATTGGAATGGGCTCGATCGTGCTTGACGGGGCTGAAGTCGGTGAAGGAGCTTTTATCGGTGCTGGAAGTCTCGTTCCCCAAGGTAAGGTCATTCCACCCAACACTCTTGCGTTCGGCCGGCCTGCAAAAGTCGTACGTGAATTAACAGAAGAAGACCGTAAAGATATGGCCCGCATTCGAAGAGAATATGTGGAAAAAGGACAATACTATAAAAGTTTGCAGAAAAATAAAGATTGATTAAAACCACTTAGACTCTCAATACAACAGCGAATATAAAACCATAATTTTGAGAATTTTTGATCAAAATTATGGTTTTTATTTTGATTACAATGTTTCATTTCCCTCCTAAGTTCCTTCTTCCACATTCAGACACTCTAGTCTTCAACTTTAACGTGTTGTGCCTTTCCTTGCCCCTGCCCTCTCTATTAACACTCCCACTCGCTATCCCTTCGTCAGTAATTGCAGAAAATTGAAGAATATCATTAAGTGCCCTTTACGTTAATTAAATAAATTTTAAAATTAACTTCATATTTAGCAAACAAATAATTGTTACAATTCTGTTAACAACATTCATTTAGTGCCTTATGGGCAACTTCCTTGAAAAGAGGTTTTCGCATGGATCGATCAAAACAATGGTTTTACCGTACTGATTGTAACTTGTTTTATTTTTTCAACGAGAAAAGTCGTTCCAAAGGTTCTTTTCTTTTCATGAACTACATTACACATTTAGGAGGAGCGACATTTACGGTAGGCAGCACCGTTATCCTTTGTATACTGCTCACCGCTCCATTTCAATCCACGGCACTCGCAGCAGCACTCGCATTAACTCTTAGTCATGCCGTTGTCGTAATTGTAAAAAAAGGCTACCACAGAAAGCGCCCTTACCTCGTCTTACCAAATATTAATGTAGTTGATAACCCGTTCAAGGATCATTCCTTTCCTTCGGGACATACGACAGCTATCTTCTCAATAGTAACACCATTTATTCTTTATAATCCTATGCTTTCCCTTCTTTTGTTGCCTATTGCTACTTTAGTAGGTATATCTAGAATATTTCTAGGGCTGCATTATCCTTCTGATGTAGTCGTTGGAGCTTTACTTGGTTTCTCTAGTGCATTTTTGACGACTATCTTCATGAATTACTGGTTCTATTAATTCGCTAACCTTTAATGAAGGAAAGATGTAGGAGGTCTATAAATGAAAATTGCTTTATTTACTGATACATTTACTCCACAAATAAACGGGGTAGCTCGAACTTTACAACGACTAGTCAATCACTTTGAACATCGAAACGTACCTTATCAGTTATTTGTTCCTGAAACCATTCAGCAAACTGACATGTACTCTAATCATATTCACTCATTTTTTAGTTTACCTTTTTTCTTATATCCGGAATGTCGAATGGCCCTTCCTAACCTTTTTACTATCCGGCAACAGATGGACAGCTTTAAACCCGACCTCATTCATATTACAACTCCGTTTAATATCGGCTTAAGTGGCCTCCATTACGGAAAAAAACATAATATTCCTATGGTCGGTTCGTATCACACTCATTTCGACCATTACTTAAAATACTATAAGCTCACCTTTATGTCAGAGTGGTTATGGAAATTTATGAAGTGGTTCTATTCTCATTTTAATAAAACCTTTGTTCCTTCGAAAGAAACGAAGACACATTTAGCTAAACGGGGTTTTACAAATATTGAACTTTGGACTCGAGGAGTAGATTGTTTTCAATTCAGTCCACAAGAAAAGGATTTCAGTTTATACGATCACTTTAACATACGCAAGAAATACGTCCTTCTGTATGTAGGGAGAATGGCTCCTGAAAAAGACTTAGACACATTACGCTTAGTTATGGAACAACTGCCAGAACAACTGAGGAATGAAATTCACTGGATTTACGTTGGAGATGGTCCGCTTTTAAATGAATATAAAGAACGCTTTAATGAAAACATTACATTCACTGGTTATTTAGCCGGTAATGAGTTAGCTTCTATTTATGCCTTAGCAGATTTGTTCGTATTCCCGTCCACTACTGAAACATTCGGCAATGTCGTTTTAGAAGCTTTAGCATCAGGAACACCTGCAATTGTTGCCAACAAAGGTGGCGTCACTGAAATTGTGCATCATGAAAAAACAGGGTTAATTTGTGAAGCGAAAAAACCACAATCCTTTATTAGTGCCATTGAAAAACTATTAACTGACCATACGCTTCGCTTACAAATGGGCTATGAAGGAAGAAAGTATGCTAAAACACAATCATGGGAAACTATCTTTGACAACCTTCTGATCCAATATGAGAAAGCTTACGAAATGTCACGTTCCCACATTAGGCTGGCTTCTTCTAACTGAGACAAGGCGCTGGTGCTATACATCTTCAAATTCTTATCATAAAAGAAAGGAGCGAAAATTCGCTCCTTTCTTTCCTATATTATAGAGCTTCCGTTCTTAAAACTTCCGCTTTGTCTGTTTGCTCCCAAGGAAGATCAATATCATTACGTCCAAAGTGACCGTATGCAGCTGTTTGCTTATAGATCGGACGACGAAGATCTAGCATTTTAATAATACCAGCTGGACGAAGGTCAAAGTGCTTACGAACAAGTCCTACTAGTACTTCTTCTGATACTTTACCTGTTCCAAATGTATCCACTGCGATGGATACTGGTTGTGCTACACCAATAGCATAAGCAAGTTGCACTTCGCAACGATCAGCTAAACCGGCAGCTACGATATTTTTCGCAACGTAACGAGCTGCATATGCACCAGAACGGTCAACTTTTGTTGGATCCTTACCTGAGAATGCACCCCCGCCATGACGGGCATAACCACCATACGTGTCAACAATAATCTTACGTCCTGTTAATCCAGCATCTCCTTGAGGTCCACCAATTACAAAACGACCCGTTGGATTAATGAAGTATTTTGTTTCGTCATCAATTAACTTTGCAGGAACCACTGGTTTGATAACATACTCTTTAATATTACGTTGAATTTGCTCTAACGTTACTTCCGGGTGATGTTGAGTCGAAATAACGATCGTATCAATTCGTGCCGGCTTTCCGTTCTCATCATATTCTACGGTTACTTGTGTTTTTCCATCTGGACGTAAGTATGGAAGAATCTCCTCTTTACGCACTTCAGTCAGGCGGCGTGATAATTTGTGTGCTAAAGAAATTGGAAGCGGCATTAATTCTTCCGTTTCGTTATCAGCATAACCAAACATTAACCCTTGGTCTCCAGCACCGATCGCTTCAATCTCTTCATCTGACATTTGTCCTTCACGAGATTCTAGTGCTTGGTCTACCCCTTGGGCGATATCTGCAGATTGCTCATCAATTGAAGTTAATACTGCACACGTTTCAGCGTCAAATCCGTACTTCGCTCGCGTATACCCAATATGTTGAACTGTTTCACGAACGATCTTAGGAATATCAACGTATGTACTTGTCGTAATTTCACCGGCTACAAGTACTAGCCCTGTAGTTACTGACGTTTCACAAGCTACACGTGCATTCGCATCATTTGTTAAGATTGCATCTAGAATTGCATCCGAAATTTGGTCACAAATTTTATCTGGATGCCCTTCTGTCACTGATTCTGAAGTGAATAAGCGACGACTTTTCTTTTCTACCATCTTACAGTATCCTCCTTTTACACATCTTTTAGGGTGAATACAATCCTATAAAAATAGCTTCCCCATAACATGTGTTAAATATTGATACGGCACTCATTCCCTCACCATTGTGAGTAAAAATTTAAGACATATATAGCCATGAAAACCCTTTTCCTCATGAGGAAAAGGGTTAGACTTATCACCTTTAACCTCTTATCGTTCAAAGCATTCGCTTTGCAGGTTAGCACCTTTTCACCTTTTATCAGGGTGTTGGTTGCTGGGTTTCTTCGGGCCTGTCCCTCCACCGACTCGGGATAAGAGTATCCGTTCGCGACATATCATAACTTACATAGTAAAAGATGTCAACTATTGCTAGTTGACATCTTTAGAAGTCGATAAAACAAAACATATAATAATTGGTTTAATAAGGCGTATCTATATCATGATTATTGTTATGATTTACATTTTGGTTTTGGTTTTGGTTAGGATTACGATTTGGTCGTATATTATTGGTTTGATTATAGTTCATATTATGGTTTGGATTTATTTGGTTTTGCCTTTGTTGATCCTGTTCTTCTCTAATTTCTTCACGCATTTGCATCCTTAATAATTCATTTTGGTTATCTCTCGGTTTAACCTGGCTGTACACACCACTTGCCGTTAAACCGATCACTAAAGCAACTAACACTTCATTTCCCCATTCTCTCGGAATAAACCATAAAAGACAGGCAACTCCGATGGCCAGCAATGCACGATACTTTTTATCAATATTAAAAGCATTTCCTACAACCGTAACTAATGCAGCAACGACAGCTGAAACGGTCGCAAGGTCCATTATTGAAATACTGTCCACTGCACTCCCTCCTTTTCCTTCTATACTATGCAGCATAGATAAAAAGGCCACAGTATTCCTAGTCCTAATTGCTTTTGCCCCTTATAACCATCCATTCGACAAACTTTACTAATATCCCACTTTTCTAAATTTTTTTATTCCTTTTAAATGTAACTTTTTTAACAGTAGATTGCGTCGTTGAATGGTACAATTATATAAACAGGCTTAAAAATTATGATACTTTATAAAAGCTTTTCCAACTTACATAACTAATAACTTCCTTATATAATAAACCCCATACTAAATTAGACACATAATTTTTCAACTTATTTGCACACAAATTGAAATAATAGTATAGACTATTTAGTAAAATGTGTTATACTAATTTCAACATAAAAAATTAAATGTTAATCCTGACTAACATAATTATAAAATATAAAAAAGAGAGGGTTTTGTGACCAATGAGTACAATTAGCTTCGCTACTGAATTAGAGCATATTTTACGAGGAGAGAATGTTCACCTAGATCTTCCTGTTTCTAAATTAGTCGAAAGGTCACTAATGAGAAATGAAGGTGCTTTAACTTCAACAGGTGCATTAAGTGTAGCTACGGGAAAATACACTGGACGCTCACCTAAAGATAAATTTATCGTTATGGAAGATTCAGTTAAAGATAAAATTGACTGGGGTTCTGTTAACCAACCAATTGAAAAAGAAGTATTCACTAAATTATATAACAAAGTAATGAACTACTTAAAAGAACAAGAAGAACTTTTTGTTTTCCGCGGCTTTGCCGGTGCCGATAAAAGCTATCGTCTGCCAATCCAAGTGATCAACGAATATGCTTGGCATAACCTTTTTGCAAAACAATTGTTCATTCGCCCGTCTCAAGAAGAATTAGTAGATCACGAAGCTGAATTCACGGTTATTTCTGCTCCGAATTTTAAAGCAGATCCTGAAGTGGATGGGACTCGCTCTGAAACATTCATTATCGTTTCTTTCGAAGAGAGAGTTGTTCTAATCGGTGGTACTGAATATGCTGGTGAAATGAAAAAATCAATCTTCTCTATTATGAACTACTTATTACCAGAACAAGATGTTCTTTCTATGCACTGTTCAGCAAATGCTGGGAAAGAAGGAGACGTTGCACTATTCTTCGGACTTTCTGGAACGGGTAAAACAACGTTATCTGCAGATCCTAACCGCTACCTGATCGGTGATGATGAGCATGGTTGGTCTAACAACGGGGTATTTAACGTTGAAGGCGGTTGCTATGCTAAATGCGTGAATTTATCTTATGAAAAAGAGCCAGAAATTTGGAATGCGATTCGTTTTGGTTCCGTATTAGAGAATGTTGTTCTTGATGAAAAAACAGGAAATCCTGATTACGATGACACTTGCCTAACTGAAAACACTCGAGTAGCTTATCCGTTAGAAGCTATTCCAAATACATTAATGCCTAGTATTGCGGGTCACCCTAATACGATTATTTTCTTAACTGCTGATGCTTTCGGTGTATTACCTCCAATCAGTAAGTTAACAAAAGAGCAAGCGATGTATCACTTCTTATCTGGTTACACTAGTAAACTAGCAGGAACTGAGCGCGGGGTTACAGAACCTGAAGCAACATTCTCAACTTGTTTCGGTGCACCATTCCTTCCATTACCAGCTCGTCGTTATGCTGAAATGTTAGGTGAAAAAATCGCACAACACGATGCACAAGTGTTCCTAGTAAATACAGGTTGGTCAGGTGGTCCTTACGGTGTCGGGAAGCGTATGAACTTAGCTTATACTCGTGCAATGATCCAAGCGGCTCTTCAAGGCGAATTAAACTCTGCTGAATTCTCAGTAGACCCAATCTTCGGCCTGAACGTCCCTGTTCACTGCCCTGGTGTTCCAGATGAAGTTCTTCAACCGAAACTAACTTGGGCCAACGGCGAAGAGTATGATAAAAAAGCTCAAGAGCTTGCAAACAAGTTCAAAGAGAACTTCGAGAAGTTCGATAACGTTACAGAAGATATTAAAAACGCAGGTCCAAACGTATAATAAGAAAAGGGCGCAAGCCAAAAGGAGACTGATAAATGTCAGTCTCCTTTATCTATGAACCCTTTGTATTTTTCTTCACTTATCATATTGACTCTGCCGTTTCATCCATTGCGTTAACTGTACAACAATTCTTCGATTATCCGGTTCCGGAAAAAAGTGATTATACTCTTCGTAATACCAAGTTTCTACGCTTTTCCCTTTACTATGTAAATTCGTTTCTAATCGATAACTGTGCTCAATCGAAACATGTTCATCCTTTTGTCCATGGATAAGGAGTATAGGGCATGAAATTTGTTCACTGACATTGAGTGGAGTTCTCCAGTCATACCGTTCCGGATATTTAGCCGGTGTTCCGATAACTCGTTTCATCATTCGCCGTAAATCAATCCGTTCTTCATACGTAAGCCTCATATCAGAAACACCGTTCCAGCATACAACTGAACGAATAAAATTCAATTCAGAAGCTGTAAGTAAAGCCATTGCACCACCGCGAGAAAACCCAAATAAATGAATATTGTCTTTCTGAACAGCAGGATGTCTATGTAAGAGCCAGCATGCATTTATTGCATCATTACGGTCATTACCCGCAAAATCCTCCTGCCCCTCTCCCCCTTTATTACCACGATATAAAGGGGCAAAAACAACAAAGCCCTCTGAAGAAAACTGAATAATTCTCGCAATTCTCGGCATACCTACATTTTTAATTCCGCCTCTTAGGTATAAAAATCCGGGTAATTGTTCATCAGTATCTGGTTCAGCTAAGTAGCCTTTGACTCTTAGACCGTCACTTCTATAAGTGACTAAATAAAGCTTTATTCTGGGATGTGGTGAAGGTAAGCGTACCTTTTCGATGACTTGACCATCCATCATTCCGCACCCTCACTATCCGTCAGTAGATGGTGCCACTTTTGATTTACTTCCTTCATACCAAGCTCTATCACTTGATCCTTCATAATAAAACTAAACCTACCATCACCTTTTACATTTAATGGGAATTTCTTCATCAATACTGGACCATTTGTTTCTAAATAATTTTCCTTCTTTATCAATTGATCGACTAGCCCAAAATAAATATTTTTAACAAATTCTCCGTCTGGATCGTTAACCTTATATTGTCCTACATAATAAAGTTCTTTTATAGTTGCTCCTGCTTCTTCAAAGAGTTCTCGTTTGGCAGCTTCTTCAACAGTTTCGCCCTTTTCCACTTTTCCACCTGGGAATTCAATTCCCCTTTTCGGATGTTGAATGAATAACCAACTGCCCTTATAAAAAGAAATCACTAACACATGCTTTGGCTGTAGTGAAAAGGTTGTCGTACCTAGACTTAATTCAACAAGATATCCTTTTTCATCATAAAAACGAATGAACTTACTCATTTATTTCTCCTCAACCCTATTTGTTTTTTCTATTCATCTTCTGTCGGTTTAACCGCCACCAATGCCGTTACGAGAGCAGCAATACAAACAAGTGTATTTGTAAAAAATAAAATAAAATGTGATGCTTTCATAAGCACAGCAAAGACAGGTGGTCCGAGGGCAACCCCAGCAAACCTCATACTGCTATAAATGGAAGTAATCGTTCCTCTTTGCTCTTTGGCTATTCCTTCTGTAACAAGAGCATCCAAGCTAGGCAAGGCAATTCCAATCCCTATCCCGCTTGCAAATAGTGCTGTTAGAAGAACATAAATATCTTTTGAAAAAGAAATGGAAAAAACAGAAATGGTTAATAACCCCAAACCAATAACGGTCATCCATTTCATTTTAATTTTCTCTTCACCAATTCCTTTTCCAGTTACATAAGACGATAGACAAAGTGCAGCTAAGGGAATCGCTAAGATAATCCCTTTTTTCACACCATCAATTCCGTGTTGTTCCTCAAGCATCGTTGATAAATAAAAAAGTACACCAAAGATCACGAACATACAAATACAGCCGATTAAAAAGATCGCATATAACCAGCGACCTTCATTTTTAAATATTCTTTTAATTGAATGTAGAAAATCCTTAAATGCAAGAGGTGCTCCAGTTTTGGGCGGAGTCTTAACTAGAAATATCATTAAAAAAATTGAAATGGTACAAAAGATCGGAAAGGCAAAGAATGGCATAAACCAAACCCAACTTGCAAGGAGTGCCCCTAGGATTGGACTTAATACTTTACCGAATGTGTTCGATGTTTCGATAACTCCTAGTCCTTCACTTACTTCACTTTCCTGTTTAAACAAATCACCTACTAACGGCAGTACAATTGGTGAGGCACCAGCTGCTCCGAGCCCTTGTAACAGTCTGCCGAAAATAATAATTCCATAAGGATCATCGATTTGCCAGGAGGCAAAACCGGAGATTAAACCTCCAATCCCTGCGATGATTAAACTAGGAATAATGATTTTTTTTCGTCCATAACGATCCGACATATAACCTGCAATAGGAATACATATGATAGCAACAATCGAGTAAACGGTAATGATCATACTTACTTGCAGCGCTGAAATATTTAATTCTTTTTCAATCGCTGGCAAGACTGGTATTAACATGGAATTCCCAAGTGTCATTACTAACGGTATGGAGGCTATGGAGACCAAATCCCATGTCTTTTTCTCTTCCATCACAAAACCCCCTAAAGTCCAATCAATATATGTAGTATAAATCATCAGCATGATTCTATACTTCGGATTGTCGGATTATTTGGGAGTTTGCCAACCAGCAGACTTAAGTCGAATAACGGTGACATCGCAACTTTTTTTATCTGTGTTTTGGAACTTTGTTTAATCTTATGGACATTTATTTCTCACTAGGTTCAGTACTATGAAAGCTAAGTTTTTCATCGGCGTTTACTTGTTTGTATATATTTTCTACAATTTTTTCGACACCACGCGTTGCTTTTCTTTTTTTGAATTCTTCAAGTAAGGCATCGCCTGTTAAGCCTTCATCAACAATACTTTCTAAAATAACATCAATAATGTCATCTTTACGGACGGCCATTAATCCATCTAGCAGAATACTCACTTTATTCGACAGGTGAGTAATTTTTCGCACTTTTGTTACCATCGTTGCCGGATAATTATTTTCACTTGTAATTACTGCTTCAATAATTAATTTCCCATTCTCCTTTTCGCATGTTTCAAAAATACCGATACCATCTTGATTAATAACAGCATCGATCAACCATTTTTTAGCCGTATCTTCCATATCGATGATTAGACCATCTTGTAAAGGAATATCAACTTGGCTAACCCCTTTTTCATGAGGTTGCAACACTCGAAGTGAAAATAACCGATAAGTTTTCACACGATCGCCTCCGTTAACTACATTTTATATGTATCATTAAAACATATATTTTATCATGATGCATGTTCATCATGACCTAAACGTAAAAGAGACTGACTCAATAGTTTGTGTCAGCCTCAACATAATAAGGTTTAAGAACTTTTTAAATTGTTATACTTCTTTTCATATTGGCGCTCTTTCACCCACATGATAAATTCCAGCTCTTTTTTCGTAAGCTTTCTTCCTAATTTTAAAGTACATTCGGTAACTAAATCATTGTAAAACTTATCAAAGGTCATGAATGATGACTCCTTTGTATTAGATTTCATTTTGAATACCACTCTACTTATTAGACATTACTTATAGGAACACCTTCAAATATTTTAATTTTTTTTAACATTGTGGATGCAAGACTTTAATTTTGTCAGCTTGGGTAGGAGTCAATGAACCTAAAAGCTCTCTTTCCTCAAGTTCCTCTTTTAATAACGTTATGAAATCCTCGTCTAATTCGAGTTCTAGTGCCTTCGCATAAACTTCTAATAACAACTCATTATCGATATGATACATACTTTGCCCTCTTTCAGCATGGTAATTATTCACAACATGTTTTAAGATACAAGGTTTATTATCAAATTTCAAGAGTAATTATCAGATTTATCATACTTTTTTAACATTTTTTGTGTGATTTAACATTTCTGCTTAACAATTCGTTAATATTCCTAGTGTAAACTAAAGTGGGTACACTACTTTAAAGAGTCATATGCTTTTTTCAATCGCTCAAGTCCTTCCTTTACCGAATCCCTTGAACAAGCTAAGTTCATTCGTTCGAATGGCTCCCCTTCTTTACCAAACACTATTCCGTTACTTAAAGCTAATTTCGCTTGTGCTGTCAGCCATTTTTTTCTTTCCTGAGCCGTCATCGCTAAGTCACTGCAATCCAACCATAGTAAATAGGTGCCTTCAGGCTGGATAACTTTTATTTTCGGCATATGCTCTTCGATGTATGTTTTGACAAATTGAACGTTTTCTTGGAGATAGGAAAGAAATTCTTCCAGCCACGCTTCACCTTCGTTATATGCAGCTTCCATAGCCACCGCACCAATTGAATTAAACATATTTAAGAACTCTCGACTGAGATGGTTCTTAAACTTTCGCCTTAGAGCTGGATTAGAGATAATTGTATACGAGGTTTGCAATCCTGCTAGATTAAACGTTTTACTGGGCGCCATACAGGTTATCGTTCGTTGTTTCATCTCCTCTGATAATGTAGCTGTTGGTATATGTTGGTGCCCTTTAAAAATGATGTCACAATGAATTTCATCAGATATGACTAACAAATCATGTTCAATGCAAATTTCTGCTAATTTCTGAAGTTCTTCTTCTGTCCATACTCGGCCGACTGGATTATGCGGACTACATAATAATAATATTTTCGTTTTATGATCAATAACTGACCGTAGATGTTCTAAATCCATTCGATAATGACATCCGTCAAAAACTAATGGGTTTTCAATTAATTGACGATCCTGATTGGTCACTACGTTAAAAAAAGGATAGTAGACAGGTGGTTGAATGATCACTTTATCTCCTGGTTCGGTAAACCGATTGATAATTTGCGAAATAGCTGGAACGACTCCTGATGTGTACACTAACTCATCTGCGTCAACCTCCCAACTCAACCTTTTCTTTAACCAAGATTGTACGGCAGAATCAACAGAAGCCGACCTGACCGGATAACCAAAAATACCTCTTCCAACTTCCTCTTGAATTGCCTTTATGACTTCGGGCGGCGCTGAAAAGTCCATATCGGCTACCCACATTGGCCATAAGTCTTCACCTTCATAAAGCTTATCTACGGCATCCCATTTCATTGAATTAGTACCTTTACGATTTTCCACATGATCAAAGCGTGATGTCATTCTTTTTCCCCCTTTTCAAATTTAGTTAGAATTTATCTCGATCGTACAATAAGAGTTCCTATGAACGTCACGAAACGATTGATTTAACTAGAAAGTTTATGAATACCCCGTTTAGAAATGAATAAAGCTTGAACTGTAATATAGCAATCCATTGGAGGGAGCGTTTTGTTTTCTAATTTACATTTTCAATATTCTATGATGTTTACCTTCTTTTTCGATGGACTTTTAATTGGGTCCAGCTTTGTATTTAACGTTTCTACTATCAGCCTCAATTCAATTTATTTTAAATTTATTATCATTCAAGCCACTCTTCTTCTTGTCGTTTTATATGTTACAACTAAGCTACTCAAGAAACGAATTTACAACACACATAATCAAAGCTTTTTTCATAAAATTAATCGCCTTCATGCGATTTCAAATTTAACCGCGGCCGTTGCCCATGAGATCCGAAATCCTCTAACGTCAGCAAAAGGCTTTCTTCAATTACTAATAGCTGAAAAAGCGCTCCCTCTTAAAGAACAGGAGTATGTTCAATTAATTCTAAGAGAAATCACAACAGTTGAAGAAGTCGTGGAGAAATATATTCGTATCACTCATCCCGGTCAACTATGTCTGACCGCATCTTCCCTAGATATTCTCCTTTATGAAATCTCCATGGACCTTTCAGGCACTAGTAAATCGAAAAACATAGACATTGTGGTATCGTTACGTAATAATGGAACATTCCAAACAGATATTGAAAAATTGAAATGCGCATTGTCCAACATCATAATGAATGGAATTGAAGCAATGCCAAATGGGGGCAAAATTACGATTGATGGTGACGTTTCCAAACAAGAAGTGACCATACGAATCTGTGATGAAGGAATTGGCATGACTGAAAGTGAATTGGACCGAATCGGCGCCCCATTTTATTCATTAAAAGAAAAAGGGACTGGGCTTGGATTAATGCTTTGTTACCAACTCATTCATTGTCTGAGTGGACGAATTGAAGTTTATAGTAAAAAGGGAGTCGGTTCCACTTTCATCATCTACCTTCCTATTCAAAAAAAGGAACTTGCCCTAAATATCTATCCTGTCACCCTTAATCATAGAACAGAAGGACAGAATTAATTAACTCTGCCCTTCTTGCTGTACGTATACATATGTAGCGGTTCCGCCTTTATCAGCTGTTCCAACAAAAGAAGGCCGGTCCTTTTGAAGAACTAATTGAGACCGAAAAACCATAAAGTCCTCTTTTGAAATAAAGACCTTCTCCTGTGCCCCGTTTCTCAATTGCTCTAATAATTCAATCGCTTGCTGTTCATTCATCCTACTCACCCTAACAGTTTGTTCATTTTCTCTATCATACCTTATCTAACAAAAACTAAAAAGAGATCTACTCATTAAGAGATTTTGTCATGACATCTACAAAATCGTGGATAAACAATTGATAATCTAACTCTAAAGCTACATGGTGTAAAAGATCTGTCGGTTCCGGCTCCCAACCAGGTCGAAAATCAGTAACACTTTGCCCTCTCGTGTCCTCTAATATTTGAACTGTAACGGGACGCTCAATGTATTGAAGCACTTCTGGCTTCGTTAATGCACTTAAAGTCAGCACATCATGCATCGGTGCGCCGTTCATTCCTGGGACAAGCTCTAAGTAAGCATCGGCATAAAACTCAAAAATAGGTTGAATTAAAGAGGTGAAGGGGTTGAATGGAACTTGCGTGATATAGTCTACCACTTCGGAAGTAACGATTGCTTCATTCGTTACATTTAAAGGGACAATCGTTACATTTTTTGCTTTACTAAGCACCAGATTGGCTGCAATCGGATCGCCGTGAAAATTAGCTTCGGCTACTGGAGTAACATTACCAGGAACTAAAAAGGCTCCGCCCATAATAAAATATTCCTTCACTTTTTTCATATGTTCTTCTCCTAGAATAAAAGCAATTGCCAATGATGTATTCCTGCCCACATCAACAATTGTAAGCTCTCCTTTATATTTTTCAATAATATCAAATACGCGATCATAGTTTAAAAGTTCACCGACAATGGTTTCAGGAGGTCTGATCGGACCTAACCCTTCTGGTCCGTGAATCTCAGGATAGTAAACCGTAATTTCACCAGACAACGGGCCCTTTGCTCCACCAATTAGCGGTATATCCTCTCTGCCAGCTAGCTTCAGTAAATAGGCAGCATTGTTTGTTGCTTTTTCTTGAGGAACATTTCCATAGCTGGACACAATTCCGACCACTTCTAAATTAGGATGAAGTAAGGCGTACATTATGGCCAAAGAGTCATCGATACCGGGATCACAAAAAAGGAGAATTTTTTTCATGAATAAACTCCTTCCGTTTTTTATTAGTACTAAAATACATATTCTCGCAAAACGAATAATAAACCACTCTTTTCTACCCATAACATCTCACAGATAAGCTGTAGTTAAGGATATTGAAGATTGAATAATGGAAATCTATAAGAACCAATAGAGAAATCTATGATTGATATGAATGTTTTATTTTTCTATTTATTTACATTTACAAATCAGTTAGTTACAGTGTATTATTTAACTAGTACACTAAATAAATAATATTAGAGGTGACAGTTATGAAAGAAGGCACGGTTCTTTCCGTACAAAACGTTTCTAAAGTAATTAAAAATAAAAAGATCATCGATGCGGTCTCTTTCGATGTTTATCCAGGCGAGGTTTTCGGATTTTTAGGCCCGAACGGTGCTGGAAAAACGACATCCATCCGTATGATCGTAGGACTCATTTCCATTAGTGAAGGTGATATATACATCAAGGGAAATCATATTTCAAAAGAGTTCGAAAAGGCAATTGCTCATACTGGTGCAATTGTTGAAAATCCCGAGATGTACAGCTATTTAAGCGGCATTGAAAATTTACGGCAATATGCCCGCATGGTAGATGGGGTTGGGGAAGAAAGAATTAAAGAAGTCATCGAATTAGTAGGGTTAACAGACCGTATTAAAGACAAGGTAAAAACATATTCCCTTGGCATGCGCCAACGGTTAGGAATCGCTCAAGCACTTTTGCACTCCCCGTCCCTTCTTATTTTAGATGAACCTACAAATGGTCTCGACCCGGCTGGAATTCGAGAAATTCGCAACTACTTGCGACGGTTGGCACACGAAGACGGATTAGCCGTTCTCGTTTCAAGTCATTTACTCTCAGAAATGGAACTGATGTGTGACCGGATCGGAATTATACAAGACGGTAAAATGGTTGACATCAAAACGGTTAGAGATTTTGTTAACGAAGAAGAAAAACAATCGTATAGGTTAGAGGTTAAGCCTTTGGATCGTGCTTTAATGGTCATTACTGAGAAATTCCCACAACTCCATTGCAAAATAGAAAATGAGCACTTGCAGGTGATTGCTTCTTCTGAGGAAATTCCTTCAATTACGCGTGAGCTTGTTGAAAAGGACATACAAATTTATTTAATTGAAAGAAAAACAACTACATTAGAGGATAAATTCTTACAAGTGACAGGAGGTCGTAAATGATGAAACGAATGATGAACCTGATTCACAATGAAAATATAAAAATAGCTTCACGAACGAGCACATGGGTCATGATTGGCTTATTGATTTTTATGGTAATGGGTGTCGGTATCGTTACAAAATTCTTATTGCCTTCTGAAGAAATAACTGACTGGAGAGCAGTTGTTTCCGCTGAAAATGATCATCTAACTCAAATTATAAACGACCCTGTGATATCTGAAGGAGAACGTCAAGCTCTTCAAGAAACGATCGCCATCAATGAATACAGGCTTACTAACGATCTCCCCCCTGTTAGTGATCAATCCATTTTGGGGTTTACATTAAGCAGTTCGATGCTTATTAGTATCATTACATTATTTACAATCATTTTCGCCGCTACATCAGTAGCTGCTGAATTTTCGTCTGGGACGATCAAGCTTTTACTCATTCGGCCTGTTCATCGCTTAAAGATTTTATTCTCTAAATACATTTCTGCTTTTTGTTTTTCGATCGTATTTCTAGCGGTATTACTCATCGCTTCTTTGCTAGTTGGAGCCTTATTTTTCGGATTTGAAAATGTAAATGCAGTAAATCTTTCTTATGAACAAGGAATGATAACTGAAACACCGATGCTCTTACACATTCTTTTCATTTATGTACTAAACAGTGTAGAATTATTAATGATGGTAACATTTGCTTTTATGATTGCTAGTGTTTTCCGTAACCAATCGTTAGCAATCGGTTTATCGATCTTCTTAATGTTTACTGGCTCACAGCTAGTTTTTGCTTTAAGCCAATACGATTGGGTCAAGTACATTTTATTTGCAAATACACACCTTCAACAATTCTTTACAGGGCAACCGCTCATTGAAGGCTTAACATTAGGCTTTTCGCTAATGATGCTGCTCATTTATTTTATTATTTTTCATGCGATTGCATCTTATATGTTTGTAAAAAGGGATGTAGGTGCTTAATTAGGTGTGAAGGAGATGAGTTATGTCTCGTGACTTTGACAATACAAAACCAATTTATTATCAACTAATGCATCGGTTTTTCCATAAAATTTGCAGTGGTCACATTCAACCAGGAGAAAAGCTTCCTTCTGTCAGAGAAACAGCCGTTGATGCAGGCGTAAATCCAAATACGGTTCAGAGAACTTATATGGAAATGGAACGGATGGGTGTCGTTGAATCCAAACGGGGCCAGGGTACATTTGTCGTAAATGAGCCGGAAGTCATTAAACAACTTAGACTACAACTTGCCGAAGAACAAATGGATTCTTTCATTGAAGAAATGAAAAGTATTGGCTTTACTCCACCTGAAATTTTACAAAGACTGCAAACCAAAATTACAGAGAAAGGAGAATAGCTAAATTGAGTACACCTATTCTTTCTGTTGAAAATGTAACGAAACGGTATGGAACAAAAAAGGCATTGGACAACATTACATTTTCTGTAAATCAACCCGGCATCATCGGTCTCATCGGCGCCAATGGAAGTGGTAAATCAACGTTATTGAAGCTCATTGCCGGCTTACTCAAAACATCAACGGGTACTGTTCAACTAATAGGAAATAATGTGTCTAGAAAAACAACGAAACATTGTGCCTACCTGTCAGAAGATGATGATTTATACCCCTTCTATACAGTTAAAGATACATTACTTTTTTATGAAAAAGTGTTTCCTGACTTTGAGCGATCCAAATCGGAAAATATCCTGAACGATATTAATGTTTCAATGGAGGAAAAGATTGGCCATCTCTCCAAAGGAAACCGGGCCCGGGTGAAGATTGCGCTTGCTCTTGGACGAAAGGTTCCTTGCCTTCTTCTCGATGAGCCCTTGTCAGGTCTAGACCCTATCGTGAGAGAAGACATTATTAAAGCTTTTGCTAAATATGCTGACTTAGAAAAGCAATTAATCATATTATCCACACATGAAGTAGAAGAAATTGAACCGCTGCTTGATCAAGTTCTGTTCATTAAGGATGGTTCAATACTATACTTTAATGAAGTAGAACAACTTCGTGAAGAACGAGGACAAAGTGTAATTGATTTCATGAGAGAGGTGTTAAAGTGAGCTGGTTTGCCTTATATCAAAAAGATTTACGAGCGAACAATTTACGTCTAGTTGTAAATATTAGTCTCCTACTTCTTTTCTTCCTCTCCATTTTTTTTATCATGTTCCGATACAACAACGAATTTATTTTAATGAGCTTTGTTCCGGTTCTTATGCTCCATGTGATCTATTTATTGATCGGGATGTTCGACTCGCTTTCAAAAGAATGGCGCAATCATAATGTGAATCTGTGGTTAACTATACCTCAAAGTGGCTGGTCCCTTATCACTGCCAAGTTTTCAGCAGTGGCTACCCACTTTTTGATTTCACTTGCGGTTACGTTTCTCGGCTTTTACCTTTTTATCTTTGTATTTAATAATCAAATAAGCGATCCGTTTTTTATTGCACTTTCTATTTTTCACACGTATTGGTATGTTCCGGCCTTTATCTTAATCTTAGCCTCATTACAACTTGGAGCTTTTGCAACCGTGTTGTATTTCATTTCAAAAACGGTTTACAAAGGTGGTTGGATCCTTGCTGTCGCCATTGGATTCGGAGCACATTATGTATGGAACGTAGTGAAGAACACAGAGATTTACCGAGCAATGACTGAATGGGGAGCACTAATTACACCTGCTGATATACAGGCTACACTTCATCAGCTGATGCTAGTAGAAGCTGACGTTGGCGTGTCCGTGGATATGGACGGTACATTTTATTTAGGTTACCTCGTCTCTGAGGCTGTGATCATCGTTGCCCTGCTCATCATTGCCAGCTGGTTATTAGACCGTTACGTTCAATTGTATAAATGATATAAGGAGCCTGGATGGCTCCTTTTGTCATAGAAGGATACGATATTTGAGAGTAAGAGAACCTTAAAAAAACAGGTTATCCTCTTAATTCTCCCAAATAAAAACCCCTTCTTCATTAACAATATCCGTAACGGCTGGAACAATTAAATCGGCTAATTCTGCTAACTCCTCACTCCTGCTTGCACCAGTTAAAACTCCAATTGCTAGTCCCGCCTTCCCATTTTGAGCTAATGCCAAATCAACATTTGTATCTCCAACTACAGCGACTTCATTTGACAGCAGGCCGGTGTGTTTACAAAATTTCTCAATGATAGAATGATGGGGTTTAGAGAACTCATGAGTATCTGCAGTAACTATAAAAGAAAAATAATTAGTGAGACCTAGCTTATTTAAGCATATTTTAGTTGTTTCAAGGTCATCTGCTGTTGCAATGCCAACTTCTATCTTTTTTGCTTTTAACACGTTAAGCATTTCAATTAAGTTTCCAGTTGGCTCAATGTATTGACTATTTTCTTTTGTGATATCAACCATCTTTTCTGTTAACCAAACAAAAATTTCATCTAAGGTATACTGATTATAGCCTTCGTCTAACAGCACTCTATAAAATGTTTTAGCGTATGTTATATTAAACGTATATTAAGTTTGATCATATTTAATTAAACGTTTATTTAACTTTTTTCTGTTATGCTCTAGGCGCCTAATTAGGATGAAAATAACCAATAAAAAAAGGAATGCTCAAAGTAAACATTCCTTCCGTTTATTATACAATTTTAAGTTTAACTAGTGACTCTAGAGTTCCTTCTTTTGCTAACTTCTCCATTGAAACAGTTTCATCACTTATTGGCGTTGAGAACACTCGAAATTCATATAGACCTGTTTCTAACCCAACATCAGTAAAGGTATTAACATGCATATCATTCGATGCTTGTTTTTCCGCCTGCTCTACTGTTACTTTTCTTAATATTTTCTGCTTCCCGTCTCCAGCTAACAAAATTAAATGTAAATCACGCTCCATTTGATCGATAGCCGAGATAAACATAACGAGACTAAAGGTAACTCCCTTTTCTTCTTTTTTAAATTGATTATGTATGCCTTTTAATGCTCCTGTACCTTTGTCAATTTCATGACAAAGCACAAGGTTAATATTAAGTTTACTCATGATTTCACCTCTTCAATTCATAGACTGTCCTTCTAATATACACAACTTTATCAACTTTTTGAAGCTTCAGATGAAAATGTAATGAGCTACTCCAATAGAGCTTGTCCTGCACTATTGAAATAGCCCGTCGTGTTACTAATTTTCGAAGTTCTCCATTTCTTTAAAACCTTCTTCAGCTCTTCCTAGATCTGCATTGTTTCGTGATTCCTCAATTTGACCATCAATTGTACCTTCTACATACGCATCACTTACTTGTTCATGAACAAACGCAAGACCTTGCTCCGTTTCATTTGAACTTTTGTAATCAGATGGGTGATACGAATTTTCAGCAACTTCCAGGCTCTGGTCAATCGGTGTTTTGTTATTATCTTTGTTCACTGTAAGCCCTCCCTTCATTAGTTATAGTTTCCCTTTCATGAAAAATAATATTAATAGCATAAGAAAAGAGGGTGACGACAAAGCATCACCCTCTTTCCATGAACTAATTAATAACCGTAACCCCAGCTAGCGCCGATGATTACTAACAAGATAAACAATACTACTAATAACGCAAATCCACCAGTGTATCCGTAACCTGACATTTCATTCACTCCTTTAAATAAATTTCAGCTTACAACCATACTGTATGCAAATCGTTTTTCAGATGTTTGGGCTTGAGTCCTTTTAAAAAAGAATGAACAAATGCCTACCTCATGAATATGATATGGGTGAATACATTAAGGAGGGTAACAAAATGCAACATTCTCATATGAACGCCCATATGGCTCATCAACCTACTGGACACATGACTCAACAACATACTGCACCTATGCAACATGGTCACATGGCACACCCTGCTGTTCATGGTCCACACATTACGGCAGCGGCAGAAGGCCACCAAGACCATAACAAGAACATGCATGACTCTTGCATGAGTCTTCATTTACACTTTGTTCAGTTACAAATGATTGACGGGCAAACAGTTGAAGGAATTATTGAACATGTTGACCATGAAGGTGTAACGATGTTAATTCCAACAGGAGACATGGATGATGACACCCATCAACATCAGCATCACCACCAACAACACCAGCATGATCATTCCCGCCAAATCGGTTTAGGATATGGTGCTGGACTCGGATATGGCCCCGGTTTAGGATATGGCCCTGGATACGGATTTGGCCCTGGATTTGGATATGGCCCTGGATACGGATATCCTAGGCGCTTCCGTAGATTCAGACGTCGTCGCTTCCCATTCTTCGGATTAGGCGGACTGTTTTTACCATTCTTTTTATAATTGAGCGTTCTTCATTTAGGAAAACAACAAGAGAGGATGACTCATTAAATGTCTTTATGGCACTTTTTGAGCCATCTTTTCTACATTGGACAAGTTGCTTGTAAAATGAACACAAAAAAGCAGATAAATCAATTTAAATTCATCTGCTGAGCGGGGTGTGGTCATTTCTTTTTCTTGACGACCGTATTTACTTTTTTTTCTTTTCCTCAGGTTGTTGTTCAGTACTCTCGGGTTGAGCCGCTGGTTGCCTCGGAGGACCAAATACAAGCATATCCCAAGGATCCATTGCTACTTCCTGACGTTTCGTCTCTGCTTCTGTAACCTTTTTTTCTTTTTCTTCCACCATAAACCCTCCTCATTACATTAATCAGTTTTATAATATTCTCTAAAACCTAAATGGTTCGGGTCTGGTAATCTTTTTTACAATTCGTTGTATTTTTCTTAAATCAGTTTTATTAACTTGGAGTCTTCCATTGGCTCCCTCGTTTCTTTTCCTCGTTTCAATACAACCATGATGTATTCCTAAAAAATTCACTTCTCACTTTTACCTTCCATCGTATGGATTCCTTTTAAGAAAGTATCAATGATAAAGTTCAAACTTAAATCCACATTTAGAGGGAGCCCAAAGCCATTACTTTGTTCTAATGCAGAAAAACCGTGAAGAATACTCCGTAGTCCCCGTACAGCATGAATGGCGTCCTCTTTTGATAAATGATAATTAGCAAATGATTGAACGACGAGATTTACAATCTTTTCGCCAACTTTTTGAACATCAGGATCTCTCAAATCAGGTACTTGGACCGTTGCATCATATAAACCAGGATGGGACCGGACGTATGAAACATATGCTAAAGAAATAGCCTTAATGGCATCATCTCCACTTTTATTGGCAGCAGCTGCTGCTATCCTTTCATACAGTTGCTCCAATCCATAAATTCCTACCTCTTTTTTCACTTCTTCTAATCCTGAAATGTGATTATATAGTGAAGGCGGGCGTATATTTAAATGTTTAGCTAAAGAGGCTATTGTTACAGCGTCAATTCCTTCTGAATCTGCCATAACTATTGCTGCTTTTACGATCGTATCTGTATCTAATCCAACTCTCGGTGACATGTTAATTATCCCTTTCTATCTTTCGTTTTGCTTCATCAATAGCTCTTGCCATTCGTGCCTCGGGATTTTTAAGCATGTTCCCGTGACCAACAGCTAGTAAAGAGGGTTTTACATTTAATAATTTCTCGGCGCTCGTTAACGCAAGAGTTTTATTCCATGTAGCTAATGCTGGAAAGGGAAAACGTAGTTTTAAGTCACTGACAACCGTTAGCCCCGTAAGCGTTTGAAAGGCGTCTCCGGCAATTACCGCTTGAGACCTCGTGTCTAAAAATGCCATCTGACCAGGAGTATGGCCTGGAGTTGAAATAGCAACAAGAGAGCCAATTTTGTCTCCATCTTCGAGATGAACATCCGCACGCGTTTTTATTTTTTTCGGCACACCGCCTCGTATAGGCGTCTGTGGTTCTTCTCGGTCAAGAGTCACGTCTCCAGCCATTAATCTGGCATCACGCTTTGAAATATAAACTGGAACATGAGGAAGAACGTCTTTTAAGCGATCTAGTGCACCAACATGATCATCATGTGCATGTGTCAACACAATATTAGTAATTGGTTTTCCTATACTTTTAGCAGCTTTCAGGATGGATTGACTGCTAAAAGGCAATGCCGTATCAATTAATGTCAAACCATCTTCTTCTTCAACAAAGTAACAATTCACAGGGAAAAATCGTGGCATAAACGACAATTGGTAAACTGAACCTTCTCGCATCATTCTCATGTTATTCTCTCCTCATATTAAAACTAATACCCTTAGTTTTAATTATAACTAATGGCATTAGTTTTTCAATAGCTTTTTTCCAGTATTTTTATTTTTTTAGAGGAGTGAGTATTTAATGATCCAAGAAAGTACGGATTGTCGCGTTGGGATGTCCCGTAAAGCAACAATCTTTGAGAAAACAGCTAAAAAACACCTCAAATCCATTGAGGTGTTTTTTTAGTTACGGTTTATCGATCGGAGTATCTGGGTCATTCCCCCACTCTGCCCATGAACCTTCATACACATGGAGATTTTCAAAGCCTAATAACCGTAACACAACATACGTATGTGACGTTCGTAAAGCCGTGTGGCAATAAATAATAATCGTTTTTTCTTTGGTGACCCCCAGTTCTTCAAATTGCTGTTCTAGTTGATGTAATGGTTTAAGATAAGGTATTCCTTCTGGTATTATTGTATTTTTCCATTCTAAGTTTACAGCTGTTGGTATATGTCCTCCCCTTTTCGCGCGTTTATCTTCCCCGCGATACTCTTCAGGAGACCGGACATCCAGGAGGACAACACCTTCTTTTCCAATCGCATTTTTTACAAAGTCCTTATCAACTAGAAGCTTTTCTTTTAGGCTGGCTTTAAAATTTCCTTTTTTATATTCATCCACATCCTGTGCTAATTCTTTACCACTTTCAGTCCAAGCTGTTAGGCCGCCATCTAGTAACCGTACATCCTCATGTCCATAATAATCTAAAGCTAAAAATAACCTCGCCGCATAAGGACTTCGGCCGTCATCGTATACGACTACTGTCTGGTCGTTCCGTACGCCTAACGTTCTCATCTTTTTTTCAAAGTCTTTTTTCGAGATCATGTAATCTTCAATGGGATGATTGGGATCATTTAATTCGGTATAAGGCAAATGGACCGCGCCTGGAATGTGCCCTTCATCGAAACCATTCTTTCGAGTATCAATGACTTTGACTAGCTCATTATTTTTTTGGAGCCATTCCGTGCTAACGATTATATCTGCTGCAATTCTTACATCTTGCCCTATTTCACTCGCCATGGTTTTGTCTGTCCAAGGACTAACTACTAAAACGGCTAACATCGATAAAATAACAACGAGTAAAACTGACTGCTTTTTCATCTTCTATGACCCTCCACCTCTTTTAGTCCCGACTTATTATGCTCAATTACGAAAAAGATACAATTCATATCATCGAGGCAAAATGATACAAGAAGGGAAAAAAGATGAGTGAATACACTTTTGTGCTTGTGATTTCGGCCGGTCGTTTTTGGTCTTCTTTATTGGTGCTTGTTTATTGATTAAATCTAACTTCAGTGAATTACATCAGCTTTAGCCATCTAGACTTAAACATAACGAAAATAAAAAACCGCCATGATGGCGGTTTTCTTATTACTTCATTTCTGGTCTTTGAAGAGTAAAAGTGTCCTTAATGCGAGCATAATCAGCGCCTCCTAGGCGACTGACTAAATTCAGGCCGTCAGCGATGACTTTTCCATCTTTGTAGAAGTCATCAGCAATGTGAAACATGACGACCTCTCCAATCAGCAGGTCACAGCTCGCTTCTTCCTCTGTTCCGAGCGCTACTGCGTGATGTAGTTTACATTCCATTCGTATTTTAGCTTCTTTTATACTAGGAACCCTGACGATTTGACTGTCTGTCAGTGTTAAGCCTGTTTCCTTTACTTCACTCACATTTGATGGATACTCGGCTGCCGATTGGTTCATTTGTTGTACGATTTCTTCATCAACCAAATGCACAACAAACTCTTTTCCTTTTAAAATGTTTCGTCCCGTATCTTTCACTGTTTTACCATTCCGGCGCCCGACTGAAATAGAAATAAGCGGCGGCTCTGCCGTAATGACGTTAAAAAAACTATAGGGTGCTGCGTTGACCACCCCGTCTTCATTTTGCGATGTGACAAAAGCAATCGGTCGAGGAATGACGGCACTGCTCAATAACTGATAGTTCTCTTTTCTGCTTCGGTCTTTCGGATCAATATAAACCATCATAGACACTCCTTTGTTTTGCTGCGTTCCTACAACTCCCCACCATTATAACAAAACAGAAAGCAAAAAACGGTAGCAGGTACCTTTAGTCTGCTAAAGGTACCTGCTACCGTTTTTAAATTAATTGTTGTTTCTATTTTGTTGCCCTGGTGGTTGTTTGGGTGCGTTCGACCGTTCTTCTCGTTTTTGTTGCCCAGGGGGTGGTGATGGCGGTCCTTTAATTTCTTTTTGTTGTTTCCCTGGATTTGAATTGGAATTCCCTTTAATTTCTGCTGGTTTCCCCCGTTCACTTGGGGCATTCCCTCTATTTTCGGATGGCTTTCCTCGTTCACTTGGAGCATTTCCTTTATTTTCGGATGGCTTTCCTCGCTCACTTGGAGCATTTCCTTTATTTTCAGAAGGTTTTCCTTTGTTACCTTCCTGTTTATCTAGCTGATTTTCGTTTGAAGTTTTTTTCTTTTCGTCTTTTGGAGGAGCGTCATTCTTCTTTTTAGACTGTCCATTTGACGAATTTGATCTTTCTCTTGCTCGTTCCGGCTGTTTTTCCATTCTCTTTAACTCAGAGATGGTTCTTCCTTTGATTTCATTCGGATTTTGTACTATTCCTCGTTTTTCCAATTGCTTAAACTCTTTATAATAGTTGACAGACATATTGAATTGTTTCGCTTCTTCATAAGTCTCTTTTTCATCTAGAGAAACAGATACCGGAACGATCGTTTCATTTTTTTCTAACGATGTATCAATAGCTTCTTTTAATTCATCAATGAACGGTTCAGACGTTTCCTCTAAAGGAATTACTGATGTCACAACAACCGGCTCGATATGCTGCTCGATATAACCGGCTTCAATCGTCATGTCGATAATTTCATCGATAACAGTATATAAATTGTCATTCCAATGAAGTGCCTCTATAATTTCTGATCCTTCTTCGTTTAAACCTTCTGCACGAACTACTTTAAAGTCACCATTCGTTGCGATTTCAAAGCTAGGATTAATGTCGAGTGAAATAATATATACCTCTTTACCGTCCCCACTAAAAGGAAAAATAAAGTAAGTGACGATCATTAAAAATAAAGCGGCGGCTGCTGATGCAACCTTATATATAGGAAATATTCTTTTCGACTTTTCAATATGAGTAAACGATTGTCCAATGAGTGGTACCTCGGAAGTAGATCGAGGAACATTTTTAAACCTTCCATCGGTCGTCAACAAGACAATATGTTGTTCTGTAACTTTTACGACCGTACCTTTGATCGTCTCCATCTTTATTTCCCCCCTTTTCCTGAAGTCCCTTTAACATATTCGGCTAAGTGGACCCATTGTGGATTTAAGCTAATTACAATTAATGTGATAATATATTTTCGGTGACGCTCAAGCGTCTTTTTTTTGTAGCCTGCTTTTTTAGAAAATGGACCGATTGGCAGCTGCTTTTTCCGTAGCAAGCTGTCCACCAGTTCATCATCATTTACAAAAACAGCAGCCATTTCAAATAAAGACAATCGAGTATCTTCATGTTTAGGTGAGTAATGCTCGAGTTCCTCAAATGATATTTTGTATTCGCTGAGCTTCTGATCTAATTCTAAGATTTCATCTACTAAGTCATGTGACTGGACCATTTCTTCATACTTTTCGATCGCCTTATCATTTTCAAAATTTGAAGTAAGTGTATCCTGCTCAGAATCATCCAATGTAAGAGATAGGTGAGATTCCTTTTGTTCTTTTCGGAAGAAGTCAATTAGATCTCGTTTAATCAACAAATAAACATAGTTTTGAAAAGTACGTCCACCTTCTTCAGAAAAAGTATCGATGGCTCGATTAAAGGCAATTATTGCTATACTCGATTCCTCGTCGCTCCAGGTGATAAACCTTTTACAAATATTGCCAGTAATATTGATGACGTATGGCTTGTAATGAAGAATTAATTGCTCACGTGCAATGTCATTCCCCGTCTTTGCTTGAGCAAGGGTTGTGTTTAAATTAAAATTCTCCATTATCGATACACCTTCTTCATGAAACCGCTGTTGTATGTCGATAAGCATACGCTAAATTAATGAATAGGTAAAGCTTATTAGAGACGTACAGCGCTCCTTCTTGTACGCCAAATTTTACCTAGAGAACAGCTATTTTGTGATATGTCTTTAGAAAAAGACTGACCCATGCGCCAGCGCCTCTCTTGAGGTGTGCACGACACGTTCAAATGAGCCAGTCAGTCTAATTTATTTCTTAAGGTCTTCCACCATTTCCGTTGCCGTTCCCGTTTCCTGGTCCATTTCCATTGCCTTTACCATTTGAGTTTCCTGGTCCATTTTCTTTCGCTTCCTGACCACGGCTTTCTCCAGGTTGCTTCGCATCGTGACCGCGTTTTTGACCTTGTTCTGCTTTTTGCTTTGCATTTTCTCTAGCTTGCTCCGCTCGTTCTTGCCCCTTTTTTGCATTTTCATTCTTTGGCTTTTGGTTTCCTTTTGGCTCCTTCACTTTATCTGTTTTGGGAGCCGTTACGTCCTCTAGGTCAACAAACTCTTCTTCAAGCTCTTCTTCCTTCACTTCCTTATTTTCTCTTTGTGCTTTTCGAAGTTCGTTTCTCTCTTTCGCTCGTTGACGATTTTCCATTGCTCTTTCTTGATTAGCAAGAGCTTTTTTTATTCCAGCCTTTGCTGGTTCTGGTAAGTCATCACGCTCTAATAATGCTAATAAATTTACACCACGCATCGAAGTTCTTTCAGCAACTTCGTCTTCAATGTCGGTTACAAGTTCATCTTCATCTTTCAGTTCGTCTTCTTTAACAATTCCATCTTTTATTTCATCTTCAATAATTTCATCTTCAACGACTTCATCTTCCTGTTGATCATTTCCAAGAAGGTTATTTATGTTTTCTAGACCTTTATTATATTTTTCAAATAAACGTGCAGCTAATTCAAACTCTCCTTGCTGAAGAAGACTTTCTAATTGAATATTTGTATTTGCTACAAATTCAATTAGTAATCTCAATCTATCTTTCTCATTATCTGTTAAATCAACTAAAGTAGATTGAAAAGTATCAACAAAATCTAATAAATCAACATCTGTATCTGTAGTAGCTTCATCATGCCCAGTACCATCTTCTTCATCTTCAATTTCAATTTCTTCAATGTAATTAGTTTGATCATTTGTATTTACTGTCTCTTCAATTACTAAAGTTTGTTCACCATAAACCGTTCCTGCGAATAAAAATGATCCTGCTACTATTGTACAAACTATCTTCCTCATTTAACTCTCCCTTTCATTACAACTCTTGTTCAGTAAGTTTTATATTTTTTTTGAATTGGTTCATATCTTCCTGATACCGTTCGAAATCATCCATTGGAGACATGAAGGTTACAATTAATGTCTTTCCTTGATCATGGTCTAGGAATAAATCTGATCGAATCCCTTCTTTCTGGTTCGTATGAAATGAAAAGAAATGATCGCTTTCTTCTAGGATCGTAATTAATCCATCCCCTAATTGAAGTTCCTGTTTAATTTGATCCATAGACTTTTCACTAGGGAGCACCGAAACAATTGCTTTTACTGTTTCATATTGAAAGGTTGCATTTAAATTTCGTGTAAACACTTCCTGTTCTAGCGTCCATTGGTTAGATTCATAGATTTTTAATCCAGCATCCATATTTTCATAAAAGATTGTTTTACTCTCGACTTGTGCTTCATCAGCTGGTGTAGATGATACTGAAGAACACCCCGCAGCAAGCATTGCACCCGCTAGTAAACAAACCATAATTTTTTTAATTTTTAACATGAGGCACCTCACAGCTATGTACATATTTTGTTGTTAAGAAAGCCGCTTTCCTATAGCTTTACGCAGGAGATTTTGATTTTGAGGGGGTTAAATAAAATATTTTTATATACCAAATTTTATGTAAGTTGCTTGTAATACGAAGATTGATATTGTACTTAATATTGAGGTTACTAGAGGATTGTGAGATGGCTGGTAATTCAATATGTTTGATATCCAAAAATATAAATGAATTTTAGGGAACTGAGAGGCCTTTATTTTCTCAAAATCTATCATTTTATTGGTGTTATAGCACTGAGAGGCCCTTATTTTATAGAATTCTTGAGAAATCACCTCGTTATTCATGTAATAAGGGCTTCTGAGACACCTAAACCTTTGAAATTAACTGTTTTGCCACAAATAAGGGCTTCTGAGTGCCCTAACAGGAACAACTTGATTACAATTAGTGCACTAGATATATTGATAAACCCTGATCATGCTATCGTCATAAAATAAAAAACAGAGGTGCTATTTATAGCAGCCCCCTGTTCTACTTAATCGTAACTACTCAATCCGATTATCTAAACTTATACCCCTATAAGACTAATAAAAATACCAATTACGGTGTAGATAATCACTGATGCCCAAGCTAAACCAGCATTAAATTCAGCTACTTTCCTTACACCAAGAACGGTTACAATTATCTGCCATATCGTAAAAACTTCAATAGTAGCAAGGACTATCGCTAGTTTTCCTTCGGCTTGCATTAAAACAGCTAAACTTGTAAACGGAGTGTTGGGGTTCGCTCCAAACACTGTAGTCATAATCCCATTAAATAAAAAGCCAAGACCTCCAATTACTGAAACAAATAAACTTAAAGAATACAGCTTTTTAAACGTGACATTTGCCTTTCCTGCGGCTTTAGCCACAATAAGAAAAACAACTGCAAAGATTAAAGCACCGATTAAAGGAACCAATAATCCCGTCACTAAAATCATAACTCGCATAAATCCTTCTATTTCAGCAAAAAATTGTGCTTCATCAGGACCTAACTCCTGTAAAATCCAAGTACTGTCCATTCCGAATGCAGTAATAGCTGCTCCAATCGTATAAAGTAGAGTAACTAATAAAAGCGGAACGAGAACTTTTGGATTTCCCTTCACTCGCTCTAATTGCTCGCCTGGACTAAAAACCATCCCTAGTAATGAAGGTTTTTCAGGCTTAAAGTTTTCTTCTGAACTAACTTTTACTTCTGACATAAAAACACCTCTCCCATTTACTTTTATTATTTATACATGAAGAAATCGTTCCCCTGTATTTCGATAAGTAATACGTACTACAAAATTAAAGGTCTCACCATTTCTAGGAAAAATTACTAATTAATTTGCAGAACAAAATTCGAGCTATGAAACCAAATGACTAGATTGCTATCGAAAAGTACCTTTAAAATAAACTAACATGGACGGAAAAACTGTCAACCAAGCGGTTTTTCTGTTAAACTAAGCATAGTAAATAAGGGGGTAAAAACTAATGGTTGAGGCACTTCTTTTCGGTATAGCGATTTTTTTCGGATGGGTCATTTTCGATTTCGTCAAGCATAAAAAGTTTTCAAAGGAAAATATTTTAAGTGCACTTGTTGTAGGAGTTATCGGCGGTGTGGCTTGGTATATTATTGAGTGGATTTTTTGATAGGCTGCACTCTTTTAAACCTTACGTATGAGTACATTATAAAAATGAATGATCCATTTTCTTTCTTTCAACTAAAGGTAAACATCCTATTGACAGAATGAGTTGAGAAATGTAAATTAAAAGAAATTAGTAAAACTTGAACGGGGCATTAGCTCAGCTGGGAGAGCGCTACGCTGGCAGCGTAGAGGTCAGGGGTTCGAGCCCCCTATGCTCCACCAACCCAAAACCCTTGTCCCATAAGGGTTGTCTACATCTTTCATCCCCTCTTTTATATCCCTCAAAAATGTGAAGTTCACAAAAACTCACATTTAATCCTGAGATGATTATTTCTTTTTGTATTTTCCCATCACTTTTTCTAAGTTTTCAACTGCCTCCTTATCGGCATTTGGCCATAAATGCCCATAATATCTAAACGTTGTTTCAATGTCCTCATGTCCAAGACGTTTTTGCACGATGCTAGGATTCGCACCACTTTGAATTAGCATACGAGCGTGCGTGTGACGCAGATCGTGAAACGATATTCGTCTGACATTGGCCTTTTCCATTAACCGATATAATTGTCTGCGCACATTCGAAGGATTATGGAACCCACCGTCACTTTTTGGGAACACAAGATCCAATTCATGGTGATAATGCGTTCCAAATCGTTCCTTCATGAGTTGCTGCTGTTTTTGATGTTGTTTCAATTTGTCGATTAAATCCGTTGGAAGCGAAACGGTTCGATAACTTTCTTGTGATTTGGGAATAAGCTCAGGAACGCCGTTCTCATCATAGGAAACACTTCTTGTAACAATCACGGTTTTCTCATCAAAGTCGATGTTAAACCAAGGAACTGCAAACACCTCACCTTGTCTTAATCCCGTATGTAATGTGAAATCATACATAACATCTTTCTTTTCTTTCTCCGCTGCATCAATGAATTGCACGATTTCTGCATAACTCCATGGATGGGCTTTACGAATGGGATCCTTGGGTTTAGCCTCTAATTGTTCCATTGGATCTACCTCTATATATCCCTTTTTAACAGAAGATTTTAGTAAACGGGATAAAAACTTATGAATACTACTGATGGTTTTAGGAGCATATCCTTTACGTTTCAACTCAGCATAAAATTCGTTAAGAACATCCCCCGATATTTCATGCAGGTATCTATCACCAAAAAAAGGAAGGATGTGTTTATCTAAATAGAAACGTCGATTTTTAAATGTCGATGCCCTAACACTTCGATAGTAGTCTACCTCATACCATTTCATTGCAAATTGACGAAAAAGAATTTCCTCCTTCTCTGGTTCCTGCTGAACAGGAAGGAACGGGTAATCTTTTTTCCCATTTCTTAGCGAATTAATCCGGAAAATAAAATCATCCGCTTCTTTACTTAACTTAAAGGTTTTTTGCTTTTGTTTTCTAATACCTGTTGAATAGTCATCATACCGAACAATAAATTTTTTATTTTTCCCTCTTCCTATTGAGTGCTTTTTAGCCATACTTACCTCCATTTATTCGGTAAGCATGTGGTCATTAGCAGTATGAACACATGCTTATTCATTTATAAGAAGAATGTAGAATTAATTCATAGCTCCTATAAAAAGCTAGCGGATTACATGCATCATTCCTTTTTCCATTCTTCGAATCTAGATGATTACTCATGAATAAGTACCTGAATAATAAAGCTACTACACAGATACTATTACGTTTTGCTGGATGGTTTTTCTATCTTTTGCCGACATTTTCTCTTTCTATCTCACCCACATGGCTTCCTAATCATCCCCTCGTTTTTCTTACTGTTTATGAGCCTAAAAGCAATCAGCTTTTCCATGAAACCTTTGATTGTTCTTCCAACCAATGAAAGAACTCGTCACGGAGTGCTCTCATCGTTCTTCCAAAGCTTATCAACGGGAAGCCTTGTTGACGCATTAATTTGTAAGCAGTAGGCTCTGAAACCCCCAATATCTCTGCAATATCACATGCTTTGAGTACAATCGGATATTTTTCTATTGATTTTTCCATAGTAGAACTCCTCCTTAAAATATGTAATTCATTCACGCAAAATCGCTGAAAAAACAGTTCTTTCCCTCCTAAATAACGAATTTACAATAAAAAAAGGCAAACGGATTGTGAGGACCACAATCCATCTGCCTGGTGCTTCCAGCGAAGATGCATGTAAGATATTTTGTTATTTATATTGTATAATGCATGAGTTTATAACGGCAAACCAAAGTGATAAAAATATTTTTAAAAAATTTTATATTTTTTCACCCTTTTAAATCATTTACTTGAAAGCCTTGTATACCAGTACACAGCCATTAGAATGGGGAAATTATTAAAAACATAAGTAAAGAATTGCAACAGTTATAAAACAAAGTATAACTACTTATATAATTATTGATTATGGCTAAGATGATTGTAGTAAAAGAATAAACCAATGATAGGAGTTATATAATTGCAACCTACTGTAAAAATCTTTATCAAAACCAGTGATTTTTATGAGTTCAAGTCCGGAAATGAGGTTAAACACTTTCATACTTAAGAGAAGAAAATCCCATACATTATATTGAACTAAACGTTCCAATTGATATGATTAACAAAAAGCACGGTTTTTTTAGTAGATCTGAAGAGTTTACGATAAAGAAATGAAGAAGAACTATTTAAGATAGTCCTTCTTTTTTATATCTACAACCATTTCATAAATTAAGTAGCATTAAGTCTTTGGATAGACTCCACATATTTAACATTATCCTTTTAAAGAATCAAGAGAAGGTTCAAAAATAATCACTATAATTAAACGATTACATATGACTATTCCCACCACCTAGTTTTGAAATTAACTTTGGTCTTCATAAAACTAACAGAAGTAATGTTAAAACTGGCTATGTCAAGTAGTTTTAATGTAACCTTTGCGATTAAGATATTAGTTTCAAGATCGAATTATTTTATAGTATCCTTCTTTACCTTGATCCTCCTGAAAATCACGTATCAAGTTGTTATCTTTAAAAGCTGTTAATAGTCTTTCATTTATTGTATTAATCTCAAAACTCGGTCTAGTACGATATCTAAATATTTTGTTATACTCAGCCAAGTCCAATAAATCAAGATATTCTTTACAAACCTCTTCTTCCAGATAGGGAAGCAAAGATATGAATAAATCAACTTTTAGTCTATACTCCAAACCACCCGATTCAAATAGTGTTTTAAGTAATTCATCAGAAACACTATTAGGCTCTGAGATGATTAAAGTTATCCTTTTTGTAGCCAAGTCAAGTATTACTTTCTGAATTACATCATTCAAAGCTTCATAAGTTCCAAATAGGTGGGAAAGGTCATTAGGATCGAGATTATTTTTCAAAATGATTTCATTTACAGCGGTAGAATATCCTTTATTCAAAATAGATAACCGTTCGCTCGTATATCCAAGCAACCTAATTTTTATATCATCATCAACATCCCATGAAAGTACCTCGACCACCTCATCAAGTACAAACACTTCACTTGTAATTGTGTTGGCATACTCATTTGAATTTTTTTCAATAAAGTATATGACTTGGTTTTTATAATTTTCTCTTATGAACAGTAAGTTATCTAAATTCATAGGAACAATATTTTCATCGATAAGAATGCGTAACTTTTCGTCTGATATTTCATTAATATTAAAATAATTATATGAGAAACCTAGCGAAGTTAGTATCTCCCTATATTTGAGATTACCTAATTTATTAGAAATGATAGTAGCATCAAAGAATTTTTCAGCCTCTTCAGACCCATAATTGTTTCTTACCTCCGAAAAATTCAACATTGATTCATCACTGTTTATGAATTCTATTAATGTAGGTTCTAACGATTTACTGTCTCTAAAGTATTCGATGATATTCTCTTCTGAATATTTAGCTAAACGATTGTGTAATAGTGAACTCCATAAACTTCTATCGTTTATATCAATAATAGATGTAATGGTAGTTCTTAATAATTCCATGTAAGCATTTTTCTGGTCACCCGTTATTGTTTCATTGTTCAAGATAAGTAAGGCGACTTTTTCATCATCTTTGATTACACTTCTACTGTTTGACAGAACAACGTCAATATAGTTGCAAATACTGTTTTTTACATATTGGGCTAAAGGAGACTCAGGTTGAGTGAGCACGAGTGTATAGTTCCTATGATAAATGTCGTTATCATCCTCAACTTGATAAAATTCTCTAAGCATAAATCTTAAATTTTCAAAGTTAATTTCGTATAGTGATTTTCTATAAACTTCTTCCAGCAGGTCTCCATGTGCATTGTTAATACCTACAAAGGATACATTCAATAGAATGAAACCATGTATTAGCTTATCGATATTGGGTTCATCTATTTGTAAGTAATCCGAACTGCTAGAAATATAACAAGTAAGATAATTCTCGTTATTTAATGCTTGAAGATCGTCATCATTAGAATAGTAAAGAGTATATATTGAATATAGACGTATTTGTTTATCTGTCAAAGCACCCGCTTCTATTGCAGAGGAGAACATTCCCGGCCATTGCTTATTAAGATCCTTTACATAAGCAGAAAGTTCCCTTTCAGTATTAAAGTATTCCCCTACAAACTTAAAGTTTCTGTTATTTCTTAGTTGTTGCAAAAACCTATTAAGAAATACTCGGTTATCTGGTGTCCGCAGAAGGTATTGAAGCAAGTCGAAGTTAAGGATTTCTTCTTGGTCAAAATCCACCAATCTTAGCCTATTAGTTATCAACGATGGATTTTTTAGCTGATATGTAAATTCTTTTGCTTTCTTGTCTGCAATACTTCGTAAAAAAGTTTTATCTACTCGGCTCAGACTGGTCTCATAGAAATAAGTCATGTAGTCAGCATAGGTCTCATCTATAAACCCATTACGTATAAGATATTTCAGTAAGGCAAAGTATTCGCTACCTTTAATCTCATGAAAGTTAGTTTCAACGCCTATTTCATTTGTTGTTGTTACTTTAAAAATAAATTCTATATTTTCTCTTGTAATAATTTCATGAAGTTGTTTGCTTTGAGTTGAAACCATTTCCTGTTCAAGACGAAATAATTGATCTTCTAAATAAGGCAGGCGATTATTTAACTTGTTCTCTATAGCCTGTTTACGGATAGGATATTCCTCACCAAGCTTCTTCTCCAGTTCCTGCCGTTGACTGTAATTATTGTTAGGTAATCGTGCTCGCTTTTGAATAAATACATCATCTAATTCTTGGTTGGAAGTTAAATGCTCTTTTCTCAGAAACTCAATCTGTCTTTTACTATCGGCTGCTAAATCTCTTAACCTTTCAATTTCCGTTTTGATAAAATCATCCTTTTTTGCAAAAAGTGTATATACCATACCTTGATTAAGTTGTAATTCACTAAAATCTCGTGGAAACAAATTCTTATAGGTTATTATAGCAAGCATTTTATTATAATTAAGTTCGGTTGTATTAAGTCTGTTATTATAAATAAAAAACTCATTGTATATGTTTTTTAGGAGTCTCATGTCATCAATATATAATGAAAGACCCTGTAGAAAATTTTCATCAAATAGGTCATAAATACCACCTTCCTTAAAATGCGATATGAATTGATCATATGAATTAGAGCTATCGACAACAGGAACAACAGGTACTATATAATCAAAAAACTTTGTACGATCCTTTGATACAAAAATATCATCCCTCACAAGATAGAAGAATCGAAGTGGATGTTTATTATCCTTTTCAAGTTGGATGTTTGCTAAGGTGTTAATCTCGCGTAGGCGTTCAAAAATTCTATTTGCATCGAAGCGGTCCATATCTTCAAACACAATGACATCAGCTTCAACATTTTCAAATAGGTACAAAACTTCATTTAGATATTTATCGAAATAGGATTCTTCACTTTCCTCAAAAATCTCAATTTCGTTACCCTGCAATCTGACTTTTCTAAATACATTTTTGGTCATTTGTAATTTTATCATTGAGTAAAGAAATATGTAGAATGTGATAGCAACCAGTAATCCACTTATGATAAGCATAGATTGATTTACTGATATTTCTAGAATATTTTTTATCCAAGAAGTTGATAGTGATGCCACATACCCATTCCACAATCCAAACATAGTAATATGTAGTATAGATATTAAAAATAGCATCGTATAAACAGCACTACGTACAATATTCTTAGTTTCTATTTTTTTCTTTACTTTAAAATTTGTTTGAGGAATATTTTCCGATGGAATTTGGTGGATAAGTTGATTTAGTATTTTCCCTTCTAAGATAGATTCTTTAATTTCAATTTCGTCCTCTTTATCAGGCTGTTTGAAATGCGCAAGTGAAATATGCACAAATCGCAAGTCACTATACTTTTTCCCATACGTTGCTATTACACTGCTTTTACCGGCACCATATGCTCCAGATATCGCAACATTCCGAACATCAGGATTATCAAAAATGTAGTTAATAGCATCTTCATAAAGTTTTAAGTCTACATTATTAACTGGAGTTAGTTTTTGAAACTTATGTTTTTTTCCTTCTCCCACTTCTATCACCTATTCTTTATTCAATGTCTACGAGCTTTTTGTTACTAAAGACCTTTTCTCTAGAAACTGACTTTTTAAATGATAAGATAAAGGTAAATGTTGTTTTAGGTTATAATGAAAGGTTTTTTACAAACCGTTTCATTCACACTAATTGTATAATTACACCACTTATATTACTACACTTTTCCATAACTTTTGCCCACTTGCCATTTTCAACATTCTGAATAATTAAGCTGTTACCCTATTTTTCATAGATATCCGTTAATTGTCATTAATAGATGAATGTATCGAAATGTGCTTAATGACTTTCGCTTCTTTCCTAGACCAGTATCGCACTGAAATAAATTATGGACCGAATAGGCCAGTCGGATGATTAAGTCACGAAAGATTTCTTTCCTCATGTAACCCAAGAAATAAAAAAAAGCTTCCCGAAAGTTTAGTCAACTAATCAGAAGCCTCTTTAATTTAAATTATGTTAGCATCCTGTTTGCAAATCACTCAAAATCCCTCACATCATGCCGCCCACAATATGATAAGTTGTAACATCTTTCATGTTATGTACCAAAAGTGCGGTAAATCAACGTTTGGGGTTTTTCTAACTGTAACATCTTTAACGAGATGTTACAGTTTTTACTTAATTGCGTTAGCAAATGTTAGCATATGATTAAAGCCAATAGAATGTACCATCTGTGTCATGTTTTTTACCAGCAGTTGCCACGAAATTTACCACTTGCAGTCAACTTGTTTACCAATAGAAGAATGTCAACAACTGTTTTAAAGTAAAAAAGCCTAACCATCCTTATTTATAAAGTGGAATTAGGCTTTGGTCTTCTGCAATAGTTCTAATTGTGGAATATCATTTACTATTGATAGTATGGTTGTACTGTGTAGTAAAACGACTTTGTATGATTAGTTGTTCTTTTAACATCTTGGTCACGAAAATGTAGATTCACATCTTCTCTATCTATACTAATGAAAGCATAGATTTTCTATAATCTTCATATGTTTTCCATCCCAAAACAAGCACTACCTCTTTTGCAAGGTTTTTCTTGTAATTTTTATCAATGTCAAAGTTTAGGTTGTAATCTTCCTTTAATTTTACAAAACATTCCTTTGTTTTTTTAAAATCATCTGTAAATCCTTCCTCATAATGCATGGACTGGTTACGGCCTTCCCATATAACATTTTTTAAGTATTGTGATTTTATTTTTTTTCCACCCTTGCATCGAGTTAAGGGACTATCTTCATGTTGATAAGTTGTGGAAATACCTTGTTTAGCAATTTGTAATAACGCTCCAGCTAGAGCCTGTAGAGAATCGTACTTGTTCTCAAAACCGACTTTTATTTTTCTAGCTTCTCTTTCTAATTTCTCTTTTTCTATTAGTAGATAAGTAAAATCATCTCTTGTATTTGATAATTTAATATTGAGCCACTTTCCAGTAGTTCGATCACATAAAAAATGAGCCACATGATTTCCAATTTAATTAACCTCTCTTATGATTGAAAGTGACCAAACTATCAATTAGGAGAGA
>NZ_JAOTPO010000001.1 GCF_029028005.1 Alkalihalobacterium chitinilyticum
TTTCATAAGCCAGTAAAACTTCATTTTTAAATTCTTTAGAATACTTACTATTAGGCATAGAAAAACTCCCCCAAGGTAAACAGATTTTTATTTTTTAATCTGTCTACCTATAGGGGAGCATATCACAAAGTGCAGGTAGCCTTTACTTCTATATATCTTACGTTATACACAAAGGACATCTAGGTAATTAATTTTCATTTTGAAAAAAACAAAACTGATTTTTCCCCTTGGCTTTCGAACGGTACAAAGCGGTATCGGCATTTTTATATAGTTCTGCGGGGGTTGTACCATGTTCTGGTGTAAGTGCTATTCCTATACTCACGGTTACTCGTTCTCCATCAAGTTCTATTTCTTCACAGATATCCCGAACAGCTGCAATCATCTGATCTGCAGTCTTTTTTATTTCTTTCAGGTCAGAAGAACGAATGATCATTGCAAACTCGTCTCCACCGAGTCTAGCCGATACATCCTTTGCACCAGCAAAAGTCTTTAACGTCCTGGCTACGTTTTTTAACAACAAATCACCTTTATCATGTCCATGATAATCATTCACTAACTTAAAATTATCTAAATCAAGCATGACTAATGCCAATCCATCGTTTTTGTCTAGTAAGGCAGAACGCAATAATTCATCAAAAGCTGCCCTGTTTTTCAAACCAGTTAAACTGTCATGAAAAGCTAAGTACATCGGCTTAGCTAACCACCTGGCAATGAGCAGTGCAATGACAACAGCAACCATCAAGATAACAGACAACTGTATATAGAACGTTCTCTTATTGCCGTTTAAAACATCCTGTAAGTTTTTCTCATTGTACACAATTTCAATGACCTTATTCTTAGTTGTCCCTCCATCATATTTTGATGTATACGGGATATACCGGTAAATCGAAGCTTCTCCATTCACTTCCTCTCTTAACTCAGTCATCTCCTGTGTTGAGAGTGTACGTTCAAATGCAGCTCTTCTCCCTTGTGTCAAGCGCATTTCCTCAATAGGAATCCCTAATAAATTCCCCCCGATATTAAGAACATTAATATTATCTACAGAAGGATACCGTTTTTCCAATTCCTCGATCGTGTCTAAGAAATTAAACTCCTGAAAAATCACTCCATCTTGGAGCGAATACCCAAGTTGTATCATGTACTTTTTATCCCGCGTTGCCATGTAACTGTACTTTTTAACTAATCCAGTGTGCTGTTCAATATCCATCCCATCATCATAAAAGTTTCCAGTCTGCCTTCTTTCTTCCAGCACACTAGCAAGCTTCCGACAACAAGCCATAAAATCTAGTCCGATGTCCTCCTGAAAACTACTATGTGTAATAACAAAATCTTCATTAATAATGTAGATATCAAACTCTAACATTTTTTTTAATTCTTGAAAGTCCCATTGATCAAAATTAGGTTGTTCTTCATATTTACTGATTAGTATTTCAGAACTCGATTTCATTTTTGCCGCAGTCTCAGCTTCAAATAGAAAATACGCTTTTTCTATTGTATTAAGAGAATACTCAGCTATATTTTCAATTTGCTCTATATGGAATTGTTCATTCTTTTTCAATTCGTTTTTTAAGCGTTGATGGTCAATTAAAGTAATTGTAAACGAAATGATTATTGCAAATACTATCATAATTATAGATAATTTTAGTCTAAATCCAGACTTCACTTTCCCACTCCTCTTTAAAAATCGATTCGTTTGTGAAGTTATTTTTTTATTCTCACAAAGTTTCTCCACTTTCTTTTTCAAACTGCTGTTCAATTTGTTGAATTTTCCCTATCACATCTTGAGGTTTTAAAGGCTGACTAAACAAGTATCCCTGTATGTGATAACACTCTTTTTCATTTAACAACTCAACTTGACCTAACGTTTCAACCCCTTCAGCTATTACTCTCATATGTAAAAAACGTGCCATTGAAAGAATGGTCAAATCACTGTGATTGGCAGCATCAAGATTTTGAATAAATGAACGATCAATCTTAATTAAATCAAAAGGTAAATCTTTTAAATAACTTAGCGAACAATAACCGGTCCCAAAGTCATCAATAGCTATCTGGATTCCAAGTTTTTTTAGATTGTGAAGAACCCTGATGGAATGTTCGAGATTAACCATTGCCATACTTTCAGTAATTTCCAATTTCAAGAAATATCCAGGGACATCATATTTCCGGAGTATGCTTTCAACGGTTTCTACTAAATTCTCCTGGTAAAATTGCCGTGTTGAAAGGTTGACAGAGACGGCTAAATCCAAACACCCTTGTTCATGCCACGTTTTTAATTGCCTACATGCAGTATTCATTACCCACTCTCCAATTGAAATAATAAGACCACTTTTTTCTACCATCGGAATGAACTCAGCAGGTGAGATAAGACCTCGTGTCGGGTGTTCCCAGCGGATTAGGGCTTCCACTGCAAATACCTTGCCTGTTTTACTATTTACTTGAGGCTGATAGACCAAGTAGAATTCTTCATTAGAAAGAGCCTTATGCATGTCACTTTCTAACACGATTTGATCTAATATTTTTTCTGATAGTTCTGCGTCGTAAATTACACAACTTTTTGATAAGTCCTCTGCTTGATGCATAGCAATATAAGCATTTTTTATCAAATCATCAACCTGTATAGCATGTTGCGGATAAAACGATACACCAACATTAGCCGAAACTTTTAATAAGAGGTCTTCAACTTGAATTGTTCTTTCCAATGCATTATGTATTTGTTTGCACACCTCTTAACACTCTATTTCATCTGTAACAGGAGATAATAAAATAGCAAATACATCTCGATCGATCCTTGAAAAAAGGGTCCTCTTTGGAATGAACTGATGAAGTTTTTGAGTAAACGTTAACACAAGTTTATCTGCGATGACCTGCCCAAATACCTCTTTTATATTTTTTGCACCATCAATTTCAAACAACAAGACCGCTATTTTCTCCTGAGGGTTATTAGCTATTTGCTGCTCCACCATTCGCTTGAAGTAACGATTGTTTGGCAACCCTGTAAGTTCATCATTATAAGCCATATATTCAATTTTCTTTTTATCTTTTCTTTGCTGACTAATATCACGAAAAACTATAATGTTTCCAACTACAGTTCCATCTTCTTCATTAGGGGTAATGGTAATGGTAATTGAAACTGGAACTGCACTTCCGTCTTTCCTTAGAAACCAACCTTCTTCTACCCTGCGACTTTGTTTTTCAAATAAGTTAGCCTCTAGAAAGTCTTGAGTTAATTGTTCGCTTCTTACTCCCTTTAACTTAACAAACCCTAGCAATTCCTCACCCAGTATCTCCTCGCTCTTCCACTGTAAGATGGCCTCTGCTTCTTGGTTGATTAGTGTCACTTGGCCATAGCGGTCTACAACAACAACACCTTCCCCCATATTAGACATAACTGTATTTAGGAACCTTTCTTTTCTCTTTACGACCTCTTCAGCTCTTCTCTTAAAAATAAAGGGTTCCTCTACCGCTGTATAATAGAGCGCTCGCAAAAGATAGCAAAACCCAAATATTTGGAAGATATGACCTAAAAAGTTTTCAAAGCCAAACACACTAATATAGGAAGTAAACATAACATCACTAAATATCATGTAAAATGATGCAAGCACGAGTGTAAGATAAAATACATCGCTTAACAACTTCCTATAAACGATTACAAATATACCTAAAGCTTGAATAATCAATGCTGCATATTGCAAACCATTCTTCAATGATGTTGTACCTACCCCTTCAATTACAAGATCAGGCAACAACTGAACAGGAGCATAAACAACAACCAGAATTATAAAAGAAACGAATAACCCTGCTCCATACGCTAGAAATCTCCTAATTACAGGCATTTTCCTTTCCTTCATTAATACAAGAACAAGTACCCCAAATGCCAAAAACAACCTACTAATCATATAGAACCATGTAGCTTGATAAGGCGAACTCTCTACGAAGAAAACAGGCATCCCTTTGTATGTAATTGCATGTGCGATTTCCAAAATCGTAATCGTAACAAAGATAGCCCCTAGCCATAATTGTTTACTTGATCGCGTATACGGATAAATAATCCAAGCTTGTAATGATATAGTGGCACAAGCAATAACAATAAAAAAACTGACAATAAGATGTGTAATTACATAATTTTCCCCTTTTACCAATTCAAAAAAAGGTTCTCTGATGACCATTAAAAATAAAACAATCAAAACGGGTATAAAAATACTGATTTTATTTTTATTTAACGTTTGAAAAAACTCTCCCCTAATCCCCACACTGCTGTCCCCTCTTATCTCTTTTTAGTTCATTCTAACTAAAACTTTAGGATCAATCTATAGCTTCCTTACAATTTTCACCAATCCTTCATGAATTCCATAGGACTCTTATGCTGTGTGAGGGTTTAAAATAAAACAGTCATTCCATAATCCGTACAAACTCGGTCGGATATAAGAACATTACTCGACATCTCTTGACAATTCCGCCATAAATCACTAATATTCCCTATAGTATATAAATTCCTACTAGAGTCCAAATGTGTTATGATTTGTATTGGAATCTCTTTCATATATCAGCCAATGATGTAAGGTCGTATGAGATCATCTAGTAAAAGGGAAGAGGGAAATAATGCAAGGGGAACAAAATTTAACAACACCGAAACAGAGCCTATCAACTAATTTAGCACTCACTGTCAAAACAGGTATTATTAAATCCAATCTTGTTACGATGTTTGCCGGATTAACGTTGGCTCTGTACACATACCAATATAGTCTTTTTGATAAAATACCGGAAATTATTTTTGCTTTGATAGGATCCATTCTTGTTATGGGTGCTGCTGGCTCATTTAATAACTTATACGATCGGGATATTGACTCCATTATGGAGAGAACGAAAAACAGGCCAACTGTTACTGGTGAAATTAAGCCTGCTACTGTTTTATGGCTTGGGATTGTAATGTCAATCTCCGGGGTCACCGTGCTCGCTCTAGCTACGCCACTAGCTGCACTCCTAGGGTTTCTAGGATTGTTTTTTTATGTCGTACCATATACGATGTGGAGTAAAAGAAGGACTATCTATAATACAGAGATTGGCAGTATTTCTGGGGCTATGCCTCCTCTTATCGGTTGGGCTGCCATTTATCCAGACATTACCCATCCTGCTATTCTCGGCCTTTTTGTTATAGCTGTTGTATGGCAAATGCCTCATTTCTATGCGATCGCTATTCGAAAACATGAAGAATATAAAGCAGCTAAAGTTCCAATGCTTCCTGTGGTAAAAGGCATTAGAAGAACGTATCTACAGACAAATATTTATTTAGTCATTTTAATTGCTACAAGTTTCCTTCTCGGGTCACTGAGCCTTGGTCTTATGTTAGTCGCAATTCTTTTAGGTGTTATATGGCTGATCTTAAGTATTTATGGCTATAAAAAGATGGATCCAGAAAAATGGGCAAAATCACTTTTTATTTTCTCTCTTATTCATATGACAGTCCTATTTTCAACTGTAATTATCTATTCAGTTATCGGGATTTTGTTTAAACTGTAACACTAAATTGGACGCTTTCAACAAAAAAACCAAACAACGCTCCTGGTTGTTTGGCTTTTTTTATTTCAACTTGTACTCTGCTCCACTTTTCTAAACCACTCTAACTTTTTCTCGAATAAAAGTAACCCCTTTGCTAAAAACTGATAAAAAAAGGTGTGGTGACCAAGATGAAGCACGTCTCTCTTCAAGTTGAAAAAATGAGTTGTGGAAACTGTCTCTCAACCGTAGAAAATGCATTAACTCAAATGAATGGAGTCAATCGAGCGAAAGCTAGTCTTGAAGATAAAAAGGTTGAGGTTGAATATGACGAAACGAAAGCTGAAGTTTATGACTTGGCAGAAGCTGTGAGAAAAGCCGGATACATTGTGTTGTAAAAAAATTAAATCAATAACCAAAAGAGACAGGGAATAAGCCCTGTCTCTTTTGGTTACTTTATTAATCGTGAAAATTTGTACCGTCTGTTGTTTCTTTTATGACACCAGCACGAATGACAAAATCACCAAAGTGTTCGCCTTCTTCTCGCTCTTTAGCATAGCGCGGAAGTAGAACACGAAGCTCATTTAAGATTTCCTCTTCGCCGATGTTTTCGCGGTACATTTTACTTAGACGACTTCCATCAAACGCTGCACCGAGGTACATATTGTACTTACCAGGGGCTTTACCGATAAAACCAATTTCAGCAAGTGCATGACGCGCACAACCATTAGGACAGCCTGTCATGCGAATTGTGATCTCTTTATCATGTAAACCACTCTCATCAACAATTTCATCGATTTTATCGATAAGTCCTGGTAAATATCGCTCTGCTTCAGCCATCGCCAGCCCGCATGTCGGTAAGGCAACACAGGCTAATGAACTGCGACGAATAGCCGAATACTGCTTTCCATCCGTTAAGCCAAATTGCTCAATTAATTCAGTAATTTTTTTCTTTTTCTGACTCGTAACATTTGCAATGACCAGGTTTTGGTTAGCTGTTAAACGAAAATCTCCTGTGTGGATTTTTGCAATTTCCCGTAAACCTGTCATCAATTTATAGTCTTCGAGATCAGTAATACGTCCACCTTCAACGAATAATGTAAAATGCCATTTGCCTTTTGCGCCTTTCACCCATCCGTAACGGTCACCATTATGGTCAAAGTGGTATGGCTTTGCTTCTTCGAGGCTCCAGCCAAGACGAGCTTCAATTTCAGCTACGACCGTATCTAAACCTAGTCGGTCCACCGTATATTTGAAACGTGCATTTTTTCGTTCGGAACGATTTCCGTAATCACGCTGGATCATGATGATCTTTTCAGCAACGTCATAAATTTGCTCCGGTTTACAGAACCCAATCACTTTTGCTACTTGAGGATACGTTTCTTTATCCCCGTGACTCATCCCCATACCGCCGCCAATTACAACGTTAAATCCAAGCAGTTTACCATCTTCTACAACAGCAATATAGCCAAGGTCTTGCGAGAAGATATCCACATCATTGGATGGTGGTACTGCAATCCCGATCTTGAACTTTCTTGGTAAATAAAGCGGTCCGTACATCGGTTCAACTTCTTCAACATCAGGTGTACCTGCTACCATTTCTTCATCTAACCACAACTCATGGTACGCTCTTGTACGCGGGAGTAAGTCATCACTTAATAGTTTTGACCACTTAAATACTTCCTCATGTACTTCTGATTGATCAGGGTTAGGGTTGCACATCACGTTACGGTTAACGTCCCCGCACGCAGCAATCGTATCTAATAAAGAAGCATGGATTTCTTGGATTGTTTTTTTCATATTCCACTTTAGAATACCGTGCATCTGAAACGCTTGGCGCGTCGTCAATTTTAATGTACAGTTCCCGTATTTTTGAGCTAGGTCATCCATCACTAGCCATTGTTCAGGAGTAGCTACCCCACCAGGTGTTCGCACTCGTAACATAAATTGATACGCAGGCTCTAATTTTTGTTTTTGACGCTCATTACGTAGATCACGGTCATCTTGTAAATAGCTTCCGTGGAATTTCATAAGACGATTATCATCATCTGAGATCCCTGCACTAATTCGGTCCAGCATTGTTTCTTTTAATGTACCGCGTAAGTAATTACTATCTTCTTTAATACGTTCAACGTCACTCGGCGGCCCTTCTGGTGCTTTTAATAAAGTCTTATTCACCATATTTATTTACTCCTTTCAATCCAATCAATCAATATACATCGCGTTGATATCGTTTTTGTTGTTGCATATTTGCTAAGTAAGCTTCTGCTTCTTGACGGCTCAGGTTGCCTTCTTGTTCAATAATATCAAGAAGTGTGTTGTGAACGTCATGTGCCATATGTTTTTCATCACCACATATATATACAACAGCTCCCTCTTGAAGCCATTCAAACAATTCTTTACTATTTTCAAGCATGCGGTGCTGTACATAAACCTTTTCTTCTGTGTCACGAGAAAACGCAACATCCATCTTCGTTAAGACACCGTCTTTCAACCATTTTTGCCATTCGGTTTGATAGAGGAAGTCTGTAACAAAATGCTGATCTCCAAAGAACATCCACGACTTACCTTCCTCAGCCAGTTCTTCACGTTCTTGCATGAAAGCACGGAACGGAGCAACTCCTGTACCTGGTCCAACCATAATAATCGGTGTTTCAGCGTTTTCAGGGAGCTTAAAGTTTTGGTTATTTTGAATAAAGATCGGTAATGTATCTCCAGATTGTAAACGATCTGCACAGAAAATTGAACATACACCATTTCGTTCTCGTCCATGTGCTTCGTATCGAACTGCACCGATTGTTAAATGAACTTCGTCAGGATTTGCCGATAGACTGCTTGCAATTGAATAAAGGCGTGGCGGCATTTTTCTAAGAACTGAAACGAATTCCTGTGCTGATGTGCCCCACGGACCATAATCACGAACTACATCTAATAAGTCACGACCTTTAATATATTCCTTTAACTTTGCTTCACTGCCTGGTAATACTAACTCATGTAACTCACTGTTTTTTGACAACTTCGCAATCTGCTCAAGAAGTGGCTTTGTAACAACGGTAATTTCAAATTGTGTGCTTAGCGCTTCCCTTAGAGAGTGAGTTGCCCCTTGTTTATTTACTGGCACATTCTCATTCGGGTCGAACTTCATTTCTTTTAATAATAATTCAACTAATTCAGGATCATTTTCTGGATAAATACCTAAACTGTCGCCTGGCTCATACGTAAGACCAGAACCTTCTAATGATATCTCAAGATGACGTGTTTCTTTATTAGAACCACGACCATTTAAATTTAAATTCTCTAGAATTTCGGCTTTAAATGGATTTGTACGACTATATTCAGTTGTTTCAGCTTGTGATGCAGGAATTCCTGAAGGCTCTGAGACTGTTCCCTCTTGCGCTTCACTTAAACCGCCAATTACTCCTTTTACCCATTCCGCTGCTGGCTCATCGAAGTCTAGGTCACAATCCACACGTGCATAAAGCCTTGTACCACCTAAATCCTCTAACTTTTGATCAAATTCTTTCCCTGTTTGACAGAAGAATTCATAGGAGCTATCCCCAAGTGATAATACAGAAAATCTTAAATGATCAAGCTTCGGTGCGCGTCTGCCATGAAGAAACTCATGGAAAGATAATGCATTATCTGGTGGTTCACCTTCACCGTGTGTACTCACAACAATTAGTAAATTTTCTACCTTTTTCAATTGATTAGGCTTAAAATCACTCATTGAAGAAACGGTTACTTTAAATCCTTGTTTTTCAAGCGTCTTGCCCGTACTGTCTGCAAGTCTTTGAGCGTTTCCTGTCTGTGAACCGTAAAGAACAGTTACATCTTTAGAAATTGCCTTTGCTGTAGGACTTGGAGCTGTTACTGTTGCTGGTTGTGTTTCTACTGCACCAGGAGCTGCAGCAACAGTCTGAGTGGCTGCTAAATAACCGCATAACCATACTTTTTGTGAATCTGTTAATGTTGGCAGAAGACGGTTAAGGAGCTCTGCCTGCTCCTCATTAAACGGACTGTTCATGACTTGTAATTGCAACAAAATCCACCTCACAAAATATAAAACTAATAAATGAATAATTTTATCGTACTACATTATTCCTATAAGTCAAATTGGTTTTAATTATTTTTACAATTTAAATTACTAATCATTGAAATAGGATTCGTTTATTATAGATCAATTATGTTGCCATATTAGGTCGAAAAAAAGGATAACGATAATTTTTATTTATACTTGAAGCTTTTACACTATGGTCTTTTTTGGAGCACATTTGCAAGGTTAATTTAAATAAAAGAAGATTTGGTTTTCAATATTCACATATGTGTGAACTTAGCTTACGGTCCAAAGGCTCTTTCTAAGCTTTTAAAAAGACGCTTCCTCATAAAAGAAAGCGCCTTTGAAAAAATTACATTTGTGCCATCGTACCGACATATTCAGATTGCGGTCTAAAGATTGTATTATCCTCGGCTTGTTCGAGCACATGAGCGCTCCAACCAACGACACGGCTAGCAGTAAAAGTTGGGGTAAACAGCTCTGGAGCCAAGTTTATCGATTTCATAATAGCTGCTGCATAAAATTCTACATTCGTGTATAAAGCTCTACCAGGTTTTAATTCATTTAATAATTTAACTGCTACATTTTCAACATGAACAGCAAGATCAAGCCAACGATCTTCACCGCTCAACCCTATTAGTTTTTTTCTTAATGCGATCGCTCTAGGATCATGGGTTTTGTAGACACGATGCCCAAAGCCCATCAATTTTTCACCACTCATAAGTTTCTTCCGTATGACGTCTTCTGTTTTTTCTACAGTTTCAATTGCATTTAATAAATCGATAACGCCAGACGGTGCACCGCCATGAAGAGGACCTTTCATCGTGCCGATCGCGGAAGTAATGGCTGAGACGATATCTGATTCAGTAGAAGCTGTTACGCGTGCCGAGAATGTGGATGCATTCATTCCATGCTCTAAAGTTAAGATCATATACGTTTCAAGTGCTTCAACTTGTGCTTCTAATGGGCTACTCCCATTCAACATGTATAAATAATTCTCAACATGGCTTAAGGTTTCTACAGGTTCATTACATGTTTTACCTTGTACCTTGTTATACCAATACGCGATTATCGTAGGCATTACAGCAGTCAATGTAATCGCTTGAGAAATGGTTGGTTTCCACCCATAGTCAATCGTCCCCTCTGCAGAAATAACCGTTCGAATAACACTCATGAAATCCATATTTGTAGGAAGAACATCCATAACAGTTTTCATTGTTTCAGTTAAATACCTGCTTTTTACTAATTCTGTATTTAACTTATCTAATTCTGCCACTGTCGGTAAATGTCCAAACCATAATAGAAAAGCAACTTCTTCAAATGAATGAGCAGCTGTTAGATTACGAATTTCATACCCTCTATAAATAAGCTTGCCCTCTTTCCCATCAATGTGACTAATTGCCGTTTCAGCAGCTACTACACCCTTTAATCCTTTGTTAACCATTGCAATCACTCCTTCCTTCTATTACAAAAATTGTATAATATATAAATGATTAATAAAATTAAATATTTTTAAATAAAATGATTAATAATTATAATAAGGAGCCTGTTAATGGAACTTAATTGGATTAAAACATTTATTACAGCGGCGGAGAATGGGAACTTCCGAAAGACAGCGGATCAGTTATTTATTTCACAACCAACGGTCACCGTCCACATTAAACAATTGGAGAAGGAGCTCGGGGTACTACTTTTTAAAAGAGAAGGCAAAAAAATCAAACTGACCGAGTCCGGTAGAAGGTATTTACAGCATGCAAAACAAATCATAGCTGTTTACGATAACGGACTACAAGACCTGCAAACATTCACGCAAGGATACACAACAAAACTGACGCTTGCCATCTCTCCATTAATCGCTGATACTGTATTACCGTTTGTTCTAAAACAATACATCAAAAACCATCCAGAAGTTGAGATTTCTATTGAAATCATTGAATCGGAAAACATCGAAAAGGCAGTATTGGATGAAATCGTTGATATTGGGCTTTCATGCTTAAAAAGCTTCCATCCAGAACTTAAAACAACTTTACTTTACAAAGATAAAGTCTGTTTAGTAACGCCACATGATGGGCGAGATTTTGAGTCAGCTTTTCCACTTGAAGAAGGGGAGATTTTATCCTCCAATCGCCTATTAACACATAATCACCCTGGCTATTGGGATAACTTATGTAAGACAGTAAAACTCTTTTACCCTTCTGTCCGAATGATGAAAGTCTCACAAATTCATATTACCAAACGGTTTATTATGGAAGGACTCGGAGTGTCCTATCTGCCTTCATCAACCATTCGTAGAGAATTACTTGAAGGAAGGTTACTTGAAGTGGACTCTCAGTCATTTCCACTTCCTGAAGCCAATACATATGCAATTCTAAAATACCACCACCAAGCACAAGAAGAATTTTTAAGATTTCTATCAAAATACAGAATATAATATTTGTATAACTGAGCGTATTTTTACAGCTGTTCTCCTTAGAACTGGAGTCTTACTATCGATAAACTTATTAATCAGCCTAGTTGTTTTAATACATTTCAATTGTCGTGTCTAGAATAGAATGTTACAGTCATAGAGGAGAAAAGATAAAAAAAGCAGATTGTGAAGGTGACTAACATGATTGAGGTAAAAAACTCTTCAATAAGTGAAGGTGAATTCAACAGAGGAGTATTCGCAACACAAGACATAAAAAAAGGGCAGCTCTTCCATGAAGCCCCCGTTGTTCCTGTTCCTAATGAACAACACGAATTTTTAGATCAAACGATTTTGGGTGATTATGTGTATGAGTATGGTATTAACCATACCGCCATCGTCTTAGGATATGGAATGCTGTTCAACCATTCGTATGAACCGAATGCAACCTATGAAATTAATTTTGACAACCACACTTTTGATTACTATGCATACAAGGATATCAAAAAGGGTGAAGAAGTATTTATCAACTATAATGGTGAAGTAGATAATAATGATCCACTATGGTTTAATAAGGAAGATGATTCGGACAATGAGTAAAGGCTCTAGATTTTATATGTCATATAGATGATGACGATCATTAAAGCTTATTTCTGAAGTTCTATCCACAACTGTATAGAAGGGGCGTTTAAACTGGATCAGTTCAAGGCCCTTTTCTTTTATTTTGTATTGAAAAGAAGTTGAATTACCATATCTACCTCAAGTAACGATTCATCATCTCCTGAATTTCCTTCTCAATCTCTTCAACGAGAGAAGGTGGCGAAAGTACTTTTACTTTACTGCCCCAGGTCAAGATCCAACCTTTCAATCCTTCACTTATTTTTGCTTTCGCTTTTATTGCGAAAGTTTCCTCCCCTGTCTGTCTAATATCCACCTCAATCCCAAACTTATCGATCACACCATTTAGGACGTTTTGATCTAATTTAAATTCTAGTGTCACCCATTGGTCTTGACCACCGAACATATGAAAGGAATTTTGTACATATGTACTCAGATCTCTCGTTTTTTTTGTAAAGCGTTCATCGGTAATCGTGACATTGCGCATGCGATCTAGACGATAATTTCTTGGATTTTCAGTGTCATCGTATTTAATATCTTCACCGATTAGATAATAAAAATCAGATTCCCAGATTAAAGCATGTGGTTCAATCCGGTACAAAGCCCCGCCATGTCTCAATTGGAATTCTTTCTCAAAATTAAAGTCACCATATTGAAATGTAATTCTTTTTTGCTCGTAGATCGCAGTATGTATCGTATCAATATGTAATTTTATTAATTGGTAATCACTATTAATCGACTGCTGGTACACAATTGGATCTGGCAATGATTTGGCTGTGTGTTTACTTGTCAACTTTTTTAAGTTAGTTACTAAGTGTTTCTTTTCATCTTCCGTTATAAATCTAGCAGAAAGAATTGGATCAATTAATAGTCTAAGTTGATAGTTTTCAAACAGCCGGTCTTGATGACTGTAAAAAATCTCACCATACTTCTCAATGTTTTCAATGATATCAAAGCCCGTCGCTTGTAGGGTTTTAATATATCTTTTCACAGCCTTTTGTTCTACAGTTTCCCCCGGTCCAAGCTCCATTTTTAATTTTTCCACTAGATCTTTTATCGATAATTGATGGTGCTCATCAGTATGCCTTAGAAAAATTCCTTTTAATAAAAGCAACCGGATTCCGGTCTTAACTTCACTCACTGCCACACCTCTTTTTTCCACTTAATTCCTTTTAATTGTATCAAATCATTATATACAACCTCAATTAATTTTTAACTTATACCAAAATGTTGTCATTGCAGAAACAGTCCTTGAACGTTGGTAAGCACTTTGCGAAAATAAAGATTGTACATACGAAGGGGTGGTAGTTCATGCTTGGTCAAAAAAGAATTAGAGATTACGGTGTAGAAGTAGGAGAATTACAAACAGGTCAGTATAACGCAATTACTGATGTTGCGGGAGTTACAGTAGGTCATCTAACGTTAAGTAAGGATGACATTCAAACAGGTGTGACCGCCATACTCCCCCATCAAGGTAATCTTTTCAAAGAAAAGTTAATTGCATCGACTCATGTACTCAATGGGTTTGGAAAAACAACGGGGACGATCCAAGTCAATGAATTAGGGACGATAGAAACACCTATTATACTAACAAATACCTTAAGCGTCGGAACTGCTACAGATGCACTTATTGAATATATGCTAGATCAAAATCCAGAAATCGGACGAACGACAGGAACTGTTAATCCTATTATTGGCGAATGTAATGATATGATTTTAAACGATATCCGAGCTAGAGCAATTTCAAAAGAACATGTTTTTCAAGCTTTAGAAAATACAGCCTCAGAATTTAAAGAAGGAACAGTTGGAGCAGGAACAGGAATGGTTTGTTATTCTTTAAAGGGCGGGATAGGAACTGCTTCACGGGTAATCCACCTTGAGCACGGGGCATACACTATGGGAGTATTAGTATTATCTAACTTTGGAAAATTAAGTGATTTGACGATTAATGAGAAGTTGATTGGAAGAACTGTAAGTAATGCAATATCTAATAAATATGAACAAAGAGACAAAGGTTCAATCATTTTTATCGTCGGAACCGACCTTCCTGTATCTGAAAGACAACTCAACCGGATTATTAAACGCACAGTCACAGGATTAGCACGAACCGGTTCGATCATTTCAAATGGCAGTGGCGACATCGCGATTGGATTTTCTACCGCAACAAAAATCCCTCACGAAAAACCAGCTAAATGTCTAACCATTCCAACCATTCACGAAGAAGACATTGACCTAGCCTTCCGAGCGGTTGGTGAAGCTACTGAAGAGGCTATCCTGAATTCGTTAATTACGGCTACTCGTGTGAACGGGAGAGACGGTAATGAAAGGCCTGCTTTAGCGGAATTACTGAAAGAATATAAAATATCGTTAACTTAGACTGAGAGACGAGAGGCACCCTCTATGATTTGGGTGCCTTTTTAATTTGGACGATGTTAAAAGACTTGTTGTGTTGGCATGACTGCCTTTCAGATCCTGAATGGCATGTGAATAGCACATCAAGTATGAACTCAAAATAAACTTTATGAACACAATACCTTTACAAAGATTTATTTTAGTTAAATATCAATGTCTGTACCATAGTATTCCGTAAATAATCTTTCAAAAATTCCAATTCCTTTAAAGAAAGAAGTACTATACTGAGTCCCATTTACCGACCAGGAAGTGGCTAACACAGCATGACAATATCCCCATAATATCATTCGTTTTTTATTTAATTGAAGTTGCTGAGTAAAAACATCTACTCTATTCTTCATAACCTCATAAGACCCATCCTCAGGTAATTTATTTAAGAGAAATTGAATAAGATCATACTCAGCCTCTCCTAAAAGCCCCTTTGGATCAATCACCTTCCAATTGCCATCATTAGATAAAAGGATATTGTATGGATGAAAGTCGCCATGGAGAAGCCAGTGCCGTTCGATTGTTGCATTTAAATAAGTAAAAACCTTTAATGCGTTTTTTAATCTAACTCTAGAAATCGGTCCAAGGCCGTGGGGGTGGCTCTTCACAATTTCCCTTAACTTCTCTTCTCTCTTTTTCGTTGTTCCAATTCTTGTTTTTTTTGGAACTTCAGTCATTAGATTTTTAAACAAATCTGCAGCTATTAAACAAGCAGCTTCATCATCTGTTACATCTGCTAGTTCCTGGCCAGGCAGTATCTTTTCTAAGATTAAAATTCCCTGCTCCTGATCAAAAGCAAGCAACTGCACAATCCCCCGGTCTTGAAATAGTTGCAATGCTTCTAACTCTGCTAAAAAATCATCGCCTGGTAAACATAGTTTTACTACAACTTCTTGTCCATTTACTTTTTTAGCAGGTGCTACATAATTAATTGAAAGTGAATACGGTTCTTCTATTCGTAATGACCACTTTTGCTCACAATAACGAATGAGATCCGGTAATTTATTTAGCCAAATATCCCCCCGCTCCTTAAAGCAATGCCTCACGTTTCTTACAAACTGCTCCTGTAGCTTCAACTTGTTTCTCCTTTCTCCCTTGATTAATAGGATGTTATACTATCTGTTCGCCTAATTTCAATAGGGACTAGCTCATTTCTAGGGTCTCTTCAATAAAATAGGTTATATCTTGAAGGAGGTGAATGTACATGTATACAACTTCATTTCAAGGTATGTACCCAGCTGTACCTGCTAATGTAAGATCTAGCCATCTTAATAGCCACTACGGGCCATACTCTATGTATCAGGGACATTATGGATATCATCCATACTCATATCCTAATTACGGGAACGTAGGAAACTTTCAATCTAGTATGAACCCTAATTACGGACACCTCATTCCTTATCAACCTAAAGTAAAAACTCATAATACCCAGCAAGTAAAAGCCAAACCAATCAATAAAACGCAACACCAGAAAATAAAATCACCAATTAAACACCATCAATACCATTGGCACCATGGATTCCCTTATGGACAAGGATCAGGATTATTCCCAGATTATTATCAATCAAATTATTAAATTGAAAATTGAAAATATTTTAAAGAGAATAAACCTATATTGGATTTATTCTCTTTTCTTATGTTTCATGTTTAAACAACCGTGTAAACATGAAACATAAAATTCACAAAAATAGTTTTATATGAACGATACTTTATACATTATAGGCTGAAGGGCCATTTTTTTATAAAAATCTTCTCCATTTATACGTAAAATTTCTCCTTTACCTGTACTCATATCAAAATTATATACTCTTACAATTTCAGCTTGGTCTTGATATTCTTCGATAAACGCTTTTTCGTTCTCAGTTAAATAAAAATCTGTATCTTTTGGACCAGTAGTTGTTTTAACTTCAATGAATTTTGGTTTCCCATTTTCATCATAAGATAAAATGTCATAACCAGCACCATCACCTTCTTCAACTGACACATGAATGATTTTTTCACTCAGATTAGGATTTAATCTACCTTTTTCATACTTAAGGACAAATTCTTCTCCTTTTAACCCAAGCTCTTGATTTTTTAAGTTTAACGCTTCAAAATTTACTCTTCTCGCTATAAACCTTCGTTTCTTTTCTTTACGACCCTCGATTTCTACTTTCTCGTTATCTCCTTTTTCAAATTGCGGTAACGCTCTTGACCTTAAGACTCCATTATTACCGACCCGCCGATACTCACAATATTTTAGTAAGTCATTATTTTCCCGATGTGAAACCATATTTCTCACTTTTTGCTCGAATTTCGTGTCATTACGATTTAAATTAATTTGTAAATCGTTACCGTCTGGCTGCATTTCTATCATCAAAGCTTCTTTTAATTCAGTCGTTGTCATTTCCCCCGTCTCTTCTAATATCTTTTTTGCCACTACAAGAATTTCACGTTCGGTATAATTACTCATTTCGGTTCCCCCTTTGAAACTTAGACTATATGAAAAAAGTAGAGACAAATGCTCTACCTTTTATAGTTCGTTATTAATATATGTTCTACTTTTCGGTCGTTACGATCCATGAAACTAACACTATATTCTTTATCAAAACCAATGATATTTATTCCCGGTTGATTATAAAGATTATAAATGAAATCTGTATTCTTAATAATTAACATAAAACGACAATTGCAATGATTTATTAGATAATTCGCTAGACGCTCCTGATCCTTACTGACGAATGAATGATTAGCATACGTTGAAAAATCACTATCATACGGCGGGTCTAAAAATATAAAATCCTCTTCATGATTAGGTATTTCTTGAAGAAACTCTTGGAAGTCAGCATTATAAATATTTGTATGACGTAAGATATTTTGCAGATCTGTACTCCAGAGATAATCAATTTTATGGTTAAATGCTTTGCTGTTGTAAGATGCTCCACCGTATGGAACATTAAATCCTCCACTCTTGTTATATCTAAACATCGAAGAATAACAAAATTCACGTAAATAGAAAAAAAGTGCAATATGCATTTCCTGATCGAGATTATACTTTACCCTTTCATTATACAGGTATCGATAATACGTATAGACACTTGCCCGTATACTCGACTCAAAGTTTTTCCGATAATCTTCCTCTGGTAAGTCGCCTTTCTTTATTTCGTTATTTTTAGTATTAGTAAACTTTGACAGAATGGATTTTTTCAACTCTTTTATTAATCTCTCAAAATTTATATCTAAACTATTTTGCACACCTATAGCAACTTCGTTTCGCTTAATCTCGATAAATTCATCGATTAATTCTTTTAATTGTTCTTTCTCTATCTCATCACTCTTATATCGCCCATAATAGCTACGAAGTGTTTCATAATAATCGTTGGATAGCATCCCAAAGAAACTCCACACATCCCAAATATCGTGTAAGTAACGATTAAACAACTCATTTCTTTCTCTAATTAATGTATATAATGCAATAAGCTCCCCAGAAAAGTCATTAACATAAGCCTGATGATATTTTTCTTTCGGGATTGATAGGAAACATGCCCCACCACCTAAAAAAGGTTCTATATAATTGTTCATTGATGTAGGCAAAAATTGATGAATAATTTCCAGTTCGCCAGTCTTGCCTCCTGGCCACTTTACAAACGGCTTTACCAAGTTAACTTCCCCCTGCTAGTAATCTAAACTTTATTATATCATTTTTTTATTTAAACACATGCTACATCATAAAATCGTCTAAATCATAAAAAGCTCTTGAAAAATAAAATGTCTCAATCCTTCACTATAACAAAATAAGTAGCACCTTTTAAAGATGCTACTTTATCCATTCATATTGTAATTTTAATTACGCTCCAAGGATGTTTTGGATAAACTGCCTAATGACATCCGCTCCTCCAACAAACGTCCCTAAAGCACTTCCTAAGTTCGTTAAGACCACGACTAATAATATACGGGTTACCATATTACTCCAGAAGCCTTTGACAGTGAATACATCTTCAGACAAGTTTTCAAAGTCTCCCACTTTTGGTTTTCGTAAGTAGGCTTCTACAAATCCAGCAAACCAACCAGCGGCTAGTAGAGGGTTTAGAGAACTTAACGGCGCTACAATAAATGCCGTTATAATACTTAAAGGATGCCCAAAAGCAATCGCCGCTCCAAGCGCTGCAAAGGAACCATTCCATAGAATCCAACTTAACGTGAGGTCAAGCCCAACCGAAGGGTTCATAAAAAAGGTATAACCAATAATGCTAAGAATGATAATCGGCACCATCCATGCAATGATAGTAGGTGCTTTTGATTTTGGCGGTCGTTTTGATATGGCTTTTAAATCATTTTCATTATGTATTTCATTTTTAATCCCTGGAACATGGGCAGCACCTAAAACGGCAACGACCTTTTTACCTGGTGCTTCTTTAATTTTTTGTGCCAAGTACTGATCGCGCTCATCGATTAATGGGACCTTCAATTTTGGAAACGAAACGGTAAATTCATGAAGCATGGAGTCTAACATATCCTGTTCTTTCATTTTTTCCAAGTCTGCTTCTGAGATTTCTTCTTTGTTAAATATACTACCGAAAATCTCCATGAGAAGCTTGGCCTTTCCCCAGAAACCGATATTGTACCAAATACGGGCAAAAGTAATTTGGATATTCCGATCCGCTAAAACCAGCTCCGCACCTACTTCCTCTGCTGATTCAATACCTTGAATCATTTCTTGTCCTGGCTTAATCCCAAACTGCTTGGCCATTCGTTTCTGGAAAGAAGAAATAACAAGATTCATTAATAGAAGTGTAGCCTTCTTCTCTTTAATGACTTTAAATATATTCATATCCTTCCATTTATCACTATCCATAATCGATTGATAACGTTGTTCATCCAATTCAACACATACTGAATCAGGACGCTCCGCTTCAATTACTTCCTTTACTTGTTCAGCACTTTGCTTAGAAACATGGGCGGTACCGATTAAGATTAGTTCCTTCCCATCTAAGTTTATTCTTGTGATATTTTGCTCCGACATATACTACCTACCTTCTAGTGTTCTTTTTACACATGGATAATCTAAATCGAGCTATTAGTTATACAATATCCATTATGGCAAATAAATAAAATAACTACAATAATTACTTGTTTAATCTGGATAAAAATGGGCTGCTAAACATAGTAATTCCTTTACGATTCACCGTCCTGATTTTTGTGTCACTGTAATCTCCTAATATCTTTTAAACTGCATCAATTCTCCCTTAAATAAAAAAGCAAGGTACTAAAAAAGCACCATGCTTAAGTCGAGCTGTTTATTTCATTAATACAACGGTAAACATTATTCTACTAACCCTAAACTAATCCTGCTTGTTGTAAGATAAACTTCAACTCTTGTTTCTTCTCATCACTTAATGTTCTTGCTGGCGGTAACACATAAGTAGAGATGTCTTGTCCTCGCATTTGAATTGCCTCTTTTATGACATTAACAAATGGTGAATCGAGCTTATACATTAACGGAATATAGGCTAAACGTTGATGCAGTTCAACCGCTGTTTTCATGTCATTGTTTAGAAAGGCAGTATAAATTCCAACTGTTAGTTCAGGAGCGAAATTACCACTCGCGGAAATGACACCGTCACCGCCTAAAGCGAGTGTATTGAATAAATGATCGTCAAATCCACATAAGACACTAAAATGAGGATGCTTCCCTTTTACTTTTATAACCATTTCGCGAATATGCCCAGCTGTATCAACGGTTTCTTTTATCCCAGCTATATGTGAATATTCGTTTACTAATCTAAGAACAAAATCAGGGGATAGATCCTGACCGGTTAACCCTGGAAAGTTATATAAAAGAATTGGTAAATCTACACTTTCTGCAATTTCGGCATAATGCTGAAAAAGATGATCCTCGGATAATGGCCAATAAAATGGATTGATGACAACCACTCCATCTGCACCAACCTCTTTACTATGAAGGCTTAATTCAATAACTTCTCTTGTACTTGAACTCCCTGTTCCTATTAAAACGGGAACTCGTCCACCAACATAGTCCACTGCATATTGTGCGACCTTTTTCCGTTCCGCCATGCTCATTTGACTAAACTCTCCACCGGTACCCAGAAAAAATAATCCATCTACTTTGGACTTGATAAGATAGTCAATTAACTTCCCCATCCCGATTTCATCTAACTTACCTTCATTAGTAAAAATTGTCGATACTGGTGGAATGACCCCTTTAAAACGAGCAGTATGATTCATCATTTCTCTCCCCTCACTTCTCTTGTAGGCTGACCTTAGCTTTAACATCCTGATTTACTAAGTATGTAGGATAATAACCCAATAATACATCCGCAACGTTTTGTGCTGTTTTTCGCTTCAATTCTAATTGTGCTTCTTCTGAATACCAAGCGACATGGGGATTTAAAATGACGTTGTCCATTTGTAGTAATGGATTATCACTTTGTACAGGCTCTTCTTCAAGAACATCTAAGCCCGCTCCTGCAATTTTTCCTTCTTGCAAAGCTAAAATTAATGCTTTTTCATCAATTACAGGACCACGTGCAGTATTAATAATGAAAGCTTCTTTCTTCATTACATTAAATTGTTCGGTACTAACCATCCCCCGTGTACTTTCTATTAATGGGGCGTGTACTGAAATGAAATCCGCTGCCTTACATAAATCATTAAGTTCTAATAGTTCTACTTTTAATGAGTCCGCTACGTCTTTCGGTACGAACGGATCAAATGCAACCACCTTTATGCCAAACGCTTGTGCTTTTACAGCTAAATTTTGTGGAATTTTCCCTAACCCAACTAGCCCTAGCACTCGGCCACGCAAACGAAAAATCGGTACACCTACCTTGAAATCCCAATTGCCACTTTTCACTGCAGAATTCAATGTAACCACTTTTCTTACACAGGCCATTAATAAAGCAAATGCATGATCGGAAACTTCATCCATACAATAATCCGTAACATTACCGACGATAATTCCTTTTTCCGTAGCTGCCTCGATATCGATTGTATTGACTCCAACTCCGTACCGAGAAACGACTTTACATTTTTCTAGAGCTTCAATGACTTTACGAGATATGGGTGCATATTGATTAATTAATCCATCCGCATCATGCGCCGCCCGTATAACCTCTTCCTCTGTGCGACATTGAACGGGAACAAACTCAACCCCATCCACTTGATTCAACACTTCCATTTCTGGTGCTAGTGTTTCAAATTCATAATCCGTAACAACTACTTTAAATTTACTCACTGGTTCGCTCTCCTTTTCATACAAATAAACACACCTAACAAGTAGTGTGTGTTTATTTACAGGGATTATGACAATAAGGTCGAAAATTTACCGATTGTGAAAACAACTATTTAATGCTTAGTATTTAATCTTCATTAATCTGTTTATATTGTAAATGAAGATCCTTTAAGGCTGCGATGATAGCATTTGTTGCTTTTCCACGATATTGCAATTGTATACTTTTAATCGGCTCTTCAATGCCGTCTTTTAAACTATAGCCTTTTAAAAGGTCTCCAATATACTGACGACCATGTTCAGTTGCTAACGTGCAGGATGCATTAAGGATTACTCCATATTTATAATCGACCTCAACAGTAACGGTTAAAGTATCAAACACACTCTTAGCTGCCATTCCTTGAGGCAATCGTGAGTGCCCCGCTATAAATAAAGTCTTCGGATGGTACATGTTATTTGCTCCTCTCAAACACACAAAATATTTACTACCTATTTCCCTTTTTTCAAGGAGTATCCTTCTAGAAAATGGGATAACATTAAAAAAGCTAAAACCTTGAGGAAATTAACTTCCCCAAGGTTTTTACTAAAGAATATTTTTAATGCTTTATAAAAGAATTTGTTAAAAAACAGTAACTAGTTAACCGCCTCTTCTCTTTGTTTTTCAAATGGCCAAGCGGGCAATGTTTTCGAAAGCGGCTTATCTTCACGATAGCCAAGAACATATTCTCCTTGCATAATCGTATGAATTTCTCTTGTACCTTCATAAATCACAGGTGCTTTTGCATTTCGTAAAAAGCGCTCTACTGGATATTCATTTGAAAAACCGTAAGCTCCATGAATTTGCACTGCATCATTTGCCGCTTCTAAAGCGAAATCACATGACTGCCATTTAGCTAATGATGTTTCCCGCGTATTTCTAATACCTTCGTTCTTCAAATAGCCTGCACGATACACTAAAAGTCTAGACATTTGAAGGCCCGCTTCCATCTTTGCAATCATTTGTTGAACTAATTGATGTTTTCCAATCTCTTTACCAAATGTACTGCGTTCATGGCAGTATTTTACACTTTCCTCAAGACACGCCATAATGGTTCCACAAGCACCAGCTGCGACAGTAAAACGTCCATTATCTAAAGCTGACATCGCGATCTTAAAGCCTTCTCCTTCCTGGCCTACTAAGTTTTCTTTAGGTACTCTTACATTTTCAAGAAAGATCTCACCAGTATTCCCAGCACGTATACCTAATTTTCCTTTAATCGCTTTCGATGAAAAACCGGGCATATCACGCTCTACAATAAAAGCAGAAATTCCTTTATGTTTTTTCGACTTATCTGTATAGGCAAATACGAGGAAGTTGTCAGCAACATCACATAAAGAAATCCAGGTCTTTGATCCGTTAAAAATATAATCGTCTCCATCTTGCACTGCGGTCGTTTGAAGGGCTGCTACATCTGAACCTGCATTAGGTTCTGTTAATCCGAATGCCCCTACTTTCAATCCTTTAGCTTGCGGGACTAAGTATTTTTGTTTTTGTTCTTCTGTTCCCCATTGCAATAGGGTCATGCTATTTAATCCTGTATGCACAGATACTGCGGTACGAAATGCAGTATCGCCTCTTTCTAGCTCTTCACATACAATCGCCAAAGAATTATAGTCCATTCCACTGCCACCGTATTCTTCTGGAATGCAAACACCCATTAAGTCTAAATCAGCTAAGCGCCCCATGATACTTCTTTCAAAGTATTGTTGTTCATCCCACTCTTGAATATATGGATTTATTTCTTTATCAACAAAACTACGAACCATCTTCCTTAACATTATTTGCTCTTCTGAAAACGAAAAATTCATCATTGATATTTCCCCCTAAATAAATTTATTATCCTTTAAAGCTAGTATCCTGTCAGTTGAATACCCTATCTCTGCTAAAACTTCATCAGTATGTTCTCCTGCAACTGGTGGATGTGAGTGAATTTCTACAGGTGTACGTGAAAGCTTTAGCGGGCTGCCCACTAAGTGAACGTTTCCTGCAGTTGGATGTTCCATCTCAACAATCATATTTCTTTCTCTTACTTGTGGATCATTGAATACTTGCTCCATATTTTGAATAGGTCCAGCAGGGATTCCAATTTCATTAAGTAATAGTAACCACTCATTTGATGTCCTAGTTTTCATTCTTTTAGTAAGTATTTTTACTAACTCCTCCCGATTTTCCAATCGTTTTGAGTTCGTCGTATACTTGTTGTCTGTTAAAAGTGTTTCTAATTCAAGCAAGATACACAACTTCTTAAATTGCCCATCATTTCCAACTGCAACAACCATTTCTCCGTCCAGTGTCGGGAAGGGCTGATACGGGACAATATTTGGATGTTTATTTCCTAATAGCCCTGGAATGTTACCCGAAATTAAATAATTACTTGCTACATTCGCTAATGCACTGATTTGAGAGTCAAATAACGAAATATCAATACTTTGTCCTTCTCCTGATCGAGTTCTTTCTTGTAGTGCAGCCAAAATACCAATATTTGCATAAAGACCAGTAATAATATCGGATATTGCAACTCCTACTTTCACAGGACCTGATTGGTTATTTCCGGTTATACTCATTAATCCAGACATTGCTTGAATAATAAAATCATAGCCAGGCAGGTTTTTATAGGGGCCATTTTGTCCGAAACCTGTAATCGAACAATGAATAATCTCTTTATTAATCGTTTTCATTTCATCATAACTAAGACCCCATTTTTCCATCGTACCGCTTTTGAAATTTTCAACAACGACATCAGATCGTTTAATAAGCTTCTTTAAAACTTCTATTCCCTCTTCCGATTTTAAATTTAATGTGATGGCACGTTTATTTCGGTTGGCACATAAATAGTACGCACTTTCTGTACCTTTAAAGGGTGGGCCCCAATACCTAGTGTCATCACTTCCACCAGGCGCTTCTACTTTTATAACTTCCGCCCCTAAATCACCCAAAATCATCGTAGAATAGGGGCCGGCTAACACTCTAGTTAAATCTAAAACTTTAATTCCATTAAGTGCACTCATATAACACTCCCTCCTTTGATAATTAACCGCAAAAGTAATAAAAACAAAAATAGCCAACTGCATTATGAATAAACATAATACAGCTGGCTATTATTACCTCACTGCTCTACGTTAATAGAGTCATAGTAAATCCTCAGCTATTGTATAAGCATTTTAATTTGATCACTTTTTAGTACTTACGATTTTGAAAGAGTTAATCTAACAAAGGTAAGTCGTTTGGAAGTTAATTCAAATTATAAGAGTACTTAACAAGAAAGTCAATTGTTTTTCAGAATTTTAAAAACAAAGTGATTTGTATCCTAGTTTATAAAAAAATTACTTCCTATTACGATACAAATAAATCGTAAGCGGTGCAAAGATCACGACAATAACAAAGGACGCAATTAACACAGCAGCTATTTGATTAAACGTTACCGTTCCTTGCATCAAACCACGCACTGCTGTTACAAGTAATGTGATTGGGTTTGCTTCAACAAAAGCTTGTAGCCAAGACGGCATCGTTCGAGGATCGACGAACACATTGCTAGCAAATGTCAATGGGAAAAGGACGACCATGCTAACCCCCATAACAGCGTTAGGCGTTCGCATAACTAACCCAAGCGCTGTAAAGATCCACGACAAACTAAAAGCAAAAACGAGTAAAAGCATCACACCTAAAAGAACACCTATCACTCCACCTTCAGGACGAAATCCTAAAATTAAGCCGAGGACTATGACAATAGAAGAAGCGATGGAATATCGAATGGTGTCTGCTAATAAAGCTCCAACAAGAGGAGACGGCCCCCATATTGGCAATGAACGAAATCGGTCAAAAATCCCCTTAGAAATGTCAGTATTTAATGCCGTACCTGTATAAATAGATGTAAAGACGACCGTTTGCACTAAAATTCCTGGTAATAAAAACTGCAAATATTCACTAGTAGAGCCAGCAATCGCACCACCAAACAGATACGTAAACATAAGCGTAAACATAATGGGGAACATCGTAACATCAAGTAACTGCTCAGGTACATATTTAATTTTTAATATCGCCCTCCAGCCGAAAACGAGTGAAGAAGTTAAGCCACTTGCTTTTTCAGGACGGTTTCCAGGAGCCAGTGCCGAACGTAAAGCTTCATCAACTTCCGGCTTAGGAGGATTACTTGTTGTATTCATGAACGAGCCTCCTCTTTTGTAGTGTTATCTTCAGGTGGCCTTCCGGTTAATGTCAAAAACACTTCATCAAGGCTTGGTTGACCTAGCGAAAAATCAGCAATAGCAATATTTGCCCTTGAAAGTTCACCAAGTGCATAAGCTACACGCTCTGTATCGGAAACACGGGCTGAAAGCGTTGCTGGATCTGAGGCAAGTTGAATTGACGCATCTAAAATATGGGTAAGAATTTTTTCGGCTTGAGGTCTCAATTCTGGATCTAGGACTCTAACGTGCAATGTTCCTGAACCAACGGATGCTTTTAGTTCACCACTCGTACCCTCAGCAATTACTTTCCCGCGATCAATGACTGCAATTCGATCAGCCAATTGATCTGCTTCATCAAGGTATTGTGTCGTCAATAATACCGTTGTTCCAGTACTCACCAAAACACGTACGATGTCCCAAACTTGATTACGACTTCGTGGGTCAAGTCCTGTAGTTGGTTCATCTAAGAACAAAAGTTCTGGTGTTACGACAATGCTTGCTGCAATATCAATACGACGGCGCATTCCTCCAGAATACTTTTTAACTTGGCGCTTTGCTGCTTCCTCCAAACCAAAAGCACGTAATAATTCAATGGCTCTTTCTTTTGCTCCTTTTCTTGAGTAACCCATAAGCCGTCCGATCATCACGAGGTTTTCCATTCCTGATAAGTCTTCATCAATAGAGGCAAACTGTCCGGTTAAGCTGACTTTGCGCCGAACTTCATTCGCTTCATGAGATAGGTCATGCCCTAAAATGGTTGCCGCGCCGCCGTCCGGTTTTAATAACGTAGCAAGCATCCGAATGGTCGTTGTCTTCCCTGCGCCATTTGGACCTAAAATCCCATATACCGTACCTTTAGGCACTTTCAAATTTACCCCATCAACCGCTCGATTTTTACCAAATACCTTGACTAATTCTGTTGCTTCAATGGCAAATTCAGATCGATCCATTGTCATTCACCTCACCCTTTCCCATCCTATTCTATTTATGAATGTTACCTGATAAAACAAATTTTACGCTATTTTGATAATGAATCATCAGACCTAAGGTTGAAATCCCCTCCTTTTCCAAAAGGATTAACATCAAAAAACCTTCATGGAATGATGTCCAAGAAGGTTAAATTTTTCAGCTTATTTAACTTACCTAGTTTGTATAAATGATCGTAGATGTGAACTAGGATTATAACCGTATAACAAAACAATTCTCCTAAACGGCATAATAAAACCAAACTCCACTTTTGAACCTCTTTCCAATTTGGCCTTCCGCTTCTAAAGCATCCAAATGACCGGTAATTTCTGACATGACTAACGGGAACTGCTTTTCATAGTGTCGTTCGTATAGGTGCTGAGCCACTGCATTCCCTGTTGATATACCGTCTTTAATTAATTTCTTTATCTTTTGTGATTTTATCACCATTTTTTCTAATCTTGCCTCAATTAGTTGCTTTGAATTATCGATCAGTTCACCGTGACCCGAAAATACTAGGTCAACATTTAGGTCTCTGAAGGCTGTTAAAGATTTTTTGTAATCGATTAGTGACTGAATTCGGTTTCCTTCTAAGTCAGGTTCTACAATCGCATTACTCGATATGTGTTTGATTAGTTGGTCACCAGCAAAACACCATTTTCTAGCTTCATCTACAAAGGCTATTTGATCTGGTGCATGTCCAGGCACTTCGATGATAGAGAAGTCAAACAGTCTCATTCCTCCCTGAATTGGTGTAATGTCTGCTGCTAGCTTTTGATTATCATTCTTTTCAAGTGAAGCTTTTAAATATTGAACTTGTTTCTCACCTTGGTCACCGCAATCCATTTCACGGTATAACTGTTCAAAAAAATCGACTCTCATTTTAAGAAACTCATTATCCCTTTTCAATCTCGGAATCGATAAGGGGTGCGCATAGACAGGGACCGAATGCTTTTCTGTAATTTGGTTAACTAACCCAACATGATCAATATGATGATGTGTTAGCAAGATTTCTGTTATGTCATGCAGGTGAAAGTTGTTCTTTTCTAACACTTCCATCAATCCTTGCCAACTGCTTTTGTCGGGCATTCCAGCATCAATGAGCGTTAACCTTTCACCATGTTTAAGAAGGTAAAAATTACATGTCTCTAGACCATAATTTGCTGGTACTACAATTGGATAAACCGTATGTCCATCACGTTCAAATATCCGCATAACCCACACATCCCTTTCATGGTGCCAGGCACCTTTATCCATTTACTGTACTAAAGGTGCCTGGCACCATCTTTCTTCTCTCTTTCTTCTCTCTTTCTTCTCTCTTTCTTCTCTCTTTCTTCTCTCTTTCTTCCCTCTTTCTTCTCTCGAAATCTTAGATAAACTCCATGCTACCCCACTGGTCTTGGTTTCTTATGAGTTCTTTGAGAAGGACAAAGCCTTGTTCAAAGTCATTCAAGTTAGCAACTTCAACTGGGGAGTGCGAATAACGGCGTGCAAAGGTAATCGCTCCGCCTAATATTCCTTCTCTTTCTAAATGTACAGCAGCAAGATCGGTTGTCGCTCCAGACATGACCGCTAGCTGGTAAGGGATATCAAGCTGCTCTGCAAATTTGGTGATCACTTGTTTCATCTGTCTTGACATAATATTTCCTCTGACTCCACCACCAGCTAGGGCCGGTATTACTGGCCCTTGTCCAATACCTATTGGATAACCGCTACCAAGACTATCTGGCGTATCTGCACCAGGAATAGTATCTAAAACAAATGCGTAATCCGGATTGAGTTTATACGTAGCCACTTTCGCACCTCTTAATCCTACTTCCTCTTGCACTGCAATCACACCGACTAGTGTCCCGTTAAACTCATCTTGTTCTAAAGCTTTAAACAGCTCCAGCAATAACACACAGCAACTTCGATTATCGATCGCTTTTCCACATATTAAATCTCTATTCGAAAACCGGTCTAAATCACTAATGTATGTAATTGGATCCCCAATTTGAATGCCCATTTCTCTCACTTCTTGTTTGGAGGTTACTCCAATGTCTACATATAAATCATAAATCGAAGGTACTTTTTTTCGCTCTTCAGGTGTTTGTAAATGACCAGCCTTTACCCCAATCACACCAAAATGATCGTTTACTTGGACTTTCCGACCAATCATTAAAGCTTCTAACATTCCCCCAGTTCGTTCTACTCGCAGAAAACCGTGCTCATCAATATCACGGACAACACAACCGATTTCATCAGAATGAGCGGATACCATGATGGTTGGACCTGGTTGCTTTCCATATTTATAAGCAAATATGTTCCCCATATGATCTACTTCAACTTTATCACTATAAGGCTTGAACCACTCCACTAGCAGCTTAACCACTTTTTGTTCGTTCCCTGGCCCTCCTTGTATTGCGGCCAGTTCTTTCAACTCTTTAAAAAATACTTCTTTGAACATATTATAATCTCCTCCTATTGACTTTTCTTTATTTTCTCACAAATACATTTACTTCGCAAAACGAAATATTTATATTAAAATATAAGAATAACAATCATGGTACAATGTTTGTGCACAATAGGATTTAATGGAGGATTCAAATGAAAAATAACATCAATCAAGAAATTGAACAACTACGAGAGTCTTTTTATAAAATAAGTCAATTTATTGGCGAAAACCCTGAATTAGGTCATGAAGAATTTAAAGCAGCAAAAATATTGTCCGAGGAACTACAAAAGCACGATTTTCAAGTCCAACTGGGTACGGCTGGACTTCCAACTGCATTCGAAGCTGTTTACGACAGTGGACTGCCTGGTCCTACGATTGGGTTTATGGCAGAATATGACGCACTACCTGAACTAGGTCATGCTTGCGGTCACAATCTAATTGGGACGATGGCTATTGCGGCTGGAATTGGCTTAAGCAAAGTATTAAAAAATTGTGGTGGAAAAATATACGTCTATGGAACACCAGCTGAGGAAACACGCGGCGGGAAAGTAACGATGGCAGAACAAGGGATTTTTAATCATCTCGATGTCGCGATGATGGTTCATCCATACCACCGACACGAAAAAAGTGGTTCGTCGTTAGCCATGGATGCTATTCAGTTTGAATTCTTTGGCAAAGCAGCTCATGCCGCAGCCTCTCCACATGAAGGAATCAATGCTTTAGACGCAGTTATTCAAACTTTCAATTCAATTAATGCACTTAGACAGCACGTAACTTCAGATGTTCGAATTCACGGCATTATTCCTGAAGGTGGGAAAGCGGCAAATATTGTACCTGACCATGCCATTGCACAGTTTTATGTACGTGCTGCAAATCGTAGTTACTTGAATGAAGTAGTTGAAAAAGTAAAAGCTTGTGCCCAAGCAGCCGCACTCGCTACCAGTGCCAAACTTGATACTTCTTTCTATGAATTTTCATATGACGATATGAGAACGAATGAAGCGCTATCGACGACTTTTACAGATAACCTTGTACAACTAGGCATCCAGGAAGCAAGCATTCATGAAAAAGGCTCAGGCGGTTCACTAGATCTGGGGAATGTAAGTCATGTAGTCCCTTCTATTCACCCATATATTAAAATTTGTAATGAACCGTATGCTTGTCATACCCACGAATTTCGTGAGGCCGCAATGAGCGATCAAGGCTTTGAAGGACTAATTCTAGCAGCTAAATGTATGGCAAATACTGCCTATGACATTATGACAAAGCCTGAATTATTAAGTACTATTAAGGATGAATTTCAAAAAAAATAAATAAAACATACTTCAATCCAAGCCTATAATGTTCATTGTGAACATTATAGGCTTTTTATTAGAAGCCATTGTTTAAAGACCCTATAGCTGGTAATAATATAAACTACAATTGCTATAAAATGGAAATATATACAAGTAGATACGTATAAAGTTTTAAATATAAACAGTACAACTTAAAACAGGGGGATGCTATGAGTAAAGAACAACTTGCAAAAAGTTATGAAATTTATGCTTATACGAGAGGATTAAATTCGTTTATTGAAAATGATTTAGCTCAAAGCTTAAAAAAGCACGAAATATCTCTACCAAGTTTCCGCACGCTTTGGATCTTATATTTCGAAAAAAAAATGACGATGACTGACCTTAATTACATAGCACAAACTAATTTTTCTAATGCATTTCGACAAGTAACGAAATTGAAAGAGGAGGGTTTAATCGAAATCGAGATTGAAAAAGACTCACGAATGAAGTTATTAACACTCACAGAAGCTGGCAGACAAATCGTACGCAATTTTATCGAGGAACATATTCTTCAATCCGACTTACAAATTCTAAAAACAATAGAAAAAATTTCTCAACAGGATCTTTCTATATTCATTAAGGTAGCCTCACAATTAAGCTCAGAATTAATCGGCTCGCCTTATACCGAGTGGGTAATAAAATCAACAAAATCTTTATTAGAAGATACAAAATAACCGTCGGCAACTAAGACTTTTCGTTGCTCGACGTTTTTTTATTTGCGTTCGCAAATAATTAGTAATAAACTGTGCAATACTAGGATTAAATTATACTAGCTCTTATATAGACACATTATTTCTGTGCATTTTTATGTGAACCAATCATTTTCAAAATTCGACTAATCCTAAATATTCACGTTTCAAGGATGGTGATAAGCAAAATGGCTAAATATACAGTAGAAAAAGGTATCTCGATATCGTCAACCATTGTGACCATTTTATTGTTAATTCTCCTAATCCCGAAAGAAAAGATACGCCAAGCACTTATTCCGTTTCTTTTTCATCAAGTCCTCACATGGTTTTTCGGTTTAATCGTCGTGGAAAAGGGACTAATCAGATATCCATTTCGTTATTACTTTAGTCGGTCTAACAAATCAAGCTTTATATTTGAGTATTTAATTTTTCCTGCATTTGCTGTATTCTTTAACCTTTTTTATCCTGTAAAACGAAGTTTTCTTATGAAAAATATTCACTATCTATTTTTTACGTCGATGATTACTTTTTTTGAAACAATAGCCGTTAAGTACACTAAGCTAATAGAATACAAAAAATGGACTTGGTATTGGAGCTTTATTACAATTTGGATTTCTTATTTTATTAACAATTTATTTTATAGGTGGTATTTTAAAAAAACCTTGTAATTATTGATAGTGACTGCTTAATGGAATATCTACTATAATAATTTGTAACAACTTTTAAACAAATTGATGGTTAGAGTCCTCGTCTGTACTCTTACTTTGTGTTGTAATTTATTTCAGTACTGTTAAATGAAAGTAAAAAGCTCCACCTATTTTTGGGGAGCAATAACTTGTTCTTATTTTGTTTATTCCCACCAAGGGTAGAATGACGGCATATCCTTACTAACTGTTAAGGTAAATTCAGCTGGTCTCTTTTCGAAAAATGAAGCGACACCTTCTTTTGCATCAGCTTGATTACTTGACCAATTGATCATTTTGGATTCAATTTCATGGGATCTCGCAGGATGGTCAGCGCCGAGCATCCGCCACAGTAGTTGTCGAGATAATGCTACAGAAGTTGCTGACGTATTTTCTGCAATTTCCTTAGCTATAGCTCGAGCTATCGGTAATAATTCTTCTGGCTCAACAACTTTACTTACAAGTCGATTATCTAGTGCTTCTTGAGCTGGAAAAACACGACCCGTTAACACCCACTCGCTTGCTTGACTGATACCCACAATTCGTGGTAAAAACCAACCACTACATGCTTCTGGTGCAATTCCACGACGACAAAATACAAAGCCCATCTTTGCTTGTGTTGAAGCGATTCTTATATCCATTGGAAGTGTCATCGTAATACCGATACCAACAGCAGGTCCGTTTATCGCTGCGATGATCGGTTTTTTTAAATCGTATATTCGTAAAGCAAGAACTCCCCCTGAGTCTCTAAATTCAACATCATCTTCCACTTCACCAGTAAATGAATGATCCCCATTATCTAGGTCAGCCCCTGCACAAAATGCTCTTCCCTCTCCTGTCACAATGATTACGCGAACGTTATCATCTTCATCTGCTTTATCAAAGGCAGCGAGTAAGTCATCCAGCATTTCCATATTAAATGCATTCATACGGTCTGGTCGTTGGAGCGTTATCGTCATGATTTCGTCGGTAATGTCACACTTAATCGTCTGGAACATTATATACCTCCTCCAAAAGGTCTTTTAATCTTTAACAGAGCTGTTTAGCATTATGATGGCGCCTGCATATTTTTACTTTAAAAATTCTTTTCGTTGTGAGCGTGATGCATTTTCTATTAAATTGCGCACCCCAATAATTAACGTTTCAAATCTTTCATCATTTGCTTTTCCAATTTTCCAGCGATAGTATATTTGCTGCAGGATGACAGCTATTTTATAAAAGGCAAATGTTAAATAGAAATCAAAATTAGATACATCTCTACCACTAATTTGAGCATAGTTTTCTAAAATTTCCTTACGAGAGTAAAAACCTGGTTGACCCGTAACCGAAGGTAATCCTGAAAACGACTCTCCTTCTGCTGTCCAATATGCAACTGCTGAACCTAGATCTGTCATAGGATCGCCAATTGTACACATTTCCCAATCAAAAACTCCAACTACTTTTCCAGGGTCTTCGCTACAATACATCATATTGTTTAATTTAAAATCGTTGTGAACAATTGTTGGTGCAGGTGACAGCGGGATATTTTCGGTTAACCACTTTTCTATATGCGTCACATTATCAATATCTTCCGTTTTCGAGTTTTGATATCGTTTGATCCATCCGTGAACTTGACGTTCAAGATAACCTTCCGGGCGACCAATAGTGTCCAAACCTGTGGCTTTAATATCAATATTGTGCAATTTTACAAGTGTTTCCACAAAGGCTTCAGAAACTAATTGGCCTGTTCTTTCCGTTTTTTCATAAACCTCAGGTAGATCATGATCTAATACAACACCACTTTTCTTTTCCATAATATAAAAATGTCTTTCCATAATTTTAGGATCTTCGCAAAATAGTAAAGGCTTCGGTGCTAAAGGAAACACAGGGTAGATTTTTTCCAATATTCTATATTCCCTTTCCATATCATGTGCTCTAGGAGGAATTGGACCAAACGGCGGGCGTCTCATGACAGCCTGCCAATCGCCAATCTCAACAAGGTAGGTGAGATTTGAATAGCCATTTGAAAATGCTTTTGACTTCATCGTTTCTTTACCTAGGTATGGTACTTCTCTACGAATATAGCTTTCTACTTTATCCCAATGAATCTCACTAGTTGCTGTTCTCATTGGATTGTTTATTTCCGTCAATCACATCACCCTCTTTTTTTGTAAGGTTTTGTTTAATACACACTACCATTTCCCCTTTATCCATCCGTTACACTTTAACTACTAGTTTCCCCCATGTTTTACGATCAGCAAGTAAGTTCAAAGCTTCTACTATTTCTTCAAACCCAAACTCACGGTAAATTAAAGGATTGATTTTACCTTCTTCATATAAACTCATTAAAGCTTTATGTTCTTTTTGGATTTCTAGCGGTTTAAGTTTCGAGAAAAGCCCCCAATGGACACCTACAACAGAATAGTTTTTTACAAGAATGTGGTTAATCGGTGCACTCGGGATGTTTCCACCGGCAAAACCAATGACTAAAATCCTTCCATCAAAAGCAATACATTTTCTGGAACGCTCAAAAATTTCCCCACCTACAGGGTCATAGATTACGTCAGCGCCTTTCCCATCGGTCCTTTCTTTAACGACTTGAACGAAATCTTCCGTCAAGTAATCAATTACAATATCGGCTCCTAAACTTCTACACACTTTTGTTTTTTCCGTTCCACCAGCTGTTGCAATAACATAGGCTCCTGCTGCTTTTCCTAATTGAATGGCAGCAGAACCAACGCCACCAGCACCTGCATGTACTAACAATACTTCTCCAGGCTTAATATTCCCACGGTTATGAAGCGCGTAATAAGAAGTATGGTACGTGACGAACATCGATGCTGCTTCATATGATGACATTGACTTAGGAATGGGATATATTGATCTTTCATCTACAGCAACATATTCTGCTAAACCACCTGATGGTAATTTAGGTAGTGCTATAACACGTTGACCTACTTTAAACTTACTCCCCTCATTGACAGATACTATTTTTCCAGATAATTCAGCACCTATTGTAAACGGAAATGGCGGCTTTTCTTGATACTTTCCTTGACAGAGTAAGATATCAAAAAAGTTTAACGCTACAGCATTTACCTCGATCAACACTTGATTCCTTTCAATAGTAGGTTGCGGTACTTCTTCTAAACGCAGTACGTCAGAAGGGTCTCCATGTTCTCTTATTAACCAACTTCTCAATGGACACACACCTTTCAAAATATTATAATTTTAGAATTTCAAATGCCTAAATTCCAGAAAAAATCGGTTTTCTTTTTTCAAAAAATGATTTAACACCTTCTTTATGATCATCAGTTGAAAAGGCAATTGCTTGTGCCATCGCTTCTTCTCGAAGAACTTGTTCTAAAGATAACTCATAACTTCGGTTTAAAATATGTTTCGTTAATCCAAGTGCTTGAGTCGCACCTTCCGCTAGTTTCGTTGCTAGTTCTTTAGCTTTTTCTAATAGCTCTTCTTGAGGAACGACGTCAAGAACCAGACCGTATTCTTTGGCTTCATAAGGGGTTATTGACCTACCTGTTAGCGCCAATTCTTTTGCCCTAGCCATCCCTACTATTCTTGGTAAATGGTATAGTCCTCCAAGGTCTGGGACTAAACCTACCTTATTAAATGACATCGCAAAGGTTGATTCCTCAGAAGCAATAATCATATCGCTAGCAATTGCAATACTAAACCCTGCACCGACAGCATAACCATGAACTGCTGCTACAACGGGTTTTTCAAGTTGTGCTATTTCAACAATAAAAGGCAGCCCAAATTTCATGTATTCTCTTGAAACTGCCGCATTATTCCCATTACCTGGAAAGCTCTTTATATCACCACCTGCACAAAACGCCCTGCCATTTCCTGTTAATATCACAGCTCGAATTGCAGAATCCTCTTTTATTCTAGTTAAGGCGTTTTTTAGTCCCTCAACGATTTCGTCTGAAAGAGTATTCATTTGTTTTGGTCGATTTAAAGTAATCGTCGCGACTCCATTTTCCACTTCAAATAGTACTGCAGGTTCACTCATATTTATTTCCTCCTTAAAGAATTTATACGATCTATTCTATTAAAAGTTGGCAGGATCCCAACTTTCACCTTCTTTATATCGCTTTAAGATACGGCGAGCAATTGACGCTGTATGAACTTCATCTGGCCCATCATAAATCCGTGCATATCTCGCATCTCTATACATTTTTTCAAGTGGTGTATCAGAAGTGACACCAAGAGCACCATGGGTTTGTATTGCCCGATCAATAACATCATGGAGAACTTTTGCCCCATACACTTTGATCATCGCAATATCTACACGCGCATCTTCGCCTTGATCAATTTTTCGTGCTGCTTCAAATGTAAGAAGACGTGCCGTTTGAATTTCAGTTGCAGAGTCCGCAATAAATTTTTGAATCATTTGCTTTTCTGATAGTAATGAACCATGTGCAAAACGATTTAATGAACGCTCACACATAAGATCAAATGCTCGTTGGGCTTGACCGAGCCACCTCATACTATGATAAATTCGCCCTGGTCCTAATCGTTTTTGAGCAATAACAAAGCCGTGACCACGCTCCCCAAGCAAATTTCCTTTTGGTACACGTACATTTGTTAAGCTGATTTCACAATGATTACCGGAGTTATGCCCCATAGTGGGAACAACTCTTACTATCTCGTAACCTGGCGTATCAGTCGGTACAATAATCATTGAAGCTCTTCGATGGCGCTCCCCGTCTGGTTCTGTTACACAAAACATGGTCGTAAACGCTGCTTTATTTGCACCCGTTGTAAACCACTTATGGGCATTAATAACCCATTCATCACCATCTAAGTACGCATTAGATTGAATAAGTGTTGGGTCGGACCCAGCAACCTCTGGTTCAGTCAGCCCAACAGACGGATAGATCTCACCTCTAACCATTGGATACAACCATTTATCTTTTTGTTCATTCGTACCAAACATATTAAGCATTGTAGAATCTTGCGCAGTATGCGTACCGAGCGCAAACATAGCAGCTTCTGAGCGGCCGACGATCTCATTTATATAGACATAATCCATAAATTTTAATCCGCCGCCACCAATATCCTTAGGTAGTCCTAACGCCCAAATACCTTCATGTTTTGCTTGTTCTTGTAGTTCTTTTAGTACTCGTTCCCCTTGATCTCCACCTTCTTCGACAATCGTTTCAACTGGAATAACCTTCTCATCAATAAAAGTTCTCACTTTTTGACGTAATTCAATGACCGTATCACTCATTCCATAGCTATCAAACTGGCTCATGTACCTCTCTCCTTCGCTGAGATTTCCTTTTCTTAGACTGCCTTTTCAGTGTTTTTCATGATGCATATGTTTACGATGAGATGATTGGATATTTATGGTACGACATCAGACTTGCATTTATAAATAAGTAACTAGGACAAATTGACTTTTGAAAATTTTGCTCACTTGTCTTCTCACATTTTGAAGACTGACTAATTATATAAAAGGATTTTCAGGGAAGATTTACAGCTTTGATCATTTCAATATTTTTCAAAGATTTATTTCCTTAATTTCGTCATTGGAGTAACCGAGCTCCGATAAAATTTCTTTATTATGTTCCCCTAGCTTTGGAGCCTGGAAGCGAATCTCGCCCGGCGTTTCTGAAAGTTTAATAGGGACTCCAATTTGTTGAATTTTCCCTAAATTCGGATCATAGATTTCCTTTATGAGTTGACGATGAACTACTTGAGGATTTTCAATTACTTCTTCAAAATTTAGAAGCGGAGCTACACAAGCATCTACCCCATCAAATATATTTACCCATTCTTCCAACGTCTTTTGCTGAATGACAGATTGAATTTCAACTTTCATCATATTTTGTTGCTCCAATGGTGCCTCTAGTTGTGAGATTAAATGTGTTTTTTCGATTGTTTTACAAAATTGAACCCAAAATTTAGGCTCAAGTGCCCCTACAGATAAATAGCGCTGATCCTTCGTTTCATATACTTCATAACAAGCGCGCCCACCATTTAGAACAGATTGACCTTGTTTTTGGACTTCTTTTGTTGCAAGATAATCTGGTAGCAACGTTTGCAGCCATGAAATAGATCCATCCAACATCGAAATATCTACAAACTGTCCTCTACCTGACCGACTTCGTTCAAAAAGCGCTAGAAGTATTCCACTAATTGCCATTTGAGCACCACCACCGATGTCGGCAATCTGAACAGCTGAAGAAACAGGTTTCCCAGTTTGTTCTCCTTGCTGTCCTAATAAACCAGCAAAACTTAAATAATTAATATCGTGCCCAGGATATTGAGAGTAAGGACCAGTTTGACCATATCCCGTAATGGCACAATAAATTAAGGCAGGATTGATCTCCTTTAAGGTTTCATATCCTAAATTAAGACGTTCCATTACACCAGGACGAAATGACTCTACTAATATATCCGCTGTTTCTACTAATTGTTTAAATATTTCTTTCCCTTTTTCAGACTTAAGGTCCAAAGTTACACTCCTTTTATTACGATTTAAGGATAGAAACATATGACTTTGACCATTAACCTGTGGTTCATTCCAACGAGAGTAGTCCCCTATTTTGGGATCTTCAATTTTAATCACATCAGCTCCGAAATCAGCGAGTGTTAATGTACAAAAGGGACCAGGAAGTAAACGACTTAAATCTAAAACTCGAATATTTTCTAACGGTAATGTCAAAACTACACCTCTTTTCTAATTTATATTACATAGGTTGATCTAAATATTTACATAATTACCTAAAATATTTAATGAATCTATCTCACAACTGAAAACTACTATTATTCAACCATTGTGCGCCGTCAATTGTGATACATTCCCCATTGATATACTGAGCTGCTGGTGATAATAAAAAGTAAGCTAGATTTGCTACCTCTTCAGTTGTACCTAGTCGTTTTGACGGTATGCTATTCAATACTTTTTCAGCTTGCTTATCCGTGGGCCATAATTTTTCAACAGCGCCGGTTTCAGCAATTGGTCCTGGTGCAATTGCATTTAAACGAATTCCGTATTTTTTACCCCACTCCACTGCTAAAGTACGTGTCATCGCTAAAACTCCAGCTTTAGCAGCAGCCGAATGAACAGTTCCTGGACTGGCCATCCAGGCATACGTCGTTGATATATTTAAAATTGAACCTTGATGTCTACTTTCAATCCACTCTTTACCTACTGTTTGCGTACAATACCACGTTCCATTAAGAACGATATCGACAACCGAATACCACCCGTTTAAAGACAAGTCCTCAGATGGACAAATGAAATTACCTGCTGCATTATTCACAAGGTGATCTATTTTTCCAAATGCTTGCTTCGTATCCTCAACCATTTTCTTAACTGCTTCTGGGTCTCTCACATCCATTTGAAGACATAGTACTTGGGTTTCAAATGTTTCAATTTCTTTTTTTGCTTCCTCTAATTTATCTAATGTACGTCCAGTAATGACGACATTAGCTCCTTCTTGAGCAAATTTTTTAGCCATCCCTTTACCAATCCCGCTCCCGCCACCAGTAACAATAACTACATTACCTTTCAAATCAAACATCCTTTCTTTTGCTTAATAATCTTGTTACTATAACGACTTGAAAAATTATTATTGGAATTTTTTATAAAAGTACTCGTACTATACCTTTTGTAAACCCTTACATTTTGCTATACAGTTGTTGCCTTTTTCCAGACTGAGCGATTGTTATCTTACACATGATGAAATAAAAATTAGTAGATAATAGATGATATTTTCAATAGTCCTGTTCAAAACAATTCTTTTTTCATAACTTAATGAATGAAAGTTTTTTTAATTAGGCCTTTTCTAGAGGACTTGCTATTTACTTTTGGGTCTTAAATTGAAACCAACCACAAATCATTAACTTTAATTAAATAATAACAATTTTCAGACTTTTTTACAAACATTTATTTTTTGAATTTAAGTTTAAAAAAATAGGTGTGAATTATCGGTATTTTTTATATAATGGTAATTACTTGTTATGATAAAATTTTTATAGGTTGGTATTAGTAACATTGATAAGGAACTGTTGGTTTTAACCCGTGTTTCCAAATGAGTATTCATCATAGTAGGACAAAAAGGAGGTTCAGTTATGTCTTTGAGAAAGAAAAAAATTGAGAAAAAGAAAGAAGAAATACTTAGATCTGCTGCTGAAGTCTTGAACGAAAAAGGCTATCACGGTGCGACCATGGAAGATATTGCAACAAAGCTATTAATGACTAAAGGTTCTATGTACTATTATTTTAAGAATAAAGAAGACCTTTATTTTCAATGTCATAGAATGATGATCGATAAAAGTAACGAAAAAATTGAGGACATTATTAATAGCGAAAAGAGCCCACTAGAGAAATTAAGGTCTGCTATTATATCCCACATTAAATTAGCAACAACTGAAAAGTCAATGTTTAGCCTAATGGATAAGCCTGAACAAAAATTTTCAGGTGAGTATTTAGAAGATATTTTACAACAACGATCCGAGTACGAAAAAAACTTTGATCAAATCATTAATGAAGGAATTCAATCTGGTGAATTTGACCATGTTGATGTCAAATTATTACGATTACTCATATTAGGTTCATTAAACTGGATATTAGAATGGTATTCCCCTGAGGGTGGAAAAACCCAAGATGAAATTTCTGAAGCCTTCTCAGACTACTTATTACGAATTGTAAAGAAGCAGTGTTAATAAAACATTTTGTTGAAAGTCTATATTTGGTTGCTGTTGAAACGTATGTTGAGCTACTTAAATAATAGGCACCCGCTTAGTTCAGTAATGCTAAAATGCTCACTTCTCTTTCGGTTTTAAGCCTTCTTTCATTTTAGTGATGGACTACTGTCAACTTTTTCTCCTTTACACTCATATAATTTCAATTACCCACTCTAACATATCTACTTCCAAGATTAATATATATACCTTACACTTCCAATATAGTAACTATTAGAAAAAGTTTTAATAGTTACTATAAAAACAACCCTATAAAGTAGTCCTTTTTTTCAAAGTGTCTACTCTATAGGGTGCATTTTACACCTATCCTGTCTCTTTTAAACAAACGTTCTGTTAATACTGAAACATTACATTTTCCTACAATAATAATCAATCGTTTCAATTATGCATTTTTTCGTTATTGGCTTCGTTAAGTACCCATCACATCCAGATTGATAGCTCTTTTGCTTATCTTTGTTAAGAGCATGTGCGGTTAAGGCGACAATCGGAGTTCGTTTTTTATTATGTTTCGCTTCCCATTCTCTCATCAAACGGGTTGCTTCATACCCATCCATTACTGGCATTTGTATATCCATAAATACAAAATCATATGAGGTTCTCTTAAATAACCGAACCGCTTCAAGACCATTTTCAGCAACATCTATAGTAATCCGTTCTTGTTTTAGAAATGCTTTCATTAAGACTTGGTTATCATAAGAGTCTTCCACAAGTAAAATTCGTCTTCCGGCAATCGAGATGTCTTTATCTTCATCTCTTTCTCTAAACTGTTTTTCTTTATCAAGTTTTTCTGAATGGCCTCTTTTTAACTGTAATGTAAAAGTGAACGTGCTACCCTTCCCTAGCTCACTCTTAACCTGTATCGTTCCACCCATTCTTTCAATGAAACTGCGAACGATCGTAAGTCCTAATCCTGTTCCGCCGAAGCGGCGGGTTGTCGAAATGTCCACTTGTGTAAATTGATCGAATATCGTTGAAAGTTTATCTTTAGGAATCCCAATTCCAGTATCGATGACCTGACATTCAAGAATAAAAGTATTTTTTTCAATTAAATCTTTTGGCTTTAGTTTAATACAGACTTGACCATGTTCAGTAAACTTTATTGCATTTCCGATTAAGTTCGTGAAAATTTGTCTTAAACGCGCTTGGTCAGTTACTACAACTGCAGGTAGGCTATGATCATAATTATAGCTTAATTGAATTCCTTTTTTATTCGCTTCAAAGGAGAACACTTGAATAACTTCATCAACCAAATTCTTTAAATCAAACTCTTCCTCCACAATGGAAACATGACCTGCTTCCACCTTTGATAAATCTAGAACATCATTAATGATACGAAGTAAATTAGCAGCTGAATTTTTAGTGATCGTTACATATTGGTGTTGTTCCATGTTCAGTTCTGTCTCTAATAATAGATCTGACATTCCAATAATAGCATTCATAGGTGTCCTAATTTCATGACTTACCATAGCTAAAAAATCAGATTTCGCTTGTGAAGCAACAAGCGCTTGGTCTCTGAGACCTTTTAACTCTTCTTCAAACCACTTCCGTTCAGTAATATCCATGGCTATGCCTAAGATCCGCTGACCATCGCTCGTTTGTAAAGGAAGCTTCACTTGGTAATACCACCTTAATTCCCCGGTGACTGGATGTCTGATCGGCTGTTCTTGTACGTATACTGCTTTACCTGACTCTAATACTTCCGTTTCAATTATTCTTACGTCCTCAGCTTTTTCCGAAATGGAAAAGTCGGAGTATGTCTTTCCAATGATTTCTTCAGCTGCAGTATTAAATAACTCTGATGTCGCTCGATTAACTAACAAATATTTTCCTGCCGAATCTTTCACAAAAATGGGATGAGGGATTGTATCAATTATATTAGAAAGTAATTGATCTTTTTCTTTTACCTTTTGTTGAGCTTTTTTTACTTCACTAATATCTTGTCCAATTCCAAGTAAACCGATCGTATGACCGTTATAATCTATTAATCGCGTAATATGAATTTCAACTGGAAATGTGGAGCCATTTTTTCTATAATAAATCACTTCTCGAATGTACTCTTCCTCACAACCAAGTAAATCATTAATGAAATATTGAACCGCACCTTCTATATTTATATTATGTATTGTTATATACGGTTCTAAATCTTTTTTATCATGAAAAAGAAATGGCGTTTCCTTTCCGATTACTTCCTGCGCTTTATAACCCAACTGATGTTCGGCTGCTTTATTAAAGGTTTGTATAATTCCTTCTTCATTTGTTGTAATAATTAAATTATTTGTACTATCTAGTATCGCTTGACGTACATGGTTTACTTTGCTTAACTCTTTAGTTATGTCATTAGCTAACATTTCTGCATGCTGTCTCATATGGGCCAGCGACCTTAAAACAAAAAATACAAGAAGTGTTATAATAAGACCAGTAATTAAAATGATATTCGGTATTTCTTGCTGTAAGCCAGCAAAAAAATACGGTGAGCTTTCAAAATAGATCTTCCACTCTTGGTCTACAAAAGGAAACGAAACACTTTGAACAAAATCATAATTGGACGTAAAAAGCCTGTCTTGCGGTGCACTAACCCATTCGTATATTAACTGTTGCGGCTTTAATTCATTGATAGAAGAAACATTAGATTGTTCATATATTCTAAAATTAAGATCTGAATTGATGTAACTAGATAAAGTGGCTTCAACAACTTCTTGCAAATATAACGCTATTAAAACATGACCATACCAGTTACTTTCGTGCTCTCCATTTAAACTACCAACAGTTTCATCCCAATAAGAATAAACCGGTGCATAAAGAATGTAGCCTGGACCGCTGTCTCCTTTGTCAGTAATAAGGGTAATTTTCGAAGTTGCCGTATATTCTCCAGTTTCTCTAGCCTTTTGCATCGCTAATCGCCGATTTTCCTCTGTAAAATGGTTAAAACCTACTCCTATTTCTATATGAGTTGATGGCGAAACAAATTGATTAATTAAATATTCATCTTCGTTACTTTCAGGCCAAACCTCATACTTACCTTCATAGGGCAATTGCAATTCTTCTTTAAATTCTAGTAAAGCTTGCTGACCATGAACATACTTTGCGAATGATATGACATGAATGCCCGGGTAATTTTGAAAAGGTTGAAATTGTTCCTCGTATTTTTTCCATTTTATATAATCGATTGTTACGGGATCACTTGCTGTGAAAAAGCTTTGATAAGCATTTAAAACTTCAACATACGTTTTTACCGATTTATGAAGTTCATCAATGATCTGTTCAGTGTCATGAGAAAACTTCTCTTCAGCCCTTTCATAAAGTATGTTATTCGCCATTCTTGAAAACAAAATGGTAACAACGATAAGACTGACTATAATAATTAAAATCGTAAAGCGATGACTTAGAAGCTCTTTAATCTTAGTAATTTTCATGGACATCTCCTTAGAACTCTATGACGTGCAAACTAGTTAAACTTCTTCTAGTAAACATATATCAAAACACTCTACTCGGTTCCGTCCTGAGTTTTTTGCCTCGTATAAAGCTTTATCTGCCATATCTATTAGTGTTTCAATGGATTGAATACTTTCACACCCATGAAAAGAAGATACACCTAAACTTATTGTTACAACATTACTTACTGTTGAGCTTGCATGGGGAATTTGACTATTTTCAATATTTCTTCTCATCGTTTCAGCAATGTGTATTGCCCCATCTAGATCTGTATCAGGTAAAACGACAGCAAATTCCTCTCCACCGTAACGAGCTACTAAATCCGTCGCTCGATTAACCGTACTTTGAAGAACCTTTGCTACTTTCTTTAAACACTCATCGCCTTCTAGATGTCCATACGTATCGTTATATAATTTAAACTTATCGATATCTAAGAGGATGAGAGACAAATTTGACTTTTGGCGTCCCGCTCGTTTCCATTCCAATTCAATATAACTATTAAATCTTCGACGATTTGGAATACCCGTCAGCCCGTCCAAAGAGGATAATTGTTCAAGTACTTCATTTAATTGATGTAATTTTTCATTAGCGATAACGAGTTCTGCTTCCCGTTGGATACGTTTATCCATTTCATCCTTTAATCGAAGCACAGATGCAATTCGAGCATTTAATTCAATAGAGTGAAACGGCTTTGTAACATAATCGCTCGCTCCTGCAATAAAGGCTTGCTCAAGCACTTTGACGTTACTTAATCCTGTTACCATAATAATCGGGATGTCTTTTACAGCCTCAAGTTCTTTTATTTGATTACATACCTCAATTCCATCCATGCCAGGCATAATCACATCTAATAAAATTAAGTCGATTTCATTTCCTTGCTTTTTTAGAATATCAAACGTCTCGTCAGCAGACTGGGCCAGAATAATATCCTTATACCCCGATTTATTCAATAACCTTTCTAGTAGATTACGACTGTCAATACAATCATCTACTACTAAAATCTTTCTCCTCATAATAATCCCCCTCAGTTACTCTTTAAGAGCATTCAAAGCACTTACTTTTCTAATGTTACTTACGATGGATCCCTAATTTCTCTTCTCTCTTTTTCATTATTTTATCTACATAATTAGTATCCAGATCTTCGTCCACCGGAATGGCTGGAATATCGATAATCTCTCTTTTGCAGTGAGGACAGATCCATTTTTCTTTATCATCGTATAAATAAGAAATGGATATTTTTAAGCAGAAGCAACAAAGCTTTTTCTCGATCATCTCTTTTACTCCTTTTTTGCGTGCTTAAAATACATTATTTTGAAAGCGTGGATTTGCTCAGCTTATTTCACTTTCTTCAATACTAATCAAAATCCAACTCTTAACAGTATTTATTTAATTACTAGAACAGGTTGAGTTGACAGGTGAACGACACCATAACTCACACTTCCAAACGTGTACTCTCCTTCGGCCGTATGGCTGCGATTTCCGATCACAATTACATCAACATCCTCTTCATTAGCAATGTTGACAATTTCTATGGAAGGTTTCCCCATCACCACTTTACCTTCAATAAAAACACCTGTTTCCTGAAACAGCTGCATACTTTGTTCAATTAATATTTCCCCTTGTCCTAATAACTTTTCTTTTACATTAGGGTAAATACTTTCCAGATCATTGGCATTCGGAACGACATGTACAAAATAAAGTTGAGTACAAATTTGAAGAATTTGCTTTGACAAGAAATCATAGGCTTGTTGGGAAAATTCTATACTATCGGTAGGAATTAATAACTTCATAGGACTGTACCAATTATTCAAAACATATTTCTATTTGATCTAAGTAATTAATCAAAGCGGTAATACCGCCTTCAATCTTCAGTTTATCTCCTTCTTTTGCTGCTTCTTCTAGCTGTTTTCCTAAATCTGTAATAAATTCAAATCCATATCCTGAACCAAAGCCTTTCATACGATGCCCAATCATACGAACCTGCTCAAAATCCTCTTCTGATAAAGCGAATTTCATTGTTTCTATATCTTTTTTTCTATTCTCCATAAATCCAGGAATTAGATCCTTTAAATCTTTATCAATTAATATCTGTATTGTTTTAGTCATGTTTACTCCCCCAGAACTTTTTTTCTTAGTAGAATTGCCATTCTATTCCTTTATTTAATTTTAAAATTTAACATAGGTGAATTCAATTAGGTTTTAAGATTAATTGTGTCTTTTTTACTACATTCAGTAGTCTCTTCTTGATAATTCACATTACTATCAGTTCTTTGATACTACTTTAAAATCTCTCCCCTATCCATTCCGCGTTGATTACAATAAAAAAATCAGATAGATTTCAATAATCTACCTGATTTATTCATATTAACTAATAACAGTGAATATATTTTACAGTATTTCAACATATTAATAATGTGGTTTAATTGTATCCTCTTTCTTGTCTTTAGTGAATTGACTTAACCACTTAGAGACCTTATTCTTAATGGTTTGTTCTTGTTTCGAAGCAGCTGTTTCTCTAAAATGTTGTACAAATTCTCGGAAATGTACTTCTCGTTCTTCTAATTTTTGATGGATAAACAGCTTTTCTTCATTTTCCTGTTCTATTTCTTGTCTCAACCTTTGCAGTTCATCCTTTGTTTGATCCGAAGTATCCAACAACATTTGTGAATACGATTGTACAAGCGATGTTGTTTTATTATGACCAAGATTAATTTCTTTTTTCACTTCATTTTTAATTTCTTCTTTCGTCTCTTGAAGTACTTCATCTTTAAAAGAAAAAATTGAATTTGTTAATTTCTCAACACTTTCTACTGTTTCTTGTTGCATTGAAATCATCATCTCATACTGATTATAATCTTCACTCTCTTCTTTTTCATCTGACTCATCGTTGTATTCCACTTGGATATTCGTTTCAAGTATATATTTTACATCCTCATCTTTTATATTTTTATCTTTCAATAATTTAATTTTCTTTAATGTATCAATTTCATAATCGGTATATAATCTAGCCCCCGTTTTCGTTCTTTGTACATATAACATACCTTCAAATGTCCGCTCCCATTTTCTCAAATTACCTACGGGAATTTTTAATAACCTCGATACTTCTTTCGTAGAATACTTTTGTATAACGTTCCCCATTCAAATTCTCTCCTTTCTATTTTTCCAGTCATAATGGCTCTTTGTATCACTATTAGATACACCTATATGTTTTTTCCTTCAAGGTGACAAAACTTCTAATAACATTCTATTTTTCTGCAATACTTTCAAAAATGAATACAAATACGCGATTACGCTCGGAATGTACATATCTTACTCGTAAGATGGACTACTTTTTTTGCTCCTGCTATCTAAATTCGTAGAGAAAGGTCATTTATTGGTGGGATTTATCTATGAAAATTCTTATTACCTAATAGCAAAATATTCAGTTTTCATATATAATAAATATAATTCGTATTACGAAATAAAAACATTCATTCAATGAGAGGAGACGGTCTATTTGTCTAAAATAATGACTCGTGGTGAAGTTCCTGAACATTTAAAGTGGGATTTAAAAGATTTATTTCAAACAAGTGATGCTTGGGAGAAAGAATTACAAGACGTACATTCAGATGTAAAAAAAGTCACTCAATACAAAGGAACTCTTGCGGAAGGTTCAAAACAATTACTCAACTGCCTAACAGCTTTAGAGGATATTCAAAAGCGCTTAACGTATGTTGCAACATATGCAAACTTACGTCTTTCTGAGGATGGTTCTAATTCAGAAAGCCAAGCTAACTCAGCTCGAGTTGCTTCAATGCTTTCAAATGTTGAAGCAGAACTTTCATTTATAGAAACTGAAATTCTCGCACTTCCTGATGGAACAATTGAAAAATACATAGAAAATGAGCCTGCTCTTGAATCTTTTGAGAAAAACTTAAAAGAGCGATTAGAAAAAAAGCCACACACCCTGTCTCCTGAAACAGAGTTGGCTTTAGCATCACTTGGTGAAGTCTTAGCATCTCCTTACAAAACGTATCAATTAAGTAAATCTTCGGATATGGTCTTCTCTTCTTTTAAAGACGAGGACGGTAACGACATTCCGTTATCATTTGCTTCTTTTGAAGATCGTTATGAATTATCAGCTAATACGAACATCCGAAGAAATGCTTATCAATCATTTACTAATACGTTAAAGCAATACGAAAATACTTTTGCTTCCACCTATTCAACAGAAATTAAAAAGCAAGTAGCGCTTTCCCGTTTAAGAAATTATAATTCTGTAACGGAAATGCTCTTACAGCCTCAGCAAGTGACAGAAGAAATGTATAACAATCAGTTGGATATTATTCAAGAAGAGTTAGCTCCACATATGCGTCGATTTGCAAAATTAAAACAACGAGTTCTTGGGCTGGATAAAATGATGTTCTGTGATTTAAAAGCACCTCTTGATCCGGACTTTAACCCGCCAACAACAATCGACGAAGCTTCTAAAGTAATTCAAGAAGCTTTACAAATTCTTGGACCTGAATACAGTCAAATTATGGAAAAAGGATTAAACGAAGGTTGGATTGATTACGCTGAAAATTATGGAAAGTCAACAGGTGCTTTTTGTGCAAGCCCTTATGGTGTTCATCCTTATATTTTAATTACGTGGACGGATACGATGCGCGGAGCATTTATTTTGGCACACGAACTCGGACATGCGGGACACTTCTATTTAGCTGGTGGAAATCAACGCTTAACAAACACTCGCCCATCGCTATATTTTATTGAAGCACCATCAACAATGAATGAATTAATTCTCGGTAAGCACTTGCTAGCTAGTACAGATGATAAACGAATGAAACGTTGGGTACTCCTTCAGTTCCTAGGTACGTATTACCATAATTTCGTTACACATTTATTAGAAGGTGAGCTGCAACGACGTATTTATCGTATCGCTGAATCTGGACAACCGATCACAGCAAATACTTTAAGTAAAACGAAAGGTGAAATTCTTTCTAACTTCTGGGGAGATTCTGTAGAAATGGATGAAGGAGCAAGCCTCACTTGGATGCGTCAACCGCATTATTACATGGGACTTTACCCGTACACTTATTCTGCTGGTCTAACAGCTTCAACAGCTGTTGCACAATTGATTGAAGAAGAAGGACAACCTGCTATTGACCGCTGGATTGAAGTATTGAAGATGGGTGGTACGAAAAAACCACTAGATCTACTGAAGCACGCTGGAGTCGACATGTCCACTCCAGACCCGATTAGAAAGGCCGTTGCTTTTGTAGGCTCGCTGGTAGATGAACTAGAAAAGAGTTACGAGTAAAAAATAATAACGGACGTTATAGCTGACTTAAAATTCACCCTTCACCTTTATATACTCCAAGGCGTTTTTCGAGTATGGGTTGGGATTGAAAATTAAGTCGGCTTTTTTTAATTAAAATATTCATCAATAATTCAATAAAAAATTACATACATCAACCTCCAATTGCGAAACTTATCTTTGTAATTTACATTACTATTATTAGGAGGTTTTTATTATGTATCAACAATTTAATCAAATGAACTCGCAACAACCAGTTGGAAACCAAATTCAACAAACACTTGGACAAATGCAGCAGATGGAGCAACAAAACGCTACCGAATTAAGAAAAATCGCTAACCAAATTCAAGATTTAAGTCAGCACGAGTCTATGGCAACAAGACAAGTTCAGCAACTACAACAACTTTGCCAACAGTTAATCCAAGAGAATCAACGAATGCACCAAATGGTTCAACAACAATCTTCTCAACAAACATTTATGCCGTACCAAAGCCAAACACATTCACCTCAGCTTCAACAATCACAATATTCACCACAAAACCAGCAATCCCACTATTCATCTAATCAATATCAATAATACTTGCGCATTGGGGTGGTACATGAATATATGTATCATCCCTTTAAAACTTAAAGAAGGCAAGATGTCCGGCACCTTCCCTTACACTTAAGACCATTATGTATTTATTCTTTTTCATCCTCAAGCTCTACTTTCTTACCTCCAACAGATAGATATGAATACACTTCTGCACCTTCTTTTATTTTTTGTAAACCTTTAAGGTATGGCTTAACTAAGTCCTTAAAATCTTCATAAACACCTTCATTCTCTAACTGACCATACACATATACTTTTTTTTCATCAATTATATAGGCTAAATACCCTACTGCTTTTTCATCACGATCAACAATATTCAATACTTGTGCATCTTCTTTACTTAATTCTGGTGAAAAGTAAATATCCATTATTGTTCCTCCAAATGTATTATTAATAAAGTTTGTGAAATGAACGAAGACTACTGTAACAAGCCCAGCAATAGAGTAATGGTTAAAATACTCACTAAAGTGGTGACTAACGTTATACTAGAAACAAGCTTAGGCTCAGAGTCAAATTGAACAGCATACATTACGATCGTCGCTGCAGATGGCATCGCAGCAGAAACGATAAGGACCTTTGTGAGGAGAGGGTCAATAGGTAAAACTAATGTGATCGCATACGCAATAAGGGGCGACATTATTAGCCGGACGATTGTACCGTATGCTATTTTGCCCCATTCAAAATTACCTAACTCAATCAAAGCAAGTTGCATTCCTAAGATGATCATGACGGTAGGAACAGTTGCCTCAGCTATAATATGTACGGTTGCCATTAAGTTATTAGGAACAGACACATCTAACGTTTTAGCCAGTAAGGCAATAATAACTGCATACGTTGCCGGCATTAAAAAAACAGCCTTCATTGCAATTTTTATTCCTTCATTTCCTCTCGCTGCATAATAAACCCCAAAGAAGTTCATAACAATTGCCTGCAGTACTAAGAAAGTAACCGAATAATCAAAACCGACTTCACCGTAAGCGAATAAAATAATCGGTGCCCCATAATTGCCAGAATTCATAAAAGCAGTAGACAGAATTAGTCCTCCTTCTGTTGACTGAGGATATTTCATAAAAAATGAATACACTTTATTAATCAAGATCAAGGCAAATAAGAGCAAAACAGAAAAAATAACCATGTAGAAATACTGCATATCTAAGTGAGCCGTATAAAATGTACGAAATACTAAACATGGTGTCATAATATAAATAGCAACTTCTGAAACCGCAGGAATTTTAATTTTCCGCCATTTCTGTACGAGAAAGCCAATGAAAAAAACTAGAAGAACAGGTAAAACTACCTCAAGAAATATAGTCACCCTACTCCCCCCAATCAGAACAACTATTACCCTCCGTAGAATAGGAAATCCGCGTCACTCATGAATAGCAAGGAGAATAATGTTCAGTACTTATTAGATACTTCTACCTTTTAAAAAAGAGACGGCTTCCTTCATCCGCCTCTTTTTCACTGTAAACTATGCTTGTGTTAAATAATCTACAACAGCTTGTACAGCTTCATCACTATCTTTACCTACAGCCTTCACAGTAATTGCATCGCCGTTTTGAAGATTCATTGTAATTAACCCTAGAAAACTTTTTAAATTGACTTCAATAGGATTACCACGTAACAACTTACGCAAATATATTTCGGCTTGAAAAGGTTGAATTATTTTACTCAATTCAATTATTGTTCGATCCTCGCTGAGGTTAATTGTAATTTCTTTATAACTAATTTCGCTCATTTTTCGTTCACTCCAATTCTCTTACTATAAATTCAATAACATTAGTGACAGTTGTGGAATGAAAATAATGATGAAAAGGGCAAAAAGCATCACTAGGAAAAACGGAATAATCGCTCGAGATATGGCTTCTATTGATAAACCTGATATCCCTGAACCAACAAAAAGGTTTACGCCTAATGGCGGTGTAATAAAACCAATAGCTAGATTAACAATCATTAAAATTCCAAAGTGGATCGGATCGTAGCCAATATTTATTGCAATCGGTAGAAGGATAGGCGTTAAAATAATAATAGCTGCCAGCGTATCCATAAAACATCCGACAATTAATAACAAGAGTGTAATTAATAAGATAATAACGATCGGATTCTCTGAAAAGTTTAACATCGCTTGTGCCACTTGATTTGGAATTTGTTGTACCGTTAATAACCGGCCAAACGCTGTTGCCGTCCCGACAATAATCAATATTGTGGCTGTTGTCAGAGCCGCATCAATAAAAACTTTCGGCATATCTTTAATTTTTAATTCACGATACAGTATCATTCCTGCGATTAAACCATATACAACTGCAATTACTGCTGCCTCAGTCGGTGTAAAAATACCGCCATAAATACCACCAAGAATAATAATCGGAACAAGTAATGCCCACTTCGCTTCCCAACTTGCCTTTAAAAACGTCATGAATGAAAATTTATCTTCTGTTCCGCGATAGCCCATCTTTCTCGAATAAAAGTAGGCATAGGCCATGAGGGCGAAACCTACGAGGAGACCAGGAATAATCCCTGCAATAAATAAACTGCCAATGGAAACACCACCGACAACCCCGTAAATTACCATAGGGATACTTGGAGGAATTATAACACCTAATGAACCAGCTGCAGCGACAACTGCGGTTGAAAATCGTTTATCATAACCTTGGCGCACCATAGCTGGTATCATAATTCCACCAATTGCTGCAACTGTCGCTGGTCCTGACCCAGAAATAGCGGCAAAAAACATACATGTAATAATAGTCGCAATCGCAAACCCGCCTGTTTTATTTCCTACAATCGTATTCGCTACTCGGAAAAGGCGGTCAGAAACTCCACCTTTCCCCATAATTTCACCTGCTAAAATGAAAAAAGGAACGGCCATTAAAGGAAACGAATCAACGGAAGTCACTAGACCTTGTGCAAGAAACTCAACAGGTAAAGAACCGGTATATACAATCGTTACCAGTGTTGCTAAACCTAGTGCAATCCCTATAGGAACGCTTAATAGTAGAAAAAGGGCAAAGCTTCCGAAAAGTACACCTGCTGCCATATCAATACCCCTTTATAATTTATTCTTTCCTCTTTCAACATCTTCTTCAATATCTGGTATATCAAGCAGTCTCTCTTGTTCTGTCTTTACATCAAATTCTTCTTTTCCTAATAACGACTTCACCTGTTTTATCAGTTGTTGGATTAATCGTATAATCGTTAAACCCATGCCAATAGGCGTCGCCATATATACGAGTCCCATCGGTAACTGAAGAGCTGGAGACCGCTGGCCCCATGCTAATAACCTTGAAGCAATATCATACCCATAATAGACGACGAAAATCGCAAATCCTAAGAATAATAAGTTCGCAATGATATTTAAAATGATTTTTCCTTTGTCCTTTAGTAATAAGAGCATGACGTCGACTTTAATGTGACGTTGTTTTTTTACCCCATAGCTAATTCCAAGATAGACTAACCAAATAAAGCAATAACGTGCCAATTCTTCAGACCAAGCAAGGGAAGCTTCCATGACATATCTCATAAAAACTTGCATTGCAATGACCACAACCATAATCATAGAAAAAATAACGAGGAACACTTCCTCAATATGCTCATTTAGCCACCTTACTACAAACACTAAGCACCCCTCACTTTTTTACATTTCATTTTTAGTTACTTCTATTATTGAAGAGCCTCAAAACTATATACCTTATATGTAAATCATCATTCTATGTAAAAATAATAGTACGTTGATAAGATATATACTTTTAGTTTTCTTCTTTAAAATGATTAGAACAAAGGGACTTGAAAACTTATATATATTCAAGTCCCTTTGTTTCGAATGAACTAATCTTCTTGGGCTTCACGTATTGCTTCGTATACTTGGTCAACAATATCTTGACCGATGCGCTCAGCATACTTATCTAATACAGGCTGAACAGTATCAATCATTTCTTGGCGAGCTTCTTCATCAATTTCCGTGTAGGTCATACCCTCTTCTTGTAAATCATCTAAATACTGGGCATTCGCTTCACGATTTAATTGACGTTGATGTTGGCCAGCTTCTCTAGCTGCATCTCTTACAATTTCTTGTTCTTCCTCTGTCAGTGAATCAAAGAATGTCTTTGACATTAGAAAAACAAACGGGCTATAAATATGGTGCGTGTTAGAGATGTGGTCTTGAACTTCATGAAACCCTTGTAAATATACAGTTGCTACTGGGTTTTCTTGTCCGTCTACAGCACCTTGTTGTAAGGCAGTAAATAATTCCGTGAATGCCATTGGTGTAGGGTTTGCACCTAATGCACGAAATGCTTCCAAGTGAAGTTCATTTTCCATCGTGCGAATCGATAAGCCTTTCATGTCCTCCATTGATGCTACTGCTCGACGTGCATTCGTTAAATCACGGAAACCATTTTCCCAATAAGCAAGTCCGACTAAATTTTGGTCATCTAACTTATCCAACATCATTTGACCTACTTCTCCATCTAGTACTTCATCAGCTACTTCATTACTAGGAAATAAGAATGGGAAATCAAATACAGTAAACTCTTGAACAAATCCGGCAATGGGTGCAGTGGAGGGAACAGTCACTTCCTGAGTACCAAGTTGCAGTGCTTCCATCATTGACCGGTCATCCCCTAATTGACCACTGTGATATGTCTCAACAACGATCGATCCATCGGTTCTTTCCTCAACCAACTCTTTAAACTTTAGTAAGCCTAAGTATTGAGGATGCTGATCATTTAATCCAATACCAGCACGGATCGTACGTTGTACACCAGGTGCCGCTTCACCTGCTGTCCCTTCTCCTGCATCTGGCTCAGCTGGCGCTGTACCACAAGCAGCAGCTACAAAAAACAATGCGAAAATAAAAATCGTTGTGAAAATTATTTTGAAGTAATTCACCCGTAATACCTCCTGTTTTTTCTTTATGATGAACTTTAGATTTCATCCTGTAGTAAAGTAACCACTTTCCTTATAGCTTTTGAACCTCATTAATTTTCAAAATCACTTTTCTTATTTTGATTTAGGAAAGGAATATTATGCATTTCTACTAAAGAAATTATAGAAATTTGGTATTTCCTTTCAATATGGATGGATACAATGATTGAAATCGCTAATATTAAGGAAAAGAAGTACTTCTCTTATATAGGGCTGAGCTTTTTAACTGAAAGGAAGAACGTACCGTGGATTATGTTATTGGACTAGACATTGGCACAACAAGTGCGAAAGCTGTTCTTTTTACGAGAGATGGGACTGTGAAAGCAGAAAGTGAAGAAACCTATAATGTCTCCCACCCTCATCCATCATGGGTTGAGCAGGATCCTAATGAAATAGAAAAAGCTGCAAAAAAAGCGCTTAAATCCATAGTTGAAGCAGGAGTGACTTCTACTGATCATATTATAGTTGTAGGAATTTCTTCTGCGATGCACTCGCTTATTTGCATGGACGCTCAAGGAAACGCCATTTCACCTTCCATTACATGGGCGGATGGAAGAAGCGTTCACCAAGCAGAAAAAATTAAGTCAACAAGCGGGCTTGATATTTATATGAAAACAGGAACACCGGTCCATCCAATGTCACCATTGATAAAATTAATCTGGATGAAGGAAACCAATTATTCCCCTTACCTTAAGGCATACAAATTTGTTTCAATAAAAGAGTACTTAATGAAGAAATGGTTTAATCAATATATTGTTGACTATTCCATTGCTTCAGCAACAGGAATGTTTAATGTACATACATTCGAATGGGATGAACAAGCCTTAGCAATGACCGGTATTCAAAGAGGGCAACTATCAAAACCGGTTCCTCCAACTCATGTAGTAGAAGGGCTATCAAATGCAGTCGTAGAAGAAACAGGATTGAGCTTGGATACTAAGTTTGTCATCGGTGCCAGTGATGGTCCTCTTGCGAACCTCGGGATAGGGGCAATTAATCCAGGTGATGTTGCCATTACAGTTGGTACAAGCGGAGCGATCCGGCAAATGGCGAGTAAACCCCAAACGGATGAGCTGCAGGAGATCTTTTGTTATGGCTTAACGAGAGACTCTTGGATTATGGGAGGGCCTACAAATAATGGCGGGATTGTCCTTCAGTGGTTAAAGGAGATTGTTGGTGAACATCAAGTTTACCTTGCACAAAAAGATGAGAAAAGAGCCTATGAACAACTTGTTGAGCTTGCTAAGACGGTCAACCCTGGGGCTGACGGATTATTGTTCTTACCTTATTTAAATGGAGAGCGCGCTCCGTATTGGGACGCAAATGCTAGAGGGAGCTTTATCGGATTAACATTAGCACATAAGAAAGAACATCTTATTCGCGCAGGAATGGAAGGGGTCATCTTTAGTTTACTAACAGTAAGTGAAGCACTTGAAAGACTTGCTGGCCCTGCTAAAAATTTCTTCGCAAGCGGCGGGTTTGCACGCTCTCCACTCTGGCTTCAAATTTTAGCAGATGTTTTCGGGCAAGAAGTTCAAGTTCCTAAAAGTCATCAAAGTTCTGCCTGGGGTGCTGCTTGGATGGGACTCGTCGGCGTAGGAGAAGAAAAATATTTGACAGATATAAAAGAGTTTATTCCAATGGAAACATGTTATTTGCCGAGCGAAGAAAATCATAAAGTATATCAAACCCTCTATCATACATTTAAAAATCTTTATATTTCGCTACAACCCCATTACAAAACGATAAGTGATTATCAAAGACGTCATTAGAGGAATACTTGTAGCTATCAATAGCCACCTATCAATAACTAGCTGTTTCTATTTTGCCTGTTGCTTACATTAGAGTTGGCGTTGAAAATTTTAAAAACCACTAGGAATAGCATCATCCTAGTGGTTACTTCATTATCTTCTCGCTTTTCCTTCCCTTCACACTTCTCGCGCTTTCCTAACAGCCTCTACAAATGATTTTGATTTTTCCGTTAAGTCTTTGAAATACTCGTCAGTCATTTCTATTTTCGTATTTACAAGTGCACCGCCTAGACCTACAGCCACTGCACCCGTTTGAATATAGTCGGCAACATTATGTAAATCGATCCCGCCTGTAGGCATCAATGGGATGTGCGGCAGAGGTCCATGCACATCCTTTAAATAACCCGGACCGTAAATATTAGCAGGAAAAACCTTAATGACATCCGCACCATGCTCATACGCTGTTAAAATCTCCGTTGGAGTTAATGCTCCAGGGATGCTAATAACACCGTATCTTTTCGTTAAGCGAATCGTTTCTTCGTTCACAGTTGGAGAAAAAATAAATTGAGAACCAGCGAGAATTGCTGCTCGAGCTGTCTCCGGATCAAGTACTGTGCCTGCACCTACAATTAAATCTGGGTATTCCGTACGAACCGACTCAATTAAAGTCATGACCTTTGGCGTCTCCACTGTTATTTCTAATGTTTGTATTCCACCTACTTGAAGGGCTTTAGCAATATGTAAAATATTTTCAGGGTCAGCGCCACGAATAATTGCCACAACCCCATTTTCTTTGATCCTATCTAGGTAACCCATAAGTGATCAACCTCCATTATCGATTGACATCATCTTTGTCTGTCTCATTTATGAATAGCTCTAAGTCACGTTTATCAGGGAGACCTTCCACATCACCGTTTACCATTGCGACCATTGCACCTACCCCGTTACCTCGTCTTACAGCATCATATAAAGAAAGTCCATCTAAAAGTCCTGATAAAAATCCACTACAAAAACCATCGCCTGAGCCAACTGGATCAATAACCTTCTTTACCGTAAAACTCGGAACAAATTCTGTCTTTTCTCTTGTAAAATATTGAGCGCCTCTTGGTCCTAACTTTAATACACAGGTTGTTGAACCATCTGCCAAAAAGCGTTCCCCTAACTGTTGTGGATCGTCTACCCCATATAAAAACTTTCCTTCCGCAATCCCAGGAAGAACGATATCACTTTCCTTCACGAACTCAAGTAGAACTTGTCTCGCTTTCTCTTCAGACCATAGTGTTTTTCTTAAATTGGGATCAAAAACGACCGTTACTCCGTGTTTCTTTGCTAGATGAACAGCCTCTTTTAACATCTCATAACAACTATCACTCAAAGCCGGTGTAATTCCTGTAATATGAAGATATTTTGCTTGAGCAATGTATTCTTCATTCAAATCATTTTTAGACATTCGACTGGCAGCCGAGTTTTTACGGTAGTAAAGCACCCTAACATCGTCTTCACGTCGTAATTCCTTAAAGTAAATTCCTGTCTGAGCACTTTTTTCGACTTGAACTTCACTAACATCAACACCTTCACCTCGAATAAACGAAACCATTGCTTTTCCTAATTCATCGTCCCCTATACGACTAATCCAGCCCGACCGATGCCCTAACCGGGTTAAACCAATAGCTACATTCGATTCAGATCCACCGAACTTACGAGAGTAAGTATGAGCATATCGCATCAAGCCTGAAGTTTCTGGTGTAAAAAGTGCCATTGTCTCACCAATTGTCACCACGTCCATACTCAGAACCCCAATCCTTTTAAAGTTATATCCATTCAGATGGTCATTTCCTTAATAGTTTTAACTTTCTTTAACCCATCTATGAATTTTTCCTTGTAATAAAAACAAAAAACATAACCCCACGGATTATGTTTTGTAATAAAACTATATATTTGTAGTATTCTCAGCGTTTTTACATAATCGCATGCTTTGTTGAAAAGTTACAATAAACGTTGTCCCATGTTCACTCGTATCAGCTTCAATATTTGCACGATTCCTTGCTGCAATACTGTAGCATATCGCTAACCCAAGACCTGTCCCTTTATCTTTTGTAGTAAAAAAAGGTGTGCCGATATGTTTTAGTACGTCTGGTTCAATCCCTGGACCCTCATCAATAATTTTTAATATCGCTCTGTCACTTTCAACATAAGTACGAATCGTCAGTTGTCCACCTAAAGGCATCGCCTCTAGTCCATTTAAAGCGATATTCAATATGAGTTGCCTAATTTCTTTTTCGTCAATAAATAATAGCGGACAGTCTTCTAAATCTAAGTTAACATTTTTATTTCCTAACATCCCTTCAGCCTGCAATAATGGGTGCAATGCATAAATAATGTCATTTAAATTTTCAAGTCGAGGATCTGTTGCTTTATCTTTTGCTAATGCCAAAAATTCGGTAATAATTCCATTAGCACGCTCTAATTCACCTATCATTAAGTCAATATACTCGATTGGGGTAGGATATTCTTGTTGTTTTTTCGAAAGTTGCAAAAAGCCAAGTACTGTCGTCATCGGATTACGTATTTCATGAGCGATACCCGCTGCCATTTCTCCAACTAAATTCAATCGATCTAAACGAGTAATTTCTTTTTGCATTTTGACCGAATCAGTAACATCAGTTATCACACTTATAATACAGGGCTCACCGTTGATATAGACCTGTTCGGTAGAAAGTAGACCATCTCTTGTTTCGCCGCCCTTCGTTACATACGTTACTTGTTCGTTGTATAGCCCATCTTGTAACTCTAGAGAATGTGTCTCATTGCTAAACTCCGTTGAAGTTTCAGGTTTAATGTGTAATAAGTTATCAAGTACACCTTCTAGTTCTTCTATTTCATAACCGGTGACCTCAGACCATATTTTATTTACTTGCAGGTACTTTTTATCATATAGCGACCGGATCGCCATCAAGTTGGGACTGCAATGAAATATTTTCCGGAAACTTTCTTGAGAAACTTGTAATTCTTCATTTGCTAAAAGTAACTCTTTGGTTTTATCAGCGATAATCACTTCTAAGTTCATATACTTTTGCTTTAGATCCGCGGTCTGTCTTTCTAATTCATTTCGTTGTACTTCAATCTCTTTTCTATTTCTATATATATCGACAAACGCCTCTACCTTACTTCGTAACAAACTCGGATTAAATGGTTTAAAGATATAATCAACTGCACCAGCTGAGTAACCTTTAGAAACGTGTTCAGATGCTTTGCTTAAGGCAGTAATAAAAATAATTGGAATATGCATTGAGGTTTTTCTTTGTTTAATTAATTCAGCAGTCTCAAACCCATTCAGCCCTGGCATTTGAACATCCAACAAAATAACTGCAAAATCATATTGTAGAACATATTTTAAAGCTTCTTCCCCACAATCAGCTTTAATAAGATTATAGTACGGCGACGCAAGAACGGCTTCAAGTGCAATAAGGTTTTCAGGTCGATCATCTACTAACAATATATCTACTTTCTCCCCATTCACCATATCTTTTATCCCTCAATTTCCTTTAGTAGTTTTAGGTTTTTTCGGTAATCATGTCTAGAATCTTAGTTGAGGCTACCGGTAGTGTTTTTAGGCGTGCCTTTAATGTATATCTTCTCATCCCTATCAACTTCTTGATAGAAGTGTGAGGTGTCACCACTAGTTAGCGTCTCTTTATTTCCTAAACCTAAGAAACCACCATCACTTAAACTATGAAAAAAAAGCTCATAAACTCTATTTTTTAATGAAGTATTAAAATAAATTAACACGTTACGACATATGATCACATGAAATTCATTAAAGGAATGATCAGTGACTAAGTTATGGTGGGCAAATACGATATTTTTCTTAAGCATTGGGCGCAAGAGGACATAATCATGGTGGGCTGTATAATACTCTGAAAATTCCTTAAGCCCTCCAGCTTGCTGATAGTTTTTCGTATACACTTGCATATAGCTCAACGGTATTCTTGCTTCTCTCGCCTTTTCTAAAATATCTTCATTCATATCAGTAGCATAAATTTTTGTTTTATCATATAGCCCTTCTTCAAGTAACAAGATGGCCATTGAATAGGCTTCTTCCCCCGATGAACACCCTGCATGCCATATACGAATGAACGGTAAATCACGTAAAGATGGAATTACTTTTTCTCGGAATGCTTTAAAAAAGCTTGGATCACGAAACATCTCTGTCACATTAATAGATAAGTCGTTTAGAAAACATTTTAAAACGATTGGGTCATGCAGCACTTTCGATTGCAATTCGGAAATAGTGTTAAGTTGCTCAGCACGAACTCGGTGCCATACTCTTCGTTTTACGGAAGAGTATGCATAATTTCTAAAATCAAATCCATAATGACGATAAATACCTTCTAGCAATAGTTCAATCTCTATTCTTTCCACATCTAAATCTGCGTCTTCTGAAGAGTATACCATTGTCATTCATTTCCTCACTTATATATCCATACTTTGATTAGGGATAGCAGCTGTTCCATATTAACCGGCTTACTAATATAGTCTGATGCACCAGCCATAATACATTTTTCTTTATCGCTTTTCATCGCTTTTGCCGTTAATGCGATGATTGGAAGTTCTTGAAATTCATCCACTTCACGGATCCGCTTCATTGCTTCATATCCATCCATTTCTGGCATCATTATATCCATAAGTACAATGTCGATTGATGTGTCACTATTTAAAATTTCAAGAGCCTCTCTCCCGTTTTCAGCAAACAACACTTTCATATTCTGCATTTCAAGAGCTGTTGTTAATGCAAATACATTCCGCATATCATCATCGACAACGAGTACCACTCGATCTTCAAAGGCTTCATTCTGCTCTTCATTCACAACAGGTGCCTCAATTTTCTCTAGTTCTGGATACTGATTAGACTCTACAATGAGCACATTATTTTCCTTGGTTGCGGCAACTTCTTCCATTACCGATTGTTGGATCTCTGAAAGTTCGTAATAATCTGGTATGTGAAGACTAAAAGTACTTCCTCTTCCTTCAACACTTTCAATCGTTACATAACCACCTAACAGTTGAGATAATTCACGGGTAATTGACAATCCAAGACCTGTTCCGCCATATTTTCGGCTCGTTGTTCCATCCCCTTGGAAAAACGCTTCAAAAATATCTTGTTGCTTACTTCTAGGGATACCAATACCCGTATCAACAACTGAAAAGACAATTTTTGACCTGACGTCTTCTCTTCCTTTACTCAATCGAAGTTCAACTGATCCTTTTTGTGTGAATTTAAAAGCATTCGACAATAAATTTTTTAAAATTTGTTTTAAGCGTTGATCATCCGTAAAAATTATCTTTGGTGCATCCTCTGCAAGTGTAATTTTAAAATTCAAGCCTTTTTGACGTGCAACAGGATTAAATTGTCGCTCAACAAAACTTTTTACATCATTTAAAAGCACTTGTTCAGGATATATGTCTATCTTTCCTGACTCGATTTTTGATAAATCAAGTATATCGTTGATTAGATCAAGGAGATCACTTCCTGAAGAATGGATCGTTAAAGCATACTCAATTTGTTTCTCTGTTAAGTTTCCTTCTCCATTTTCAGACAGAATTTGCGACAAAATTAACATACTGTTAAGAGGTGTTCGAAGTTCATGAGACATATTAGCCAAAAATTCCGACTTATATTTCGAGCTCAATTCAATGCCTCGATTTTTCTCTTCCAGGTCCTTTTTGATTTTTTCCAGCTCTTTTGTTTTTTCATCTGAAGTTTTATATTGCTCATGTAACTGTTCATTTGTAAGTCTAAGTTCTTCTTGTTGCTGCTGAAGCTCTTCTGATTGAGTTTGCAGCTCTTCAGTTAGTGTTTGTGACTCGGTCAATAGTTTTTCAATTTGCATATGATTAATAATTCGATTTATAATGGCCCCGGATGATTCACTAACTTGCTTTAATAGTTTCAATTGTAAAGAAGTGAACCTTTCAAATTTAGCTAATTCTAAAACCCCTAGAACCTCATCTTCTATTTCTATTGGAAGAAGTACTAAAGAAGTTGGAGCCGACTCTCCTAAACCTGATTTGACCGATATATAATCTACTGGGAGTTTATCAATCTTTAAGATCTTATTATCTAGTGCGCATTGTCCTACTAGTCCTTCTCCGATTTTAAATGTTCCTTCTCCAACTTTTCTATTTTGGCTTAATGCATATCCTGCAATTTGTTTTAGTTCGCCTTCTTCTTTTAAATAAACTGTACCATACGTAGCCTCAACGGAAGCTGCTACTTTTGAAATGAGCATTTCACCAAACCGTTCAATATTTTGCAAGCCCTGGAATTTAGTCATAGTTTCTGCATACGTTGTTTTGATCCAATTCTCATTTTCAAGATATTTTTTTAAATCTTTTTCTTGCTTAGAATAATCCTCTAGCGCATGTGCCATTTCATTATACGCATTTGCTATATCACCAATTTCATCCTTAGAAATAGCCTCAATACGTGGTAAATCTTCATTTATATGCCCTGGTACACTCGTTATTACATCTCGAACTTTGTAAATGCTTTTCGTAATACTACGTACGACAGAAATAGTAATTCCAGTTACAATAATTGCAGCAACTATAAAGAGCGAGAATAAAAAAATCACCGTATTCCGAAAATCACTCTCGATACTTGCTAACGCTGTATTCATTGCATTTTCTTCTATTTCATTTAGACGATCAAATCCAGTAACGATTTGGTTTCTCATCCCACGATTATCATCAATTAATTCACTTATCCCTAGTTGATTATTTCCTTCTAAAGTATGTTGGATCGCCCGGCTAACAACTTCAAAATATGCAGTACTTAAATCCTGTAATGATGAAACGATTTGTTTACTTTCAGGCTCAGAATATGGCATTACATCTAATTTTGCAAATAACTCTGTCGTGTCGACTCTTGACTGTTGGATAGCTCTAATATGTTCTTCAATCACGATGTCATCACTCATCAATAGAAGCTCCCTGATTTCTCTTGCTGTCGTATTAATCTCATTTCGAAGCAATTCGATCAGTTTGACTCTTTCATAGTTTTCGTAAACGATAGCATTCATATTATCTTTCTGCTGGTTCATCGTGTAATATACATTGGCACTGAGTATAACAATTATGAAGAGGATGGCGCCAAATCCAAAATAAAGTTTTGTTTTTAGTTTCATCTTTTCCAATACCTTTCAAATTTGATGAATTTCCGTCAAACTTTTCACTATTATTATGGTTATTTTACTATATCGGCAGCTTTGATTCTACAAAAATTACAAACAATTCTTACATTTTGTATTTTCTTACTAATTACATTTAAAAAGAGCTGACTTTATAGAGTCAGCTCCAGTGTGTGTTATTCTTTTATTTCCACCGTCCAACCATAAGGATCTTGCTGTTTCCCTGTTTGAATAGCGGTTAAAGTCTCGTATAACTTTTTAGAGAGTTTCCCTGTATGCCCATTATTTATAATCATTTGCTCATCATTCCATGTCAATTCGCCCACTGGTGAAACGACAGCAGCAGTACCTGTGCCAAAGACTTCTTCTACTATTCCTTCTTTATGCGCTTGAAAAATTTCTTCGATTGAAACTCTCCTCTCAACAACCGGAACATTCCAATCCTTTAAAAGTTCAATAATTGACAATCTCGTAATTCCCTCTAAAATGCTTCCATTTAAGAGTGGCGTAACTACTTCTTCTCCTATTTTAAAGAACACATTCATACTTCCTACTTCTTCTATGTATTTTTTTTCTACTCCATCGAGCCATAATACTTGAGAATATCCTTTATCAGTCGCTCTTTGTTGAGCAATATAAGCTGCTGAATAATTTCCAGCGGTTTTTGCCATTCCTGTCCCCCCACGAACAGCTCTTGTAAACTCTTCTTCTACGAAGATTTTTACAGGGTGTATCCCTTCACGATAATACGAACCGACTGGAGATAAAATAATGTAAAATTGATATGTATTTGATGGTGCTAAAGAGAGATTTGGTTCCGTTGCAATAATAAATGGTCGGATATAAAGAGAGTATCCCGCTGTTTTCGGCACCCACTCCTTTTCAATACGCAGCAATTCTTCTAAGTAAGTTAGAACCAGTTTTTCATCTAATAGAGGGATGCTCAATCGTTCACTTGATCGGTTCATCCGTTGAAAGTTCTTTTCAGGTCGAAATAATAATATACGATCATCCTCTGTGCGATAGGCTTTTAATCCTTCAAAAACAGTTTGTCCATAATGAAAAATCATTGCCGCAGGGTCTAAAGTAATCGGTTCATATGGAGTAATGCGAGGATGATGCCAACCTTTTTCAGTTGAATAATCCATAACAAACATATGGTCCGTAAATTCTTTACCAAAAGCTAATTGGTCTTCAGCCACTCGCTGTTTACGGTTCGTGTTTTCTATAACGTTAAGATGGTGTTGTTCATTCATTCTCCCCACTCCTTCTTCAATTTTTTACAGTTGTAGATAATAAAAATACTGACTATTATTCTAATATATACCAATTAGAAGTTTCTCGACACCCCCTTTCTTTCTTTTGTTCTTTATAATTGATATTATGCTTTGCTTCTGTTTCCAAAAGATCAGTCTTAAATTCTATTCCCAGAAAAAAAAGGCACTGTGTACAGTGCCTAAATTCGGTCATTCACATTCATTTATGAATCTTGTTTTAATTTTAATAACTCGCTGTTAAGATGAGCCAGCTTTAATTTTATTTGCTCTGCCGTTTTTTCGTCCCCACTTTTTAAATAATCACTTAATTCTAGTAAGTACTTATCAATACGACGGTAAATTTCATCTTCTTTTTTGATTCGCTCTTCTTGCTTTTTTCTATTAAGTTCTACTTTTATTGGAACTAATTGATCAATCGTATGAAGCATTTTTTCAGTTTTTATGTCAACTTCAATGATCTCAAGAAAGGATTTATGTTTCATCATGGTCAGCGTATGATTTCCTTCAGCTGAATAAATGTTTAAAACCATCTTACCTGAGTCAAAACCCCAAAAAATACTATAATTAACACTTAGTACCCCTTTTATCAATCGATCTAATTGCTGTTTATCTAGTTTTATTGAAAGGTCACTGCATTGAATTCGTTTCATAAGCTACACCTCGCTACAAATTAATTCCCTCCATTTTTTAATATCAGCTTTGTAATCCCTTACAATAAAACTATTTCAATTGCACTCTTTTTATGTTGAAAACAGAAAAAAGAGGCCTATACGTTAGGCCTCTTCTCGGTTACCCTTTATTTCCTACAAGCCACTCCTTGTAGCATTCACTACAAAGCGGATGTTCAACATGATCACTATCTTGAATAAAAGAAGCGTAATGGAAGTTTGTCTCTTCTAGTTCACCGTTACAATAAAAACATTGCTGATCCAAAGTGAACGTCTCCTTTTAGAAAGTGATGATTGAATACGTACATGGAATGAACAATTTCTTGTACGTTAGCTGTGGCAACTTTTAGTTGTTGTTGTTGTTATTGTTATTATTGTTATTGTTGTTACGGTTGTTGAAATCTTGCGCATCGTTCTCATTCGCAAACTCAGTGTTTACATTGTCGATGTTTAATTCGTTGTTGTTGTTGTTGTTGTTGTTGTTATTGTTGTTGTTGTTGTTGTTTCTGTTGTTACGGTTATTGTTGTTAGCCATGACCTACACCTCATTCATAATTTTTTAGTATTAGGTTGAGATCGAAGTAAAAGTAATAAAGGATATCTCCCTTTTTTACTTTTGCGTCTCACTCAGTTCCCGTAGTTATTTTTCTCAAAAATCAAAACATCATACATGAAAAATTAAAATTCCTGAGTATTTTGTCCATACGAAACAGTCTTCTTACAAATAGAATATATTAGCGCAGACTGAGGAGGGATAATAATGGAAAGAAATCAAAACGAAATGATAGTACTTCATGAAAAAATAGATCAACTAAAACAGGAAGTGGAAGCATTATCCAGAGTTATTGAAAAAAAAACCGATAATAATGATGTAAAAGTAATTATAGATGAACAAATGAAGGAAAATAAGTACATGACAAATGAACAAGTTGCATTAACCGTTGATAAAATTTTGACTGAAAAAGAATTTACAACTGAAACAGAAGTGAAAAATAAAACAAAGGAAATTCACTTAAAGATTGTCAAGTGGACAATTGGGACTGGACTTAGTGTTGCAGCCATCATATTAGCGTTATTAAGGGTTATTTTATTATAACAAAATGCTTATTTATCCATTTCAAATAAGCAAAAAGGACTTCTCAACAGGAGAAATCCTTTCTGTGAATGAACTATCTTAAATTTTGTAAAAACACATCTTTTACTTTCGGGACAACGTACCCGCTTCCACCTTCAACATCTTCAACCATCATTAGTACAAGTAATTCAGGATCATTAGTGTTCATAGCAATAAACCAGCCAAACTCTTTACCTTCTTCAGTTTGACTTAATTTATATTCAGTCGTACCCGTTTTCCCTGCAAGAGGTATACCATCTATCTTTGCATTGGATGCCGTACCATTTGGACTTTGGATCACTTGCGACAGGTCAGATAGAATACGATTAGCGTGATCGTTACTTATAACGTCTTCTTTCCAAATTTCCGGCTCTTCATCCGTGAAAAGTAACGGCTTTGGAATGTTTCCTTCATTTATAAAGGCAGTATACATTAAGGACATGTGCAAAGGATTTACTAACATTTCAGCTTGGCCATACGCTGTATCTGCTAATTGAACTTCTGTTTTTATCCCGTCATTAGCAATCTGAGATGTTGTTAATGGATATTTAAAAGGAACGCTTTCTTCAAACCCAAATGATTGCAAACCATCAACTACACTTTTTTCATTAAGTTCAAGAGCCATTTGAGCGATATATATATTATCGGAATACACGAGAGCATCGGTTAAGTCAATATCGTGATTTGGATCTTTTACACGTCTTACTTCATAGTTCCCCCATGAATCGTCCTTCCGCCAACCTAAACCGTCGATCTTGCGCTTTTCATCAGGGTCCCAACCATCTTCTAGAGCAATTGCAGCAGTGACTGATTTTACCGTTGACCCTGGTGCATATGCTTGAGTGAAACGATTGAGTAAAGGTCTGCGTTCATCTTCAGTATAGTTAGTTTCAGATACACTTCCGATTACAAATTCATTGGGGTTATACGCAGGTGCATTCACTAACGCTAAAACTTCTCCCGATGTCGGATGTAATGCCACACCAGTTCCTGCATCATTATCTTTTTTATACTGCTCATATATTGAAACTTGTACTGCACCGTCAATCGTTAGTTGTAACGTTTTTCCATCAACAGCCTCTTTTTTAGCTAGGATATCCTTCTCGTTGCCGCCTTTATCTACAATAGAAATGACTGCGCCGTTTTCACCTCTTAGTTCGTCTTCATATAAACTTTCAAGCCCAGTCCGACCAATTAAGGAATTTGAGTTATATCCCTTATCTTCATTTTTTTCTAAAAGTTCCTTTGTTATCGGCGTAATATACCCTATTAAATGAGCTGCAGCTTCTCCCAGAGGATATTCCCTTGCAGGAACGAGTAAATACGTTACACCTTCAGAAATGGTGCGTAACTCCTCAACAAATTCCATTTGGTCGTATGGAACTGTTTTAACAGGGACAAATGTGTCAGGCCTTACCCACGATTGATCCAGTGCTGCTTCAATCTCTTCAACAGACACGTCAATTTGTTTACTTAATTCGCTAATCGTATATTCTTCTAGCCCTTCCATACGACCTTGTACAAGCCCAATCTGAACAGCATTTCCATTCTTTGCTAAATAATCTCCATTTCGATCAATGATTTCTCCGCGTATTGGAGTTAACGTTCTTACTTTTACTCGATCTCCTTGCTCAAGCGGCGGGAATATCATCGCTGGTGTCCAATTGATTTTCCACTGTTTTAACTCATCTGTTTCTTCTAATTGTAAGTCAACTGCATATTCTAATTGAAGTTTACCTGCAATTGTATCGAGCTCCTGCTCATATTGAAGGAGCGCCTCTGTCACATCTTCTGTTATTTCATCTTCCGGATCTCTGATAGGTGTTGTCACCACGAGATCTTCTGCTTGTATTTCGCTGTAGATTTCAGTATACGTTTCTATAAACTCTTCCTTTGAAATCAAGTTTTTTGCCTGAATTGAAAGAAGTTCATACATTAAATCGTAGTTTCTTTTTTCCCAGTGCGTTGCAAATTCACTTAATGCATCTTCTGGTGTCGGAAGCTCTTCTGAACAGCCGGCTAGTAAAAACAACGTAACAAACAGTGCAATAATACCTCTTATCTTCATCTGTTTACTCATTGATTTCCCCTCTCACTTTTCATATGTACTATTCTTTATATTAACAAATATTACAATAATTTAGGGAATTTAGGATAAAAATTCTAAACACAAAATGATTTCTAACGAATCTGCAATAGTACTTAACAGAAGGCTTATCCGCAAAAAAAGCTGATTGAACCAAATGAAGGTTCAATCAGCTTTTTTTAGTCTTTTTTTGGTTTAGGTACAATTTCATAAATCTTGCCACTTTCAAATAGTTCAATCACTTGCCCGAGCCATTCATAATAACTCTTTGCTTTTTCAAGTTTTTTCCGGTCTATCTCTATAACTTCTTTTAACTTATCGTCTTTAGTTTCTGTATACAGTTCATCTAATGCACCACTTAACTCTATACCTGCTTCAAGATTATCGTCAACAGCTGCACGCCAGCGGTTTACAAATAATGAAGAAAAAGATTTGTACCAATCCTCTTCTGTCTGATAAAGATCTTTTCTTACTCCTTTTTGCCACACTCGTTCTACCATATCAGAGTCTAACAAATTTCGAATACCAGTACTCATACTTGTTTTGCTCATTCCTAGCTCTTTACTCATCTCGTCTAAAGTTAATGGTTCATCAGCAAAAAACACCGTTCCATATAACCGTCCTACAGAAGGAGTAATGCCATACAAATACATATTTTTTGATATCTCTTGGATAAAACGAGTCCGATACTGCTCTAACTTTTTCCACTCTTCCTGTTGACTCATAGCCTTCTCCTTTTCTATTACCAATTCACACTTTACATATTAACAAAGAATGAAAAAACATAAAAGTTATGCTTTTATGTAGTATTTGTTCGTATTTATTAGAAATATGGCGTATTTCGAAAGTATACTTTGTACAGTTTAAACTTTACAAACTTTTTGAACTAAACATACAAAATATAAGGTTTGATTTGGAAAAAAAGGAGGAGTATAGTTATAAAGTCAGCATTCATTCGTTAGTCGAAATGATTGAAGTAAACATAAAGAGGTGAAATAAGATGTCAAAAATTAAGGTTGAAGAGCTTACTAAGATATTCGGTAAAAAGCCAAAACGAGCCTTAGACATGTTAAATCAACAAAAATCAAAAGATGAGATATTAAAAGAAACCAATATGACTGTAGGAGTGAATAAAGCAAGCTTTGAAGTTGAACACGGTGAAATCTTTGTAATTATGGGTCTTTCCGGCAGTGGTAAGTCGACACTTGTCCGTTTACTTAACCGACTCATTGAACCGACGGATGGAAGTGTTTGGATCGATGGTGAGGATTTAGCGAAAATGGATGAAAAAAAATTACGTGAAGTAAGACGAAGTAAAATGAGTATGGTATTTCAAAAGTTCGGTCTTTTTCCTTTCCGAACGATAATAGAAAATGTTGAATACGGCTTAGAAGTACAAGGAATTCCAAAGCAAGAACGAAGAGCTAAATCTCAAACTTCATTAGAGCTTGTAGGTCTAAAAGGATATGAAGACAAATATCCCAATGAACTTTCTGGCGGTATGCAGCAACGTGTTGGCTTGGCTCGTGCGTTAGCGAATGATCCCGATGTTTTGTTAATGGACGAGGCATTTTCAGCACTAGATCCTCTTATCCGTAAAGATATGCAGGATGAACTCCTCGATTTACAAGAACAAATGAAAAAAACGATCATATTCATCACTCACGATCTTGATGAAGCACTGCGAATCGGTGACCGTATTATGATTATGAAAGACGGTGCCATTATTCAAATTGGAACGCCAGAAGAAATCTTAACAAGCCCTGAAAATGAATACGTAGAACGATTTGTTGAAGATGTTGATCGCTCCAAAGTATTTACAGCCCAGCACGTTATGATGCGGCCAGAAGCCGTCAACCTTGAAAAAGACGGACCGCGAGTAGCCCTTCAACGTATGAAGGAAGCTGGCATATCAAGTATTTTTGTTACGAAACGCAATAAAGAACTTCTCGGGATCGTTCATGCCGATGAAGTTTCAAAGCTTGTCAAAGAAAATATTAATAGTTTAGAAGGAATTGTCCAGAAGAATGTTCCTCAAGTCACTTCTGAGACACCCTTAAATGACTTAATGGAAATTGCATCTACAAGTCCAGTTCCTATCGCTGTAGTCGATGACAATAAATTAAAAGGTATTATAGTACGAGGCGCAGTTCTTGCAGCTTTATCAGGAAGTGAGGTGAATTTCAATGGATCTATTACCGAAGCTTCCATTAGCTGATTGGATTGATAGTTTTGTAGATTGGTTAAAAAATGCGGAGTGGTTTTTCTCGGCGGTTACAGGGGCCATTCGTTTTTTAGTGGATGTAAATGAACTCTTACTAAGTTTACTTCCAAGTTGGTTATTCATCTTGTTATTAACAGTGGTCGCTTATTTTGTCACTAAACGAAAATGGGGCTTAGCTGTCTTTGTCTTTTTAGGGTTACTCTTAATTGATAATTTAGGTTTCTGGCAAGATATGTTACTTACATTGTCTCTTGTCCTGACGAGTGCAATGATCTCTGTCATCTTTGGAATTCCTCTTGGAATTTGGATGGCCAAAAACAAGGTGATTGATAGTATTTTCAAGCCAATATTAGACTTTATGCAAACGATGCCCGCATTCGTATACTTAATTCCTGCTGTTGTGTTCTTTGGGATTGGAATGGTACCTGGTGTCGTTGCATCTGTTATTTTTGCTATGCCTCCTACTGTTCGCTTGACGAACTTAGGCATCCGGCAAGTATCGACTGAATTAGTAGAAGCTGCAGATGCTTTCGGTTCAACCCCGGCACAAAAACTTTTTAAAGTTCAATTGCCGATGGCCAAGACTACCATCATGGCTGGTGTTAACCAAAGTATTATGCTTGCCCTATCCATGGTCGTTATTGCTTCGATGATTGGAGCGATGGGGCTTGGTACAAAAGTGTACTACGCCGTGGGTAGAAATGATGCAGGCGGTGGATTTGAAGCAGGGATTGCTATCGTTATACTAGCAATTATTCTCGATCGTTTAACACAAAGCTTTAACCGGCAAAAAGGAACAACACATTAAGATTACGCTCGTCACTCTTTTACTAGAGTTGACATAGATAAAAACAAAAGGAGAGGGTCAAAATGAAAAAATATTTAAAAAGGTTAGGAATAGCTACTGGTCTATCTTTAACATTAGTAGCTGCGGGGTGCGGTTCAGAAGATGCTAGTCAAGAAGCACCAACTGGCGACAGCAATGATGATGCTGTAACAGAAGAAGTATCTGTAGGAGAGCAACTAGACTTTACAATTACAGGAATTGATGCAGGTGCTGGTATTATGGCAGCAACAGAAAACGCAATTGAAACTTATGGTTTAGATGACTATCAATTACAACCTAGTTCTGGTGCAGCGATGACTAGTGCACTAGATGCTGCCATTGAAAGAGAAGAAGCTATTGTTGTAACAGGTTGGACACCCCATTGGAAGTTTGCTGCATATGATTTAAAATACTTAGAAGATCCTGAAGGTGTATTCGGTGCAGCCGAAAGCATCCACACGATCGTTCGTGAAGGTTTAGATGCTGACTTACCTGAAGCGTACCAAGTATTAGATAACTTCTACTGGACACCTGATCACATGGGAGAAATCATGGTTGAAGTGAACGAAGGTGCTGAACCTGCAGATGCAGCTGCTGCTTGGATCGAAGGTAATCAAGACATCGTTTCTGAGTGGACAAATGGTGTTGATGCAGTTGATGGCGAAGCGATTACACTAGCATTTGTAGCATGGGATTCTGAAATTGCTTCAACACACATGATTGGTGCCGTTCTTGAATCAATTGGTTATGATGTAACATTAATGTCAATGGAACCAGGTCCAATGTTTACAGCAGTTGCAACAGGTAGTGCAGATGCTATGGTAGCAGCATGGCTTCCAGCAACTCATGAGTCTTACTACGAAGACTTCAAAGAAGACTTTGTTGATCTTGGTGCAAACTTAGACGGCGCAAAAATTGGTCTAGTTGTTCCAGCATACATGGATATTGACTCAATTGAAGACTTAAAGAACTAAATTCGTACGATAAAAACTATTATGAATTTACCTTAAGAGGCTGGCTTAGAGTCAGCCTCTTTTTTTGCTCTAAAGAAATATCTTATTTTCTGCGAAAATATTTACATATCGAAATTATTTATTATGAAATTGGGCATAGATATTATAAATCGTAAAAAGCTGAAGTAATAGGTCATATGGACTAATGTTTACTATGCGATTGTTTTTTCTTCCTTCTCTTTCCCCTTTATTGTATTCTTAATAAAGAACAACATTCTTTATTAAGAACGGTGTAGGAGGTTATTTCACGTGCTTGAACATATCCATAAACATCGAAAGCCATACCTCATAACCTTTTGTCTCTTACTATTGTCACTTGCTGATGCGATTTTTACCGATTTCGGTTTACGTCACGCTGTTATTACAGAACTCAATCCCATTATGAATTCAGTCTACCACACAAGTATCTCTTTATTTTATGTTTTAAAAATCATACTGCCTGTAATGTTACTCATTTTCATCCCCTATGCCTTTTCTAATCGTTTAGTCAAACGAACATTAACTTTTGCACTCCTAATTTACTTTGGAGTATTTATTTATCATGTTGGGTGGGCCTCTTATGTTTTTTACGTATTGTGATTACATTGTGTAATATAAAGTACTAACCTTTATACTTTAACCTCCCCATCTTCAATACTATTTTTCATGTAAGGACATCACCCTGCTACCATGTGCCCTTTATTGTAAATGAACATACAATTATGTATGATAGACAAGATAATACATATCGTGAACTTCTAACAGTTTCTATACTGAACAAGTTCAATCACCAGGAAAAATTGGAGTTGAGAATGTGGCAAAAGTAGTTTTAAATCGCAAACGAAGAAAACGACTAGAACAAGGACACCCATGGGTTTATCAGAGTGAGGTCGCTTCTATTGAAGGGGACTACCAACCAGGAGATATCGTTGATGTCTATAATCATCAAAATTTCTTTTTAGCAAAAGGTTTTATTAATCCGAATTCGCAAATGATTGTTCGCATTCTGTCTTATGAAAAAGACGAAGCTATTGATCAAGCGTTTTTTTATCGAAAAGTCAAAAAAGCTTGGTCACATCGTGAACGCTTTGTTCCAAATGTACGTTCTTGCCGTGCGATCTATGGCGAAGCGGACTTTTTACCAGGGTTAATAGTTGATAAATATGAAGACACTTTAGTCGTTCAAAATATGGCTCTAGGTATGGAAGTACGAAAAGAGCTTATATTAGAGGCTTTACTAGAGGTATTTAGTCCAAAAGCAATTTACTTAAGAAACGATGTATACGTTAGAGAATTGGAAGGTTTAGAACAAGAAAAAGGATTTTGGTACGGAGAAGGACCTACTGAGATTGAAATTGAAGAAAACGGTGTGAAATATATTGCTGATATTGAAGGCGGCCAAAAAACAGGCTTCTTCTTTGACCAACGTCAAAATCGTGCAGCGATCAAACCGCTTATTACTTCAGAATCAACAGTTCTCGATTGTTTTACTCACACTGGCTCTTTTATGTTAAATGCGTGTAAGTATGGCGCTAAGCACGTTACTGCCGTCGATATCTCAGATCATGCAATTGCAACAGCAAAGCAAAATGCAAGTCTTAATGGCTTTTCTAATGTAGATTTTGTTGTTGCTAATGCCTTTGATTACTTACGTGATGAAGTTCAAAAAGGAACCGAGTTTGACGTAGTCATCATCGATCCACCGGCATTTGCAAAATCGCGTCATGCTGTAAAAAAAGCATTACGAGGCTATAAAGACGTCAACTTAAATGGTTTAAAACTTGTTCGTGATGGAGGATATTTTGTTACCGCCAGTTGCTCGTTTCATGTCCATGGGCATATGTTTGAAGAAATGGTCCAAGAAGCAGCATTTGATGCACGCAAAGTTCTCCGTCAAATTCATTGGAGCGGCGCAGGTTATGATCACCCTAAACTGCTTAGTGCGGAAGAAGGCGATTACTTAAAGTTTGCAATTTATGAAGTAAATGATCGTGGCTAAACAGAACTAATAATATTACGACAAATTTTTTAGCTCGATTATCCCTCTCCATTGGATAATCGGGTTTTTTATTGGTTAGGCGTGATGTGTACTGTTTGTTTTTAATTTCCGATTCACTTTCTCCTTTTATCGTAAGGTAGGTCCCGCTTCTCTCTTTTTAAAATAATCGTTATAATACTCAGTTTTCATAGCACACATTAAAATATTTTCTAACAAAAAAGCTCCCCTCCTGTATGAAACGGATAATCATCATACAGAAAAGCAAGCTTTTTAGTTTTATTTATTAACCAAAATCAACATTGTGATACACTTGACCCACATCTTCTAAGTCTTCTAGAGCATCCAATAATTTTTCGAATTGTTCTTGTGCATCTTCTGGAAGCGTAATGTCATTTTGTGCTAGCATCGTTAGTTCAGCAACATTGAATTCTGTAATACCGTTATTTATAAACGCTTCCTGCACTTCATGGAACTGATCTGGTTCAGCGTAAACAATAACTGTTTCATCTTCTTCCAAAATATCTCGTGGATCGATATCCGCTTCCATTAATAGCTCTAACACTTCATCGGCAGTTTTTCCTTCAACACCGATAACAGTCGTTGCATCAAACATATAAGATACCGAACCACTAACACCCATATTTCCACCATTTTTTTTGAAAGCAGCACGCACTTCAGCTGCTGTACGGTTCACGTTATTTGTTAGCGCGTCGACGATAATCATTGACCCGTTTGGTCCAAAACCTTCATAACGTAATTCATCGTAACTTTCCTCTGAACCACCTTTTGCTTTTTCAATCGCTCGATCAATAATTGTCTTCGGTACACTATATGTTTTTGCACGCTCAAGGACTACTTTTAAAGCTTGGTTAGATTCTGGATCAGGCTCACCTTGTTTTGCAGCCACGTAAATTTCACGACCAAACTTTGCATAAACACGACTCGTATTTTTGTCTTTAGCCGCTTTTTTCTCTTTAATGTTATTCCATTTACGACCCATAATGAACACTCACTTTCAAGTTTTAAAATCTACGTTGTCTATTATACATTATAATTGCCATTTGGTTAACTAGGTTAATTAGGGTTACCTCACCATATTAATTTTAAGAATTAAACTACTGTCCACTCACTCAATCAACCGTTTTTTTCCAATTTTATATCATATCTATTAAACTCTCTTCCTATTTATAATATAATGAACACTAGGAGAGGTGGTACGAGCATGAATCCGTATAAAATACTTTGGTTACTTTCAATCGCTCAATTCTTAGCGATGCAAGTCTGGTTTAATTTTTCTGCAGTACTCCCAGTCGTAGAAAGTGAATGGGGATTAACTTCAACACAATCGGGTGTTATCATCGCTTGTTTCCACCTCGGTTATGTCATTGCTATCCTTTTTTATAGCTTTATGAGTGATAAGTATGATCCAAAACAATCTTTTGTTTATGGAGCTTTAATTGCTGGAACAGCTGGAATTTTACTGAGCTTCTTTGCCCAAGGTTTTTGGTCTACTCTCATTTTACGAACAATAAGCGGAATTGGAATTGCAGGAATTTATGTACCTGGCATGCGAATTATATCGCAATTATTTCCTTCTTATGAAAGAGGTAAGGCACTTGGAGTCTTTGTAGGTTCATTAGTTGTTGGGTCGGGGTTTTCCTTACTCATCTCCGGGTTGTTTATTGAAATGATAGGATGGCAAGGTGTTGTATTTATTACTTCTACATTTTGCTTAATCGCTAGCTTAATTGCGTTTTTTGTTAAAGTTCCACCAATGCCTTCTGGTAATGGAAGTGCTTTTGACTTGAAGAAAATAAAGAACGTATTTAAAAAACCTAACCTATTAGTGAATGGCGGTTATGCTGGACATTGTTGGGAGTTATATGCGATGTGGGCATGGATTGGACCTTTTCTCGTATACTACTTTCTCCAGCAAGGATTTGAACAAGAGGCTGCCATCCGCTTTGGTAACATTGCCGGTGCTTTAGTCATTATGATAGGCGGTATTGCTACATATATAGGCGGTAGAGTTTCAGATGCTATCGGCCGGGTGAGGGCTGCAACATTCTTTTTACTAATTAGTATCTTTTGTTCCATCGCCATTGGTTGGTCAGTCCAACTTCCAATCATACTTATGCTCCTACTAGCAGTCGTCTATGGTTTTACCATTGTGGCTGATTCTCCTATTTATAATGTATCCATAACGGAAGTATCTGACCCAGATGTAATTGCTCTGGCACTAGGAGTCCAATCTGTTCTAGGCTTTACGGTAACGATTTTTTCTCCAATTGTTTTTGGATATTTTCTTGATCAATTTAATTGGGGAATGGCATTTACGGTTATTGGAATTGTAACGATAATAGCCCCTATTTGTATGCTGCTTTTAGGCAGAATACAACATACAACAAAATTACATCAAGGGAATTAGAATAGAGGTTGTAAAGTTCTAAGATGAAACAGGTCTCTACGGATGGAAAAACCTACCTTTTGGTAGGTTTTTCTTTTCCTATATTCATCGTGCCCCTTTGGTTATGCAAGGTGGGATAATATTTTAGAGAAGTCAACACGATCTCCTAATGTTGGTTGTTTTGTAGGCTTCATATAGGCCTTATCCTTTTCGATGGCTTTAAAGACCTCATACGTTGTTAAGGCATCATCTAAGGCACGATGATGTTTACCAATACCTTTACTACCATATTCCTCAAGAACTCTCCATAGCCCGCTTTGATTTTTATGACCGAAAAACCGTTGATACTCTTTGGATAGATCACGCTCTCTTTCTTTTATCGGACATTCTATATTAGAGTAGCGGCAATTGTTACGTAACACCTTTATATCTTGATTACCCCAAGTAACGACCTTCGTTGGACCGAACGACATATACATGTTGAGCAACTCCACAAGGTGGGCAAGTGGTATACCTTGATCAACCTGCTCTTGTTGAATACCTAAAAAGCCAACACAACGTTCTGTTAGTTTTGGAAACAATACAGGCTTAACAAAAGACGAATATGTATCATATATTTTTTCGTCAATGACTGATACAACACCAACCTCAATAATTTCAGGACGAAACATACTTGGATTTCCCTTACTTTGGCTCATAGTAAATTCAAAATCAATAAATAAATGTTGTTGTGTCACGTAGATCCCCCCATTTATTTTTTTCTTTCATTTTATTGATGTGACTCGCCAGCGAATGTGTATAAAAAACGTTCTTGACTATTACTTACAATTTTAAAATTTTGATGAAACTCGTTTCTATCTTTTTATACGTAACCGTAGTACAATTGGTTTCATATTTTATTTTTTTCGATATAAAATAATCTTTTGCGTTGTTTGCGCTCGTTCGATTTCAAACGCCTAACACAAGTATTTAACGAACTTTCGACTATGGGTCTTTATGCAACTTTAATTTTGGAGTGAAAAACATGATTGAGATTGACAAAAAACAGCTGCAAATCCTAAGTAAAGCCTGCTTCAATTGCAGTGATTCATATTTTCAACCTGGACATTCTAGTTTACCTGTTATTGGTTGTTGCAGTTACAGTCCTGTAATCAGTCTTTATGAAATTAATCAAATGGTACAACAAACTGACCGTAATTTTTTTATTAATACAATTTATAAGAATGATAACTGTACCATTAATGACTTTAACATTATTATTCATGCGCATGTACATCCTCTTTTTGAAGAAGAAAACACCGATCAGCTCTCTTCCATTGAGCTATCTGATTTAAAATTAAGCTATTCGACCTGTCAATTTTTCGAAAGGAATAAAGGCTGTTCGCTCAAACCTTCCTATAAAAATGCAACCTGTCGATCGTTTATCTGCTCAACCATTGAAGATCAGTTGGACACTGAGCACCAAAAACATTTATCTGAATGGTCTCGAACGATACAACTGGAAACCAAAACGTTTAATGATATCCATCAAGCTATACTAAAAGAGAAAGGCTTATCGTTAACTAAAAATGTCGATACAGTACTCGATTACCTAGAAAACCTCTAAGACGAAAATGAATTTTATAAATTTTCTGCCTATTTTAATCAAATTCAGTTGACCAACGACCACTATCTGTTATAGTATAGAGATAAGAAAAAAATCTGTTATAAAACAGATTGAAATTAGGAGGCGGTTGTTAATGTGTCAAACTGAAAAATATCGTCATGTATGGTTTCTTTATTTATCTAACTGTGAAAAATACGGGATTGAAAGTAAATTAGACTTTTATCAGTTTGTGAATTCAATGACCGTAGATCAAATTGAACAATTATTTGAACAATCACAATAAACTCAATACAAGGAAGGTAATTTATGGAGGTTAGCGCATGAAGGATGATGTTAGTGCTGTCATAGTTCAAGTATAGAAAATGTCTGTTTCAATCAGAATCGAAACAGACGTTTTTTTATTTTGGTTAAGTTCTTATGATAAGATAAACATAAATAAAGAGAACGGGGAGATTACTACAAATGAAAAGGCTGTTACTGGGGATTATATACTTATATCAAAAAATCATTTCGCCACTAAAACCACCTACCTGCCGCTTTCATCCATCTTGTTCCCATTACGGCTTTGAAGCGATTAAACGATTTGGGGCTATTAAAGGAAGCTGGTTGACGCTAAAAAGGATATTAAAGTGTCATCCGTTTCATCCAGGTGGATTTGACCCTGTCCCAGAAAAAGAAACCAAGACAAAAAATCAAACGAGGTGAATCTTTTGAGTTATAATCATGATATCGACTACGATCGAGATGGCGATCGTGAAGATGAACTAACAGAAACACAAATCGTGAATTTGCTCAAGTCGAGTTTACAGCAAGAAGAAGAAATGTTGAAAACGTACACGATTTTAGCAGAGCGAATCCATGATAATGATGTATTAAAAAATCGCTTAGAGAATTTTGCACAAGGAAATGCCAAACGTTCCCGTCAACTTGAAGAGGAAATCAAACAAAACGAGGAAAGCCATTAAGTGTAGCCGACTCTAATAGAGGTGCTAATCAAATTAGCACCTCTATCTTACTTACCTATCTGGCCTGACGAATTCATTGTCAATAATAAGATATCGTGGTCCTCAACTATAGTTTCTTCCTTTTCCTGAATCGCTTATTTCAACAAGCTCCTCAGGGTATGGCTCAAAAAAAGTTTGTTCGAGCATATACTCATTTTCAAATCGATACGCCCATGCTTTTAAAATACTCACAACGCTGCTAATAGGAAGTTTCTTTTCACGATACTTTTCTAATGTCGATAAAAAGTATTCCTTTTCTTTCACTGATAAATGAGGCGAAAAATAGCCGAATATCCGCTGGCATACATTGATGTTTGATGTGTAACGAGGTATTCTGCTAAAAAGCTGAAATAGTTCATCCTCATATAAACTAAACGTTTCTTCAATTGGTCTGTTATCTTTATTACTTAGAATTTGACCTAAAATCTTCAACCTTTTTTGGTTATAGGACATGAATAAATATTTATTTTTCTTATGAAAGTCATTGAGTTGATTTAGTTTTAAAAGTGACTTTACTTTTTTAAATTCGGTCGTCGTAAATAATTTCGTTAAATAGTGTTCTCTAATCTTAAAATTTTTTAGTCTTCCTTCATCTTCAATAGAGGATTTCGGATAATACTGTAGTACTTTTGCAGTGAAAGCACCACTGCCAGTTCGTACAGTTGGAGACTTCTCTAAGCCTGAATATACTTTTACATCTGTAATCCCACAACTTGGGGAACGATTTTTCAGAATAAATCCATCAACATCTTTTAATTCCTCTAAAAAACTATCTGCAAATTCTTCCATATGTGTCGTTAAGTCTTTTCCTGTTTTCGGTTGTACCAGGCGGTCTTTTTCACCTTCTGCCACGAGACGAATAACTTCTCGAGGTGTTCCTAAACCGATTTCCACTTCTGGACATACTGGAATGAATTCAACATACGGCTTTAAATTATGTACGGTTTGGTCCGTTAATTTATCTCCATTATAGCGGCAAGCAGAAAATTCAATACATTTACTGACCACCACTTTTGGCTTACAAAACTCTTTCATACATCCACCAACCCATTCTTAATTCATTCAATTCATTATACAACCTGCTGTCACAACTTTATTAGGTTATGTAATCTCAATTTTAAAATGCAAACCTTCACTTTGTAGCTTCTTGGGTGGCTACCTTTATGACCAAAGCAGCCCTATAGTAGTTTTTTCCCCTAAACAAAAATTCATGCTTTAAATTCTTTTAGTACTCATGTATAAAATTGTACTGGAAAAAGGATAATAATCGAAGAAGAAAATGACAGGCACTAAATTAAATATATACGATTTTTGGTCGAAGTCCAATGTAACGTCCGATCATTTTTCAAATGGATACTGTCAGATTATTTTCATCGCAAAGGAGATTTATTTACTTATGCAAAAACTTGCTATCTTAATTGTCCTAACTGTTACGATGCTTACGTTTACAGCTTGCCAAGATCGTCCTGAAGATATTACACAAAGTATAGAAAAACAACATATGCGTGGTGCAGACGGAATTGAACCCTTGCATCCTTCAAATAAAGATCAGAATAAAACAAGAAGAGATGTAACTGAGAACGCGGTTTCTTATGCTTCGGAATTTGGATATTATTTAAACCAATTATATGCTCACCTGGAGCCTTTAAATAATTTGTTTTATACAGAAAACCCAACAGAAACTGATGTTCACGAGGCTCGAGAACACGTTCAAAATGCACAGGATTGGAGTGAGTACATACTTAGTTTAGATACACCACCAGAGTTCGTAAATCTTTATATAGGACATAGTAGTACACTCCTGGAACTAGACTCTCTTATGAAAAGTTTAGAGGATATGGACTTAAATGATGAGGTTGACTTTAGAAGGGCTCGTTTATATTACGAAAACACCATTATTGCCGTAAAGTCGATGGAACGTGAATATAAAGGCGTACTCGAAGAACACGGGATCAAATAAAAAAAGTGCCAGGCACCTTCACTACATTAAAGCGGTGAAGGTGCCTGGCACCGGTTAAATTATTCATGTCTAGGGAAGACGTTTTTTCTGATTTCTGATAGTTGACCGCCAATTCCTTGGAACGGCTCGGCGATATCGTTTCCTTCAAGCACTGCACGAATTCGATTGACGTTTCTTCGATCTATAGCAATGCGCACTCGGTCTAGATCAACTACTTCGGAGAGTTCTTCCTCAACTTCTTGAATAAGCTTCGGTCGATTTTGTTCCGGTGATTCAATGCCAATAAGTAACACCCCTTCATGCGGGAGCACATAAACTTCATTGATATTTTCAATTGCCAACAATCTTTGTCGAATGGAATCATTAGTATCTAAAGTTTGAAGTTTTTCGTTATCCATTTGCTTATGTCTTAAATGTGGACGATCTCCAAGCACATACTTACCTCTAATTGTATTAGGAATATTATTGTAAATCCTTGCCCCACTTCGATTTGTACCTTGGGTTTTAAATCCTAAATTACGTTCGCTTGTATAGTACATATTATTTTGAGCAATCGGTTGTGCCCGATCAGTACGCCCCTTTGGTACACCATCAGGAACCATCATATCACTTAAAGGACCTTCATGATTTCTAGCTCGATTGGTTCCGAAACCACTAAATCCCTCTTCACGAAAATGGTTTGCGCCCATTGGGTGCTTCTGTTCCACAACGCCACATCCGGAGAACATCGCTAAGAGCAACATAAGCATGACGATAACCGAGGTTAGTTTTTTCATCATAATTCTCCTTTCTTGTTACTTATAAGTTGTGTACAATGAGTCGATTTCATGAGAAGAAGTTAGCGGAAATTGTTTCTTTACAAGAGAAAAACTTATAGAAGAAACCTCACTTTTTGTCGATTTGTTGTTTATTTTTAAAGTTCATGACTACTTTTAGGGAATGTATTTAATTATCACTAAAAATACGTATAATTGTCGTTGTGTGTAAAATAAATTCAAACTTTCTCACATATTAGCAATGAGACAATCGGTTTACACAAATTAATATTGATGAAAAAATGGAGTGGAAGAAATGTTATTGTATGCGATTGAACGAAAAAGAAGTCAGATGATCTTACTAGCTGAAAAATATGGCTATACTTCCGAGGCAACGGTTAGATGTAGTCAAGAGTTGGACAGGCTGTTGAACCTAGCGCAGCAAACGACCTGTATGAATGTGAAAATGGCCAAGTAGTTACCATTTATTGTTTACCTTTCACGGCTACTATTGTTATAATAAAAGCATCTTTACCACTATACTTATATAGTTTAACCCCTTTGTTTAAAAGAACATTCTTCTACTTCAATGTGTAAGGAGTTGTATCTGTGGATGGTGTAAAAATAGCTTGCCAGGAAATTCTTTTACGTCTTCAACTGATGGATGGTGTCAAAGTCTCTTATCAAACACAAGATGAGATCGAACGTATCATTAGAAGTACATACCATCTTGGATATGCAGATGGACAACTGGAAGCCGAGAAAAAACAAATAAAAATATCATAGCGGCTGATCGCAAACAAACGAAAAAGTGCCAGCATTACTTTTTACACTTAAAAGAAACAAATCGAAGTTCTTTCAAGGTAATGGGCAGTTCTGGCACTTTAGAAAAAATTAATTAATTATTCTAGCCCGTTCAAATGGACGTTGCAAAATTCTACCAAGGTCCCTCATAAAGTTTTCAGATTCTATACCTTCTTCATAAGGAGTTCCCTCTCTCAAGTTATAAAGTTGTCTTTGGAATTCAGAAAAACCTTGATCATCATGAATGACACGAACTTCCTCATCATTTGCGATAGCTGAATGTACTGTTTTTTTCACCTTGTTTTCTATCTCATCGTTCCACTCTTCTGTTGTATAAACACCTACTAAGACTATTCTTCCTTGAATATACACATGTGCGTCTTCAACTTCCTCTAATTGCAACAGTTGCTTCGTTAAAGGTCTGTTTCCATTATAAAATTCAATGTAATCCGCATTATCAGTTCTAGTGTTTGTCCCATGACCCGTATTTCTTCTCGAAGTAATAAGTTGTCTACTCATTAATGGGGTTCTCCCATCAACAGCCATTTCCGGATCTAGCTCTGGAACTTGTTGTTCTTCCAATATTCTTTGTTCATTTTGTTGCACCCCTGCTCCTGTACCACAAGCAGTTGATACAATAACTAAAACCCATAACGATAAAAAGCAGATACATACTTTTTTCACGGTACACTCCCCTTTCTTTTATTATCGTTTAATTTTTTTCAACATAATACCCCTGTAAACTATAGGAAATTGAAAAACGGTTGATCGGCATTATATTTGACATGAGCTCGCCTTAAAAAGCAAATGAATAGTACAATCGAATAAGTCGGTTTTGGTTGACTAGTCTAGAGATCGATGTGAATGTAGCTTTTTCGAAAACCTAAAAGAATTTTCGATTAACCATTGCAATCAATACTACAATTTGATAAGGTAGACACAACAACAAAAATGAATATTCTTTACTTCTAAATTGAAGTGAGGATAGAGGTGCAAAGACCATAAGTAAGCAATGCGAGGAGGATGAGCTCTTGTGAACATTGTTGAAAGGGGGATTTGCCGAAGTCTACGGTTCTCATACTAACCAAGGGCTGGTTCTGTATTGAAGAAATGCAGAACTGTCATATAGTACATACTATATGGAGGGCTATCTTACGCAAGGATAATGGTAATTGTCATTCCTAGCAACAATGAGCAGCTCTTCTCATTGTTGCTTTTTATTGTTATAAAATTTGTATTTTAAATGCACTAAGGGGGAAGCTAAAATGAATTTTGGAAAAGTTTTAACAGCAATGGTTACACCTTTTGACGTATATGGAAATCTCGATCTGCAAGCTACGGAGCAATTAGTAAATCACCTGATCGCCAATGGTTCGGACGGACTTGTTGTCGCAGGAACTACAGGTGAATCACCTACTTTAACTGCAACAGAAAAACTAACGCTTTTCAAACATGTAGTTGAGGTTGTAAACGGTCGAGTACCTGTCATTGCAGGAACAGGTTCTAACAATACAGCAACATCAATTGAACTAACAAAACAAGCAGAAGAAATTGGTGTGGATGGCATCATGCTCGTTGCCCCTTATTATAATAAACCATCTCAAGAAGGACTTTATCAACACTTCAAAGCGATTGCAGAGCAAACAAAATTGCCTGTTATGATCTATAACATCCCTGGGCGCAGCGCTGTTAATATCTCGGTAGAAACGACTGTCCGCTTATCGCATATTCCTAATATCGTTGCAACTAAAGAAGCAAGCGGAGATTTAGAAGCAATGGCAAAAATTATTAGTGAAACGGACAGCAACTTTAGTCTCTATAGTGGGGATGACAGTCTAACATTACCGATCTTATCAATTGGAGGTACAGGCATTGTTTCGGTTTCTGCACACATTCTCGGGAATGAAATGCAAAACATGGTAACAAGCTTCTTGAAAGGAAATGTATATGAAGCTGCAGAACAACATCGCACATTATTACCAGTAATGAAATCATTATTTACAGCACCTAGTCCATCACCTGTCAAAGCAGCGTTAAATATGAAAGGAATTACGGTAGGTTCAGTTCGTCTTCCTCTCGTTCCATTAACAGAAGAAGAAGAACAACAATTACGAACGACCATTTTCCCAGAAATTTCTTATAACGTTGGCTAAAAGTGATCAAATAGATGAGGAAACTATAACTAAACAACCCCGAGTTAACCTAATGAGGTAACTCGGGGTTTTCTTTAAACTGCCTTTTGCACTTTTCTCTTTTTCAATACTCGCCTCTTCACATATTCGTCAATGAATCCAGTCCCTAATAAAACACCGAGTACGATAAATACAAAACCAGTTAATTGTAGTAACGTTATTTGTTCGCCTAACCACAAAGCTGAAAAAACTAATCCAAAGAAAGGAACAAAATTATTAAATACTGCCGTCTGCCCAGCCCCAAGTCGATGGATCGCAGCATTAAACAAGAAATGACCTAAAGCTGTAGCGAAAATAGAAGAAACTAAAAATATACCCCAGATCCAACCGGTTTGTTCGATCATTTGGGATGTTCCTGCCGGCTCTGCAAATAAGCTGATAACAAATAAAAAACTGGAACCGACAACTAACATTACCGCTGTCATTACCCTTGAATCGATCGTATTTGTTCCTTTCTTAATGTATATAAAAGAAACCGCCTGAACGAACATCGCAATAAATATAGAGACATCTCCCACATTTATCGATGTGAAACTCTCTCCACTTTGTAAAATGATTGAAGCAACACCACAGAAAGCGAAAATAATACCCACAACCCGTAACCTCGATAATGAATCTTTTAACATGACAGAAGCCAAAATTGATGTTGTCAGAGGCAGTAATGCTAAAATTAATGCTGTATTAGATGCTGTTGTCGTTGTTAAACCCCATGCTAAGAAAAAATGGTGACCCGTCACTCCAAAAATTGTTGCTATAAAAATGTACTTCCATTCTACCTTTGTGAATTTCCTTAATTGTTTAATCAAGATACATACTGTAATTGCTACAACTCCTGCTAAGAATACTCGAAAAGACGTCATGGTAACGGTTGGAAAAACATCAACAAGCATTTTAATAAATACGACATTCATCCCCCAGATGACCATAACGAACATAAGCAATACGTATGTAAACATATTAGAGTTTGTGTTATTCAAAGTTGATCTCCCCTTTTAAATAAGCTGCAGCCAATGAAATAGATAGAGGAATAATGCTAATACAAACATACAAACAAAGACAAATTGACTGTTCTTTTTTGCAATATCAATTGATGAATAGTTCATTAATCCTGAGGCCATTAGAACCGATCCAGAAAAAGGTGACACTTGCGTTGCTAACGTCCAGGCAATCAACAAAAGTATCGCCATGAATTCAGAACTAACGGAAAAAAGTTGCGGTGACAGTGCACTACCTATCCCAATTACAATCACAACGGGATGTATCCCAAAAATCGATAAAAGAATCGCAAAACTTATAACGATTATAGCCATTACATAAATATACCCTTGAGAAACAGTTAAGATCATTTGAGAAACATGGGCTCCAATTTCTGTTAATGATAGTGCTGCACCAAAAAAACCCGCACTAATAAAAATAACAATTTCATTTTTCAAACGAGCAAAACATTGATTAATATAAGAAACTAGTTCCCGTATATAATCTTTGAACTGTCTTGAAAAAACGGCCCATAATATTGGATAAAAAAATCCGAGCAGAGACACAACCGTTAACATATTAACGGGCAGGATGAATTCTAATAGAAATGAACTTAAAAACAGCCCTAAACCAAACAACACTAATAAACGCAGGGACGGTAGCTCTTTTTCATGTTCTTTTTTCACACCCTTAGGCAGAACATGTTTTTCATCATGTTCAAATTCCAATCGAGGAAAGAAAATAATAGAAATCACTGCGTAAATCAATCCAATGGTTAGTCCAAATACCCCGATTGAACTCCATGACACATCGAAAAGAACTAACACAAGACCTACATTTACAAAATATGGAGACCAAAACATGCAAAACCCAAAGGCTCGAAGTAAGATCATTACCATTTTCTTTTTTAAAAAATTGGATAAACTTCCTTCGATAATTCGATGTACTAGAACCATCGAACCTAAATTAAGTATGGCACCCATCGTTGCTGTTAGTAGAAAACCTAGACGATAAGGATGCGAATTATTTTTCTTTTCCTGTTCCATTCGTTCAATACGGATTTTTAACGTTGTCAATAACCCAGCTAAAGAAATAAAAACCCCTATTAACGGTACGAGCAAAAAGAGGGATAATAAATTAATATTATAGCCAAACGCCAATAAGAAAGAAGTCGCATCCGTATCTGCCGTAAAAAAGACAGCCATTCCAATCGTTAATAATGGAATAGTAATGATAATACTGCTCTTCCTTACAAAAGGTAACGCAGCAAACAACAAAACGGCTGCTAATAAACTATACGACACACTCAATAGTAAACTAGAATAAAAGACTGATAATAGATACAAGGCAACTGTTAAAAAGCAGACCAAACCTATAATAGTATTCCACTTCATACTCATATATTCTGCTCCCTTACAACTGAAAAAAGCTGCATATGCAGCTTTACCTTTTAGGATTATAAAAATGTAAACAAAGAAAAGATAAATATAGCTATACAAGAAAAACCAATGGCAAAAAATATAGCAGCTAAGCGCTTTTTAGCCTTCATAATGAAGAAAAAACCTAGAGCACCAAACATCCCAGTTAATAGAAAAAAGCCAAACCCTAATAAAACAATCATCATTCCTGGATCCATATCTACAATCTCCTAACATTTCTTTCTCTATAATAACAAATATTTTAGTTTTTGTAACGAATTACGAATTATTTAAGTTCAAGCCTTTTTAAGATGATATCTATCGGTACACCATCTGACGTGTCAATATCACTAAAACTGACAGTTCTCAAGTCCCTTGTACCCACTTCTTTAGTTTGGTTAACTTGATGGTCTGTCTTTAGAATTCGAGTATCCCAATCTTCTCCCCAGGCTATATCGACCTTTTGTTTTTCAATACTCATTCGTTCTAAACCAGAAACCGCCATTCCTGTCTTCGCTTTTTCTTGAGCTGAAGTTAATTGTATAATAACCACACTCCAAACACCTACAAATAACACCGCTGCTAGAACTACTAAAAGTCGTTGTTTCATCAAGTCCATTAATACTACTCCCCTACTCATATATACCTCTTTTTATCTAGTATTCTTATATTATCATAGGTATATATTCTCTAACAGAAGGGTTTTAGACGTTTTTTTGACTTTTACTCCTGACTAGCGCCCTATTCATCAAGTTCTATATGCTTACATTCATTATTTTCACAGTAACTACCTATCCATTATTGAATCTATTTTCCTATTCGGAATAGGAAAACTTGATCTTCAAATGTTTTTTGACCTTGTACATAAGTACGTTCACAAAATGTTACTTGCTTTGACTTGCTAATCGTTATAACCGTCGAACATCTCGTTCCGTATGTCTCCATATTAATAAACATCGGTGATAATTGTTTTTCTAACTCAATACCTACCCCTGTTTCAGGTAATAATTGTTCTTCTGCTTTTTCGTCGTTTGTAAGACCATCTAATAACTCCCCAATGATATCCTCTTTCTCATTTTGAAGAGTTTTTTCTACTAATGTTCTCCCACGCTCAACTTTTGGCCATGATGTATTTAAAAAAGCATTGCTGACACTATGAATTCCAGGCTCAATTTTTTTAATGGTGTCTTGGCGATTTGAGTAATAAAAAAGATCGTCGACAGTACCACATAATAGATTAAATCCTAAATAATCAGCCCTGCGATCTCTTACCCTGTTTAAAAAGTCTCTTGCGGACGAGTCACTTTTTAAAAAATTTAGTACTAATTCTCCACGAGACTTTTCATCTTTCTTTTCTCGTACTTCACGATAGTTTGTAAGTGCAGCAAAACGCCCTTCTGTTGTAACACCAAGCCACGTTCCACCTTGCTCGAGGTCTTTTCCGGCAATGAGACCAGGTACCTCTTTCCAATAATCAGCTTTTGCTGTCGGCCTTATAAAGAATTCATCACGGTTCGCAGCTAAGATTAAATCGTATTGGTCGTGTGATTTATAAGCAAAATTAATTAAACACATTATATACACTCCTTGTAGGTAAAGGTAAAAGATTGGTATAATTTTTAGACATAGTATAGTATGAAACTTTATTTCACTCAAATCGTAAATACTAATACGAATGGAAGAGGAGGCGTGAAAATGACTGAAAAAGCAAATTATTCACAAGAACTACTTGATATGTTTAAAGAAGAACAAGATGTAGATAAAGTATTACATAAAATCGGTGGACTTGGTGAAGCTGCACAAAAAGAAGCAGGAGAATCACTTGAGGCCTTGAAACGACCTGTAAAAGAAATGTTGTCGCAGCCCAATAATGACTTGCCTGCTCAACTGCATAAGTTAAAGGAAGTTGTGGGTGAACTTGAACCTGATTATTTAAAAGACGGACAACTAAAAAAATTCGTTAATAAAGTATTACGTCGCAGTCCAATTGAACAATATGCTAAAAAGTATCAAACGGTTGAAGCTCAAATTGAGTCCATTATTGAAGGCTTGCTCCACGGTAAAGATAAACTTCAAGAAGACTCCCTCATGCTTAAAGAATTAAAAGTTGTTGCGAGAGATCGTATCACGAACTTAAATGAGCAAATCGAAATTGGCAAACAGTTAAATGGCATGCTTGAAGCTGAAATGACAGCGGAAGAATGGAAAGATAACCCCGCTGCCTTGCAAAAAGGACAGCAAAAAGTGATATCTCGTATTAAAAATATGTCGCAGGCCATTATGGTATTGCAACAATCGGTTGCTTCTATCGACCTTATTATTGAGAATAATGATAAGCTAGAAGAAGCGATATTTAACGCAATTACCATGACGAAAAACATAATAACAGTAACTGCATCTATCCAACTTGCATTAGGGAATCAGCAAAAAGTGATTAAAGCCGTTCAAAATGTTAATCAAGCGACAGAATCCATGTTACTTACCAATGCACAGATGTTAAAAGATAATACAGAACAGACCTTAAAAACTTTAGAAGAGCCAGCAATTGCGCTTGAATCATTTAAAAAGGCCTATGAGGATGTGTTTTCTGCTATCCAACTTACTGAGCAATCAAATGAGCGGATCATTTCCAGTGGAAAACGATTTATCGCAGAAATCGATGAATTAAATGATCGAATGAAAACAAAGTTACTTCAGTAAGAGTGCTCATTGGCCTTTAAAGGAGCGAAAGCGATGTTAAATCGTTTATTAGAAATTCCTTGGATAGAAAGTATTTTACCTGATCGACTTCGTCCCGTCCAAGATGAAATTTTATCAGACGAAGCTACATTGGAAACTTTACATGAAGCTGAACGCATCCTAGAACATGTCATTAAGCAATCCAGTAAATATAGTAAAAACCGGACCGTGAAAAAGAAGCATCATGAATATGTCATCACTGTAAAAATAAAAAAGAAAATGATTAGCCTAACGATCCTGGATACGTATTACTCCAAATCTAAATATAAAAAACGTATTTACATTCAATGTTATCGTAAGTACTTTAAAGCAGATCACGGTGTTGGGAAATGTAAAGAAGCATCCATTCACTACACCAAAAATAAAAAAACATTCGTACGAAGTGTCAAAAAATCACCATATACACAAAATTTATTTTATAAAATTGATAAATTAGATGATGCCTTACTTGGACAACTTATTCAGAGTGATAATGAAGAAGAGAATTACATTCCACAAACCAATCAACTAAAAAGTAATGATCAAGTAAAAAGTTTAGTTATGGAAACCAATCGGTTGATCAGCCATACACGTAAGCTTCATATTGACCCACTGATTGAAAAAAGACTAGAACAAATTATCGATCATACTGAAATGTTACTACCTGACTTTTCATTACTTGAAATTGAAGAAAGACATATGATGAAGCGGATGTTAAATGAAGACATTCCTAACCTAGTCCATACGTATCTCTCTTTATCCCCTGAGAATAAAAAAGAACAACGTGAAAATGTGTTCGTAACGTTATCTAAAATGGAATTAACTCTCATTCGTTTAAAAGAAGACCTTGAAAAAGCAAGAGTTCAGCGGATGGAACATTTATTAAAGCTCAATCATTTAAGGTATACTAATGACAGACACGAATAACAAAACAGGTGACGTCAGTGTCACCTGTTTTTAACTGTAAAAAATGTTTTAATTTTGGAAAAATTTCATCGATTGTACTTAAACTGCTTTACATCGCTCGTCCCTTCTTATAAACTCTATTGTAAGGGTTTTCAAAATGGGAAGGAATTGAAAAAAGGAGGATACTATGACACAAAAAATATTTGATTTAGGAAATCGTATTCATCTCATTGATGGATTTGACCTTGGGTTACCTTATCGTACAGGTACATACGTTATCCAAGATGAAAAAATTGCACTTGTAGAAACTGGACCGAGTCTTTCTGTTCCTCATATTTTAAACGGTCTTAAAGAGCTGGAAATTGACCCTAACGACGTTACATACATAATTGTTACCCACATTCATTTAGACCATTCTGGCGGCGCTGGATTACTATTAAAAGATTGCCCAAACGCTAAAGTAATCGTTCATCCTAAAGGTGCTCGTCATTTAATTGACCCATCCCGCCTCATTATAGGAGCAAAAGCTGTTTATGGAGATGACTTCGACCGATTATTTGATCCAATCTTACCTATTCCTGAAGAAAAAGTAATTATTAAAGAAGATTTAGAAACTCTAGCATTGAGTGAGACATGTGAACTAACTTTCTACGATACACCAGGACATAGTGATCATCACTTTAGTATTTATGATCCAGTCAGTAATGGTATATTTACAGGTGATACAATTGGTGTAAATTACAATCAAGTACTTGAAGGTACTGATATCCAGCTTTATCTTCCATCCACATCACCAAATCAATTTAAGCCGGATGCCATGTTAGCTTCTCTAGAACGAATACATGCCCTGAATGTAGACTGTGTTTATTTTGGTCACTTTAATGTAGCCCGGGATGTTGAGGAAGTGTACAAGCAGATTAAAACATGGTTGCCTATTTTTGTTGAGATTGGGGAAAAAGCTGAGGAAACAGGAAAAGACCACCACTGGATTGCAGAACAACTGTTACAAGCTGCGAAGGAAGATTTAAAAAAGTATAATATTCCTGAAACACACCCTGTTTATGAATTTATTAAACTAGATACATCTGTTTGTGCAATGGGCATTGCAGATTATCTTGCTAAGAAAAAACGTTAAGGTGATAAGGCTGACACGATGTCGGCCTTTTTTCTTTCATTTACTGTAATTACAATTCTAGTGAGGGTTTTTCATAAACGAAATTTACAGAAGCCCATTTATCAGATAAAATGAAAACATACCACATTCCATATTTCTATGAACATATTTTTTCATAAAGCGAGGGTAACCATGGAACGAAAACAAGCGGAAACACTAGTAGGAAAACTAGTTATGATAAACGAGAACGAACAAGGACAATATATTGGAACACTCGAAGAAGTTATTACAGCACCTAGAAAACCGTGGCGAGGATTAGTGAAGATCGTCTCTGTCGAAACTCTACCAAAACCTACTATTAAAAACGGTGTAGAACTTGGTTTACCCCTTTACTCCGAAGGAGAAACAATCGAAGTAAGCGGTACTAAGATTATCCCCTTCGAAGCCGATAGTACTGCTGTTACCTACAAGAAAGGTCTCGAATTAGCGATAATTAAACAACTTAACTATCATAAAGATAAAAGTAAAGAGCATTCTAGTATTTTTGAAGCATTAGCTAGTTATCTTCATGAATTCGAACCTTCTCGTGCTACTTCTATTCTAAAAGATTTATCACTAATAGAAGCAGATGATAGTGAGAAAACAGATTACTTATATTATACTTTGGAGAATCGAAATAACAGTCCTATTTTAGTTGAAGAGATTCATAAAAAAGAAGTCCCGTTAGAAGGTTGTCCGTTTGAATTTGAATTAAAAACAAGCCGCGGCTGGGTAAAAGGGGGATATTACTCAAAATGGCTGTTCCAAGCAGTATCAGGAAAAAAATACAAACTGAAGGAAGATAAAATCCTACGTCTAAACAAAAAACATCTAGAACCGTATGAATTATTATTAAATGAGCTTGATAAACCAGCTCTTCAGTCTTTTGAACATTTTTTAAAAACAAATCATTTAACTCATAAACAAATGATAAACTGTCATAACTCTTTAGTAGGTCAATTATTATTTTCGACTGAACAAAAAGAGTTTAATGGCACAAACTTTATTACGTATAAAGATCAGAATGACATGATCATCATTCAACATCACTATGAACGTAAGTTAAATAAAGGATTAGATACCGTCTATGATCGCTTTGAGTTAACCTCTTCTACTGGGGTCCGTTCAATCGTCACTTACACAAACTCATTTACATCATGAAGACAAGAAAAGCGACCTCGAACCGATGGCGCCTGGAGCTTGACATAGCAAAACGCAAGTGCCCGTTTAACGGTGCAGCTTAAACTCAATCCTTAGATTTCTATATATAAAAAGGAGTGATCATAGATCACTCCTTTTTACTATGTGATAACCAAGATAACAAGGTCAGCCCAGTTTGTTGATCTAAATCAACAACAGAAAAGGTCTTACCAAACAAGCTAGACAATACTGACAATTGGATTGTCGTCAATGAACGGTAACGTTGGATAGGTGAAGAAACCAACTCTCCGCTTTGCACCTTATTTTTTCTAATTAAAACGATGTTCTTAGACAGGACTCGGTATGATAGGGTTACTTGATTATCCTTTATTCCGATAGCTGCATCACGATATTGTAAAAAACCTACAAACGAAAGGATAACGAAAATCCCAGCAAAATAAGTGACAGCTGGAAAGAAATAAGCAATTGCACCAAAGATTAAAACCGGCAATAACAACATTCGAAATTGGAATCGGATCCAGGCCCGCTTTGGTGCTCGCTCTAACTCTTCGCTCATCCTATATTCAGATATAAAGCCTTCAAGTGTTTTATCAATATCACGATGTCTGATCAATGGAAACACAACTGTCGATCGCTGCTCCTCATTGGTCCCGCCACCTTTACTTTCGACATATACAGCACTGTAACCAAACGGTTGACGAAATATATTCCGAACGACTCTTACAGCCGTTATCCGGTCAGTTTGTAACGTGAGTTGTCTTTTTTCTAGTAAGCCTCTTGTAATCGTTAGCTCATTACCAATTTTTTCAACAGAAAAGTTCCCGTACTTAAATACCGTAATGACGATCGATATGAGCCAAGCGATCGCAATGATAAACAAACTATAAAGTAATACTACTACGTAAGACGTACCTGTAAAATACTCAATGAACTCCTCAAATATCGTGATTGAAAAGAATTGTTCAATCTGCGGAAACAAAGCAATGACAGCAGAGAGAACGATACCAATACCACTAGAAGTCATTGATGCGATCATCAAATCTTTTTTGGAGAGTACCCATTGACTAGGTTTTTCTATTTGAAGCTCTTCCTGAAAGCCGTCTTCAACTGGAGTTTCATTCGATTGAAGTGAACCATCCTTTTGTAAAAGATAATTTCGAGTACTTATACCTTCTTCTTTACTTACGGCAATTAAATGAACTTCAGGTTCGTTTCCACCGCCAGCTGTTTCAATTTTTACACTTACTAATCCGAACAACCTTTGTATTAATCCTGAAGTGAGATCAACGCTCTGTACGCGCTCGAGGCGGATATATCTCCGCTTCTTAACGAACACACCCTCTTTCACTCGCAGTTCTCCTTCAATCCATTCATAACGGAAGGTGAACCAATACAAAATACTATGTATGAGTGAAAAAAGCATAAGGAAAAGAATGATATAAAAATAGATCGATCCGAATAGCGTCGTATCCCTTGTCGTTCCAAATATTAACCCAAAGAGTATAGGGACAATCAAATGTTTTAATGAAGTAAAAAAAGAAATGAGTATCGCTGACCAATGAAGTCGATAGCTTTCATTATTCATCGGCATCATCATCCGCCACAGCTGCTAATTTAACAATTTGATTTCTCAATTCATCTGCAATCGAAGTCGTTAGAGCTGGTATTCGGTGCGTTGTTGCTGCAGTTGAAATGGTGACAGCCGCTAAATCAAATTTTCGCAATAACGGTCCTTGTTCTGTATCAACATGTTGTACCCGAATCATTGGGATTAAGGTGCGCCTTACAATAATTACACCATATTGCAGTTCAACTTCCTCATCATACACTTCATATTTAAATCTCTTCCATCGAAAATACGGGGCTACAATGACATTTACAATAACAAAAATAACAAATGCAGGAATTAAGATATACAACATCCACACAGGAATTGGGAAATAAAGCATTAAAATCCCATATCCAATGGGGACTAAAGCAACAAATAGAGATTCAATACTTGCTCGGATCCTCCACACCGTCAGCGCTTTTCTAGCAATGGCTCGACTTGGAGCAGGTCGTTTACTCATAAACTCTTGATTACTCATCGTCTGTGACATAAATGATTTTCACACCTAATGATTTCAACAATTCAATCACTCTGGTGTTCAATTCACCATCGTGAACCAACCCTAAAGACTCAACGAGTTCCAGTTCCTCTAAGTATCCTCCTTCAGCATCTTCAATTAATTCAATAATATCATCTAATTGTTTTTCGGTTAATTGTTGAATTAACTCATCTTTGTTCATTTAACAAACCTCCCATAACATACTCATTTTATTTTAACGTGAATATTCATTAATTGGAACATTTGCCCATAAAAAGGTTTAGTATAGCCTGATTTTTTCCTGAAGTTCATATCATGCATCACTTGTAAACTAATCACTAATCCTTGCTATCTTTTTTTAATACTGCTTCCGTCATTTGTTTCCAAACAGACCCTTTTGCTTCCTCCCCTTTTTCAATTCGCTCGATAGCCATATTAATTTGCATACTGACTTCAAATTCACTGTCATTTTTAGCCTCCTTCAATGCAGGAAGGACCTGCTCATCGCCAACTTCATAAAGGAACATCGCAGCACGCCAACGAACAAGCTTACTTTCATCTTTTAAGGCTTCAACCATAGCCGGGATCGCCTCTTTATTACCAATATCTGATAAACAATCGCCTGCCGTTCTTCTTACGGTAACCGACTTATCGTTTAACGCTTTATATAAGTATTGAAGCGCCGTATCTTCAAGCATTCCTAAATATACAGTTGCTTGTCTGCGAATGGAGGCTTTCTCATCTTCTAATGCTTTTAATAAGATGGGAAGATCTTCTTCTGTGGGATTCATTCGGTCAAGAGCCTCATACCTTTTTTTCCAGTCGGGGTTATCTAACATCTCCAATGTTACTTTCTTATAAAGATTTTGCTTATCCACTTGTTTCGACGAACTTTCTCCATTTAATAGCTGGTTAATTCGGTCCTCTGAGTAGGCTGCTTCAATCTCTTCCGCAACGGTGTTAGCAACTTCTTCTAACTCACCATACCTCACATCTTGCTCTACCCATTTTCGTTCTAATACAACATTATCGTTGTCTGATTGAACTTTTTGTAATGCAGCCATAAACCGCTCAGGCAAACCAACACGTACTTCACGCTCTCCATCCGTTACTTTCACTTGCATTGGAATTTGTTTAAACAATTGAAGCTGTACTCGAACTTCTCCAAATGACTGCTCATTATTTTGTAGAACTTGACCTTCATTCTCATTTACCGGTGCTTCTCCAAAAATTTCTCGAACTTTTGGCAAGATGACTTTCCAGTCAAATTTGGCATTTCTCTCTAGCGCAATAAAATCAGCAACGTGGTAAACCCCTTTGATCCCTTCAACCGTAAACAGTTGTTCAATGAATTCAGGTGCTTCATTTGCATTTTCCTTTGTGTAATTATTACGTTTACCTGCTGCCAACGTTTCAGATAGTATTAACTTCATTGTATTTGGACTCGGAGTCGGTTCAATTGTTTTTATGTACATATTCATCATCCTTCCACTGTCTTTTTTTATTTATTATTATGCTAACATATCACTTCATTTAGTTCTAAATATGTGCTTATGAATGAATGATATAGGTTTTTATGTATAAATAGAGGCTGTGTCAATAGAGACTCTATTAACACAGCCTTATATTACTTTTGCAAGTCCATTCATTATTTCAATGAAAGTTGCTCGTTCACCAAACGTCTCTCGTACGACGAGTTCCTCATCTAGTATGATCGTAGTAGGTACACCTTTACATTCAAACAAATCATAAATTTTTGTACCTTCATCTAATAATACAGGGAATTGAAACTGATTTTGTTCCATGTACTTAATTCCGTCCAGTTTATTTCCTTCTCGACCTACGACATTGATCGTAATAAAACCTAATTCACTTTTGTCCATTTGCTGATACAGCTGATGTTTTCGGACAAGATCCCGCTGTGAGTCAGGACACCAAGACGCCCAAAATGTAATTATACATGGTTTACCTCTATATTCTGATAAACTGACTTCACGACTTTCTTGAATGTCGAATAATCGAATACTTGAAATATCCATAGAAAAATTCTAGCAGTGAATATTAAATGCAGACGTGAGATTATTAACGATACTTTCAACGGATTGATCTTCAATTTGCTCTCTCGGAATGAAATGTACGATTTCCTTCCCTTTAAAAAGAGCCATTGACGGTGAAGATGGTTCATATCCTGTAATATATTCACGCAGTTTTGCAGTTGCGTCACGGTCTTGTCCAGCAAAGACTGTTACGATGTGATCTGGTTTCTTTTCATTATTTTGAGAAACAACAGCTGCCGGACGAGCTAGTCCAGCTGCACAGCCACAAACCGAGTTAATAACAACGAGTGTTGTTCCTTCTACGGTTTCCATGAAATTTTCGACTTCCTCTACAGTAGTTAGTTCTGTAAAACCAGCATTTGTTAGTTCTGCACGCATGGGCTGTACAACTTGACGCATATATTCTTCATAAGACATTGACATATTTCTTTTCCCCTTCCACAATCTAATGTTTAAAAGCTATTTCAAAAGGTTGTACTCATTTGTTATTAGGACCCCAGCAAAGAGCAACATTTAGAAAAGAGCCTTTTAATAAACCTTTCCATTACATACAAACTCATCATACTATAGTGAAAACATTTGAATCAAATATTAACGTACTAGTACGGTTCAAGAATTTTATCGAGATATTCGATTGAACGAAATGCATAAATTTCTTCAACAATTTCTCCATGCTTCATAATTAATAATAAAGGTACACTTTTAATTTTTAATGACTGTGCAACATCAGGAACTGCATTAATATTACACTTACTAATTTGTAAAGTTGGGTATATCTCAGTTGTAATCACTTCTAACATTTTTGTCGCTAACTTACACGTTCCGCAAAAAGGAGAATAAAAGTAAACTAAAGATACTCCTACTTGACTTCCTAACATTTGAATTAGCTGCTGTCTCGATATTTCTTTCATAAAACCACCTCAATCAAAATGGGAAGAAAAAAGGGATAGCAAACAACATAACGATAAATAAAAGCAGTTGAAGCGGTACACCAATTTTAACAAAATCACTAAACTTATATCCCCCGGCTGTCATAACGAGAGCATTGGTTGGTGAAGCCACCGGTGTGGCAAATGCCATACTAGCAGCAATACTTACAGATAATAGTAATGGATAAGGACTAACTCCCATATTGACCGCCGCCGTTACAGCAATTGGAGCAAACAAAACCGCTGTGGCTGTATTTGAAATAAACTGACTAAAGAACATAGTCGCTAAATAAAAACCTGCCAATACAGCAAGTGGACCATACCCGCCTAAAACTGACACCAGCCCATCAGCCAAGAATTGTACTCCACCAGTATTCTCAAGAGCTGTTGCCATTGGCAGCATCGCAGCAATTAAAATGACGCTTTCCCAATTAATTCTTCCATATGCATCGTCCATATTACGTAAACAACCAGTAATGACCATTAATACTGCAGCAATAATAACCGCCGTAACAGCAGGTACAATCTCAAATGTCATTAAGATTAACATCATTAGCATTATAGCCCCTGCAATGGGAGCTTTTCCACTAGCGGCTGCCATACTCGCTTGTTCTTGCGGCTGTCCAACTACAACCACATCTTGTGTCTCTTTCGCTAACAATTCAATATCAGGCCATGCTCCTTGAACGAGGAGAGCATCTCCAAAACGAAGCTTTACATTCGACATATTATCTAGTACATACTGACCTTTTCGATTAATCCCGATAATGTTTAAGTTATACTTTTCTCTAAATGATAATTTTTGTATTGTCGAATTAATAAGCCTAGAGTGTGGTGTTAAAAGAACTTCAGCAATTCCTAATTCTCTAGAAACCAGTTTTTCTGCGTCTGTTGAACTCTCTGTGGTTAACTTCAATCCATAGTCTTTACATAATTTTTCTATATTTTCTTGAGCCCCTTGCAGATATAAAATATCTTGTTCGTGAATGATGCTCTTTGGGCCTGCCATTTCATGATAAGTCACGGGCAAGATCTTTGTTCCTTCTTTTGATTTTCTTTGAATTTTTAATACGCATAGTTGATAGTTAGCAGGAAGTCTAATATCTGCTAATTTTTGATTTGCCATAGGACACCCTTGCAAAACTCTCACCGTGTATAACTTATCAGTAATTTGATAGTTTTTTGCCATCTCCGTGACGCTTATCGTGCCATCTCGCCGTTCTCTATTAAATTGACTATCTTTTGGTAACAAGAAAGGGCCGAAAAAAACAAGAAAAATAATCCCGGTTATAAAAGCGACGAGTCCCAATGGTGTAAAATCAAAAAAAGATAACCGTTCATACCCATAATCGGCTAACATTTGACTTACAATTAAGTTAGGCGGTGTACCGATCAAGGTCAGAACACCTCCTAGACTGCTGGCAAATGCTAGTGGAATTAGAAATTTGGCAGGACTCTTTTTCATGCTCATCGCCAAACTCACAACTACTGGTAATAAAACAGCAACTGTCCCTGTATTACTCATAAATCCGCTTAAGACACCTACAATGATCATTAGTAAAATTAGAAGCCTCAGTTCACTGTTCTTTGAAGCTTTCATTAATATTTGTCCTGCCTGACTTGCGAGACCTGTTCGGAAAATTCCGCCGCCTACAATAAAAAGACCTGCAATCATAATAACCACTGAATTTGAAAATCCATTCAGTGCATCCTGTGTTGAAATGATCCCGGTTAATACGAGGGTTAACAACGATAATAAAGCCACAAGGTCGGTACGAATATTTCCTATCATAAAAAACACGGTTGTAACCGCTAATATTGTAAAAGTTAGAATTAATTCCGGCTCCACCTGCGCCACCTCGAAAAAAGAATGGAGCCTGACTTAATTAATAATTCAGCTTTAAGTCAAGCTCAAATAAAAAGTTCCTCTATGCAGTGTTTTTTCAATGGAGTATAAAATATTGCCTTTAATTTAGAACATTGTATTCATCAAACGAGTACACATTTCTTTAATACTTCATTCGCTTTTGAAAGTGCTGCCCCTTGTTCAATGGAAGCCCCTTCTTCTAAAAGAATGTCTTCTAAAGCACTAAGCATTAACGTGACATTCTGTTGTCTGGCGTTATAGCCCATCAATCCAATTCTCCAGACCTTTCCTTTTAACTCTCCTAAGCCACCGCCAATTTCAAGATCATATTTTTCTAACAGGCGACTTCTTACCTTTGCATCATTCACACCTTCTGGAATACAAACTGAAGTTAATTGATGAAGTCGATGTTCTTTATTAACTAACAGTTTAAGTCCCATCGCTTCTAACCCCTGTTGAAGAGCTTCTCCATACAACGCATGACGAGCATAGACATTCTCTACACCTTCATTAACAATTAACCGCAATGACTCACGTAATGAATAAGCCATCGTTATCGGAGCTGTGTGATGATAGGAACGTTCTTCTCCCCAATAGCTGACGATCATAGACAAATCTAAATACCAGCTTTGTACTTTCGATTTGCGGTTATTCATCACTTCAACAGCACGGTCACTCATTGTTACAGGTGCTAACCCAGGAGGTGCACTTAAACACTTCTGTGTCCCGCTATAAGCTGCATCAATTTTTAACTTATCAATTTCAGTTGGACAGCCGCCAAGTGATGTAACCATATCACACACAAGTAAAGCGTCCGTATTATGTACAATTTCACTTATCTTCTCTAGTGGCTGCCTAACCCCAGTTGATGTCTCAGCATGGACGACCGCGACTAATTTTGCATCGGGGTGAGAATCTAAAGCTTCTTTTACCTTTTGAGGCTCAATAATTTCTCCCCATGGCGCACTTATTTGCACAACAGTTGCACCGCATCGCTCAGCAACATCAACCATACGTGTTCCAAATAAACCATTAACGCCAACTATCACCTTATCTCCTGGCTCAACCAAATTGACAAAAACAGTCTCCATTCCTGCACTGCCTGTTCCACTCATCGCAATTGTTAATTTATTCTCCGTTTGATAAACTTTTCTCAATAAATCCATCGTCTCATTCATAATCGTTAAAAACGCAGGATCAAGATGTCCTAACAATGGAGTAGACATGGCACGTAAAACGTGTGGATGAACATTACTTGGTCCTGGACCCATTAAAACTCGTTCTGGGGGTAATAATTCTGCTACCATTTGTTTCACACTCCTAAACAATTATTATTACTACTACAATACCATATTTTTAATAATTCTCCTCTTATTTCTTTTTGTATATTTTAACCTATAAGAAAGTTAAACTTTCTGGGAGATCGCCCACACATGTAGAAGAAATTTTACATAGCTTATAAATGTAAGATGAATTAATTTAAGGAGGTGCTTAGAATGGGACACACTTATAGCGGTGGTTTCACTCTAATTGTTGTATTATTCATCTTGTTAATTATCGTTGGTGCAGCTTACACTTGGTAATAAAAAAGCAACAGTCTTAGTGCTCACAAACTAAGACTTAGCTAAACAATAACCACAGCACTGGCAGCATCTAGATTGCTTCGTGCTCGTTTTTCACTCTCATAAAAAAAGAGGCTGATTTATCAGCCTCTTTTTCTCATTAATAATCTGAACGTTGCAGGATCATTTGATTTTGCATTTGTCGAAGACGTTGTTGTGCTCTACCTAACTGGTCCCTTTGTTCGGCCGTTGCACTTCTTGATAACGCCTCAATTTCTTGACTGATTTCCTCTAACTGTTGTTGTGCATTTGTATACTCAGCAACATCTCCCTCTTGAACTTGCATACCTACATTCAATTGTTCTTGAGCTTGTTCAATGACCTGATTTGCTTTTAATAAATAGAAATCTACTTGTTGATGTATAACCACACCATTTCCTCCTCTTTACAATCACAGTTCAATGGTATTAATTTGTCTTTTATTGAACTGTTTTATTCCTGAGGATAAACATTTTCTTTTTCTATGAATAGGTCTTAGCTGCTCTTGCTGCGCAACAATGTATGTATATACGAATCATGAGCAATATAAGTATTTGGAAACACTTCACATGCTTCTGTTTCTAATAGATGAGATTTCCCCTCATACCTGGCACTAATATGATTTAAGATAAGCGTCTTCACCTTTGCATTTCTTGCAATTTTAGCAGCGTCATAAGCTGTAGAATGACCGTATTGATGAGCCATTTCTTGATTTTCAATACTAAAAGTTGCTTCATGAATAAGTACATCTGCATTTACAGCTAATTTAACAGCTGCTTCACACGGTTTTGTATCCCCTAATATAGTAACGATTCGACCTGGAACTTCTGGTCCAACAAATTCAGCACCATCAATCCATTCTCCTGTACTTAATTGAATTTTTTCTTTAGCCTTCACTTTTTTATACAGCGGACCAGGCGTAATTCCTTTCTCTTTTAATTTATCCACTAACAGCTCCCCACTTTGAGCTTTTTCTTCTATTCTAAAACCATAGCTAGGCATGACATGCTCTAACAATAAGCATTGAACTGAATAGTGTTTATCTTCAAAGATGATTCCTTCTTCTAGCTCCACAACTGATAAAGGATACAGCAATGTAGTGTTTGAAAGAGAAAGACATTGCTCAATATATGCTTTGATACCCTTTGGACCGTAAATCGTAAGCGGTGTAATTCCCCCTTGAAACGATCTGCTTCCAAGCAAACCTGGTAAGCCGAAAATATGATCACCATGAAGGTGGGTAATAAATATTTTTTCAAGCTTACTTAATTTAATGGAAGACCTTAGAATTTGTTGTTGAGTACCTTCTCCACAATCAACCATCCACACACTTCCGTTGCATTGTAAAAAACGAATGGCCAGTGAACTTACATTTCGTTTTGTTGATGGTACCCCAGCTCCTGTTCCTAAGAAATGAAATTCCAACTAACTTCCCTCCCTCTTTGAAGATCCTTGTTTCCTTTAAGCTCATATCCCAAGGTGTGACAGTTCATTTTACAATGTGGATCATCCCGTTTTCAATTGAATACTCAAGGTATTTCTTTATTTTAGTAATAAAGTATCAAGACAAACCTATCCCGTTCTATTCATTAGGAACACTCATACAATAGCCCATAAAGTGTCATTTTCATAAACTTTATATCGAATAGTTTTACGAGTCTACATATGAAAATGATGATGTTCGTGGGTGAATTTTTGTCATCATTCATTACATCAGTGAAGAAACATTCGGGCATGGAATGTAAAAAAACAGCTTAGGAGGACGATGATGACTCTTTTTCAATATTCGACGGGAACTCTTTTAGCATCCTCAGTTATTTTAAGTTCATTGATGAATGTAGGTGCAAGTGAATTAGAAGTTAGTGAACGAACATTAACATCTACTGAACCAAAAGCAGACTCAGAAGTGAATAAGTACGAACCGTATTCAACAATAAGTTTTGGCAAAGGGGGAGCAGCTGTATCCCAGTTGCAAATGTTCTTAGCTACTTTTAAGTACTATAACGGGAAAATGGATGGATTATATGGAATGCTTACGAAACAAGCAGTAAGAGACTATCAAAGATCTCACTCGCTAAAACCTGATGGAATTGCAGGAAAGAAGACATTAAATCATCTTTATCATGAGCATACAGATGTATTTCATACGATAAGTCAAAAAAAAATGAGTGAAATTGTGCATTACCAAGAAGATAAAAATGATACAACTTCTGTACTTCTTTCCGCCGCACCAGCTGAAACGTTAACGAAAATAACGGAACTCTCTTCAGATCTTTTATTGAAGGTCGGAGATAAAGGAAAAGCTGTCACCTTAATTCAACAAAAGCTTCAAGATTTAGGGTATTATAAACATATAGATGGAATATATGGACCGCAGACAAAAACTGCAATCATCAACTACCAAAAGGCTCATCAACTCAATGTTGATGGGATAGCAGGACCTCAAACTATTCAACATATGACTAGTGATAGTAAAAAGAAGACGTATACAGATTACAGAAAAACTAAAGATCAAAGAGCTCCACAAAATATTGAACAAGAACGAGCAGTTGTTACTTCTGAAACTTCAATTACACATATAGAAAACACCGTTGCTTCCAATAACAGTACAGCTGATGTCACAGAAGAGGCTGAGGACTCATCTGCTAAGAAACCTGAACCAGTTGAGGAGACTGTTTCAACACCTGTAGCCAATTCGTCGGTTATCTCCACTGCAAAATCCTTAATAGGAACTCCTTATAAATGGGGTGGAACGACAAGGTCTGGTTTTGACTGCAGCGGGTTTTTACAATATGTCTATAAACAACATGGAAGGTCGATCCCAAGGAACACATCATCTATTTGGGGATCGAGTACTGCTACCACTAACCCGCAACCTGGTGACCTTGTCTTTTTTACAACGTATCAGTCAGGACCATCACACGTAGGAATTTATCTCGGTAACCGTCAATTTATTCATGCAGGTTCATCAACTGGGGTAACAATCAGTAGTATTGATGGTTCATACTGGAACTCCCGTTATCTTGGAGCAAGAACATTAAATTAAAATGAACGTTTACTGAAAAATTTATAATCTTAGCGTACAAAAAGCGGAAAGGTGAAAAAACATCACCTTTCCGCTTTTTTATTTCCAGTCTATTTTTGAACTTGTGTTGACACAGCCTGGAATTGTGCCTCTTCCTCTTGAACTTGCTTTTCATTAATAGGGCTCTTTTTATATCGCCCAATAATTGAACTTGCAATAAAAATAGCAGCTACTGAAAGTAATGCGTTTGACCAACCGACTAATACTCCAGCTAAGAAGATAATTAAGAAATCACTTGCAAAAATAGTAATACCACGGTTAATTTTAAACTTTTGATCTAAGTATAACGCTAAGATGTGAATACCGCCGAGTGAAGACCCATTATTTAAAACAAGCGTCACACCGATTCCAATAAATAGTCCTGCAACAATCGTTGCAAGCCAATCAGGAAAAGGAGTCACTTGAAAAACCTGAAACCATTCACTAATAAAAGAAATTGCAGTAATGGAAACAAGACTGGAAATTGTAAACCTCATTCCTAGCTTTTGAATGGAGATGATAAAAAACGGCAAGTTTACTAGAAAGAATAAAATTCCCCAAGACCAATTCGTTAGAAAGTCTAATATGGTAGCAACTCCTGCAGTACCTCCAAAAGTGAAATGATGGATGGCCAATATCCTTAAACCTAATGATGTTATTAGTAATCCGACTATAATAAATAACCAACGAGTTATCAAATGATTCAATGAAATTCTCTCCTCCTATGTATCTCATATTAACAATACGCAAATCTACTAAACTTTTCAATGCATATTGATGAATATTTATAAATCGAAATTTTCTAATTAATTACAGTTTTTTGACTAAGTTGTGAAAATTAATGAAGGTGTGATTTTTATCACAGTGGAATTTTTTCCAATCCTTTAATATGTATTTTAAATACATGTTTATTATTGGAGGGGATCCTTATGTTTTGCCATCAATGTGAGCAAACACCTACAGGTGGATGTAAGATCGTAGGAGTTTGCGGAAAAAATGAAGATATAGCCAGTTTACAAGATACGATTGTCTTTGCATTAAAAGGAATTGCTGCGTATGCTACTCATGCTAGACAATTAGGATATTCAGACCCAGAAGTTGATAAAGTAACACATGAAGCACTTTATATGACATTAACGAATTCAAACTTTAATATGCAAGAACATATCGATATGGCATTAAAAGTTGGGAATGCTGCTGTACGTATCATGGAACTTTTAGACCGAGCTCATACAGATCGCCTTGGTATTCCGCAACCGATTACTGTCAGTCAAAATAAAGTTGAAGGAAAAGCAATTATCGTTACTGGACACAACTTACTCGCCCTTGAGGAATTATTAAAACAGTCTGAAGGTAAAGGAGTAAACATATATACACACTCGGAAATGTTACCTGCACATGGGTATCCGGAACTAAGAAAGTACCCGCATTTAAAAGGTAACATCGGGAAAGCTTGGTTTGATCAACGCCGTTTGTTTGAAAAGTTTCCTGGGGCCATTCTTGCAACTACAAACTGTGTAATGCCGATAAAAGGCAGCTATTCTGATCGTTTCTATTCCTATGATATTACTGGTTTAGAAGGTGTTCATAAGATTGAAAATGATGACTTTTCTGGTTTAATCCAAAAAGCGTTAGTTCTACCTGACGCCGATATGGAAAGTGAAGATACATTAACAACTGGTTTTCACCATGAGACAGTTATTGGCTTAGCACCTGAAATTATTGACGCAGTTAAAGCTGGTAAAATAAAGCGTTTCTTTGTTATTGCTGGTTGTGATGCACCTGGTCCTGGCGGCAATTACTATCGTGAATTAGCTACTTCGCTCCCAAATGACACCATTATTTTGACAACATCCTGTGGAAAGTTCCGTTTTAATGATGTTGAATACGGAACGATCGAAGGAACTAACATTCCTAGATTTGTAGACTTGGGTCAATGTAATAATTCTGTTTCAACTGTAAAGATTGCAATGGCTTTAGCTGATGCGTTTGGTTGTGAAGTAAATGAATTGCCAGTGAGTATCGTTTTATCATGGTTTGAGCAAAAAGCTGTTGCCATCCTGCTCGGTCTGTTCAGCTTAGGTATTAAGGACATCAGAATCGGACCAAAGCCACCTGAATTTGTTACTCCAGGGGTATTAAATGTACTTCAAGAAGCATTTAATCTACAACTTATCAGCAATGCAAAAGATGATATGGAAAGTATGCTGGCACTTAATTAATTTAAAGATAAGAACAAAAAAAGATATCGGGCTAACGTGTCAGTTATCGAAGAAAAAACTATTAAACACTACAAAAAATAGAGGTGCGAATCAATTTATGATTTGCACCTCTTTCTTTAGTGAGGGTCAGATATCGCTTGTTGTTTTGTTTTACAACAAGCGGACTCAAGAGCCGTTATTTCTGGAAAAAACAGTGTTTTCTAAGGTCTAACGGACTCTGAGGCTCTTATTGGATAATAATACAACCTTTTACACAAAAAATGCTACAAATAAGGACCTCTCAGTCCACTAACACTGATAACATGATAGATTTTAAGTAAATAAGGTCCTGTGAGTCCGCTAAAAAATTTTTTCATCTTAATTGGTAGTTAATTAGAGTTTTTTTCTAAATCTGATCCTGCTGGTGCCAGGTACCTTTCTTTATTACCATTGTTTAGTTGTGTGAAGGAGATTATCTGAAGCTGAGGCGATGTTAGACGATGCTTTTGCAATTTCACCGATTACTCGCGTAAACTCGTCTAAATCGGTTTGAATTTCTCTATTTTTCTCTTTAGTTTCGTTCATTTGTTGAATAATCTCGACAAAAGAAGCTTCAGTATCCTTCATATTTTGATTACTTTGTTCGACCAACGTTTCTACTTTTTTCATGCTGGCATTATTTTTATAGATTTGTTCATTTGTTTTTTCAATTAATTTTTTAACGCCTTCTACCGATTGATTGGTTTGCTCAGATAGTTTTCGTACTTCTTCCGCAACGACAGCAAATCCTTTTCCATGTTCACCAGCACGTGCTGCTTCTATGGCTGCATTTAGGGCAAGGAGGTTCGTTTCATTTGCAATCGATTGAACAATCGTTACAATTTCATTAATTTGTTTTGCCGTAACTTCAAGTTCAGTGATATCTTCGGTAATAATATCTGTTGTTTTCTTAATATCTTTTATATTATTACTTACTTGGTCAATTAGCTTTTTACCATCGTTTGCTTTTTCTTCGGCAAGACTTGCAATTTCTAGTCCTTTTGTTGACTTAACGGCCATTTCATCTGTTTGTGCATTAACTTCCTCAATCGCTGCATTCGTTTCCTGTGCCAGCGTGGCTAAACTAGCTGATGTTTCATCCATTAATGCTTTTACTTCACTTTTCGTTTCTTCTTCTTTTTGTTTTAAGCGCAGTATTTCTTCATCATAAGCTTCCACTACTAATTGTTGTTCTAGATTAATTAATTTAGTAACGGCTTTCAGTGCAATTAAGGTGTCACTTGCATTTTCAAATTCCTTCTCAATGAGTCCTACAAAATGATTGAGCAAACCTTGATAGGCACAGATATACCATTTCTGTTCTAGACCAATTCGAACATGCGCTTTTGCAATACGAATACGTTTCTCTATAAATACCTCATCTATTGTACCACTGAACATTTCAATTAAGTGAGTTTGTAATGTACCTTTTAATCTTTCTATTGTAGAGTGGTTAGAAATAATGTTTACCAAGTCCGGTGACTGCCCTATTGTAGAATAAAACATGTCTGTAAGATCTCCCACATTTCTTTCTACAAATGGCTTCAATTCTTGGATAACCTTTAAATCATCCAGTGTTAAATTTATTATTTTTACTTGCTCTTTCAATTCTTTTTTGTCACTAGGTATTCTAAGAAAAGCCTCATGTTTCATACTTTTATCTGCTAGACTTTCCTCTTGTTTTGAGCGAAAAAATTGTGCAATCCCCACTACTTAACTCCCCCTACATTTTTACTATTCTATCACTTTATTATACCAATACAATTCTACTAATTCTACATTTTCCACAATATAAAAAAGAGACTGACTTTAGCAAAATGTCAGCCTCTTTCGTTAATGAAAACTATACATGTTAATTAGTGATCATCCTGAACAGTTTAATTTGTTACCTTAAATGAAATAACTCAGCCTCTAAATAATATGTTTATCAATGATATGGACGAGTTCTACAATTTCAGGTTTACTTACTTGTGCATCTGCACCTACTCTTACCCCTTTATGATAGAGGTCACCTGTAATTAATGACGAGAATATAATAACTGGTAAAACATTTAAACAAACATCATCTTTAATTCTCTTCGTTAAATGGTGCCCGTCCATCTTCGGCATTTCTAAATCTGTAATGACCAATTGTACCTTTTGCTCAACAGTTACATCGGATTGTTTTATCTGCTCGAGAAACTCCCATGCTTCTTTACCATCATGAAAAAACTGAACATTCACATAACCAGCTTCCGATAATGTATCTTGAAGTAATTTTCTTAAGATAGGCGAATCTTCGGCTACTACAATTTTTTTCATACTGCGTTCACGTTTTCCAAGCGACTTCAGTTGTCCAACATTAATTCCAGATTCAGGATTAATATCAACGACTATTTTTTCATAGTCCAATAAAAGAAGCATTAGTTCATCCATTTTCACAACACCAATTGTCGAAGCTTCCAGACCTTGCGATAATTCAGTCGGCTTCTCGATCTGTTCCCATGAGATACGATGTATTCTTGACACATTATGAACGTGAAAAGCCACTTTCATTTGATTCAGTTCAGCTACAATGAACTTATCTTTTTCACTGTCTTCTGAAGGTGGAAAACCTAGCACTTTAGCTAAATCGACTACTGTAATAACTTCATCTCGTAATCGGATTATCCCTTCTACATTCGGATGACTATTTGGTACTTTTACAATAGGTAATGGGTTGATAATTTCTCTTACCTTAAGAACATTTATGCCAAATGTTCCTTCATCAATCGTAAATGCAATTACCTCTAGTTCATTAGTACCACTTTCAAGCAAAATTCCTTTATGTTCGGACATTTTACTTTCCTCCCCTACTCATATCTCTTTGTAGTACTATACTACCATTAAACTTGTTAATAATCACGCCTTAGATGAGTAGGTTAAACAAACTTTCATTTTTATTGATTTCATCGTATTCAAAGCCTTTTTTATTTAAGCGTTCAATAAAGAGATGATAATCCTCGTCTCGTTTTAGTTCAATTCCGACCAATGCAGGGCCATTGGCTTTATTGTTCTTTTTCGTATATTCAAATCGAGTAATGTCGTCATCTGGTCCTAAAACATCTTCAATAAATTCACGGAGCGCCCCAGCTCGTTGTGGGAACTGAATGATAAAGTAATGTTGTAAACCTTCATAAATCAATGAACGTTCCCTCATTTCCTGCATTCGACCAATGTCGTTATTTCCTCCACTAACTATACATATAACCGTTTTTCCTTTAATCTCATCTTTATAGAAATCTAGGGCGGCGATTGGCATTGCACCAGCAGGTTCAGCGACAATGGCATTTTGATTATATAATTCAAGGATCGTTGTGCATATTTTTCCCTCAGGAACCAAGACAATATCATCCAACACATTTTTGCAAATATCAAATGGAAGTTGTCCAACCTTCTTAACTGCGGCTCCATCTACAAATTTATCGATTTTATCAAGTTCTACAACTTGACCCGCATCAATGGAGTTTTTCATTCCTGGCGCTCCTGCAGGTTCTGCTCCGATGACCTTTGTTTTAGGACTAATACTCTTAATGTACGTACCTACACCCGAGATTAAACCGCCTCCACCAATTGAGCTAAACAAGTAGTCAATTTTTTCGTCGATATCATTCATAATCTCCATTCCTACGGTTCCTTGACCCGCGATAATCTTTTCCTGATCAAAAGGATGGATAAATGCCATTTTGTGTTCCGTACTGTATTTCATTGCTTCATTAAAAGAGTCATCAAACGTGTCCCCTGTTAACATTACTTCTACATACTCTTTTCCAAAAAACTTAACTTGGTCTACTTTTTGTCGTGGGGTCGTAGAAGGCATAAAGATTTTTCCTTTAATTTTTAGCGTGCGACATGAATATGCTACTCCTTGCGCATGATTTCCAGCACTTGCACAAACTACACCTTGCTCAAGCTCTTCTTTCGGATGACTTTGGATTTGATAATAAGCACCCCGTATTTTAAAAGAACGAACGACTTGTAAGTCTTCTCTTTTTAAGTACACGTTACATTGATATCTTTCTGATAAAACCTGATCCTTCTGTAAAGGTGTATGAAAGACTACATCCTTTAACGTTTGATTTGCAATAATAATGTCTTCTATATTAATTTTCCCCATCGTTGTAATCCCTTTCTGAAGTAGAAATTAATTAGCTTCTCTATAAATATCCCTAGATCGTTCTTCATCAATTTAATGAACTAAAATCATATAAACATAAGGATTAAATACTTATAGGACAGCCTTTTGGCCGAACGAAATATCCTTTAACATCTTATCATAAGTTCACTGCTTTGAAAAATCTTTTCAAGGCAATTTATATTGCGATTCCGTTTGTAGAAAACTATAATGTAAATGTTGGTATCATTTGTAATGACAGAGCTGATCTGTCATAATTATGCGTAAAAAGGGGTGGATCGAAAATGATCAAAAAATTAACGATGCTTACAGCGTTTTTATTTACTTTACTGCTTCTTCCAGTTACTACTGTCTTAGCTGCAGGAGGAGGAGAAGCTGCCGAAGGTGCTGCTGAACCATCTGGTCTAATCATGACTTCATTAGCTGTTCTTTCTTTTGTTACTTTAGCTTATATGATTTTTCTAAGCCTAACAGATAACAACTAAACTGCTTCCTTACATAAAAGGATATAAGACGAGCGCGATTTATCGCGTTCGTTTTTTATCGAAGTCACATACAACACGAAGGAGGTAGTCAGATGGCTTGGGATATTTTAAACATAATAGGAACGATTGCTTTTGCCTTAAGTGGAGTAATTGTTGCAATGGAAGAAGACTATGATTTGATGGGAGTTTATATCCTAGGCTTAGTTACTGCTTTTGGCGGCGGTGCCATCAGAAACTTGCTAATAGGTGTTCCTGTTTCTGCGTTATGGGAACAAGGCAATCTTTTTACAATTGCAATAATTGTTATGACAATCGCCTTCTTTATACCTTCTCTTTGGATTAACCATTGGATAAAATGGGGAATTTTCTTTGATGCATTAGGGCTTGCTGCCTTCGCTATTCAAGGAGCAATGTACGCTTCAGCCATGGGACATCCTTTAAGTGCAGTCATCGTGGCAGCTGCATTAACTGGAACAGGCGGTGGAATGATCCGAGATGTTTTAGCTGGAAGAAAGCCACTCTTTCTTCAAAAGGAAATATACATTGCCTGGACAATGTTAGCAGGACTTGGCATAGGTCTTAACATCGTAAATGGTACTGCAGGTCTAATTATACTTTTTATACTGATTGTCACTATGAGAATGTTATCTGTATCATTTCAATGGAGACTTCCACACCGTAAGTTAAACACCTAAATAATAAGGTGACTAAATAAGGTTAGAGCAGAAAGCGCACCCTATTTAGTCACCTTTCTTATGTAAATTTATCTTCCTGCTTCTACTAAGTAATCCTCATATGTAATCCAATCACTCCAACTCCCTACGTAAAGACGGACATTGGTGAAGTCAGCTTCTTTCAACGTCAATACATTAGGACAAGCCGTTACACCAGATCCGCAATAGACGATTATTTCCTTGTCTTTATCCAGCCCCCCTAAACGCATGCTTTGTTCTTCAACCGGTTTCCACTTCTGATTTGCAGTCAGCGAATCCTTCCAGAAGAAATGACGTGCAGTTGGGATATGTCCTGCAATTTTATCTACTGGTTCTTCTATTCCTAAATACCGCTTTTCTTCTCTAGAATCGAGTAATATGTAATCTTGGTTTTTAGTCCTAACTTTGTTCATCAATTCACTTCGCTCAATAAGGAATGCTGATTGGATGTTTGCCTCAAAATTTCGGATAGAGAGTTGAGGAATTTTATCTGTTACATGATAACCTTTTTCTTTCCACTGACTATATGTGCCATTTAATACAAAAGCCTTTGAGTGGCCTAAGTAATTTAACAGCCACCACATCCTTGATGCAAAAGGTCCTCCTTGATCGTCATAAGCAATAACAGTGACATGTTCATCAATTCCAGCAGCAGATAATTTACCTGCCAATTCTTCCACGTCTGGAAGAGGGTGTCTTCCCCCATGCTCTTTTACCTCACTTGATAGATCTTTTTCTAAGTCAAAGTAAAAAGATCCTGGAATATGGTCTTTTAGATAAGCTTTAAACCCTTCCTCTGGTGCTCCTAATTGAAATCTACAATCGACAATTCTTACATTTGGATCCTCTAAATGACGAGAAAGCCATTCCATCTCTACTACATGCTTCATCCAATCACTCCATTTCTATAGATTTATTAGAATTTTCCTACATATTAACATAATATCTATTTGTTATGTTGTTTAATTTGGATGAGAACCGTATCAAGGAGGTAATCAATCGATTTAATTGTATCTATAAAACGTTTTGATTTTGTATCTTTTTGAAAAGCTGCAACCGACGTTTCCAACAATTGGTCATAAGCATTTGAAAGTTGCATCGTATAAACATATTTAGGTCTGTACTCCTTTACCCACTGCTCCGCTAATTCTTTCCACGGGTTTGCAGTCATAAAAACACGATCAGCAAAAGGCTTTACGTCTGTATAAAAATCAGCAGTAAAGCCTTCTTTGATCGTATAGGTTGTATATTGCTTTCGAGAAGCATCGTTAAACTCGCGTAGTTGTTTTGTCAGTTCGATTAGTTTGTTTAATTCTTCATGTGTCATGGGATCACCTCACAACACATCATAACAAAAAACTATTTAGAATGAAAAAAGTTGCATCAACGAACGTCTTTTTGGTGGTAGTTCTTCTAACGGAATCGTCATATTTTGCTTTATAACTTCATCCATTTCGTCTAGCCTTTGTTCAATCGAAAGAAGGCTTTTACTCATCGCTTCAATTTCTTTACGATGATTAAGTAGTTGATACGTAACGACATCATCTGCTTTTGCAGCAAGTTTTTGTTCTAAGTCTTCAATACGTTGCATCATTTGCTCTAATTTTTGCTCGTATTTAAATGTTGGCATGACTTCTTCAGGCGGTTCACTCTCACTAATGATGCTTTTATTTGATACCTTGACATCCTTCATTTTTTTTCCTTCACTAAGTTGTCCTTGAATTTCCCTTAACGTTTCAACTTGTGGTGTTTGAAATAAATAATGGCCGTGTTCGTTTAATTGACAATGAATATTAAAATATTTTACCCATCTTTGGACCGTCGTTGGATTTACCCCCAATAGATCAGAAACTTCTTTCGTTTTTAACACATTTTCCATTAGAAATCCCTCCATCACTTTTGTTAATGTACTATTCGTAGCGCATTATTACTTTCCCTTCGTACTTGACAAAACTAGTTTTTATTCGTCAAAGAAAGTGGTGATCTTCCAAAATCAGTCGTTCTAAAGAAATCTTATGTATGGTTTTTTTACTTGAACGAATACTATAAAAGACAAAATAAATGGAGGGTTAAAAGTGGCTAAAAACAATAAACGTTCAATGAAAAAACAACAAGAAGCACAACCTAACAGTCAACAAAATCATAATGCTCCTGGGTATGGTGATAAAAAATTAACAGGGCCTAATCGCCCAGCTGAATAAGGCTGACACATGTCAGCCTTTTCTTTTTTCCTAAAACCTATTTTTTATCGAAATGCCTTAATTAATGTAGTCTCAATCTTCATGGCTATAAATAATTCTGCCATTTTCTGTTGATACCAGCTCGTTAATCTATATTCCCTTCTTGGTTCTGTCCAGCTCTTAAAAAAACGTTTCACATTACGAGTCGACAATGACCAATCTCCATAATCATGTCTTTGATGTAGTACTGGTGAATAAGCGGTTCGAAGGATCGGTGTATGTTTTAAAATTTTCCACTTTACATATTTTTCATAATCTCTTCTAGAGCCAGTTGGTTCGACTTGAAGCGCAAATCGATGAATAGGAGAACTTTGTTCAGATTTAAAAAGTAACCATGCTAACTTCTTTCCTAATTCAATTCTTCTCTCAACCTTCTGAAACTTATCGACACTAAACCCATAGAGATTGCCTTCAAAAGTAGGGAAAAGAACCGTATTGAAATGCAAGTGCTCCACTAAAAAATATGGCAACGATTTAAATACATGGCTTGAGTAGAAAGGATGCTCAATCACAGGTCCTTGGATCAAGTGCTGTTCATTAATAATAAGAGCCGTACAAAGCCTCTCTAGATTTCCACTATTCCAGAATATGTTCCATTCCCTTATCATGAATTCACTTACATCAAAATAGGGTAGTAAATGAAAAAGTGGTTGTTTTTCTTTTTTTGAAACTTCATATATGAGCAGTTGTGGATAAGCATCTGAAAAAATAAGCCAATTGGCGCGTTCAAAAGTTAAAAATAATGTGTAACTATATTGAGGAGTTATTAAGGTTTCATACCAGTTACTTTTTAAGTCCGTCATATTCCACCCTGCATTACGGGAAACCATACTAGCTAACAAGGCCCACCAAATCTCTTGATTATTTTTGTAGTATTTCAAGTATGCTTTTGTACGACTTATATTATCTATATTTCCATCAATGGTTTTCTTTTTTATAGTACTAACGATTCCATTTTCCTTTTGCCACAACTTTAGATCACCCTTTTTTTAACTTCTCTGATTATCCGTTTTATGATATGATAACTTGATGAGAATTTTTGTTTTCATTACTTTTCTTAGAGAGACCTACTCTTTGAACGAAAGGTTGCTGATTTACATTGGCTATCCGTTATCCAAATGGTAAAAAGTACTCCGCACCCGTTAACCGTTCAAACCCTAACAAAAAAGAAACATTCGGTAATCGCGGGATGACGCTGGAAGAAGATTTAAATGATACAAACGAATATTATTTGAGTCGTGGAATTGCTGTCATTCATAAAAAGCCGACGCCTTTGCAAATCGTCCAAGTCGATTATCCAAAACGAAGTGCAGCTGTTATTAAGGAGGCCTATTTTAAACAAGCTTCTACTACAGATTACAATGGTGTATATCGTGGGCGGCACATTGACTTTGAAGCGAAGGAAACTAGAAATAAGACATCATTTCCTTTGCAAAACTTTCATCTTCACCAAATTGAACATATGAAACAAGTTCTAGACCAACAAGGTATTTGTTTTATCATTTTAAGATTTACTTTACTAGACGAAATATACTATTTAAATGCACATCATTTAATTGAGTATTACGAAAAGCAAAAAGACGGACGAAAATCCATTCCAAAAGCAGAAATTGCTCAGCTTGGTTTTTTAATAGAACAGGAATATCATCCAAGAATTGATTACTTAAAAGTAGTCGACCAACTTTTTTTTCAAAAATAATGTAACGAAACAGACACAAAAAACGTTAATAGATAAAGATACAATAAGAATAGATCAAGATTATTTTTATTCTTTCGTTTAGATAGAAAGGAAGAACAAACATGAGTGAGAATATGAATACACGAACTGGGCGTCGCCGCGCTAAAGAGCAATCAAAGGCGACACCTAAGAAGAAGAAAACAGGTATTTTCAAAAAGCTCTTAATAGCAATGGTTGTATTCTTTACCGTACTTGCTGTTGCAGGTGGTATCACAGTCTTTTCAATGATTGCCACTGCGCCACCATTAAATGAGGATCGGTTAATGTTAGCTCAGTCAACTGAAATCCTTGACCAACATGATGCTTCAATTACACTCCTTGAAGCAGTTGAAAATCGAATTTATGTAAATATTAATGATATTCCTGAACTAGTGGAAGATGCATTTATCGCAGTTGAAGATGTTCGTTTCCGGGAGCACTTTGGAGTAGATGTGCGACGTATGTTTGGAGCAGTTGCTGCAAATGTTACAGGTGGATTTGGTGCTGAAGGTGCAAGTACTATTACACAACAAGTCGTAAAAAACTTGTTTTTATCACCAGAAAAAACAATTTCTCGTAAAGTTCAAGAACAATATTTAGCTATTAAATTAGAGCAACAATATTCTAAAAATCAAATACTGGAAATGTATTTAAATGCGATTTACTTTGGGGGCGGTGCCTACGGTGTTCAACAAGCCGCCATTACGTATTTTAGTAAAGAAAATTTAGAGGATTTAACAATAGAAGATGCGGCTCTTCTTGCTGGGCTTCCGCAGCGTCCAAACCATTTTAACCCATTAAACAACCCTGAGGCTGCTGAAAAAAGAAGAAATACAGTTATCGCGCTGATGGAGCGACACGGCAAGATTACGAGTGAGGAAGCTCAAAAAGCGAGAGCTGTTTCGGTTCAAGATCAACTTAATCCCGCAAAGCGTGAAGCTAGCGCTTATCAAGCTTTTATTGATCAAGTTATCACTGAAGTAGAGTCGCTTGAGGGAATTACAACGAGTGACATTTTTACAGCTGGATTAAAGATTTATACTACACTAGATCCAGATGCTCAAACTCACGTTGAGAAAGTATTACAAACCGATGAATTCATCACAACGTATCCGAGTAATGAGGATTTTCAAGCCGGTGTAACGCTTATTGACACAGCAACAGGGCAAATCAAAGCGATAGGCAACGGGCGTCATCAAACCGGGGTCCAACGAGGATTTAGCTTTGCAACTGCTAAGAAACAACCTGGATCAACTATTAAACCTGTTTTAGATTACGGACCAGCTATCGAGCATTTAAAATGGTCAACAGGTAAGGTCATTGTGGACGAACCTCATACGTATTCAGATGGTACAGAGATCCGCAACCATAACCGTAATTATGCAGGACCAGTAACAATGAGAAAAGCATTAGCCGATTCTTTAAACATTCCAGCGATTAAAGCACTACAAGAAGTAGGTTTAGAGAATGCACGTGATTTTGCGTCCACTCTAGGAATTCCTTTTGAAGATAACCGCATTTACGAACCCTATGGTATCGGTGGGTTTACAACAGGAATTTCGACTTTCGACTTAGCAGGTTCATATGCTGCCTTCGGAAATGAAGGAGTGTACATTGAGCCTCATACAGTTCGTAAAATTGAATTTCCTGATGGAAAAGTTATTAATATGGCACCTGAACCAGTTGTTGCCATGAGTGATTATACGGCCTTTATGATTAGTGACATGCTTAAGACGGTTGTTACCAATGGTACAGGTACACATGCCAATATTCCTAATCTCCCACTTGCAGGGAAAACAGGAACAACTAACTTCCAAAGAGAAGACAGAGAAAAATACAAAATTCCTGATGGTGGAGTTCCCGACGTTTGGTTTGCTGGGTACACAACACGCTATACTGCAGCCGTTTGGACTGGTTATGACCGAAAAGGAGAAGGAAATTATCTCATAAACAATGACCGTAGACTTGCTCAACAGATTTTTAAAGCCATTATGGAGGAAGTTTCTCGAAATATAGAGACACCGGACTTCAATCAACCTGACTCGGTCGTTAGAGTTGGAGTTGAACGAAGAACCGGATTACTGCCTAGTCCATTCACACCACAAAGTGAAATTGTCTATGAATACTTTGTAAAAGGAACTGAACCAACGAGAGTATCAGAAGCATTCCAAAGTATACCGAAGCCTTCTGATTTCAAAGTGGGTTACAACGAAGACGCAGACCAAATCATCCTCACATGGGGTTATCCGAGCAACCAAAAAGGTGCGGTTACATTTAATATCATGCAAAGTATCGACGATGGCGGCTTTGAACCAATTTACACAACAAAAGATATGCAGCATATTATAACGAGCCCAACACCAGGTGCGACGTATCGTTTCCAAGTGATTGCAATTGCTGATGAAGATCCTAGTATAAAAAGTGATCCTGCTCAAGGCGAAGTTAAAATTCCTGTCATTGAAATCGAGGAACCAATAGAAGAGGAACCAGAGCAACCTATTGAGCCTCCAGTCGACGAAGATGAAGAATTGCCAATTGATCTTATTCCGGAACCTGAACCAGATCCAGAAGATGATGAAGAGACAGCAACAAGTGCATCTACAACTGTAAGAGAAGAAGATGATGAAGAAGAAGAAAACTAGAAACGTTAACAATAAACATTTATTTGGAGAGAAGAATACTTCTCTCCTTTTTTTACTAGAAAAACCGAGCGAAATGCCCGGTTTATTTTAATTAAACCATATATCGTTCTTATGGATGAAGCAATTTTATGCCTCATTTCCACCAAAGATTTGCTTTGGATTTTGAACTAGTATTGTATTGATTTGATCTTCAGAAACGCCTCTTTCTTTAAGGACTGGAATGATATTCTCAAAAATATGCGTCATATGCCAATTAGTAACTAAACTCCCTAGCTCCGCAGGAAATTCAGGAGATTTCCCTAACCAAACATTTACTTTATCATGGGACATCATTAGTTGCTCAGCATATCCAGCCCCTATTAAACCTAATAGTACACCAATTCGGTCACTATCCATTGGTGCCCCTACAAATCCTTGTATACCAAAACGGTCAAACCCTACATAAACCCCATGTTCCAGTGTACGTATATGGTATCTTAAATCCGTATTCCCATCCATATGACCAATTAGAATACGTTTAGGGTCCGCCCCTTCAGAAACGAGCAGTTCAGCTTGTTCAGGTCCCATTGTTCCTTCCTGTGTATGTGTAATGATCGTTACCCCTGTTTCCTGTTGTACTTTTGCCGCAACCTTAAAAAACATTCTCTCATACTCTGTTATTCTATCTTTTCCTGAGCCTAGTTTAATAACTCCAGCTTTTATACCCGTATCACCTATTCCCTCTGTAAGCTCTCTCATATACATTTCATAGATTTCTTCTTCTGCTGTACCTAACGCTTGTTTAAATTTAAAATAAGCCGGAGCCCCTTCTCCTTCATAATAGTATCCCGTTGAACAAATAATATTAAGCCCTGTTTTTTCAGCAATCAGCTTCAATAATTCTGGGTCTCTTCCCGTATCATTCGGTGTAGCATCTACTATCGTTTTTACCCCGTGTGCCTTTACTTTTGAAGCCGTCTCGATACTAGCTCTTAAGATTTCATCTTTATCCACTGGATATAAAGAATTGCCGTAAAAACCAGGATAACCAAAAAAGAAATGCTCATGCATTAATGTTTTACCAAGGTCCTCCACTGCAACCGGTCCAAGCACTGTGTTTACTGTCTTACTCATTTTTACTTCCCCCTTTTTTGTAAACTTACGGAATGTATCTTAATTCAGTCTTGATCACTTTCCCATTTGGGTTTCTTGGCAATACGTCCATGATTTCAACATAAGTTGGGACTTTATAGTTTGCCAGTCGATCTCGAACCCATTGTCTAACTTCTTCCACTGTTAAGCCTTCACCCTTACGAGGGACCACACAAGCTTTAACGACTTCACCATATGTTTCATCCGGTACTCCAACAACAGCTGTTTCCATAATTTTTTGATTGGAGTACAATACCTCCTCCAGTTCAACGGAATATATCTTTTCACCACCACGATTGATCATATCTTTAATTCTATCTTTAATTGTAATAATGCCCTTTTCATCGACAACTCCTAGGTCCCCTGATGAAAACCATCCACCTTTAATTGCTTTTGTAGTCGCTTCTTCATTCTCCCAGTACTTTTGAATGACCATCGGCCCTTTAAATATCAATTCTCCTACTTCTCCTGGAGCCAACTCTTTCTTCGTTTCAGGATCTACTACTTTTACTTCAGCAACTGGCACTGTAGGTCCTACTGCAGCTATCTCTTGCAGTTGCACCTCATGAGGCATAATAACGACAGGAGATGACGTTTCTGTTAATCCATAGGAATTATGCAATTCAATTGCTGGAACCCATTTTTTTAGTGCTTTTAACGTCTCACTCGGCATAGGAGCGCCTCCAAAACCACCTACTCGTAGGTGAGATACATCATATGTATCATGGTCTGGATCTAGCAATGTCATAACATAAACCGTAGGTGAGGCAATGACATGGGTGATTTGTTCATCCTGTAATGTTTGTAGAAATTCTTTAGGTCTAAACATTGATAGGAGGACTGCCTTCCCGCCTAAAAATATAAATGGTACTAACTGTGCGGCTAGACCTGTAATATGAAACACAGGAACAGCAATGACTGTGTTATCAGCGGATGATAGATTATAACAATACTTGTAATTCAATGCCGTATGAATCATATTGAAATGTGAAATTAAAGCCCCTTTTGGTCTGCCAGTTGTACCAGATGTATACATAATAAATGCGCTATCATGTTCGTCAACTGCTGCGTCTATGATCGTTTCAGCCGGAGTATTTACGAGATTAATATATGGTTTTGTTCCTTCTGGAATTTTTGTATCTGTAATAAATACATGTTCAACGTTTGTCTCTTCGACTACAAATTTAAGATTCGGCCACCATTCTAGATTAGCAATAATCATTCTTGCTCCAGAGTTGTTGATCATGTACTTTAATTCCTGAGACTTTAATTTTGTATTTAAGGGCACAGCTATGGCTCCGAGTTGCAAGATCGCATAGACACTAACTACAAATGGGATACCATTCATTAACAATAGTGCAATTCGATCTCCCTTTTGGACTCCATACTTATATTTGAATTGATAAGCTGCATTATTTACTTGCTCTTGTAATTGCCGATAAGTCAATCGTTTATTTTGATGAACGACTGCTATTTTATCTGGATAACATTTAACACTTTCAGTTAATGTTTCACTAATGTTAGAAGGCCTTTCCTTGTAAACCTTCATCGGAACACCAGCTACTTCTTCCTCATGTATTAACCTTTCAACTTCATTCCAATATTTTTGCATATCTCTCCTCCTTTTCTTTTTTATTCATTCTGTAACATAAAAGATTTAGCTACATTATGTAAGCGCTTTCTGAATTCTGTTCATTCTAGCAATTTCCTTATATACCTATTCTAACATCCTAAATTTATTCTTAAATTAAACAAGTTTAAGCTCCGACTGAGGCTTCAGTATGTTCACTGTTAAAGTATCTCGATAAAAAGACGACTATAAATCCACTTCCTGAATTTAAGTCGTCTTTTTTCTTATCTATAATTGATACTATTTAAGATGTACACACAATCCTTTTAGTAAACAAACCTCTTTAGCTCATCATATTCATTAATTAACGCTGATTTGGCTTCTGCATCGAACAAAGCTTCGAATCGATTAAGCTCGTTTTCTATAGCCTCTTTTAAACGTTGTTTTAAGTCTTGTTCAATCGTTTGAAGCTTTTGTTCAAATTCATTAGACATTTTCTTCGAGCTTAAATTGATCATTTCTCTAGAATTTTCTACCCCGTCAGCGACAATTAATTCTTTAAATTGTTTTACTGCACCATTTTCAAAGAAATCCTTTTTAGATTTCAACATTGGCAGATACTTCTTCGTATCTATGGATAGAGCCATTTCATTTAGCTCCACTGAAATGGCAGCTATTTCAATTTCCGCTTCACAATAGAGGTACGGCAGCTCTTTTTGGAGCAAGGTAATTTGATCACTAAGCCAGCTTTTCGCACGCGCTTTCATTTTTTCTTCCATTCGAATAACGGTTGCTTCTAGCTCTTGTTTTAAGAAGTATTCCCCTAAGCCGCGCCATTCTTTAATCGCTCCAGTCAACTGTTCATGAAGTTCCTTTTTACTATTGCCAGTCAATACAGCTACGTTAATTGCACTCGCAAAGTAATCATTTAAGACGAAGCGCATTCGATCGCGTAAATATAAAACAAGTTGATCAAATTCCATTAGTATATCTCTTAATGCAAAGGAGAACGATGCCTTGTGAACATTATCTATTTCAATCTCCACTGTTTGCTTGAGTTTTTCATGCTTAAGCTTTTGCTCATTAGCCTCTTCGTTCATAAATGAAATACTATCTTTTATCTTATTCGTAAACTGCCTCAGCTCTTCAGTGATCATCTTGACACTTAGTTGTTTTAGTTCTAAGATCGTATATTCATAAAACGAACGTTCAAACGCAGCAAATGTAGTTTCAGTTTGAAGTTGTTCTTTTTTAGCTTGCAGCCCTTCTTTACTAGAAAGGTGATACAACCTTGGTTTTTCAATTCCATTGCGTCTCAATTGATCATACACGTGTTTTCGAACGCCATTTAACTCTCCTTCACTACTTGCTAAATCCGCAGCGTTGATAACAAAATAAAGCTTATCATGACCAAAGCTTTCATTAACTTTCCCCATCTGTTGAAGGAAATATTGGTCAGCTTTTGAGAAGGCATGGTTATAATACGTTAAATAGAAAATAGCATCAGATTGGCGCATTTGTTGGAAAGCCACATTTGTATGGCGCCCATGGATTGAGTTAACACCTGGTGTATCTACAAGAATAATTCCTTTTTTCGTAATTGCACTATCAAAGTATATATTCACTTTTTCAATTAAACACGCTTTACTTTCTTCAGCAACTAATGATTGCATTTCTTCGTGAGACACACTAAATTCACTGCCTAACTTCCATTCAGTAGAAGCCACACTTTGCTGAATGGTTAACAAATACTCGGCATATGTTTTTTGCCAACTAGAAACATAGTCTTTCATATTCGGCTTCCATTGTGAAAGTCGTTCAAGATCTAACGATTCATCTAGTTGCTCACTGACAGATCTAATCTCGTGATTTAATGCATCTACCGATTTTACTGTAACCTTCGCTGTTCCATGAGCGTGATCTGCAGTTGATTGTTCAACTGTATTCACCGTTGCCGTTGTTGGATTCGGTGACACCGGCAGAATATTTTCTCCTAATAAAGCATTCGCAAAGCTTGATTTACCTGCGCTGAATGCACCAAACAAAGAAATGATAAACGTTTGATTTTCATAACGATTAATTCGTTCAATTAAGTGATTTCGTTCATGAGAAACGATTACTTGATCTTTGTGATCATGTAGAACATTCTTAATCGAGTTTAACCATGTCAACGTTTCTTCTTCAGAAAAATCAATTGTTGACTTTTCTTCTGTCACTTCCCAACTCGTATCAATAACCCCTTCTTCTGGTAAGATCACATTAGCAAATCCATTTTCTAGTTTTTCAGGGTACGATTGATTCGAAGCATGTTTAATCGTTTCATTGTATTCTCGTTCTGGTGGATACGTAGCTATTTGCTCTTTAACCACCTCGATATTTTTGTCAAAGTCCGCTTTAACTTGATTTACTTGATCCACATATTTCTCAATGTTTTTAAACTTAGCTAATTGGGTTTCTATCGATTTTTGCTCTACACGATAAGCTTCCTTTAACCCTTCAATTTGTAAATCCACAATTTCTCTCGCCTTGTTACGAATGTCTCTTACAATCATTGAAGTAATTTCTTTTGAAAACGCAAACACATAATCACGACTTGCATGATCGGATTTAACATTCTTTTTCAACAAATCATCTGTTACTTCAAATGACAACTGATTAATCGCTGCTTCCAATTCTTCTACGTTTGTTAATTTCATGCGGTTAATCTTTTGAAAATAAGCTTGAACATGGAATAACAATTGTGATTTCACCTTATCTTGCAAGTCTTGGACGAGTAATCTTAATCGTTCGTTTTGTTCTTCCTGTGTCTTTTTCTTTGTAAATAAGAGACCTACTTTAAAGCCAGGTTGAATACTTTCAATCCAATTTCTCGCAAGATCTGTCGTTGTATAAGGGAATAAGATAACATCTTTAAAGAGACCGCCTAATTCGTCATCAAACGATTTATAAATTGCCTTATCATATTGGCGAACTTCTACTAGTTTTGTTTTTAGATGTTGCTGCTCATCTAATTGGGATACCTCATAACCTTTTTCTTTCATCTCATCTAGCAGTTGATCAACTGCATCCAGTTTGTCTTCTTGCAGGCGATTTTCAACTGCTTGATAAAAACCTTGTTCTAGTCGTAACCTTGATCCATTTAACAACTTATCACTATGAAAAAGTAATGATTTAATCGTCTTTTCAAACGTCTTAAATTGATTTAATGGATGGTCTGGTTTTTTCATCGTTGTAAAAAATAATCCTAAATGACGGATCTCCCAACGACTAAATACATCTTGCACCGATTGTCTAAATACGGACAACGGGATTTCTTGTTCATTATGCTTATCTACTTGGTTTATGATGATATAAATCGGTTTCTTTTCAAGTGAAAGCTGTTTTAAAAAGTATAAATTCGTTTCTGATTGAACATGGTTGTAATCCATAACATAAACAATAGCATCCGTTGTATACAATTGATCAACTGTTACTGCTTCATGCGATTCATCTGTAGAATCGACACCTGGTGTATCAAGAATACAGCTATGTTCCCCTAAAAAAGGCAACGGTGCCGTAATGACCATATTTGAAATTTCATTGCCATTCATTCCCCATTCACGTACTTGTGTCCAAGGAATTTCACCTTTCCACTGCTTTTGCTCGCCGTCTTTCGTATGTAGTGTTAAGCCTAACTCTCCATTCTTAATTCCGATAATGTTAGCACTTGTAGGAATTGGGCTTGTCGGTAACACTTCCGCTCCAAGTAATGTATTCAATATCGTTGATTTACCTGCAGAAAAGTGTCCACAAAAAGCAACCTCAAATGTTTTTTTATCTTGTTTTTCTGCTAATTTCTCCAGACGATATCGTTCTTCTTGAGAGTACGGAATTAATTCTGTTTTTAATTTTTCTTTTACAACTGTCATATGTCTCCACACCATCCTTATCCCTTTACTATAACGAATTTTCTAAAAAATGAGAAGAACGTAATTAAATTTTTGGACAGATGTTATGCAACTCAGTTCTTCTATAGCATGAACTATTTATATGGATATGTGAGGTGCTGCACGAAAGTGATTTTTTCTTAATTCATTTTTGTTATTGAGCGATAATACATTTTCTCAGTTTCCTCAAATAAGGCTTTTAATTGATTATAAGAATGAAAATGTCCCGGGTCTTTAAGTATAAAAGAAAGTCGTTCACTGATATTAATCGGTTTGTAATCGAGTTGGTTGATGTGATGTTCCAATTGCTCAAGAGTTGTAACAGGAACATGGTTCGTCCAGTATATCGCTTGAATTAACTGCGCAACCATCCGGACCATTAATGGTTTGACTATTTTTGGATCGCGTTTCGAATACAGTTCACTGAGCTTATCTCTTGTTTCCTTCCATTGTACAAACAGCTCGGGTACATAGGTGTTTGAGTTTGACTCAAACCACGGGTTTCTATTCGGTTCACCTAGTGCCTCGAGCATATCATCATTAAATAAAACAGTTGATGCCTCTTCTGGACTAATCGAACTAAACTTAGTTTCTTCTACATAGAACGGGAATACACGAAAGGATAAAGGAACAGGGTAATTTTTTTGCATTACCCCTTTACTCCTTTGGCTTTCATTCGTTTTTTTCCTTCTCGACAAATATCTAATAAAGGACAAATCTCACATTGTGGAGATTGCGCTTTACAATGATAACGGCCAAAAAAAATGAGTCGATGATGAGTAACCGACCATTGTTCTTCCGGAATTTTTTTCATTAATGTTTCTTCCACTTCACGTACATTATCTTTCCAACGGCAGATGCCTAATCGCTTGGATACCCGTTCAACATGTGTATCAACTGCAATGGCAGGTGTATCAAACGCAACAGATACGACAACGTTTGCTGTCTTCCGTCCAACTCCTGCTAATTTCATAAGCTCATCACGTTCAGTAGGTATTTCACCGTTATACTGTTCAATTAATGATTGCGCCAGTTTTTTAATATTTTTTGCTTTACTGCGAAATAATCCAATTCGACGTATATCATTTTCTAATTCTTCTAAAGGCACAGCTACATAATCTTCAGGAGTTTTATACTTTGCAAACAAACCTGGAGTTACTTTGTTAACGAGCGCATCGGTTGCCTGAGCTGATAAAAGTACAGCAATTGTGAGCTCCAGGGGATTAGAATGTGTTAATTCACATTCTGCCTCGGGAAACATGTTCCCCATCGTTTCTAGTACATACTGAATATCTTTTTTCGTAAGCATGATTCATTGACCTCCATAACTACTTCTCTAACCAGTTATAAGTAGGAAAAGGTTCCACTTTTCGTTTTTCTTGTGTTGGTTGCTTTGATTGTTGATACTTGCGGAATTTCTCACCGTATGCGCGGGCTTGTTGTAATGTTTGGACACCGTTTTTCTTCCACTCAAATAAAATTCGATCGATGTATCGAAAGTTTAATTTTCCTGAAACGACAGACTCACGTAGTGCGGCACGGATGATTTCTGGTGAATGATGGTCCTGGTCTAGCCACATCGCTAACGTTTCACATTCAATCGGTGACAGTGGGCGACTGAATTCCTGTTCAAAAACGGTGTAGATGTTAAACTCTTCTTGTTTTTTCAATTCATTTTCCTGCTCTATTTTTTCATTAGTCATTACGTGAATTAACTTTTCCCATAACGGATCAATACTGTATGATTCAAAGAGGATGCCATTTTCATCTACATGTTCCTCAATCGATAGATACCCTTTTTTCAATAATTGACCGAGAATCGTAGCACATTCTGATGAGGACGGACCTCTCTCTGACAAATCTTCTGGAGTCGGAAATGGATGTTGCTCTGATAAAAAATCATATACTTGAAGAAGCAGAACAAATTCTTCCTCGTTTAATCCTATTTTTCGATAATTTTTTAGTAAAAGCTTTGGGACTGATAGTTGACCTTCAGTAATCCATTGCATTAAAAAACGTTTATTCATAAAAACACCTCTTGAATATTATAACATGGAACTTCATCAACATCATTTGGCATAACTCGACAGTTTTCCCTTTTATGAACTGTATTACTTTTCGGTTCTCAGCATTAATAAATGTAGCAACAAAAAGGATCAGACACTTTTAGCTGCTTCCATAGCTATAAGGTCTGACCCTTTATTCATTTTAACAATGTCTTGCTATCTTATTGTTTAAGGATATAGACGGTTGAGCAGTCGAGGGAACGGAATTGTTTCACGAACGTGTTCTGCTCCGCAAATCCATGCTACCGTTCGTTCAAGTCCTAATCCAAATCCAGAATGAGGTACAGAACCGTACTTACGCAGCTCGGCGTACCATTGATAAGCAGCTGGGTCTAGATCGTGTTCTTTCATTCTTTCAGCAAGCAGATCATAATCATGTATACGTTCTGAGCCGCCAATGATTTCTCCGTAGCCTTCTGGAGCAATCATATCAGCACAAAGAACGACTTTGTCGTTGTTCGGATCTGGTTGCATATAGAATGGTTTTAAGCTAGTTGGATAATGTGTAATGAACACGGGCTTATCATACGTTTCTGCAATGGCTGTTTCGTGTGGTGCGCCGAAATCATCACCCCATTTAATATCATCAAAGCCTTTTTCATGTAAAAGCTTAATTGCATCATCATACGTAATCCTAGGAAATGGTGCAACGATATTTTCAAGCTTACTCGTATCTCTACCTAATGCGTTTAATTCAATCTTACAATTCTTTAATACAGATTGAACGACGTGTGCAACATATTCTTCTTGCACTTTTAAGCTATCTTCAAACTCGTAGAAAGCCATCTCTGGTTCAATCATCCAAAATTCAATGAGATGCCGACGAGTCTTTGATTTTTCTGCACGGAAGGTTGGACCAAATGAGAATACTTTTCCGAGAGCCATAGCTGCTGCTTCCATATAAAGTTGTCCGCTTTGGGAAAGATATGCATCTTCATCAAAGTATTTTGTTGCAAATAATTCAGTTGTTCCTTCTGGAGCACTTCCTGTCAGAATTGGAGGATCCACTTTTACAAATCCTTCTTTATTAAAGAATTCGTATGTTGCACGAATGATTTCATTTCGTACTTTCATATTAGCATGCTGTTTTTTAGAACGTAACCATAAGTGACGGTGATCCATTAAAAATTCTGTACCGTGCTCTTTTGGTGTGATTGGATAATCTACCGCTTCGTGAATCACGTCCACATTTGTTACTGTTAATTCAAAACCAGATGGGGCTCTTTCATCTTCTCGAACAATACCTGTTACATACAACGAAGATTCTTGAGTTAAATTTTTAGCTTTTAAAAATATATCTTCTCCAACTTCTGCCTTTACAACAACACCTTGTATAAATCCAGTTCCATCTCTCAATTGTAAAAATGCAATTTTCCCGCTTGAGCGTTTGTTAGCTAACCAAGCACCTATTTTGACCTCTTGTCCGACAAATTGCCCGACCGTTGAAATCGTCGTCTTATTCACTATTTTCCCTCCAGAAATATATGTATATTTTCTATGTATAAATGTATATATACCAACAACCATTATACAAGCTTTTACTAACCTTGAGCAAGTTTTCATATTGAGAAAAGGTTGACAGCACTTCTCAGCACGTCAACCTTCAAAATGAATTTTTTACTTACTCTTTTTTTCGATGAAACGCTCAATTCTTGTCAATGCTTCTTGAATTGCTTCAAGTGATGTAGCATAAGACAGACGAACATTTTCTGGTGCCCCAAAACCTGATCCAGGTACGAGAGCTACCTTCTCTTCGTCTAATAAAGCTGTTACCCAGTCATCAACATTGTCATACCCGCAGTTTGTAGCAGCTTCTATAGCATTTGGGAACAAGTAGAAGGCACCTTTTGGTTTCACGCATGAAAGGCCAGGAATTGCGACTAACTGCTCATATACTTTGTGAAGTCGCCCTTCGAATGCTTGACGCATATTTTCAACTGATCCATCGTCTTCTGTGTACGCTGCAATCGTACCAAATTGTGCATTCGCTGTTGGGTTTGATGTACTATGACTTGCAAGGTTTGTCATTGCTTTAATGATTTCTACATTACCAGCCGCATAACCGATTCTCCAACCTGTCATGGAGTGCGATTTAGACACCCCATTAATAATGATGGTTTGTTCTTTCAATTCATCAGAAAGTTGAGCAATCGATGTGTGAACAGCTCCATCGTATACAAGCTTTTCATAGATCTCATCTGAAACGATAAGTATGTCATGCTTTAAACAAACTTCTCCAAGTTCTCTCATTTCTTCTTCGCTGTACATCGATCCCGTTGGATTACTTGGCGAATTTAAAATAAATGCTTTCGTTCGATCAGTTATTGCAGCCTCCAATTGTTCTTTCGTTACTTTAAATTCATTGCTTTCTTTTCCTTCAATGTAAACTGGCTTTCCGTCTGCAAGTTTAACTTGCTCAGGGTAACTAACCCAATAAGGAGTAGGAATAATAACCTCGTCCCCTTCATCTAATATCGCTTGGAAAAGTGTATAAAGAGCATGTTTTGCTCCAGAACAAACGATAATTTCGTTTGCTGAATATGTAATGTTTTGGTCCTCTTTAAATTTACCGATAACAGCATCTTTTAATTTTGGTAAACCGCCAGAAGGTGTATATTTGGTTTGACCTTCTTCCATTGATTTTACTGCAGCGTCAATAATATATTGTGGAGTGTTAAAGTCAGGTTCACCCGCACCTAATCCGATCACATCGTGGCCCTGTTCACGAAGTGCTTTTGCTTTTGCTGTAATTGCTAACGTCGATGATGGCGTTAATGTTGAAACTCTTTTCGCTAACTTCATTTTCTCTCCTCTTTTCTCTTCTACATTTAGATCCATACTATTACTATAATCATTGTAAAAACATGAATCAACCGTTATCTGAAAAATTCAATCACTCGATTTAATCATCTGCCTTTAGGCTATACCTTTTTACAAATGTACCATCTTCAAAGGTAATATAATAAAAAGAATATCGGTCATTTTCGTCTATATATGTAATTTCGTATATAGGTAAACGATTTTCTAGTCCAAGGCGGACAGCAAGAAGCTTTTTAGGGGCTAATTCATTTATCGCAAATTGTCTAACTTGTTCTTTGCTTAATCCAGCGTTTGCTGGTTTGACAACAACGCTCTCATCCTCTTGTCCAACCCAAACGATAAAATTCTCTCCGCCCTCTTCTTGTTGACCTTTAATGACTACATATGGTTCAGTACCATGGTAAAATGAAACATTCTGAATAATACTTACTTCTGTTTCGCCCAATACCCTCGCTATTGCCAATTGTTCTTGCTCTGTAATCGGGGAACGCATGCTTTGGTAAAAGTATATTGAAATCCCGATAGCTGCGAGTAAAAACACGCATACAATTGTTATAACCCACTTTTTCATAAGCTAATCACCAATTCTTTATGTTCGATAAATGGTAAATACCATCTTATTTGCTTCTTCATCATCTAAAGCCAGTCCAAACATGAGATCTTTTTCTTTTAACGTTCGATTTAGAGCATCAACCACTTTATATACATCCGGTGACTTTTCTATCTTTACTGTAGATAAAACAACCATTTTTTGTTCCATAATTACTCCTCCAAAAATAATAACTTCTTCCTATTTGAGTAACCATTTCTAACATACAGATTGGACAAAAGGCTATACTATAAGTAAGCTCCCATAAAGGAGGAGTTGCATTTGAAAAACAATCAAATACAATGGCCTTACGCTCAGCTCTCAACAGCTGAACAGTTCCAACTCGAAAAAGAATGGTTCTCTCTTTCGTCTCCAGTACGTTCCAACCAAGCAAAAAAGATAAGATGCAGTATAAGACAGACTCAATTTCCATCGCTTCTAAATCGCGGGTAAAACAGTAACAAAAAAATAACTCCTACTCACACCTCATTAATCCTGTATCCTAATGGTACAGGATTTATTACATTATTTGAGCATCTTCCTATAGTGATCGTTACATTCAGTTATAATCTTTTCTTCATCAAGGTATAAACACTCTCTGTTTTTAACTAGTTGCTTACCTTTGACATACACATCTATTACATCTGCACCACTCGCTGAGTAAACGAGATGAGACAAGGCATTCATTGCCGGTTGAAGATGTGCTTGCTGTTCCTGCATTATGATAAAGTCTGCGTCTAGTCCTTTTTCAATTGACCCTATTGTATTTCGTAATCCTAACGCCTTTGCTCCATTAACAGTAATTAACTTAATTCCTTCTGCTGACTTTACCGCAGTTGGATCTTGATTGATTCCTTTTTGCAGTAAGATAGCTGTTCTCATTTCCTGAATTAAGTCAAGGTTATTATTGGATGCGACACTATCAGTTCCAATGGAAACAGTAATTCCTTTTGAGAGCATTTTTTGAATAGATGCGATGCCTGAACCAAGCTTTAAATTACTCATTGGATTATGAGAAACTGCAACTTGATGTTCAGTAAGAATCTCCAATTCTTCATCATTTACATGAACGGCATGAGCGACTAGTGAAGCCCCATCAAAAAATCCAGTACTTTGTAAAAGTTCGACTGGCCGCTTTCCATATTTATTTACACTTTCCTCAACTTCTTGAGCCGTCTCAGACATGTGAGTATGAACAGGAACACCTAGTGTCCTCGCTTCACTTGCAATCTCCGCAATATAATCAGGCGGACATAAATAAGGTGAATGTGGAGACAGCATCGTTGTTATTCGTCCATCCCCTTTTCCGTGCCAACTTTTAGCTATTGTCATCGCTTCGTCGAGCTTAGCTATTTGCTCTTCTCTACTGCATAAACCAATAATTCCACGGGTGATAACAGCTCTCATACCTATTTCATCAACGACATTAGCAATATCATCAAGAAACAAATGATACATATCAAGGAATGTTGTTGTTCCAGACTTCAGCATTTCAACCATCGCTAATTTTGAGCTTACGATTACAGCTTCTCTAGTTAGCTTTTGCTCCATTGGCCACATTTTTTCTTGCAGCCACCGCTTAAGCGGTAAATCATCAGAATGACCTCGCAACAGCGTCATTGGTGTATGCCCGTGCGTATTTATTAATCCTGGAAGGAGCCACCTTCCATTCAAATTATAAAAGTTGGCTTCTTCTGTTCCAATATGATCAGGATAGCCTGAACCGACCTCAATAAATTTTCCAGCTCTTACATGTACATAGCCTGATGAATAAACTTCATCTTTCTCATTAGCTGTAATAATGACGCCGTTATAAAAAACTTTGTCCATACTTATGTGAATCCTTTCTCTTCTAATTCATTCTCTAAGCGCTAATCTTTTCAATTCGATACGGCAATATGAAACTCCTGCCCACTTGCCCGTACTGTCCAGATTTCATAGTTTTCTAACGTACACTTAATCGATACTGCACCAATTTTTTTCGTTTGATACACATCAATCCATGTTTCCTGTAGCCGTTCCAAAACATATTCGCTCGGCCTTTTTCCCTCAAGCGAAAAAAGAATGGCCACTTGTGGATCAACTTCTTGAAGAAATTCTTGTGACGTGCCCTTAGAGCTTCCAAAATGACCGACTTTTAGAATCGTTGATTTCAGATCATAATGGGAAGCCAGCAGTTCCTCTATTTCAGCATCTGCAAGCCCCATATATAATGTCCGGTGTTCTCCATATGTAAAAGAAAGAACTAAACATGGTTCAAGCCCTTCATTCTCACCTGTAAATAACACTTCAGTCTTTAAATTAGGAAGAACTTCATGCTTGTCTCCTTCTTTCCAACCGACTATTTTTCCGGTGTTTTCCTTTAATTGAGGTTCTATCATTCCTTTCCCAGCATCAGGAACTATAATGGAAGAGATTTGATAATGATCAACAAGCCAAGTTATATTCCCGCTATATTCCTCACCCATATTCGTTACAATTAGTGAATCTATTGTTTCAACATGATACATATGTAACTTTCTCGCCAATTCTATTTGTGAAGATGAGTCGCCGGTATTAATTAAGACAGTTCCTCCTTGTCCGGATTGAATTAATGTTGCTTCACCACTTGGAAGATCAAAGTAGGTAAATGCCAGTTCGTCATCACCTAAAGAAAATTCAACCTCCAGTTCATTTGTTACATTTACTACTGATACTACCTGACAACCAGCTAAAAAAAGCAAGCAAAAAAAGAAGCATGCCAGCCGTTTAATAAGCATCTGCATACGCGAAACCTCCGAATTTTCCATTAACCATATTAGTTTGTAACAAAAATCAAAACTTATGTTACTAAAACTAATGTATGCTTGTTGTTCGCGTATAATGATTTTACTTACGACCGATACCACTCTTTTAAATCCGTTAGTAACTCGTTGGTGTTCATCTTTAAGACAGGGACATCTGCTATGGATTGTAAGAACATTTTCCCGTAGCGTGTTAAAGTTACTCTTTGATCCATTACAACGATCACACCTCGATCACTCTCCGAACGAATGAGTCTTCCTACTCCTTGTTTAAATCTTATAATTGCTTGTGGCAAAGCTAAATTCATAAACGGGTTTTTTCCTTCTAATTTCATATGTTCCGATCGTGCCTGTAAAACCGGATCATCAGGTGGAGAAAAAGGCAGGCGAACGATGACTAAACAACTTAAATCCTCACCAGGAATATCAATTCCTTCCCAAAAACTACTTGTACCAAAAAGAATGGCTTGGTCACTTTGCTTAAACGTTTTTATTAACTTTGTTCGGCTGCCACTATTAATTCCTTGTCCAATTAAATAAAATTCGTCTTCTTCCATTCGATCTTTTATGATCTGGTACGTCTCTTTTAACATCTTAAAGGATGTAAATAAAATGAGCATTCGACCTTTTGTTACATGAGCGAGCCTTATAATCTTTTCTGCAGTATCTGAAACAAACAAATCAGGTTCCTCATTAATGCTGAATGTATCTGTTGGAATATACAACTTGGACTGACTGCTGTAATCAAAAGGAGAAGGAATCATAAGCGACTTTGGTCCGAAATCTTCCAATCCCAACCGTTCAATAAAGTAAGAAAATGATTCTTTTACAGACAGTGTAGCAGATGTGAGAATAACTGAGTCTTTTTTAGTGAAAAATTCATCAGCTAAAGTTTCTTTTAATTGCACTTGCTTTTTAAACAAGTATGTCGCATTTTTCGCTCCCTTTTCCTCAATTTCAATCCAATATACTGCATTAGGATCATATTCTAAAAGGAGTTGCTCGATGTTCTGTTTCATTTCTTCAAAATCATTAGTTACTCCTTGGAAATCAGTAATCGTTCCTCTGTTTTCCCAAGATAGGTCGTCTATGTTGTCATTTAATTTTTGAACGTATTGTTGTAATTGTTCGTTTAACTCTTTTAAGAAAGTGTGAACGCGAAGACCACACTCTAATATACTCTGCCATAACGAACCTTGCTCATTAGGTGCACAATAACGATAAGATAACCGCCCTACCTCTGTCGACGATTTTTTCATTTTCAGGACGTAACTATGCAACATACGAAACAGCTCATCGATTTCAAATTTACACGTTTCAATTTTCATCTCTAAGGCTTTCTTCTCGATCGTTGGAACTTGACCGCATTTTTCATACAAAGAGAAAATAGATTCTTTCGAATTAGCCAATCGATTAAATAAAAACGCCATTTGATGAAAGTCAGTCGATACCCCTAAGTGATTACTTGCTACGTCTTCAAAATGATGCGCTTCATCAATCACGGCTTGCGAATAACTTGGAATAATCGAATGATTTTGGGCAACATCTGTAAATAACAGTGCATGATTTGTAATAATAACATCAGCTTTTTGAGCCATTTTTTTTGCATGCTGATAAAAACATCTTGAAAACCAAGGACATTGTGGTCCGGAGCAAGAATTAGGCTCACTTTGAATTTCCAGCCAGAAACTTCGCCCGCCAGAAGGTAAATTTAATTCTTCTACATCACCTGTAGTCGTTTCTGTAAGCCATATTAATATTTGTCCTTTTGATAGTAAAGTATCGTAATTATCATCTAAATGGCTTTGTAATTTCTGTTCGAACTTTCTTAGACATAAATAATGACTTCTTCCTTTTAGCAGCGCCACCTTAAATGTGAATGGCAACATTTTTTTTAGTGCCGGGATATCTCTATCTAATAATTGTTGCTGTAACAGAATAGTATGAGTACTAACTACCACCCTACGTCCAAAAGTTTTAGCATAGAATACCGATGGAATTAAGTAGCCTAGTGATTTACCTGTACCGGTACCTGCCTCAACTAAAAGGTGACTTCTGTTTTCATAGGCATCAGAAACGGCTTCAATCATTTCTAACTGCCCTGTACGCACTGTATAATTGGGGAAAATCTTTTTCATTTCACCTAGGTTTGTGAATATATCTTCAACAAAGGACTTGAGCTGCGGCTGTGCAATTAAAACTTCTTCTTCCACACTTACTTCCAGCTTTTTTTTCCTAATTGCTATTTGGCGGTAAATATCAAAATTCTGCTCATCCTCTTCGTTAAAGCTTGTCAGCTTATTACTGATTAGAGGATCTAACAAGATATCAAAATCACTTTTTAGTCGTGTGGTGATCTCTTTTAATTTTTGTAGCGTAATTAGCGGTAACCCTTCTAACTTATGTATCATTTTCAATAATAACAAGGCAGTGACTTCTGCATCACTATCTGCTTGATGAGGGCGATCATGTTGAAAATTAAAGCTTTCAGCTAATTGCTGCAGCTTATAACTCTCCTCATTTGGCAATAGCAATCGAGATAGTTCAACTGTATCTAAGATGGGGCCTTGGAAAGGAAGATAACCCACCTCATCGAGCTGGGCTTGTAAAAATGATAAATCAAATTGAACATTATGAGCAACAAAGTAGGAACCCTCTAACATTTGCAGTAACTCAGGTATCACTTGTTCAAAAGTAGGTGCCAGCGCCACCATCTCATCAGATATCCCCGTTAATGACTCAATGAATGGCGGGATCTTCATTTGCGGATTAACAAATGAAGTAAAGCGCTCAATAATCTCGCCGTCTTGAACTAACACTGCACCTATTTGAATAATCCGATCTTGTTGAGCGGAATGACCGGTTGTTTCTATATCTACAACGACAAAGCGTGTTTCTTTCACGAGTTTTCACCTCTCGAGTGACTAATCTTCTTTTATTTAAAATATTCGCTCCAATAATGGGTGAGAAAAGTTCAGCTGATTACAATACGATCGTACTTTTTCAAACTTTGCTTTCTCGCCCCAGGCTTGTAATAACCATAAATACGATATCCAACAATTGACTTGGTACGGATTTTCTTGAATTAAAAACATAAAAAGCTTGTCTGCACTTTGACGCATATCCATTAATCCGTAATTCCAAGCTAACCCATGATAAACTTCAGTATCGTCAAAGCCTAGTGCAAGTAACCGTTTATAACAATGGATGGCTCCAGTATAATAGCCCATCCACTCCATCTCGTATGCTAATGTTTGCAACATTCCTTTTGTCTCAACGAGTTGTAACCCTGTAATCCATGTTTGACAAGCTTGATCATACTCATCTAATTCTACATAACAGCGACCTAGAAAGTAGTATGCTTCACCATCTTCAGGAAGTAACTCAATGGCTTTTTTAAAATAAGGTAAGGCCAAGCCTGGTTGGTGCTGTAAAAAGTGACACATTCCTAAATTATACACTACATCGGAATTGTTGGTAAGTGATAAGGACTTTTCAAAATAGGTAATCGCTTCATCATATTTTTCTTGTTGTGCCATTAAACAACCAAGACCAACATAAGCAAAATGTTGACTCCAAATCGACTCTTTACTATGAATTAAGAATAGAAACCACTCTTTAGCCTTATCATAATTTTGTACGTATAAGTATGAATAAGCGAGATATAATTTGACAATGGGATGTCGATGGTCCTGTATTTCTATTAAAAATTCTTCAATTGCTTGTTCAAATAAATCCAATTTGAAGTAGGAAGTGCCTTTTGAAGAATAACGCGTACACTCATAGGAAAAATTTTTTATTTCACTTTTTAATTCATGCAATTCTTCGTCCATTTCAACCCATTTATCTAAGACGGCTTCGTTTAATTTCGCCAGTTCATTAATGTAATCATTACGTTCATCTTCCCCAATTTTCTTCCAATTATTTTTCAATTGTTTCATCATCATTTCCCATTGCTTGATTTCTATTTTTTGCATGAAAAATCCCCCCTCATAGATGCTGTTATCCAACAGTTTTCATCTAACGAGAGGGGATTATGTTAGTAATAGTTGCCTTACAATACAGTGGAAGCAGGCTCTGTTCCAATCATTTCAACTATTTCATTTTTTTCATTCATTATAGCGACTTTTGGTTCATGTTCTAATACTTTCTCTTCTCCCACAAGTGCATAAGCAATAACGATGATCACATCATCTTCTTGTACAAGTCGTGCTGCAGCACCATTTACACAGAAAACTTTACTTCCTCTTGGCCCAGCAATTACATAAGTCTCAAAACGTTGTCCGTTGTTGTTATTTACGATTTGTACTTTTTCATTTTCAAGGATATTAACTTGGTCCATAATATCTTCATCGATTGTGATACTACCTACATAATTTAAGTTGGCCTCAGTAACACGGGCACGGTGAATTTTTGATTTCATCATTGTACGAAACATTGTTTGTTCTCCTCCTTGTTCTCCCCAATTAATAACTCCCTGTGCTTATTCTATCTCTAGTACGATATTATCAATTAATCGGGCTTTTGAATATTGTTGAGCAATGGCAATAATCACTTTTCCTTCCAATTGCTCTAAATGATTTAGTTCCGGATACGTTAACAGTTCAATGTAATCGATAGTTCCTGAACTATTTGTTTCCAAGAATGTTGTCATTTCTTCCTGAATACGCTCTGTCTTACGTTCCCCTTGTGCAATCAGCTTTTTTGCCAATTGTAAACTGTTATAAATAGAAACAGCTTCTTTTCTTTCCACGTCTGTTAAGTTGACATTTCGTGAGCTTTTAGCAAGACCATCTTCTTCACGAAGGGTCGGACAGCCGATTAGACTTACTTGTAAATTAAAATCACGAATCATTTTTTCAATTACAGCGACTTGTTGAGCATCTTTCATACCAAAGTAAGCTCGATCGGGTGTAACAATGTTAAATAACTTTAAAACCACTGTAGCGACACCATCAAAATGTCCTGGTCGACTTTTTCCACAAAGTACACTTACTCCTTCATGAACGATAACCTTCATCGCCGACTCTGTCGGGTACATTTCTTTAACATTTGGATAAAATAAAATATTAACACCAGCATTTCGCGCTAATCGACTGTCCCGTTCAAAGTTTCTTGGATACCGGTCAAAGTCTTCATTAGGACCAAATTGAAGAGGGTTGACAAAAATACTCATGACAACCAGATCACATTCTTTTTGGGCTTGATCCACAAGGCTCAGATGACCTTCATGCAGGAATCCCATCGTTGGAACAAAGCCGACAACGCTTTCATTTCTTTTTGCTTCTTTGATTAAGTTTTGTAATTCTTGTACGGTTTCTACAATTTTCATTATCTATTTTACGCCTCCATAAAGATGCGCAAGATGCTCTTCATTCATCGTAAACGTATGTTTATCTTCTGGAAACTGCTTATTTTTCACTTCCGAAACGTAATCAGAAACAGCTTCTTGAATGACAGGTGAAATGTTTGCATACTTCTTTACAAACTTTGGAACAAACTCTCCACCATAACCGATAACATCATGGTAAACTAACACTTGCCCGTCTGTATCAGCACCAGCACCAATTCCTATAACTGGAATAGACAGCTGTTTACTAATATATTCTCCTAATTGTTTAGGAACACATTCCAGAACTAGTGCGATTGCTCCAGCTCTTTCCACTTTATTGGCATCTTCAATGAGCTCGTTTGCACTTTCTTTATCTTTACCTTGAACTTTATAGCCACCTAGCACACCTACAGATTGTGGAGTTAAGCCTAAATGAGCCACAACAGGTACACCTGCTTTTGTTAACATTTCAATCGTTTGAATTACTTCCCCATTGCCTTCTACTTTGACTGCATGTGCTCCACCTTCTTGCATAAGACGTTTCGCATTATTCATCGTCTCACTAATGGAGCTATGGTACGTTAGAAAGGGCATATCCGTAACAATAAACGTTTGTTTTGCACCACGTTTTACTGCTTTTGTATGCAAAATCATATCCTCTAACGTAACAGGAACAGTTGAGTCATAGCCTAGTACGACCATTCCAAGTGAGTCACCAACTAAAATCATGTCCACTCCAGCCTGTTCGACTAACTTCGCTGATGGTGCATCATAAGCAGTTATCATTGCAATTTTCTCATTTGCTTCTTTCATCTTCTTAAAATCTGTTGATGTTTTCATCGTTTCTCCCCCTTTTTAATATAGAGGAAACTGAATAAACCGACAGGCTAAGATGTAAAAAAATCCTTCTTTCCACACTGGAAGAAGGATTCAAAGGAATTATAATTCAACACTGTAAAACAGTTGATCGGTTTAATTCATCCCTCTGTCCCAGTCCTAAATGGATCAAGGCAGACTACATAGGTTTAAAATTGTGTGTATAAGTAGTTTTATCCAAAAGGTGCAGTTCTAATGGATACTGCCCATATCATGAGTATAACAAAATGTAGCAGATTTGTAACAACTTTTTATTATTTTATTTCAATATCTGCGGAATAAATTTGATGCACAACTTGGTCATCATCTTCTAATAAAAGTACACCATCATTTGTAATGCCTTTTGCTACTCCCTCAATAGTCCCTTGTATAGTTCGAGCAACAATTCGTTTTCCAAGACTTATTGCATAACTTTCCCACTGTGGTTTAATCACATCAAAGCCTTCAAGAAGATATTGCTCATATAATGATTCTAACTCGTAGAAAACACTACTCATTAATTTCGCTCGACTAACTTCTTCACCTTTGGCAATCGCTAAAGAGGTAGCTATTTCACGAAGTTCAGATGAAAACTGTTCACGTTTATGATTGACATTAATTCCTATTCCGATAATCACAGAATGCACATAGTCTGGCTCGGATTGCATTTCCGTTAGTATGCCCACAATCTTTTTGCCGTTCAGTAAAATATCGTTGGGCCACTTAATACTACATTGTAAACCAGTTGTTTTCTCAATCCCTCTTACAACTGCAACTGCAGCAAGCAGTGTTAGTTGGGGTGCTTTCTGTGGCGATACTTTGGGACGTAAAATAATACTCATTGAGATACTTGTCCCAATCGGTGAATGCCAAACACGGCCAAGCCTTCCTTTTCCTGATGTTTGTTCATCAGCAATTACTACGTGTCCTTCGACAGCCCCTTCTTGTGCTAAACGATGGGCAACCTCTTGTGTAGACGGTAGTGATTCATGATAAGTAAGCTCTTGCCCGATTTTCTCAGTTTGTAAGTAAACCTTTATTTCATGTGGTGAAATGGTATTTGGTCTTGTTTTAATCCTATATCCTTTTCTAGGAACTGCCTCCACTTCATACCCACTCTTACGAAGTTCCTCAATATGTTTCCATATCGCCGTCCTTGAGCAACCTAAATGTTTACTAATCTTTTCCCCAGATACAAAGCCAGATTCATTTTCTGACAGCATCTCCAAAAGCTTCTCCTTCATCATTGAACTCCCTCTCTTTCATTAGCCAAGCTATTAATTCCTTTGGGTCATTTGCAACGGTTTGTGCTAATACTGCCTTTTCTGCTTTTACTAGCAGTTGTTCAATCCAAGCCCCCTGCTCTTTTTGAAAGGACTGTACGAGTAATTGTCCATTTAGATTTAAATCACGGCGACTTTTTATAGGTAATTCATTGTGCCATCTAATTAAGGCCTGTTCATTATGTACATGGTTTTCTTCCGGTTGTAAGGTGAAGAGTAACCGCCCTAATTTTAAGCTATTTTCCAGACCGATTTCGTACAGAAGCTCGTTTGACCATCCGCTGTTTTCATAAGTATTTAATGCTCCTAGCAACCGAATGACTTGCTGAACAAACGACTTTGATTTTTTTACAGCTTTCAAATAATTCAATAGTTCTTGTTCAGTTTGGTCAACAAATAAAAAGGCTGCCCAAACTTCTTCAAGTGAGCAAAGATTTTGAAGTTGCATCGCAGCTAAGTCTTCTAAAGCTTGTTCTTTGCCCTTTAAAAATGACAGGTGTTGTGTCAAACCTAAGGATAAGAGGTAATGAAGACCTCGTGAGTACGATCTTGCCTTTACTAATTTATCGAATTCAGTAATTACTCTTTCAACTGCTGCTTTTTCAATTAAACTGCGACACTCGATAATTGCATCTAATGTTTTCTTTTCAATTTCAAAGTTCAATTGACTACTAAAACGGCACGCACGAAGCATTCGTAAGGGGTCCTCTACAAAGCGTTCCGTTCCATTTTCAACAGCACGAATCAACTGATTTTCAAGATCACGGCAAAAGTCGTATGGGTCAATTAACTCCATATTTTCGTTCATTGCCATTGCATTGATGGTAAAATCTCGTTTCTGCAAATCTTCAAGTAAAGTATTTCTACCGTCAGAAACAGAACGAAAAGTGGTTACTTCAAAAGACCGTTCTTCCATGCGAACAATAACTGTTCCATGCTCTTTACCTAAGGGAACCGTTACTTCGAAAAGTTGTTCAATGAGCTCTACAGGTGCAGATGTCGTAATATCGATATCATGAACCGGTCGTTGTAAGAGAAAATCTCTAACTGCACCACCGACAAAGTAAGCTTCATATCCTTGTTGCTTTATCGTTTGAATAACTTTTGATCCAATTAAAAATAACGGTTCCATAATGTTGCCCCTCTTCACTTGTTGAGAGTTGAATGATAAATATACTCATATTGATCAACAATATCTTTTGAACTAAAATGGTCGATCACTCGCTTTTGTGCACTTTCGCTCATGTGTTTATGCAAATCTTCGTCTGTTAATAAACTAATAGCCTTATCACTTATCGTTGATATATCGCCGACCTCACATATGTATCCTGTTTTTCCGTCTTCAATCACTTCTGGAATTCCACCAATATTCGTTCCTATGACAGGAACTCCGCAAGCCATAGCTTCTAGCGCAACTAAACCGAAGCTTTCTTTTTCAGATAATAAGAGTAATAAATCAGAAATAGATAAAATCTCAGCAACATCTTTTTGACTACCTAAGAATAATACACGCTCCTCAATCCCTAACTGTTTGACAAGCTGACAAGCAACGGTTAACTCGGGGCCATCACCTATTAATAGCAACTTTGAAGAAAGATGTTCGTTGATTTTTGCAAAACTTAAAATAACATCCTTTACTCGTTTTACAGGACGAAAATTAGAAATATGAACAATAACCTTTTCATCCTCAGCAATGTGATATCGCCTTTTAAGGTCAGTATTGTCTCGATTATAATACACACGTTCATCTATAAAGTTGTAAATTGTGTTAATGTCTTTGTTTACGTCCAGCAGTTCCCGAGTTTGTCTTACAAGATCATTTGAGACTGCTGTTACAGTATCAGACTGTTCGATTCCAAATCTAATAATTTCACTTAAAGATGGATCATACCCTAAAACAGTTATATCCGTTCCATGCAATGTTGTCACAATCTTCAAATGGTCACCCACCATTTGTTTTGCTAAAAAAGCACATATTGCATGAGGAACGGCATAGTGCACATGAAGTATATCTAACTTTTGCCTTCTGGCAACCTCCGCAATTTTACTAGCTAGAGATAAGTCATATGGAGGATGTTTAAATACCGAGTATTGATTTACCTCTACTTCATGAAAGAAAATATTTGGATCAATTTTATCAAGACGAAAAGGAACACTAGAAGTAATGAAATGGACTTCATGCCCACGTTCTGCTAGTAGCTTTCCTAATTCCGTTGCAATAACTCCAGAACCTCCGACCGAAGGATAACAACTAATTCCAATCTTTAAACTCATAAGTCTCCTCACTTCTCTAGGCCTTCGGCGTTAATTTTTCTTTCTCCATTCCAGCTCTCCGCGTTCAATTCCTTTAATTAAAATTTCTGCTGTGGCCATATTGGTTGCTAACGGTATTGAGTGAACATCACAAAGTCTTAATAGAGCAGTTACATCAGGTTCATGCGGTTGTGCCGTTAATGGGTCTCTGAAGAAAATGATCAGATCCATTCGATTTTCAGCGATCAGTGCTCCGATCTGTTGATCGCCTCCATAAGGACCTGATAAAAATCGCGTAATTTTTAAAGAGGTTGCTTCCATTATACGTTGACCAGTTGTACCTGTAGAAAATAATTCATGGTCTATGAAGATGTTCTCATATGCAGTAACAAAATTGACCATATCTGATTTTTTTTGATCATGTGCTATAAATGCAATTCTCACTCTCATTTCCCCTATTCAATAATATTTTCCAAGCCATAAATTAACGTATCCATTTTCATAACGGTTTCCACCGATAACTGAATTCCAGGCATAAAGGATGTACGATTGATTGAATCGTGTCTTAAGGTTAATGTTTGACCTTGTCCTCCAAAGATGACTTCTTGATGGGCTACTAATCCCGGTAATCGAACACTATGTATATGCATCCCATCGATATTTGCACCACGAGCACCAGGTAATTCTTCTACTTCTTCTGGATGCCCTTGAACTTTTGAAACTCGCACCTCTTGAATAAGTTGTGCGGTTTTAATGGCTGTTCCTGATGGGGCATCTAGCTTTCGGTCGTGGTGTTTTTCAATTATTTCAACATCAGGTAAGTATTTAGCAGCAGCCTGTGCAAACTTCATCATAAGAATTGCACCGATTGCAAAATTTGGCGCAATAATAGCACCTAACTTTTTATCTTCGGCTATCTGTCTTAATTCATTTATATCTTGTTCAGTAAAGCCTGTCGTACCTACCACAGGTCGTACCCCATGATCAAAAGCAATTTCCATATGTTTACGTCCAAACTTTGGTGCTGTTAAATCTATGAGAACATGCGGCTCATGCTCAGCTAAACAAACGGATAGATCCTCATAAATAGGAACGTCTAGTGCTGGCTGTCCTTCAATATCTTTTAATAACTTCCCGTTATTTTTCGAATCAACTACTGCAGCAAGTTGGAAATGTTCAGTCGATGTCACCATTTTTACGGCTTCACTACCCATATTTCCTCTTGGTCCTGCAATGACAATCTTAATCATATTCTCTGCCATTTTATGACTCCTCCTCTATTTTGGTCCAACGATTGGCATCTCTTGTCTTAAACTTTTCCATAACAAGTTCTAATGCATCATCTAAATTAATATTTAACGAGTTGGCAAAACAAATAAGGACGAAAAAAAGATCGCCCATTTCTTGTTCCATCGAGCGCTCGTCTTCTGAATCTTTTTTCGGCTTTTCTCCGTAATGATGATTCACCTCACGTGCTAGTTCACCTAATTCTTCTGTCATTCGTGCCAGCATCGCTAACGGACTAAAATAACCTTCCTTGAATTGACTTATGTATGCATCTACTTCTCTTTGCATATCCTTCAAGCTTCGTTCTTCCATGCTCAACACCCCTTATGTTCATGTTAGCTAATTCAGGAGCATTTGACAAATATTTATCCAATAAAACATTTATTTCTCTAGATCGTGTGATTATTAATTGAAATAACTAACCATTTTAACCACTTAGCTACTTAGAATTTCATTACCAATTTGCCCAAAGAATGCATATCCAGTATAATATTCGTGCGACATCCATTTGTATCCGCAATAATTGAAAAAGGACGTAAAACATGACATATCGAATTAAATTTAAAAATGTATTTTTTATTCTTCTTGGCTCTGCCATTCTTTCTTTTGGACTTGTTTATTTTAATATGGAGAATAATTTAGCGGATGGTGGATTTACTGGAATTACACTGATCCTCTTCTTTATCTTCAATTTTGACCCTGCTATAACAAATCTACTATTAAACATACCATTATTTTTCGTTGGTTGGTATATTTTAGGAAGGCATACTTTTATCTACACGATTATCGGCACTTTAGGTGTCTCGCTCTTCTTATATATTTTTCAACGTTATCCTGTTATTTCTTTACCGCTTCATGATGACATGACACTTGCTGCTTTATTCGCAGGCGTATTTATCGGTGTAGGACTCGGAATTGTATTCCGTTACGGTGGAACAACTGGCGGGGTAGATATTATTGCAAAGTTAGGTTATAAGTACATCGGTTGGAGTATGGGAAAAACGATGTTTATCTTTGATGCAATGGTAATTGGCTCATCTTTACTTTATTTAAACTATCGGGAAGCCATGTATACGTTATTAGCTGTATTTATCGCTGCGAAAGTCATAGACTTTATCCAACAAGGGGCTTATTCTGCAAAAGCTTCGTTTATTATTTCAGATCGCGTACCTGAGATTGCAAGTGCCATCTTAAAAGAAATGGACCGTGGAGCTACTGTACTAAAAGGAAAAGGAAGTTTTACTGGATCTGATAAGGAAGTACTATACTGCGTAGTTGGGAGAAATGAACTTATTCGTTTAAAGGGCTTGGTTGAGAGAATTGATCCGCATGCTTTCGTTACTGTCAATGACGTTCAAGATGTAATTGGTGAAGGCTTTACACTAGATGAAAATAAGAAGCCCTTAGAGACGTAAGGATAATTAAATTATCCAAGAACCTAAAAACGACTAAAGGAATGCATTCCTTCAGTCGTTTTTTCTTTTATTATTTAAATTAATCGTCACTGTTCATTCCAATGTACATAAGTACAAAACGAACTAGTTCCATAACAGCAACTAATGCAGCCGCTACATATGTTAATGCTGCAGCGTCTAAAACTTTTCTTGTTTCACGCTCTTCGTCGTTACGGATAATTCCTGAAGACACCATTTGACCCATTGCTCGACTACTAGCATTAAACTCAACTGGTAACGTAACCACTTGGAACAGAACCGCAGCAGCCATGAAGATAATACCTAAAAGGACTAAACCTGACATTCCCATAAGGAACCCTGCAATTAAAATAATAAATGACGTATTAGAACCGAAGTTAGCGACAGGAACTAACGCATGGCGGAAGCGTAAAAATGCATACTCTTCAGCATCCTGCATTGCATGCCCGACTTCGTGGGCAGCTACTGCAGCACCTGCAACAGAATTCCCATAGTAGTTCTTTTCTGAAAGACGGACAGCCTTTGCACGCGGGTCATAATGGTCCGTTAATTCTCCTCGAATCGGCTCAACTGTAACATCATATAATCCGTTATCATCTAAGATCTTTCGAGCAACTTGCGCACCAGTCATACCCGATGTAGCCGCGACCTGAGAATATTTCTTATAGGCCGACTTTACTTTTCTTTGCGCCCAAATTGGAATGATCAAAATAATCGCAAAGTAAACTAAAAATGCTCCTAAACCCATTTGTAAACTCACCTCTCGATGTACACTTTTATAATTATTCTATTTTAAACATCAAAAAAAGTCAATTTAGATACTTGCTATTTTGTGGCGAGTTATTGACATTTCCACACTGTTAATGATGGTTTATTAATCCCGAACTTTTACACGTCTTTTTTCGGCACGGTATTTCTTCCAGCCTACATAGGATAAGGAAATAATGATCATTCCTCCAATAGTTAGCATAACCCAAACAAGCGATGGGTCTGCACTATCTTCTTTAACTTGCTCGTACAATTTTTGGAATTCTTTTTCCATCACAAACAATTGTTTTTGCATACTAGTGTCATGTATCATATCGTTCCCATAACGGTCGATAAATTGTACGAGTGACTCAATTTTTTGAACTTGTACACCTTCGACACTAACTAGTAATGCTGGCCGTATCATTTGGTATAGACGTAAAAATTCGTTTATTTTATGACGGAAAGCTTGAGGATCTTTTTGTTGCATGGTTCCTTTTAATTCATTAATCGACTTCATTACCGATTGTTCAGAGCTTAACCACAAAGGATGGTGAGGACTGGTCAAAGCATCAACGACGAGCCTAAATTCAGTAGCCAGCCTTACTCTTTCAACATGATTCATGGAGACTGCTGTAACTGACTCCATGGCTCGCTCATATGATTTTGTAATAATTTGGAGATCACTCATTGATAGAGAAGATTGCTTATGATCTAAAGATAAAAATTGCTTCGAAAAATAATCTAACAGTTGTTTTGCTTCGTCAAGCTTTTCCTGCTTTACTAATTGTAAGACTTTATCCGAAGTGTCATTTAGCTTCCCCCAATACTCCTTATCCTCAGCGGCGTTACTATATGTTGGCATGCTCAAGACTAAAATAGTAAGTAATATAAGTAAAAACGAGCGCATTTCGGTCCCTCCTTCATCTACTCTAATCTATGAAAGAATGGACAAGAGTAGACCATTTTCAGGACAAGTTTTTGCGCTTTTTCAGAGTTACATTTAAGGTCGAATAGAAAGCTTCAATCTATTTTCACGAACACCGTACCAATAAACTACAATTAGCGAAAAGATACTTAGCCAAAATGTAAAATAGCCAATGTGGTGAATGTAAGGTTGTAGGCTCCACGAAACATATGGGTGCATATTGTAAACGTAATCAATAATATCGTTATGTAATGTCCAAACAGCGACGAGCATTAAATGCCACACTTTGATGCGGTAGTATGGTAAGTATAAGACCGCTTGAATCGCCATTCCTAAATGAGATGCGATCAGCATATAATTTTGCCAGCCTAATTGAGAACCGGTAACTCCCGCGCCTATATTCATAGCCACAGCCCACAATCCATATTTAATTAATGTAACAGCCGCAAGCGCTTCAAGAAGCGGAACATTTCTACCTAAAATAAAAGCAATTAATACAAATAAAAAAAACAAGCTGGCTGTCGGGCTGTCAGGAACAAAAATTAAAAAGTGCGTTGGTGTAGCAGCCAGTTGGTCCTTATACCAGTAGTAGCCATAAATCGTACCAAAAAAGTTAATGATTAGTAACATATACAACATGAGCGGGTGCCTGAAAATCTTTAATACTGAAATCACATGAAACACACTCCTTGATATTCTTGCTTGAGAACCTGAAACTACTATTAAATGTGTAAAAAAAGCTGACTATATAGTCAGCTTTTCATTAAAAATTATTCGTCACCTTGACCGTCATTGGCGATAAACTGTGCAAGAATTTCAAGCTCTTCATCAGTACCGTCGAATAAGCCAGGAGGCATTGTTCCACGTCCGTTAATTACGATATCTTTAATTTCTTCAACAGTTAAGCCTGTTTCAACTAAAGCGTAACCAGCAGACCCACCTTCCATTTGGTTACCGTGACATCCGATACACGATTGTGAGGCATAAATTTCGTACCCTTGGGCTGTATCATCGATTTCGTGTTCAATGATTGCCCCTTGCTTAGCAGCTGCTTCCCAGTCATGTTGGTCAACAGACTCCCAAGTTAAGTAGATAGTAGCAATTACTGCTAAAAGCATTAAACCTGTTGCTACAGGACGCTTTGATGGTCTTCTTTCTTTTCCAGTATCTAACCATGGAGCTAAAAGTAATGCACCAAACGCTAAACCTGGAATAACGATCGCCCCGATAACTGTGTATACACCAGCAGCATATTCATACTTTAATAATTGATATAAGAATAAGAAATACCAGTCAGGAAGCGGAATATAACCTGCGTCCGTCGGATCAGCCATACGCTCTAATGGCGATGGATGAGCAACAGTTAAACATAAATAACCGATTAAAAATACCGCACCAACCATCCATTCCTTTAAAAGGAAGTTTGGCCAAAACGCTTCCGTTTTACCTGGATATTCAGAATAGTCTTTTGGAATGTTAGGTTTTCTGTGTTCTAAATCTTTAACACGAGAGTCACCAACAAACTTCATCCCTTTACCACGATGCATCGATTTCCCTCCTTTATAAATTGTCTTTTATTTTTTACAACGGTCCAGAAATACCTTGCTTACGAATCATGAAGAAGTGAGCTCCTAGTAAACCTAAAAGAGCACCCGGTAAGAAGAATACATGGATTGCAAAGAAACGAGTTAACGTCGCTGCCCCAATAATTTCTCCACCAGCAAGTAATGTTTTCGCAAATCCACCGATAATCGGTGTTGCTTCAGCGATCTGTAAACCTACTACAGTTGCAAAATACGCTTTCATATCCCAAGGTAAAAGATAACCTGTGAAACCAAGGCCTAACATTACGAAGAAAATAAGTACTCCGACTACCCAGTTTAACTCACGAGGTTTCTTATATGATCCTGTGAAAAATACACGTAACGTATGTAGGAACATCATTACGATAACTAAACTAGCTCCCCAGTGATGCATACCGCGAACGATAACACCAAAAGCTACTTCATTTTGTAAATATGCAACGGAATGATAAGCATTAATAATATCTGGTACATAGTACATCGTTAAGAACATACCAGATAGGATCTGGATGACTGTGACGAAGAATGTTAACCCACCAAAGCAATAAACAAATGCTGAAAAGTGATGGGCAGGGTTAACATGCTCAGGCACTTCATGATCCGCGATATCACGCCACATAGGAGTAATATCGAGACGCTCATCAACCCAGTCATAAATTTTCTGTAACATGAGCTACGCCCCTCCTATCCTCTTCGAATTGGTCTACCTAAGTAAATATATCCGTCTCTAACTTCTAATTCATATACATCAAGCGGTCGTGTTGGTGGTGTACCAGCAACGTTTGTACCGTCTAACTCAAAACGACCGAAGTGACATGGACAGAAGAATTGGTTTTCAAAGTCTGGATTTGTGTTCCAGTCTACTGTACAGCCTAAATGAGTACATACAGGAGATAATGCAATAATCTCATCACCTTGTCTAAACACCCAAGCCGCCCCAGTTACTTCTGAAGTATACCATGCATCGACCTGCTCAAATTGGAAGTTTTTACGGATTGGCTCTGAAGTAACTTCATCTACATGAAGGTTAATCGGAACCATATCGCTTTCAGCACCAACTTTTAAAGCTGGATCTAACGCAAAACGAGCCATAGGCATGATCATACCTGCAGCCATGAAACCGCCAACCCCTGTTAGCGTATACGTTAAAAATTGACGTCTTGATACTTTATGATCTTTCTCACTCACTCTATTTCCCCCCCTACGTTGTAAGTTAAGTCCAACCGGACATAATTTAACACATATAATACTAGGACATACTCATGATAGCTAACTACTCTTTCAATGTCAATCTTTTCAGAAGTCAAAATGCCACGGAAATTTCATAATTAACGATTTTGCCACTTGTTTGTCAAAAAGGGGATAAGTTGTTTAATTTGCCCCTCAATGACCTCGACCTTATGCTTTTGATCCATGTGTTCTAATGGAATAGAAGGAAGCCAAATAAGCGTTTCTGTCAAATCTTGTTTTGCCTGTTCCCACTCAAAATCTGAAGTGATATAAATGATATGTTTAATATCATTTTCTTTTAATTCTTTTTCCCAACTCTTAAGGCGCGCTGTCTTTTCAACATCGCTCTTCAAATATGTAAATGCTGGAAACTCAATCACTCTACCTTGGAATTGCCGTTCTAATTCACTAGAGATAATTGAAATAAATTCTCCCATCGCTACGTTGGACTTAATCTCCTTCTCCCAACTTACAGGAATTAAAGGAATTAATGCGGTATCGACATACTCTTTTGCCTGCAAATACGTATCCATTTCTTTGGCTAACCATTTCATGTCTACTCTCTCCTTATAGCAACTAAATTATTAACACTCTCTTATATTAACGAAAAATGCTCAAAAATAAAACAAGCTGACTTATTCGATGAGCTCTTTAGAGCACTCCGATAAATCAGCTTCTAAATATCATTTCTTCTTTTTTGTTAATTTATAAAATGTATCTTTATCTCTTTTGTCTAATGCTTCATCCACTTTTTTATACCATTGTTTCTCATTAAACGCAGCTAAAACTTTATCAAGAAAAATTTCAGCTATTATTGCATCAGCCGTTGCCATTTCATTTGCTGGTAAATACGGATTTTCTTCAAGGACAGCAACATAATGGGGATTTGTTTTAGCATTTGAGAAATTCAACTGAATATAAACATCTTCATCATTATTCAGACGAATGTCATGGAAGGCCTTTTCTGCATCCATCGTTACATGCTTTTGCTTATGGAAGCAAAACGGAACATGATCGACGTCAGTTGTAGAAATAATTAATGCTTTTGGACAATATTCAGCTCTTTCCACAAAATGAACTTTTTCCATTAAGTTTTCATCACTAATTAAGTAATTTAAAAGCCAAGCACACTCTCTTCGTTTCAACTGATACTCATTAAGAAACCAACGTAAAAACTCTTTTTTCTCATATACTGAAATAGTGCTGCTCATCCTGATTCCCTCCCCGAAAGGCTTATACCTTAGTTCACATTTAACACGACAACAGAAAGAATTTTATGTATATAATTATTCTCCAACTTATAATTCAAATCCTCTAATATGCACAAAATTATTGTTACATGATTATGAACAATTTATTGCATATCTTCTTCTAAGTAAATAATTAATTCTTTAACATTTAACCTAGTTTCATCTAAAGCAATGACCTGCTTAAATAAACGGAGACTTTCAATACGCTCTCCATTTTCCATTAAAAACTTTCCATACTCTTCTAGAAAATCAACATCATCTGCAAAATCTGCTTTAACCGCTTCAAAACATTCTTTTGCTTTATCAATGTCATCATTTTCATACCTTGCTACTGCCTCATACCAAGTTAAGACTGGATCTCCCTCGCCAATATCTTTCAAGTATTCGATTAAGTCAATCAAATCATCAAAACGATTTTCGTGCTTTAAGAAGGCTGCTAATGTACGTACAGCTTCAAAATGACTTGGATTAATTGCAATAACTTCTCGTAAATATTCTTCCCCTTTTTCACGATTTTTCATCTTAAAACTTAACTTTCCACCATGAACGTACAGTTCTTCGTTATATTGATCGACTGACAGCCCCTCATTAATAATTTTAATGGCTTCTTCAAGTCGGTGTAATGCTTCATAACACTTCGCTAAGTACGGATACACACTACTGAATTCCGGATCAAGTTCTTTTAAGGTATTGAATTGATCGATTGCAAGCTCGTATTGTTCAATTTGATATGCTGTATACCCATAATTAAATAGCGCATGGATGTCTAATTGTTGATCCAGACCCTCTTGATATAATTTTAAAGCCTCCTCATACTCTCCTGTACCACTATATGCTTCCGCTAAACGTAATGCGATATTTAACCCTTCCATTTCTACATTTGCGTAATAGGCCTTCTTTAAATGCGGGAGACTCTTTTGAAAATCACCTCTAGCTAAATAAAAATCCCCGAGACCAAAAGAAACGATCGGTTCATCTGGAGCTTTCTCAATGGCCTTTAGTAATTTTTGTTCAGCGACTTCATCTAGCCCTTGCATTTGATAAAGATCTGCCAATAATAGAAGTGATCTTAAATAAGCAGGATCATCTTCCTTAATCTCTAAGAGCATTTCAATTGCTTCATCCTCTTGGTCTTGATCAATTAATAACTCGGCAGAAAACGTATATAACTCGCCTTCATCCGGGTACAACATGAGTAAATCATCAACCAGTTTCTTTGCTTTATCAATATGGCCTAACGAATAATATGTCTCCGCTAACTCAAATTTTGTTTCATGATTAGTCGTATTCTCAAGTTCTTCAAGTTGTGCAAGTCCTTGGTCGACTTCACCATTCTCTATTTTATGTACTGCATCTACTATTTTTTGCATAACAGCCTCCTACGCGGTTCCTTTTTTTTTCATAAAAAACACCATCATAATTATATTATGATGGTAGCATGAATATTTGATTTTCACTATCTTTTCGCATTATAGACAACACCTCATAGATGTATAACATCCCTAAAAGCTTCGGTAATTGGTAAGAAATGCCTTGGAACAGCAATACGGACTTCTCTTCCGTACCCTGGCTTGTAATAAATGAGATCCCCAGCTTTAAGTACTTTTCCTCGTAGAACAACGACAGCAGGCTCATCTAGTGTAACGGAGTCTTCATCCATTCGTTCAGCTGCACCTCTCTGAAACATGATATAATCAACATCGCTTCCAACAATTAATTCACTTTTTTTTGGATATAGTCCAATTTTTTTGGAAAGAACCTTCGAGAAAGGCTCATGTTCACACGGAAACAACTGGTGGCTTGGAATTCGATGCAAATTTGAAATTACTTCCCACGTATCTGAGAGCTTTTCTTCTACTTTTCGCGTCAGTGGAGTTACAGTCCAGTTAGGGATAATCAAAAGTTGGTACGTTAGCATCGCTTCTTTAATGCGTTCCCAAGAAACCTTATAAAAATCTTCAATTGATGTAATATTAACGAGAATGATTGGGACTTTTTCATTCCTACATTTTCGAACGAGGGCAGGAGTCAATCCATCAATATTCGTTTGAATGCCAATTACATAATCAATCGGACTATTAATCAGTTGGTGACGTGCATACCTCAACTTCTTCTTTAGTTCATCAACTCCTTCTACAAATGGATACGTAACGATCGTTGTACACCCTTTTTCAATAAGTCGCTTAAACCTCATTTTATAAGCTTCTTTGTGCTTAAAATTAATTAAGTTGAAATCATTCATTATATGCCCAGCCGCTAAAGTAAATCCGCTCGTATTTATTCGTGTAAATTTAAGTTTGTCCATCTTATCGTTTACATAAGAAATAGAGTTGTTTTCGATACAGTAAGACTTCTTATTAAATTCACAACCTTCTTCCCTTTTCGCGTCTGCAAGAATGTATTTCATCATTATCCCACCTTTCTTCTATAGACAAGCTATGAAAAAGACGGCAAAAACATTCCCTATTTTATGGTTCTAAGTCTTTGTTTTGATAAATGGTTGCTAAGAATAATTTGTATCAAAATTAAATTACTTTATATTCATCTTTAGTCATTCTATTTTTTAGAAATTAATTACATATAATCAGATCACCTTCAACACACTTTTCATGTTAAAACCTAGTGTTCCTGAACAAAAAAAAAGACCCGTTCGAAAACGTAAACGCTTTCAAACAGGTTTAGCAAGATGCTAAAAAGTCTATTAGTATGGATAGGAGTGGAGAGAAACCATACGCTAATTTTTATTATATAGAAAATACTGACAATGTCAATATACTTTCAGAAAAATAAAAAAATATTTTTAAGTCTGTTATTCTCTCATTTTCCATCTATACATAGTAATGTCGAAACTTTACAGCAATGCAAAACAGAATAGACGAAAACCTGATTGATTTCCGTCTAACTGGTCTAATTTTAGGGAAGGGTATAGACTACTCTTCTTTATGTTAACTTCTTAATATGGTCAAAGAAATTAGGATATGAAACAGCAATAGCTTCACTATTCTCAACCGTAACGCTACCATTAGCAACACAGCCTGCTATTGCCATTGCCATCCCAATACGGTGGTCTCCATGACTATCGACTGTATTTCCTCTAAGCTGGACAGGACCATTTATGACCATTCCGTCATCTGTAGCTTCGATCTCAGCCCCTAGCTTCCTTAACTCACTTACTACCGTATCAATACGGTTCGTTTCTTTTACTTTTAGCTCTTCTGCATCACGGATTACTGTTTTTCCTTGTGCTTGTGAAGCTAGCACAGCGATTACAGGGATCTCATCGATTAATCGCGGAATAATATCACCGCCGATTTCAGTGCCTTTTAGATCCGATGTGGAAATAATGATATCTGCAACAGGTTCTCCATTTGATTCTCTTTCATTGATCAGTTCGAGTTTAGCACCCATTTGTTGAAGAACATCAATAATTCCTGTACGTGATGGATTAACTCCTACATTTTCTAGAACGATTTGACTATTAGGCACAATTGCACCTGCTACAAGGAAAAAGGCTGCCGAAGAAACATCTCCCGGCACTACAACATGCTGTGCTTTTAAGTCTTGTCCACCTTTAACAGATACAGTCAGACCATCTATTTCTACATCAACACCAAAAGCTCGTAACATCCGCTCCGTATGATCACGTGACAAATGAGGCTCAGTAACTGTCGTTACCCCTTCACTTTGTAAGCCGGCAAGTAATAGGGATGATTTCACTTGAGCACTAGCTACCTTAGAAATAAAATCAATGCCTTTCGTTTGACCGCCGCGAATCGATAAAGGTGTTAAATTACCGTTATTACGTCCATCAATCACTGCACCCATTTGACGTAAAGGGTCAGTTACCCGTGACATCGGCCGTTTGGCAATTGATGCATCACCAATAACAACAGTGTGAAATGGGCGTGTAGATAAGATGCCAAGCATTAAACGGGTTGTTGTCCCAGAATTTCCTACATCTAAGATTTCACTAGGCTCCGTTAACCCTTCCCATCCTTTACCTTCAACTTTCACTTTATCTCCTTGCGCCTCGATATGAATACCGAGTTTGCGAAAACAATCAATCGTACTTAAACAATCCTCACCAGGTAAAAATCCTTCAATCGTAGTTGTCCCCTCAGCGATCGCACCAAACATAACAGCACGATGAGAGATTGATTTATCTCCTGGTACTTTAATTGTTCCATTTAAGCCACCAGTGATTTGTTCCACTTTACTCATTTCTCTCACTCCATTAAATTAGTTTCATACATATGTGATCTTAAGCTCGTTTCTGCTTTTTCTCTATCTTCATTCGTACGGAAAGTTAATCTTAGAACTCCCATAATATCCTCGCGAGTCTCAATAATGCGGATATTTGTAATACTTATATTTTCCTTCGCTAAAATTCCTGTGATATCAGAAATAACCCCCGGGTGATCGGGAACGTCTACATATAAATCGTAGAACGCAGGAATAGCACCTTTTTTATGAATTGGGAGACCGTCACGGAATTTCTTTGCATGATCGAAATATTGGTGGATCTTATCATCTTCCTCTTGCTCAATAAGTACCCTTACATAGTTCATCTCTTCTTGCCATTTATCTAACAACTCAATTAAGCTCTCTTTATTATGAATGAGAATATCCCGCCACATCACAGGGCTACCAGAGGCAATTCGCGTGATATCACGAAACCCTCCTGCAGCTAATCTTGAAACGAGCGGATCTTTTTCTTCGATTTTAGCCACTTGATGGACAAGGCTGGCTGCAACAATATGAGGAAAATGACTAATAGCACCTGCTAATCGATCATGTTGTTCAGGTGACATCTCAATAAAACGCGCTCTCGTTCCCTTTAACCAATTTTGTAATTGAATGACTTTGTTCATATTTTGTTGACCCACTGGCGTTAATATATAAAAGGCATTCTCAAATAAATGTGCCCTTGCCGCCTCGACACCGCTTTTATGAGAGCCCGCCATTGGATGACCCCCTATAAAAGTTACGTCTCTTTCCTTAAGACAAGTTGCACTTTGAAATATTCGTTGTTTGGTACTGCCGACATCCGTAATAATTGCACCTTGCTTTAATTCATAATTAGAAATATCTTCGAGTAACTGTTCCGTTTTAGTAACGGGTGTGGCTAATACGATTAGATCTGCATTTTTTACCCCAGCTCGAATTGAATCAGCAGCGTCATCAATAACTTTTAGAGACAAGCCCATTTTTACTTGTTGTTCGTTAATGTCGTAGCCAACAATATGGACATCGTGCTCTCTCTTAATAGCTAATGCAATTGAGCCTCCAATTAAACCTAGACCGATAACAAATACTTTGCGTTTCTCCACATTAAAATCTCCTTCTAGCCTACAGAGTTCACTTTTCTTTCTTCAAGCCAAGCTGAAAGCTCTTGAATAATTCCTGCGTTTTCTTCTTGACTTCCTACTGTAATTCGTGCGCATGTTGGGAAACCGAGTGCATTTCCAGATCGAATAATGTAACCCTTTTTCAAGAGAAAATCAAAAATTTCATCACCTTGAATACCAAAGTCAATTAAAAGAAAATTCGTTTGCGTTGGATAATATTTTAAGTTGTATTTCTTACAAAACTTTACGTATTGTTCGATTCCTTCAACATTTTTCTCATAACACTCTTTAATAAATTGTTGATCGTCTAAAGCAGCAATCGCAGCAGCATGTGCAAAAGTTGTCGTGTTAAACGGCGGTCTGACTGGCTCTACTAGTGAAATAATCTCACTGTTAGCAATACCGTATCCAATTCGCAACGCTGCCATTCCATATGCTTTTGAGAACGTGCGTAAGATAATTAAATTATTATATTGTTCAAGTAAAGGAACCGTTTGTGGGAAATCAGAAGCCGTTACATATTCAAAATAGGCTTCGTCAGATACGACGAGCACATCGTTTGGAACTTTGGCTAAAAATGATTTAAATGCTTCTTCGTTTACATATGTACCTGATGGATTATTCGGATTACATACCCATACAATTCTCGTCTTTTCATCAATCGCTTCAAGCATTGCATCTAAATCATGAACGCCGTCTTTTGAAGGTACTTCTCGAACTTCGGCTCCCTCAATTACAGCATTTAACTTATATTGTGAAAATGTAGGATCTGCAGTAACTGTATTTGTATCAGGGGTTAAAAATGTTCGACAAAGTAACTGTATGACTTCATCCGATCCATTTCCAAACACTAGTTGATTTGGATTGACATTGACAAACTGCGCTACTTTATTCCGTAATTCTGCTGCATAACCGTCTGGGTAAACAGCAGTTTGATTCGCCAGTTGTGAAATCGCCTCAGCGACTTTCTTCGAAGCTCCAAACGGATTTTCATTGGAAGCGAGCTTTATAACTTTCTCTAATCTTAATTCACGTTTAACTTCCTCAATTGGTTTTCCAGGTTTATAGGCTGGCAGCCCGATGACTTGTGGTTTTGCTTTCATCGTAAGCACCTCTTTCTATGTATTCATTAATAATGTTTGATATCAGTAAGAAAAACTTACCCCTTAGCTTTTCTTATACTAACCATCCGTAAAAGATAGTATAAAAAAAGTTCGAGGCCGACCCTGACATGCAGACACCCCCCATTTCTATATTCATTGCTACTCCTAATGTGCAATGAAAAAGCATACAGCGGTGTCTGACACTTCGCTTTCGAGTCAGCCTCTATTCAAAAACCGATCAAAAAGTCTTTAATGGTTTACAGTGAGAAATCTATAATACTATGTTACGATGAAATCAGCGAAAGGACAAACCTTTTTATATGAAAAAGTCCATCTTTTCTTAATTTTTCATCTTCAAGAAGCTCCTTTACCTTCTCAACCTCGCGAATAATCGCACTTCCAACAATTACACCATCACAATGGGACTGTAACTGCTGTACCTGCTCATTGTTGGAAATTCCAAAACCAACGACAACTGGCACTTTACTATATGAGCGGACGTCTTCTAAAAATTCATAAACTTTAGGATGAAACTCGTTTCGAACTCCTGTCACCCCTAATGAGGACACACAATAGATAAATCCTTTTGCTGATTTTGCTATTTTTTCAATTCTTTGTTTTGATGTCGGCGCAACAAGTGAAATAAACTGCAGTTCGTTTTCTTCGCATAACTGAGCGAGTTCTTCACTTTCTTCAAACGGAATATCTGGAACAAGCAGTCCATCCACCCCACACTCTTTTGCTTTATTCATAAATTCCCGTTCTCCAAATTGAAGAACTGGGTTATAATACGTAAACACTATTACAGGAATTCCTAGTCCTCTTTCGCGCATAATGGGAACGAGCTCTAATGCTCTCTTAAGTGACATTTTATGTGCTAATGCTCGTTTCGCTGCTCGTTGAATAACTGGCCCGTCGGCAAGTGGATCTGAATACGGGATACCTAGTTCAAGCCCATGCGCTCCAGATTCTTGTAACGTTAATGCTAACTCAATGGTTGCCTCTGGGGTTGGGTCACCCGCCATAATAAATGGGATAAACAGCGGTTGATCCTGAGATTTAACGTATTGTTGAAATCGCTGCATCATCCTTTTTCACCTCGCTCTGATTTCATTAACGTATGAACATCCTTATCGCCTCGACCTGATAAACATACGAGGATTATATCATCACTCGTTAATTGTTTTGCTCGCTCAAATGCTTTTGCTAATGCATGTGCACTTTCAATGGCTGGAATAATCCCTTCAGTTACCGATAGTTTTTTTAATGCATCAAGTGCTTCGCTGTCCGTTACCGCTTCATATGACACTCTCTCAATACTTGCTAAGTACGCATGTTCAGGCCCTACCCCTGGATAATCTAAGCCAGCAGAAATGGAATACGGCTCAATAATTTGTCCATTTTCATCCTGAAGTAAATACGTGAGCGAGCCGTGAATTACACCTTTCGTTCCTTTTGTGATGGTTGCAGCATGTTGATTGGTTGCTACTCCTTTACCCGCCGCTTCAACTCCAACTAATTTCACGTCATCGTTTAGGAATGGATAAAACATTCCAATTGCATTGCTTCCCCCGCCTACACAAGCAACAATTTCATCTGGCAAACGCCCTTCTACTTCTAGCATCTGCTTTTTAGCTTCATCTCCTATAATTCTTTGAAACTCACGTACCATTTTAGGATACGGGTGTGGACCTACTACTGATCCTATTAAATAAAATGTGTCTTCAGCGTTTCCAACCCAATAACGGATGGCTTCGTTTGTTGCATCTTTTAAGGTTCTGCTACCAGACGTAGCCGGAATGACCTCCGCTCCTAAAAGCTCCATTCTGAAAACATTCAGCTTCTGTCGTTCGATATCTTCTTCTCCCATAAACACTTTACATTCTAAACCAAAGCGCGCTGCAATGGTGGCAGTCGCAACCCCGTGTTGACCTGCTCCTGTTTCAGCAACGATTTTCTTTTTTCCCATTCGTTTAGCAAGAAGTGCTTGCCCCATCGCATTATTTAATTTATGGGCACCTGTATGAAGCAAGTCTTCACGCTTTAAATAAATCTTAGCGCCACCTAATTCTTTAGAAATATTTTCGGCATAAGTTAAAGGAGTCTCTCGTCCTGCATACTCTTGTAAATGATGGTGATATTCTTCAAAAAAAGCAGAGTCTTGAAGCGCTTCTTCAAGTGCCTTCTCTAAATCTTCAATCGCATTCATTAACGTTTCAGGTACAAACTTGCCGCCAAACGGTCCGAATCTGCCTCGTTTATCTGGATAATTGGTTATCATGATTAGTAATCCTTTCTTCGATCTGTTTGATCAATGTTTTATCTTTTATTCCGTCTTTTTCGATTCCACTAGAAATATCAATTCCATCAGGTTGATAGGTTAATAATTCACCCACATTACTAGGATTGATACCACCCGCTATAAAAACGGGTCTCTGCAAAGTTTTACCTTGCTCAATATAATTCGGTATATGTCCCCAGTCAAAGGTAATACCTGTTCCACCCCATTGACCTTTGACTTTACTATCAATAATAAACGCATCAACATAAGTAGCGAAGGCTTTCATGTCTTGCCATGCTTTTTCTTGATGGTGAATGACCTTCCAGATTGTTTTTTTCACGCGCTGCTTGATTTCTTGAACAAGTTCTGGTGTTTCATTCCCGTGACATTGAATAATATCAACGTGCACTTTGGACACGACCTCTTCAATTTCTGAGATAGTTGCATTCACGAATAACGCTACGATTTGTTTTGTGTGATTCGCCGGAGCACTTCTAAACCAGTTGTTCACATCATCCGCTGTGACCTTTCGTTTACTCTCAGCAAAAACGAAACCGATATATTCAGCCCGAGAGTTTATAACGTTATTAACATCTTGTAATGAGTGATTGCCACAATATTTAAGCTTCGTTTGCAACTGTTTCTCCCCCAAATAATGTTTGAATTCCTTCTGCAGGAGTATTCGCTCTCATTAACGATTCTCCGACTAAAATTCCGTTTGCTCCTGCTCTATATACACGATCAACGTCAGCATGAGTATGAATTCCACTTTCACTAATAAATAAACTGTTTTTTGGAATTAGGGAACTTAGTCTCTCGGTTTGCTCTAATGACGTTTCAAACGTTTTTAAATTGCGATTATTAACACCGATAATTTCTGGAGTAAACACGGATAAAACTTCTTCTAACTCTTCTTTTGAGTGTACTTCGACTAAACACTCAAGACCTTTTTCGTACGCAATTGTATATAATTCTTGTAACTTCTCTACTTCGAAAATACCAGCAATCAAAAGGATCGCGTCGGCACCAATCCGCACACTTTCCTCAATTTGAAGTGGACTAATAATAAAGTCTTTACGTAAAATTGGCAGATTTACTTCTTCTTTAATCGCCGTTAAATAACTACGATGCCCTTGAAAGTAAGTGCGGTCCGTTAAGACTGAAATAGCATCAGCACCACTCTCATCATATGCTTTGCCAATTTCCACAGGGTGGAAATTTTCTTTAATCACTCCTTTTGAAGGAGATGCTTTTTTCACTTCCGCAATTAAACCCACTTTACGATTCGGATGAGAAAGGTGCTGAAAAAGAGATTTGCGTTCAACTGATATGCCTGGCGGTAAGACTAATTGATCTAGTTCTTCCATCTTTGTTTCGATAATTTTTTTAAGCATCGATTCTCTCCACCTTTTTCGCTTGTAAATTAGTAAATTGATTATAAACCGTTCCATTCATTATTGCTTTTTGCGCTTCTCGAACACCATCTTTAATAGACGGTACTTTTCCAGCTATATATAAACCTGCTCCAGCATTATAGGCAACAATGTTCCTGGCAGCTTCATTCTTACCATTCTGGAACACATTTAAGATCATGTTTGCACTTTCGAGAGGTGTCTTAACTTGAATATCACTTAACGGTCCTCGTGGCAAGGAAACTTCCTCTGGTGTTAGAATATACTTGGTAATTTCACCATGCTTCAATTCCGTTACAAAGGTATTCGTACCGATTGAAATTTCATCTAAGCCTTCTGCGCCTGTTACGAGCATTGCCCTTTTAACTCCTAACTCTCTAAGTGTTTGTGCCATCAATTCACCGTACTTTTCATCAAACACTCCAATTAATTGAGCTTCTGCATTAGCTGGATTCGTTAATGGTCCTAATAAGTTAAAGATCGACCTGAACCCTAATTCCTTTCTAGGCGTTGCAACATTTTTCATTGCGACATGGTATAGAGGAGCAAATAAGAAACTCATTTTCTTTTCTTCTAGTACAAGAGCCGCTTCTTCAGGTGTTGTTTGAATTTCTATATTTAAATGTTCTAAAACATCTGCACTGCCACTATTTGAAGAAACGGATCGATTACCATGCTTTGCAACTGTCACACCGAGCGAAGACAAAACAATAGCAGCTGCTGTTGAGATATTAAATGTCTTCGCATGGTCCCCGCCAGTTCCACATGTGTCAATTACACCCTTTTCATTATGAGGAATTGAGATAGCATGCTCTTTCATTGACTTTGCAAAACCGACCATTTCCCCCAGTGTCTCACCGCGAAATCTTAATAATGTCAGCAAGCTAGCAATTTGACTATGAGTGGCTGTACCTGTCATAATTTCATCCATTACTGATTTTGCTTCTGTTTCTGACAAGTGTTCCCCACGAATACATTTTTGCAATATGTCTTTAAACATTGCCAATCGCCTCCTCCGCATTTCTCTTAACCATGGCCTCTGCTAATTGAACAGCATGTAAAAGCGCCTTTGCTTTATTTCGTGTTTCCTCATATTCATTTTCTGGAATTGAATCGGCTACGATTCCTGCACCAGCTTGAACATAAGCCTTTTTGTTCTTTATCACTAATGTGCGAATGGCGATACATGAGTCAATATTGCCATCAAAACCAAAGTACCCAATCGCCCCAGCGTAAATCCCTCGTTCTGTTGGCTCGATTTCTTTTAAGATTTCCATCGCTCTAATTTTCGGTGCCCCCGAAACCGTTCCAGCAGGAAATGAAGAAGAGAAAGCTTGGAGTGGATGAATGCCTTCTTGCAATCTCCCAGTCACCTTTGAGATGATGTGCATGACATGTGAGAAATTCCCGACATCTAATAAAACCGGCGTCTCAACAGAACCATATTCAGCTACTCGGCCGATATCATTTCGAGCAAGATCAACGAGCATATAGTGCTCAGCACGTTCTTTTTCATCCGATAATAAATCTTGAGCTAACGCTTCATCTTCCTCTACGGACTTTCCGCGCGGCCTCGTTCCAGCAATCGGATGAATTTCCATATGTCCATCTTGGATTTGGACGAGTCGTTCAGGTGAGCTACCAATAATTTCGTTACCCCCAATTTTTATATAGAACAAGTAAGGGGAAGGGTTTACCATACTTAACACTCGGTAGATATCTAGACCACTAACGTTAATATCAACTTCAAATCGTTGGGATAGCACCGCTTGAAATACATCTCCAGCGCGAATATATTCTTTAATTTTTTCTACATCTGCTAGGAATTTTTCTTTTTTATAGTTCGAACGAACCTGCTCAAACGATACATCGACTTTGTACGTCGGTGGTGGTAATGCTCGCTTGTCTTTGGAACCCTCCATCATTTGTGCAACAACGTTTTTCATCATTTGAACTGTATGGTTATAAATCTTTTTGTTTTCTTCATCACTATGACCCGAACTAGGAAGAGAAATTAAATACATTTCTTTTTTGTGGTGATCGTAGGCAATAACGAGTTCACAGAATACAAAGTGAACCGTTTCCTTGTTTGTATCCTGCTGAGCCAGAACACGTTCAAATTGCTCTACCGCATCATACGATACATATCCAACCATACCGCTATGGAAGGGGATTGGAAGTTTAATTGGTTTCACATCCACATATTCTGTTGCATAGTCAAATGCTGATTGAAAAGAAGAAGTAGTATGAATGGTCTCGTTTTTTTCTTTTATATAATACTCATTGCCTGTATTACTCAAAAACAACTTTGGATAAAGACCAATAAATGAAAATCTAGACCACGGCGAGTGCTCATCCTTACTTTCGAGTAAGTAAACCGCATCTTGCTCTAACTGACGAAAGATTTGAATGGGTGTTAACGTATCAGCAAATAAATGACTTATAACGGGAACTGTTTTGAATTGATTGGCATCTTCTAAGTAGGAAGATAATGAGGTATTTAACATGATTTTCACTCCTTCATATAAGTGAGTGAAAATGAACGTGAGAAATATGGCGGAGAAAACAGAGGCTAGATCATCCGTGTTGCCATGAATTTAGCATCCATTACTTAAACTAAATATAAAAAGCTGACCCCAAAGTGACTGGCTCCCCAAAATCATACGAAAATAGAGATGCTGATGAAAAATCAGCACTAATATTTCGCTTTGCGGCGCCTGACACCCTTAACTAGAGTCAGCCGAATCATTAATACATATATTCGCTCTGCTCAGCTCTACTCAACTATTCATTCTCATCTCTGCTCTACTCTTAAATAAACTATTCTAGAAACTCATCATACGTAACAAGCTTCAACTCATATAACCTAAAAACTAATACTCTAAATAACTAATTAAACTAAATCTTACTCTCATCTCAACTACTGTAATCTTACCTTGAGTCTTCTTTATTTGTCAATTGTAAATCTGGTCGAAGTGAGATAGCGTTCTCTAAATAAATATGCTCAACTTCACTTTGAGGTACATCTGTTTCTGCAGTAATCATCACTCGAATACACATTGGCAGACTATTTGGCACTGGGATTTCAAGTGCACACATAATCGGCACAAACTTCCACCCTTCAAAACGACGCAGTGCTTTTGCTGGGAATGTCGCATTTAAATCATGAGTGACTGTCACAACAATTTGGGCAACATCTTCTGGTTTAACTCCATTTTTGGTGATGATCGTTTCTAATAGTTTTTCTGTTGCATCCAAGATAACCTCTTCTTCATTTACCTCAACAGTTGTTGCGCCTCGAATTCCTCTAATCATTCCTACTCCCCCTTAATAGACTTTAAGAGCAGCTCTTTGATTGGCTCTTCATCAACACTAACAACCTCTACTCTCCCAAGTTCTTTCATTAGGACCATTCGGATGACTCCTTTTTGGGCCTTTTTATCTTTTTTCATTGTATGTACTAATTGATTAGGATCTAATTCAACAGGAATATCTGTCTCATACCCTAATTTAGTTAGCCAAGCTTTTACTTCATCTATCGGTAAAGAAATATCATAGTATTGTTCACTTAAACGCATTGCAAAAATCATACCGACTGCTACTGCTTCACCGTGAGTCATTTTGCCATAGCCTAGTTCCTTTTCGATCGCATGACCTAAAGTGTGTCCGAAATTTAAAATAGCACGGATGCCGTTTTCTTTTTCGTCCTCACTAACGACAGCAGCTTTGACAGCAATTGAACGTAACAGTAACTGTTCTGCTAATTCACCTTTAATGTTTGAAAAATCATCTATATGATCTTGAAGCCATGAATATAACTGAGCGTCCCAAATTAAAGAGTGCTTAATCGCTTCAGCAAACCCAGATCGCCATTCATGTAACGGAAGACTTTTAAATACTGTCGGATCATAAACTACTGCTTCTGGCTGGTGGAAAGCACCAATCATGTTTTTACCTAACGGATGATTGATCCCCACTTTCCCCCCTACACTGCTGTCATGTGCAAGTAATGTTGTTGGAACTTGAATAAAAGGTACTCCACGCATATAAGTCGCTGCAACAAAACCGGCAAGATCACCGATAACGCCTCCACCTAGTGCAATAACTAGTGAATGTCGATCTAATCCTTGTTCTAATGCATACGTCTGGATATCGTAGTATTGCTGAAATGATTTCGACTGTTCTCCAGCTGGTACAATATATTCGAATACCTCGAAACGATTACTTAATCCGTTTTTTACATCTTGTAAATACAATGGAGCAACTTGGTCGTCTGTAATAATTAAAACAGACGACACTTTTTGTTGCAGCGGAGTTGGAATATATTCAGACACTTTATAGCGAATATCGTCACCAATCCATACAGAGTATTGCTTTGAGGATGTGTTTATGTGTAATTGTTCCATTAGAACAACCTCGCTCGCTCTTCATGTCGTTCAATATTCTCCTTTATTTCATCTACACGATCACTGCCGAATTTCTCAAGTAGTGCATTAGCAATTTCCCAAGCGACAACAGCTTCCGCAACTACAGATGCAGCTGGAACCGCACAGCTATCCGAACGCTCTATGCTTGCAGCAAAAGGTTCCTTCGTATCAATATCGACACTTTGAAGAGGCTTATATAAAGTTGGGATAGGTTTCATTACTCCACGTACGACAATAGGCATTCCATTGGTCATTCCGCCTTCTAACCCGCCAAGGTTGTTTGTGTTACGAGTATAACCATTTTCTTCATCCCATAAAATTTCATCATGAACTTGGCTTCCTGGTTTTCTAGCAGCTTCAAAGCCGACTCCAATTTCAACACCTTTGAATGCATTAATACTCATAATAGCTGCTGCCAGTTTTCCATCCAGTTTTCTGTCGTAGTGCACATGACTTCCTAGACCAATTGGAACTCCTTCTACGACCACTTCAACCACTCCACCTATTGAATCGCCGTCTTTTTTTGCCTGATCGATCGCATTCATCATTTTCTGTCCTGCGTCTTCATCTAAACAGCGTACAGGCGAAGCTTCCGAACGATCTTGTAAATCATTTATTGAGGTGTAAGAAGTTTGTTCTGCTTTCACACCACCAATTTCAAGAACGTGTCCACCGACTTCTATACCAAATGTTTTTAGAATTTTCTTGGCTACAGCTCCTGCTGCAACACGAACTGTCGTTTCACGAGCCGAGGAACGTTCTAATATATTTCTCATATCACGATGGCCGTATTTAATTGCACCATTGAGATCGGCATGACCTGGTCTTGGGCGTGTTACTTTGCGCTTCATTTCTTTTTCTTCTTCTTCTGATAATGGTTCTGCACCCATTATTTTCGTCCAATTTTTCCAGTCATTATTTTCGACGACGAGTGTTATCGGCGCACCTGTCGTTTTTCCATGGCGAACTCCACTTAATATTTCAACAACGTCTTTTTCAATTTGCATACGGCGTCCTCTGCCATGCCCACCTTGTCTACGAGCTAAATCGACATTAATATCTTCAGGTAATAAATCTAGATGAGCGGGAACACCTTCGATAATCGTAGTCAACTGCGGTCCATGTGACTCTCCTGCTGTAAGGTATCTCATATCTTACTCCTCCTCCAACCTATTCTCTCTTTAGCGCTTTTATGCACTAAATTATAGCACAACTTTATTTCTTTGTCTTAAGAAATTTTTCAGTATGCTGTAACCTAGCTTTTTATGTTAGAAGTTTCAGTTTATCAGAAAATTTTTAAAATATAAAGGTCGTCTAGAATTTATATGAAGTTTCATTACTTTTTCCGATAAAAAAAAGTATCCTCTGTTTCAAAGCCATACGTCTGAGGATTAAATATTTGTTCTGTACTTCCTACGAAAAGGACTCCGCCAGGCCTTAACGCATCACTAAACTTCTGGTATAGTTCATGCTTTGCTTCTTCTGTAAAATAAATCATAACGTTTCGGCAAACGATCAAATCAAAGTTCGACTCAAAACGGTCTGCAAGTAAATTGCCCTGCCTAAATTTAATAGTCTTTTTAATATCGTCTTTAATGGTATAACCGATAACATCTTTGTTAAATGCATTGTGCAACACTTCTTTTGGAACATCTTTAATCGAACGCTCTGCGTAAAACCCAACCTTTGCCCTTTCTAAAATGGCTCGGTCAATATCTGTCGCTAAAATAGAAACTTGGGATAATGGCATAAAGTGACTCATAATAATGGCAAGGGTATACGGCTCCTCCCCGGTAGAACACGCCGCACTCCAAACCTTCGGACGAGGGTTTTGTTTTAGCAACCGCGGCAAGATTTTATTTTCTAACACTTCCCATCGTTTAGGGTTTCGATAAAATTCGGATACATTGATCGTCATACGCTCAAGAAATTCATCAAATAGTTTTTCATCCTTTAACATGGCTTGAAAAAAACTAGTAAAGTCGTTATATCCTTTTTTTTCACGAAGAGATGTTAATCTGCGCTTCATCTGAGCTTCTTTATACAAATTTAAATCGATCCCCGTTTTTCTTTTGACACTATCAACAAACTCGTTATAATCACATTTCATGTCTTGCTGTCTCCTCTAAAAACAAACTTATTTATTACTTTTTATCACAGTTTCCCCGATAAAACTACAAAAAAATATAAGATCCGTTCGGTTTTCATAAAATAGCAAAAGAAAAAATAGAACTTTTTCTTATGTTCTATAATCGGTAGTTGTCTTGTAACAAGTGAGCCGATGTTGACTTATCGCAAGGAGGTGAGCGAAGTCTAGTTAGTCGCTGGGCGCTGGATCTAGACACGAAAAGCGCAAGCGCCCGTTTAGCGACGTACGGACTGGAGCCCGCCGTATGAGATAAAGAAAACACGGTGATCGCTAGGGAGCCGATGTTGACTTATCGTAAGGAGGTGAGCGAAGTCTCGCTAGTCGCTGGGCGCTGGAGCTAGACATCTTCGATATAAACTTTATTGCGTTAAAAAAGAAAAAGGCATCTGCTTTAGATGCCTTTCCCGCTTTTTATTAAACCCACTTACTAATTGTTTTATCGTAAGTGTTTAACTCTTCTTCTTTAAAGAAAATACCAATTTCACGAACTGCACTCTCAGGAGAGTCAGAACCATGAATAACGTTCATTGCAACTTGTGCAGCAAAGTCACCACGGATTGTTCCAGGTGCAGCATCTGCAGGGTTAGTAGCACCCATCATCGTACGAGCTGTTGAAATTACTTTCTCACCTTCCCAAACCATTGCAAATACTGGTCCAGAAGTAATGAAATCAACTAACTCGCCAAAGAAAGGACGCTCTTTGTGCTCAGCGTAATGAGTTTCAGCAAGATCTTTTGAAACCGTCATCAATTTTGCACCTACTAAATTATAACCTTTCTTTTCAAAGCGAGAAACGATTTCTCCCACTAGGTTACGTTGAACTCCGTCTGGTTTAACCATTAAAAACGTTCTTTCCATTATAAAACCCTACCTCTCATTTTTCGTGTTATGTACAAGCCTTTTAGATTATATCAAATTTGGACGAATTATACAATAAATGAAACATTATATAAGAATTATAAAAAATGGACTTCCCCCTCTTTAATACGTTACTAGAGAGAGGGTGCTACAACAAAAAACGCATGTGGCCGCTAAGGGCAAACATGCGTAAGTTCATTTATATATGAGACATAGAGGTCCGTTGATTAAAACTTTCGTTTCCCTATGTAACTTGCAATTTCATATAAGTACTTTTTGGCATCAATGTCAGGTAATTCTTCTAAGCATCTAAATGCTTTGTTTAAGTACATATCACTGATTTGCAGAGAATATTCAATTCCACCTGAATTTTTGATCTCATCCAATACATTTCTGATGTCTAATTTATCGACATACGGATCATCGAGAGTTTCCATGATGAGGCGCTTAATTTCTGGATCTTTGTCCATTGCATATAAGGCAGGTAATGTGACATTGCCTTGTAAAAGATCACTGCCAGCCGGTTTCCCTAGTTGTTTCTGTGTACCGATGAAATCTAGAACATCATCTGTAATTTGAAAACTCATACCGACAAAATAACCAAAATAATAAAGGCGCTTTTGGATATGTAATGGAGCATTTGCTGCAATTGCTCCTAATTCACAGCTTACAGCAATTAATAGAGCTGTTTTTCTTTTTATACGTCGTAAGTAATTTCTAAAGTTTTGGTTCCAGTTGTACTGGTCACGGATTTGTTCTACTTCACCTATACACATTTCCATCATTGCGTAGGAGAGTATTTGGTGAATCTTTGGGTTTTCAAAATACAGTGATATTTCAAGTGCCCGCGCGAAAATATAATCACCAGTATACATTGCAACACGGTTATCCCACTGTGCTTTAACGGTTCGCTTACCTCGCCTCGTTTCGGCGTCATCGATTACATCGTCATGAACTAATGACGCCATATGAATGAGTTCGAGTGGAACCGCAATATTTTTTAATGAATGAATATCATAATCACCAAATTTTCCTGCTAACAAAACAAAGACAGGACGTATTCTTTTTCCACCTGCTTTGAGTAGTTGAGTGGAAGCTTCACTTAATGTGACATGATCTGCTTGGACTGTCACCTCTAACTCTTTCTCGATGATGTTAATATCCTTCTGTAATTTATAATAAACGTCTGCTAATTTCATTTCTTCCACCCTAAACTACATGGAATGACTATGGTCAAAAGCACTCCACAATGAAATAGTTTGTACCTTTTTCTTTAAGTAACCTAAATCATATGCTAATTGATAATAATAATTCAGGCCTTTTAACATTTGATCATTAAGGTCATACGATAAACCTTTAAAATATTGTTCCCAAAACAGCTGAGTTCCACCAAAGTTGTTTCTAATACTATCAATCATCGGTAGATAGTTGATATCAATACTTTTTCTTTTACTACTAATCAACTGTTCATATAATACACTCAATTTTTCAGTTTCTGTCTGAAGCACTTCATTTCTCACAGCAAAAACCGCATAAGTCATTGGTAATCCCGTATGTTCATACCAAAGTTGACCTATATCATACATATAATATCGATCTGATTTATTCCAAACCGTTTTAATTGCATCATCGCCAATTAAGAGGCACGCATCATGTGTTTCAAGCATGGATTCAAAATTGGGCTTCATAACATCATATTCAACTGAAAACTCATAGAATCGTTCTAATATAATTTTAAGTAAATGAATCGTCGTCGCCGAACTAGATGTTAAGGCTACTGACTTTTCGTTTAGCTCTTCAATCGGTACCTTTGAAAATAAAAAAAGTGAGCCGACTCTGGAGTAGGCTGAAACAGACAAGTTCGGTAAAAGTGTGTAACGATCAAAATTTTCTCCATATGCAAATGATGAAATCCCTCCTACATCGACTGCTCCGTTTGCCATACCTCGATTTAACTCAGCTGGAATTTGCGGAACAAAACGACAATCTAGATCGCTTAATTTTTCACGATCTAGATAATAAAAAATAGGTAGAATATTGGTATAGGAAATTTCTCCGACGATTAATGTCACTTTTGATCCCCCCAACGGGTAAAGAGCTCGTGCCCTACGCCTAAACTGTCTAACGCCTTTCCAACAACAAAGTTAATCAGGTCATCCATCGACTTTGGCATTTGATAAAAAGCTGGCATTGCTGGTAGAATTTTTCCACCAACTTTAGATATTTTCAACATATTTTCTAAGTGAATTTGGTTTAAGGGTGTTTCTCTCGGCACAATAATTAATGGACGGCCTTCTTTCAGCATGACATCCGCTGTGCGTTCTAATAAATTTTTAGAAGTACCATGAGCAATTCCTGACATGGTCCCCATTGAACACGGAATAACAATCATTCCATCATTTTGGTAAGAACCACTAGCAATAGGTGCTGTGAAATCTTGAAGTGTATGATAGGAAAACTGTTCATCGTTCTCTTTAAATAATTGCTTGATTACTTCGTTTCGCTTAGATGTATCTAACTCTAACTCTTCACGAAACACTTGCCATCCTGCTTCAGTTACAATTAAGTGCACTTTGTAATTTTGTCTTAGCAACTCTTGAACAAGTCTAACACCGTAAATAGCGCCACTTGCCCCAGTTATACCAACCGTATAAATCCCATCGAATTTTTTCATAATAGTAAGTCTCCTATAGTAAATACTAACATGACAATACTAATTATTCCATTCATTGGAAAAAACGCTACACCTACTTTGGATAAATCGTCCTCTGATATAATCATATGCTCGTACACCATAATTCCACCTGCAATGAGGACACCTATCAGATAAATCCAACTTAATGGACTAACAAAGAACATGGCTAACATTGCAATAAAGCTTAATACATGAAGACCTCTAGCAATTTGTAACGCTTTTTTAATACCGAAAGAACTTGGGATCGAATATAGGCCTGCTTTTTTGTCATAATCCGCATCTTGTGTTGCATAAATCACATCAAAACCTGCGATCCAGAAAACTACTGCTAAAAATAAAAATGCTGCCACCCAAGGTAGTGTACCCGTCGTACCGACCCAGCCACCTAAAGGTGCAATACCAATTGTTATTCCTAAAACAATGTGACAAGCCCATGTAAACCGTTTTGTATACGAATAGATAAAAAGAAAGAAAACGGCAACCGGCAACAAATAAACGGCAAGTAAATTTAATTGGAAAGAGGAATAAATTAAGAGTGCGAAAGATAAAATAGTAAACGCAATAACCTCTAATTTTGAAATAAGATTGGCAGGGATTGCTCGGTCAGCAGTCCTAGGATTGTGTTTATCAATTTTCTCATCAATTAGACGGTTTAAGGCCATAGCAGCACTTCTTGCTCCAACCATTGCTAATGTGATCCATATCCACTGATGGAGTGTCGGCCAAGAACCATTCACCATTATACTGCCAACAACTGCACCTAAGAATGCAAATGGTAAGGCAAATACTGTATGCTCAAATTTGATCATTTCCAAGATGATTTTTATTTTTCTAATCACTTTATTTTCCCCAATTCTACTTCTCTCTTTGAAGATTACTATTTTATTCCTAAATGCATAGCACATACTCCGCCTGAATACGATTTAACTTGTACATCTTTAAAACCAGCCTCACGGAACATGTTAGCCAGTTCTTCTTTACCAGGGAAGTTCAAGGTCGATTCTTGCAGCCACGAGTACTCATCATAACTTTTTGCAAAAAGTTTTCCAAAGATCGGCATAATAAATTTAAAATAAAAAAGATATAATTGCTTAAACCCGATAAGTGTTGGTTGAGACGTTTCTAGACATACGACTTTTCCACCCGGTTTTAGAACACGATGCATCTCTTTCATCACTGTCATATAGTCAGGTACATTTCTCAAACCAAAACCTATTGTTACATAGTCAAATTGATTGTCTTTAAATGGAAGTTCCATTGCGTTTCCATGAAGAAGTTCCACTTGTGAAAGTTTTGCATCTTTAACTTTCTTTTCACCAATCGTAAGCATATTTTTGCTAAAATCTAAACCATAGACTTTCCCTTTCGGTCCGACAGCTTCAGCCATGGCCATTGTCCAGTCCGCTGTACCACAGCAAACGTCTAACGCCTGACTGCCTTCTTTTACCTGCATTATTTTCATCGTGTCTTTACGCCAAGCTTTATGGCGTTGGAAGCTAATAACAGAATTCATCATATCGTACTTTTTATAAATGGACTCAAAAACCTGGTGTACGCGTTGTTCTTTTGTTTGTGTCATTATTTACCCTTCTTCCGCAACTTTTTAACTGTAGTTTAATGGCGAGAAAAGTCGTTCCATTTGTTTCATTATAACATCTTGTTGAAATAATGGGTCTTCTAAGAGCTTCTCGACCTGTTCTTTTCCTTCACTAATTTTTTCATTAATGAGTTGCAACACTTCAACATGTGTTGGATTATATGGTTCAGGTTTCGATTGCTTGTGGTCATGAATAAGAGCTCGTACAATCGGCAATTTTCTACCTTCCAACCATTGACTTCGTTCGAAAATCAGTCTTTTTAAGAAAAAGAATTCAGAAATCGCTAGTTTCCAGTTTGGCAACTGAAAGTGATCCGCCATATTTTGTAAGATTGCAGATTCAATGGAGCAAATATCTCGATGAGTTGCTTCAAATGTCAAGTTTTCATTCTGATAAATGTTCATTTTGTGCTCGTTAATTTCCTGAATGGATATACTAAATAAGCGGATCATTGACATTTGACCGGAATGTGCCAGCAGATAGTAATACAAGCTGCTATAATAATCACCAGCGAGAACAGTCAATTGACGATTTTTTTTCACATAGTCTGAGTTAATTTTATTGAGGGAGACTTTTTCGTGTGTGTTAAGAGCTGCATCAACCAATATGGAAGCCAACGCAATATTGTTAATGTCAATTTCGGGTAATTGCTCAGATAACATCGCATATATAAATCGAACCTTGTCTTCATCGATATCTGGTTTTTGTATATATTTTTGTAAAAATGTGTGTTCAGTGAGCGAAAAAAATTTATCTTTACATTCGTTCACCATTTCATTAAAATCATTCATTTATATAGTCCCCCGTTAATCTTTTGTTGCTCATGTTATTTTTCTGTATTCATTAACGTCGAACTATATTATAGCATAATTGTAAAACGTCAATAAACACGTTTACAAAAAGTCACTATGAATTTCATTATGGAAGCCTTACCTTTTTATTGAAACACTAAAAGAAAGCAGGGGAAGCCTGCTTTTCTATACTTCAGTATCCATCTCACCATGACTTGTTTGAATTACTGCCTTTCCGCGAACTTTTATCGCAGATGTGTGCTCTGTAAATTGAGCGATCATAATCTCACCTTTATCTAATTTCTCTAGATGATGAAATCTTGTATCGGAACCCCGGGTTAAACCGATTACATTTACCCCGTCTTCTTTTGCTTTAATTAAAATAAAATCTTGTGACGAACTCATTCAAAAGCCCCCTTCTTAAAATTCTTTTATCATTAAGAGCTTTAATATAAATTTACTATCCCTTATTCCCTACTATTTGTCAATGACATAAAGTACTGGTTATTCTTTAATAAAAGATAACACTTCAGCACGTGCTGATGCATCCTCAGCAAACGTTCCTCTAACAGCTGATGTAATCGTTTTTGAGCCTGGCTTTCTCACACCGCGCATTGTCATGCACATATGCTCTGCTTCAACAACAACAATAACTCCATGAGGATCTAACTCTGTAACTAATGCATCCGCAATCGTTGAAGTAATTCTCTCTTGTAATTGAGGTCTTTTCGCAACAGCATCAACAGCGCGGGCAAGTTTACTTAAACCTGTAACTTTTCCACCTCTAGGAATATATCCAACGTGGGCTTTTCCATAAAAAGGTACTAAATGATGCTCACACATTGAATAGAAAGGAATATCTTTTACGAGCACGATTTCTTCATGATCTTCGCCAAATACCGTTTGAAAATGTTCTGCAGGATCTTCATTCAAACCACTAAAGACTTCTGCATACATTTTTGCTACACGTTTAGGTGTATCTTGTAAGCCTTCACGACTCGGGTCTTCACCGATGGCTTCTAATATCATCGTAACAGCTTGTTGAATTTTTTCTAAGTCAAATTTATTATCCAAAATAAATGCCCCCATTCAAACACTTAAGTCAATCATAATATGTAAGCTTAGAAAATTTTAGCACAAGCTTCATATGAAAAGCAAAAATAATGATTTAAACTTATCCACAATAACACAACAAAACAGAATAAAACGGTGCCAGGCACCTTTAGCGGACTAAAGGTGCCTGGCACCGTTGTTTTTTTATTGTTTTTGTTATAGGATGATAGCGATTAATCCGCCTGATCCTTCGTTGATAATTCTTTCTAATGTTTCTTTCAACTTGTAGCGGGCATTTTCAGGCATAAGTGATAATTTCGCTTGAATACCTTCGCGAACGATGGAATTTAATGATCTTCCAAAAATGTCAGACTCCCAAATCGATAATGGGTTATCCTCAAAGTCTTGCATGAGGTAACGAACGAGTTCTTCACTCTGTTTTTCAGTACCAATAATTGGGGCAAATTCTGACTCAACATCAACTTTAATCATATGAATAGATGGCGCAACTGCTTTTAGGCGGACACCAAATCGAGACCCTTGACGAATGATTTCCGGCTCATCTAAGCTCATATCGGTAATCGCCGGTGCAGCAATCCCGTAACCTGTTTGTTTTACCATGCGAAGCGCTTCAGATACTTGATCATATTCCGCTTTTGCATGAGCAAAGTCTTGCATTAATTGAAGCAAATGGTCTTTACCTCGAATTTCAACACCGACCACTTCTTTTAGGATCTGGTCGTATAAATCATCTGGAGCATAAAGATCAATTTCAGCTACACCTTGCCCCATTTCGATTCCAGCGAGGCCCGCTTGATCAATAAAATCATATTCTCCAAATTGTCCAACAACACGGTCAACATCACGAAGACGTTTAATGTCTTTAACTGTACTTCTTACAGCTTCTTCATAGCTTTGGCGTAACCAATGCTCTTCTTTTAATACCATTACCCAGCTTGGAAGGTTTACATTGACTTCATGCACTGGGAACTCAAAGAGTACTTCTCTTAAAACGTTGTTAATATCACTGTCTGTCATGCTTTCAATACTCATGGCAAGTACTGGTACATCATGACGTTCAGAAATTTCCTGACGAAGTAGATCTGTATCAGGGTGATGCGGTCTAACACTGTTTATAACAACGATAAACGGTTTCCCGACTTCTTTTAACTCCTCAATTACTCGCTCTTCCGCTTCAAGATAATCATAACGCGGAATGTCTCCAATGGAACCGTCCGTGGTAACAACAACACCTAAAGTGGAATGTTCTTGAATTACTTTTCTCGTTCCAATTTCTGCTGCTTCTTGGAACGGGATTGGTTCTTCATACCAAGGTGTATTAATCATACGAGGACCATTTTCATCCTCATATCCTTTAGCTCCCGGTACAGCATAACCTACACAATCTACTAACCGAACATTTACATCTAATCCTTCATCAACATGAATGGAAACTGCAGTATTCGGAACAAATTTCGGCTCAGTTGTCATAATCGTTTTACCTGCAGCACTTTGCGGCAACTCATCTTGAGCTCTAGCTTTGTCACCTTCGTTTTCAATGTTGGGGATTACAACAAGTTCCATAAACTTTTTTATAAAGGTAGATTTACCTGTTCGAACTGCCCCTACCACTCCTAGGTATATATCGCCACCTGTACGTTCAGCGATATCTTTGAAAATATCAATCTTTTCCACGTGATCCCCTCCCGATCATGTATAAATTTAGAAGTTTAAAATCTAGCACCGTAATTGTTGGACATTACATACTTATGTCGTTGTCCAAAAAATATGACAACCCTTAAAAAAAGAATGAAATATTATTATAAAAAAAGATATGTGTTGCACGGTGCAGACAAACTTCAGTATTTATCATCGTTATGAAGGACGCATCTTATTGTAAACTACACAAATGCTCCTTCCTCTTGTATGTATATGACTACCTAACAACTTTATAACCCTTTAACTGATAAAAAACATAAAAAAGTGCTAGGATCTCTATTAATAAAAGATCCTAGCACTTATTAGCACTTATTTTTAGTTCGAAACCCTTCCATATACTAAATCCATAAAATAAACTGGGTCACCTTGTTCGTCAATCGTATAAGGAATGGAAAACGCCGGGACAAATGGAGAATTTTCAACGAGAATGTCTCTGACATCATCACCATACGTATAGGAATGTTCAAACTCTTGTAAGGCCATATTAATATCCATACGATAATCAATTAATATTTGACCACTATTATCGATAAGTAACGGTAAGTAATTTCCAAAGTAAGGAGTTCTTACAGTTGGTGGTTCTTTGTAATTTAATTTTTCAAACTGTAGCGAAAACAAACCAGTATCTAGCATTTCATCAATCGGGGCCAGATCATTTTTACGCATATATTGATTTAACTGACCTTGCAGCCTTTGTATCTCACGCATTACAGAAAGATCTAGAAGTTTTACCTCAACTTCATCTTCTACATTCACTAAAACGTACTGATAAAGCCCGCCGCTTTCAAATGAATTCCCCGGTGGATTTTGCAAATAACGGGGGACTAATTGTCTAAAATCTACAGGATACTTCTGATAGATTGGTGTATCAATATCTCTGTTTTTTATTGGTAGAACCCCTGTATCTTCTTTAAATTGGGTAACAGCCTGTTGAACAGACAGTAATTGGTCAGGATAAGGTACTTGGTTTTCTACACGCTGTTCACTTGGATAGAGACATCCAGTTAATAACAGTACTCCTATCGTCATTAATATCATTCCAACAAAATTCTTCATGCAAATCAATCCTATTTCTTGTTATAGTGTAGCAGTTGGTCCACCAATTACAATTAAAAATACGATAAGTCCAGAGACCATTAGACAAATAAAAGAAAAAGTAAGAACGATCCCTCTAAAAATCCCTTTAAGTTTTAATTTACTAAATACTGCTGTAGCAACAGAAATAAACATTAAGATCATTGCAAAAAATGAAATATACATATTTATCATAGCTTGTGACATATCATCAACCTCCTTAATAACAAAATCTATTATATCATAGCAAAACTTTTCAATGAATTGAATACTTGTCCAAAAAGAAAAAAGTTGGAGAATAGGGGCACCTATCTCCAACCTGACTAAATCCTTCACCCTCATGTGACAGCCTTGATGATAGCCGTTCAATACATTATATGCTACAGGTGCTTTCTTGTCTTATACAGGAGCCCATTCCTCCACCTATTTCTTACCAAACATTTTCGTTAAAGACCCAAAATCCATCGGCATGTTATTGTTAATAATCGCTTTCACAATTTGATCTTCTTTTTCTTTTGAAACCGGTTTGTTTGCCATTTTAGCAACTTGCGCTATTAATTGACGAACTGTTTGCTCATCTTTTAAGTTCGCATTACTAACCGATTGCGCCAGCTTAAAAATATCTTCTTGCTTAACATTTGTTTTCTTTTCAATGTTATCAAAAAAGTTATTAGACAATGTATAGTCCTCCCTCATGAGTATTGTCATCATATCGTATGCGACATCAATTTCGCATGTGCATGAATACTCATAAATAACAGGTGAACCAACTGTTGGCAGGCTTTAGCTCGCACTGATCGACTTCACGCTAACTGTATTTATAACCTAATGCTCTTTATTTTGATTGGGAAGTAAACCCGAAAAGTCTTCGCCCTCATGTTTCTTTACTCTTCCCATTAATTCTTCTACAGCGTCATCTGGTTTCTTGTTATTAAATAGAACTTCGTATAACGCACTCGTAATAGGCATATCAACATCCACTTTTTGAGCAAGTAAGTAAGCAGCTTCTGTTGTACGAATTCCTTCAACTACCATGCCCATTTGATCCAGTACATCATCAATTGACTTTCCTTTACCTAACATATTCCCCGCTCGCCAATTTCGACTATGTACGCTCGTACAAGTCACTATGAGATCCCCTAGACCTGACAATCCGGAAAATGTTAACGGATTTGCACCAAGTTTAATACCTAACCTTGTTATTTCGGCTAAACCTCGCGTCATCAGAGCTGCTTTAGCATTATCACCAAACCCTAACCCATCCGTTAACCCTGCACATAAGGCGATTATATTTTTTAGTGCCCCACCAAGTTCCACACCAATTAAATCTGCATTCGTATATACGCGGAAACTTTGGTTCATAAATAGGTCCTGAGTTTGCTCGGCTGCATTCATATCCAATGACGAGACGGTAACAGTTGTAGGCTGACGTTTACTTACCTCTTCGGCATGACTTGGTCCTGATAAGACTACAATTGAATTAGAAAAGCCAGCTGGAAGCTCTTCTGCAATCACTTCTGAAACTCGTTTTGATGAAGAAGGTTCAATTCCTTTACTTGCATGGATAATCGGCACACCATCTTTAAGGTAAGGTTTGACCGCTTGCATAACGGTTCGCATAGACTTCGTCGGAACAACGAGTAATATAGCTTCGCTCTCCTTTAAGGCCGGTTCAATATTTGTATATGCTGTAATATTGTGAGGTAAATCTACATCAGGTAAATACTTCACATTTGTATGCTTTTCATTAATTTCCATTACTTGATCTTCTCTTCTTGCCCACATTCTTACATCATGATGATTATCTGCTAACACCATGGCTAAAGCGGTTCCCCAACTCCCCGCACCTAAGACAGCTATTTTTGACATATTGAAAATTCCGGTAACTAACAAAGAGCAGCAAAACCTTATGTTAAAGCTGCAAAGTTTATCACCAGAATTACACCTCCTTAATTAACTTCTCGGTTTATTAAACTCTCTATGTTTTCTTAGCTGCTTAAACTTACAGCCACTTAGTCTAAGTAAAATGAATGAAAGGGAGAAAAGATTTTCTCCCTGAACTTGAATGGTTACATCTTTCGTTAAGTTGTCGCTTTTTTACCCAGTTTATTTTCTGTTCCTTGAATAAGGCGGACGACATTTTGACGGTGTCTCCAGAAAGATAAAATAGTGACGATCAAACTTAAGTAAAAATAAGCCATTGGATATTGATAAAAGTTAGCAAGCAGGATCGTAGCAATCGTAGTTGCTACCATAAATAGCAATGACCCTAATGAAACAAAACGGGTTAAAGCAATGGAAATTATTGCAATTACTCCACCAATTAAAGCGGGAATAAAAACAATTGAAGCCATTACACCAATCGTTGTAGCCACACCTTTTCCACCACGAAACCCGTAATAAATAGGCCAGTTATGTCCAAGGATAGCAGCTAAACCCGCTAAAGCGGGTGCCCATCCTGGACCAAGTACCCACAATGTCACCAATACGGCAAGGATGCCTTTTGCCGCATCTAATAACAAGACAGAAACTGCTGGTCCAACCCCGAGTACTCGTAGTGTATTTGTTGCTCCTGCATTCCCACTCCCATGTTGTCTAATATCAACCTTTTTGATTTTTTTCGTTATGATATAGCTGAAACTAATTGAACCAATTAAGTAAGAAATAACAAATGCAATTATAATTTCCATTTAACTCTCCCCTACTGATTATAAAGTGAGTGCCCAATTTTCCTCGTTACAATAAATTGGGCGCCATTTCGTCTATTTTTAACCGAACGGCTTCAGCAACTCATTCCCCTAAAGTTGCCTACGTTGTTTTAATCAATAGTCTTCAGTTTAACCTAGTCACTTTTTTTACGCGCAAAGATTTTAATTGGCGTTCCTTCGAATTCAAACGTCTGTCTCAAACGGTTTTCTAGAAAGCGCTGATACGAAAAGTGCATAAGTTCAGGCTCGTTTACAAAGAAAACAAAAGTAGGCGGTCCAACAGCAACCTGTGTGGCATAATTAATTTTTAGACGCTTACCTTTGTCTGTAGGTGTTGGATTCATTGCAACAGCATCCATTACCATATCATTTAAGACACTAGTAGACACACGTAAGTTATGATTTTCAGAAACTTTCTGAACCGTAGGTAAGATATGTTGTAATCTTTGCTTTAGTTTTGCTGAAGTAAACAAGATAGGTGCATAACTTAAAAATAAGAAATGATCGCGTATTTTTTGTTCAAAGTTTTGCATCGTCTTATCGTCTTTAGCAATTGCATCCCACTTGTTGACAACAATAATTACAGCCCGTCCTGCTTCATGAGCGTATCCTGCAATCTTCTTGTCTTGCTCGATAATGCCTTCTTCTGCATTTAAGACAACTAAAACAACATCTGAACGTTCAATAGCTTTTAAAGACCTAAGAACACTATATTTTTCGGTTGTTTCATACACTTTTCCACGTTTTCGCATACCAGCTGTATCTATTAGTACATATTCTTGGCCATCACGTTCGAAAGGTGTATCAATCGCGTCTCTTGTCGTTCCTGGAATATTACTAACTATGACTCGTTCCTCACCGAGTAAGGCATTAACTAAAGAAGATTTACCTACATTCGGACGACCAATTAACGAAATTCGGATCGTATCCTCATCATACGGATCTTCTTCTTCATCAGGGAAGTGTTTGATCACTTCATCCAATAGGTCACCCAAACCAAGACCATGAGAACCTGAGATTGGAATAGGTTCACCAAGCCCTAAAGAATAAAACTCATAAATTTTTTCTCGTTGTTCAGGATTATCTATTTTATTGACTCCGAGAACTACAGGCTTTTTCGACTTAAATAACATTTTCACTACTTCTTCATCCGCCCCTGTAATTCCTTCTCTACCATTAACAATAAAGATAATTACATCGGCTTCTTTAATCGCAAGCTCAGCTTGCTCACGCATTTGCACTAATAACGGTTCTTCACTAAGTTCAATACCGCCTGTATCAATTAAATTAAAATCCCGATGGAGCCATTCTCCAGAACTATAAATACGATCACGAGTTACACCTGGCATATCTTCTACAATTGCAACTCTTTCCCCAACAATTCGATTAAAAATCGTTGACTTCCCTACATTTGGACGACCAACGATTGCAACAACTGGTTTGGGCATACTTTCACTACCTTTCTTTCTATAGTTACACTTTACAAATAATGTATTTGTCGTGCGGATGATTTTGGTAACACAACTAATCTATTCTAACAAATATAGTTGCTATTCGACAATTAGATTATTTTAAACCGCCTAAAATATCATCCATCCTCTTAATAGTATTAACGAAAAACACGGATATCTTTCCCTCTTGATGCAGGTAGTTTTCTTACATATTGACCCATATACTCACAGGATCGCTCAAAAGCATGCCAGCTGATAATAAAAACCGAAGCGATGGCGATCATATCAAAAAAAGTTGGCGTTCCAAGTAATTGCACTCCATATATACTTGAGAGAAATTTTTTAAACAATAACTCTCCTTGGATCAGACCTGAGACTGAAATGACCAGCCTCCCACGTAAATCCTTCACTAACACTACTATAATAATTGCAACAAGAGCTGATATCACCCACATTTTATCGACAAGTAAAAACATTACAGGATCATAAAGTTCAACGAGATGAAGTCCTGCGAACAAAAATGTTAATATCATTGATATAAATAACATGTACAACATCATTATGGAGTTATAGTTTGAAATAAACCCATAACAAAGAAAAGAAACGAGTAAATAAGCATAAGAAATATCGTACATACCTATTGTGAAAGACTTATTAAATAAAAATATGATTACAAGTAACCAAAAAGATATCCACGTTCGTTTTTTGGACTTCCTTAAATAAAAGGTACATATAATCCAGCTTATCCACATAAACCAAATAAACCAAATACCGTCCATGCGCTCATCACCACCTAACCTTAACATTATGCACAATTTTAAAAATACTAATCATTTATGCATAAAACTTACAAGGTTGTGAGACACTACTCAGGATTCTTAGAGATGTTTAAGGAGGGAATTATGATGGGCAAAGATCGCCAAGAACGGAAATTAAGAAAGTCGGATAAAGTAGAACTAGACAGAGACCAGGATTTAAAATATGGTGGTGCAACAAAACTTGAAGGTCCAGAAGAAGCACGTAAACGTCAACGCTAAATAAAACGAACAGACTTAAGACATAATTAAGAAAAGAGGCTCTACAGCCTCTTTTCTCTATTTCCTACCTCCGACTATACTCATCAGTAGAGAAACCTCTTTGTTTAAGCCAATGATAGGTTTGGCCACTTATAACAAGGGGGACCTTTTTTAATTCATTTACATTTTCCACACCTAAAGCCGTCATAAGCATTTTAATTTCAGAATGCATACTTTCAATTTCCTTAACTAATTCCTCTTCACCATCATCTAACAATATTTTAAGAAAATAGCCTGCTAATCCAGTTGCTGTTGCACCTAGAGAGAGTGCCTTAACAATATCAAGAGCGTTCTGAATTCCACCTGAAGCTATTACGTTCATAAAAGGTTGACTCTTTACAACTTCTACAATGGAGGAGGTGGTTTGTATCCCCCAGTCATTAAAAAACTGCAAGACCTTTTCACGCCTCATGTTTTCAATTTTAGAAAAGTTAGTTCCACCAAATCCGCCAACATCAACAATTGATACACCGGCATCAGCTAATTTTTTCGCTGCTTCTTTACTCATCCCATATCCTACTTCTTTAACAATGACAGGAACAGGTAATGCGTTAACTATCTTTTCTATCCGGTCAATCGCACCTGAAAAGTCCCGATCACCTTCAGGCATAACCAGTTCTTGAACAACGTTAAGGTGGATTTGCAAAGCATTTGCCTCAAGCATATCAACAGCTATTTTGGCTTGTTCAACTGTCGCTTCGCTGCCTAGGTTGCCGATGATGACACCTTTGGGATTTACCTTTCTTACAATACTATAAGATTCACGTTCCTCAGCATTTTTAATCGCTGCCATCTGTGAACCAACCGCCATACCAATGTTTGCACGTTTAGCTACTTCTGCTAAACGTTGATTTACATCTTTCGTACGCTCACCGCCGCCACCTGTCATTGCATTGATAAAAATCGGCGAACTCATAACAAGTTCGCCGATAGTCGTAGATATATCAACACGTTCACTATTCATATTAGGCAAGCTTTGGTGAACAAACTGCACATCATCAAATCCATGCTTTTTTTCTTGCCCTGTTTCAATCGCATGGGCAATATGTTCATTTTTTCTTACAGAACGAAGTGTCAAAGTTATCACCTACGATTTATACTTTTTTAGTTGATCTCCAATCATATCTCCTAAAGAAAAACCTGAAGGCTCCTCTTCATTTTTGGTATATTGTTCTGGAACTTCTTCCACTGTATCTTCTTCTTGTAATGCACGAATACTTAAAGAGATACGTTTTTCGCCAAGGTTAATATCGAGTACTTTTGCTTCCACTTTATCACCTTCTGTAAGAACTTCTTGAGGTGTGCCGATATGACGATTAGCGATTTGTGAAATGTGAACAAGCCCTTCTACACCTGGAGCCACTTCAACAAATGCACCAAACGAAACAAGACGCTTTACTGTTCCTTGTACAATATCACCCGTCTTAATTTCACCTGCAACTGTTTCCCAAGGGCCAGGCAATGTATCTTTTAGCGAAAGAGAAACTCTCTCTTTTTCAGCATCTACCGATAACACTTTAACTTTTACTTGGTCGCCTTCTTTGACAACGTCTGAAGGTTTTTCAACACGATGGTGAGCCAGTTGTGAGATATGTACCAGCCCATCCACACCGCCTAGATCAACGAATGCACCAAAGTCTGTTAAACGTTGTACCGTTCCTTCTACAACATCGCCTTCATTAATAGAGCTTAGAACAGATAACTTTTTATTTGTAACTTCTTCATCTAGGACAGCACGTTGAGATAAAATTAGCTTATTGTTTTCAGGCTCCATCTCAACAACTTTAAGGCGGAGTGTACGTCCTTTATAATCTGAGAAATCCTCTACGAAATGTCTTTCAACTAGTGACGCAGGAATAAACCCTCTAACACCCAGGTCAACAACAAGTCCGCCTTTAACAACATCAGCTACTTGCGCTTCAATCGTTTCTTGATTCACAAACTTTTCCTGTAACTCAGTCCATGCTTTTTCTGCTTGTACTGCACGTTTTGAAAGGACAAGTTCATCATCCTGTACTTTACTTACCTTTAACTCAACTTCATCTCCAACATTTAATACGTCACTTACCTTTTCGACGTGAAGACTTGACAATTCACTAATTGGAATAATGCCATCAACTTTGAAACCAACATCAACAAAAGCTTGTTTATCCTCTACTTTTGTAACTTTCCCAGTTACAGTGTCACCTACGTTAAAAGCTTTAATTGTCATTTCACTGTTCATCTCTTCCACCATGACGATTGCCTCCTTCAATGTCCAGCATCGGGACGAATATTACATTTTTTTATTACACCTTTCACGATGTGAAAGAACTGTACCATTTCAATAAATTATATTGTTACTTGTGCTTATGTAATAACTCAGCAATTGCTTTCATAATATAGTCTGTCACTTCACCTGACGAAGCTTTAGCAGCACGCAAGCTCTCCATCTCCAATGGTTCACCGTATATAACCCTCAACTTACTAAAAGGTTTATAGCTTCCAATGATCGCACAAGGAATGACCACTGCATCGGTACGCAATGCAAAAAAACCAGCACCCGCCAACCCTTTTCCTAACTTACCGTCTTTGCTCCTTGTACCTTCTGGAAAAAGACCAAGCGCTTCTCCTTCTTTAAGGATTTTCAACCCTAGCTTTAATGCTTGCTTATCACCAGCACCCCTCTTTACAGGAAAGGCACCAACTGCTGTAATCATACGGCCTAATAAAGGAACTTTGAATAGTTCTGCTTTGGCCATATAGTGAACTTTTCTTGGTACATATGAACCTAAAAACGGTGGGTCAAAATTATGGATGTGATTACTACAAAGTAAAACAGGTCCTTCTTTAGGTATATTTTCTAATCCTGTTGTTTCGACACGATATGTTGTAGAGAAAAATGACCTGCACAAACCTCGTCCAAATACATATAAATTCATGAAATTTAGAACCTCTCCTCAACTAAATGTAATATATTTTCAACCACTTCAGGTATTGACATATGTGTTGAGTCAATTACAACCGCATCGAATGCTTGTTGCAATGGGGCAAACTCACGATTTGAGTCTAAATCATCACGCCTGGCAATCTCCTCTTTTAACTGTTCGAGATCGGAAGAAAAACCTTTTTGAATATTTTCTTCATGTCTTCTCTTCGCTCGCTCTTCTACTGAAGCAGTTAAAAAAACTTTCACTTCAGCTTGAGGTAGAACATGAGTGCCGATGTCTCTTCCATCCATAACGGTTCCGCCATTCTCAGCCATCTTTTGCTGTTGCTTAACCATTTCAAGACGAACATCTTCATGGCTGGCTATGATAGACACAGTATTTGTAACTTCACTTGATCGGATTTCTTCGGTTACTTCTGTCTCATTCACGTATACTAAAGTACCTGATGAAGTAGGTTTAAGTATAATTGAAATCTTATCAAGTAATTCCCTTAGCTGCCTGCCATCCTTAGGGTCAATTGAGCGTTTTAAGGCACAATAGGTTAACGCACGGTACATTGCCCCAGTATCGATATATAAATAGGATAACTCTTCAGCTACCATCTTTGCTACGGTGCTCTTTCCAGCCCCTGCTGGTCCATCTATTGCTATATTTGATTTCCGTTTCATAATCCACCTCTACTACGATCCATCTTAGTTGTACAATTTTTATTCCAATAAAGGTAAAATAATCTAATAACACTATCATATCATACCATATTGAGCTAACAAAGGTCTAACGATTGTAACTAATAAACAAATATTCTTAACTTTCTAATAAATCTATTGCGCATGCTTCATTGCTAATTGTTTCTCAAAGCAAAAGCGAATAACCTTTTGTCGATCTTGATCTTTAATCTCAACAAATTGTAATGATACACGATCTTTTGAATCCGGGGTTGTTTTAAAAATTCTAACGATTTTACAAACAGCGGACACATAATTAATTTCTCCTGATTGCATATGAAGAACAAACCAGCATTGAACTAGACCACTCGGTGGCAGTGTTTTTCCGGATGGAAGTGTAAGTGCTGCTCCTCCACCACTAATATCCATCGTTACCGTTGTGAACGGGTCAAAAGGACCTTCCTTTGGATGAACTGCAACATCAACAGAAGTGTTAATTCGAACGTAGTTTCTTCTTTGTGTTCGAATGTATGAGCCAAAACCAGGGTCTGAAAGGATAAACATTGGGATGTTTCCTCTCTTCCTTCCCTGTAACGCAGTTTCAAAACTATATATCGCCTGGTCTTTACCAACATACCAGGCATTAAATTGAAAGCCTTCATAGAAAAAACCTAATTTTCCAGTTAACTCGTTCATCGGGTGGTCAACAATAAGCGTATTTTCCCCTTTGTCGACTAAGCGACATTTAAATAAAACTTCTTGATCTTCTAATCCTTCTAGGTCATTTTTCGGCTCAAGATGGATCGTAGTTCCTATCTCTATCATAGGAAAAATCCTCCTCAATATGTACATTTCTTCTCTTATTATCGCATGAATTTAGAAAAAGAAGAAGCAATTATTGCTTCTTCTTGTAAAAATTATGAAAGATTATAAACAGGTTCTGCATTATCTAATTTTTCTACTAACTCTTCTTGACCATCTTCGACGTTAATGAATATTCGGTACGTATCGTTATCGATTACACCGTAAAATTCATAACATAGTACTTCTTCACCAAGGTCATTTACAATAATAGCAAGGTGATCTTCCATCACTTCAAGCTTTCCATTTAAATGATCTCGAGCTTCTTCTTTTGTTATGTTAGGCTCTTCGAGATCACGATCATCCTTATGGTTTAATAAATAGTCCTCTGCTTCATAAGCAATAACATCACCATCATCTAATGCGACTTCGATGACGATATGGTCAGCATATACACGTACATTATCCTGTAAGTAAGCAAATTCAAATGCACCAATTGAGTCGTATTGTTTACTTTCAACAAGTTGCATTCCTTCAATGCCATTTCGCTCTAAAAATTCTTTAGCATTTTCAGCCGCTTCGTTCAAACTAATATTCCGTTCAGCAATTTCACGATATTGAAGGAACCAAAGAACATGCCCTCCACTTTCAGTAATATCCATAAAATAGTTTGTTTCATGGTTCGGGTCATCAATTGTTAGGCTATATGCCTTATATGCTAGGCCATCACCTGTTTCAGCTACATGTACCTCGACATTTTCATCGATGCCAATAAAGTCTAACGCTTTTTGTCTCGCCTCTTCTTCAGTGATTTTCTCACCATTTAGCCTTTCAGCCAAATCTTCATCATTAAATGCATCCATTTGGGAGAAGCCTGCTCCCCATTCAGTTTCACTATAACCTGTGACCTTTTCATTCACAGTTTCAAAACCGTTTATAACAGTATTATCTATTGGTTCATCTAAAGCTTGAAACTCTTGTTCAATATCCATCCATAACATATTGTTCCTTAATAACGACGCTTGCGCTTTCCTCAATTCATTTCTAACATCTGTAGACATATGGTATAGATGCTCAAGCGTATCGTATTCCTCGTCTGTTAATGGATCCGTTTCTAAATCACGGACAGCAGTTTTATAACTAAAGTCTCCTAAGTCATGAAGGAATTTTTCCGCTTCATGTAATTCCATCATTCCAAGAGGAAGCTGTCCAATTTCACTTTGGGCATGTGAAGTAACTCTCCAAATATCGGTAAGCTTGGGCGAAATGTGGCGCTTCGTGTTCATCGCTAATACTGCTCCTAAATCATCTTCTAGCTGGTCCACATGATAAACAAGAGTATGGTAAGCTCTTTGATAACCGGCTTCTACATTGTTTGCCAGCAGTGCATTTTGTTCATGTTCCGTATAGCCCCAATACGAAGTTGCAATTAAACCTAGTGCTAATACTCCAATAATTATTGATCGAATCATTTACATCACCTCCAACCTATTTAGCAAATACATGTTTCCCAATTGTTTTAATTTGAGGTCTTGACCATACCCAAGGAGATCTCGCTGTTGCTGGATTAAAGAAATACAATGCATGTCCTGTAGGATCTTGGCCATTGATTGCGTCCATTACAGCTCTTCTTGCTTCTTCACTCGGGTTATTATAAATCTCACCGTTTGCAACTGGTTCAAACGCACGCGGCTCATAAATAACTTCAGAAATCGTATTAGGGAAGTCCTCACTATTTACACGATTAAGAATTACTGCTGCTACAGCTACCATTCCTACATATGGTTCACCTCTTGCCTCAGCATAGACACATTGAGCCATAAGTTGAATGTCATTATCACTAAAACCTGCCGGGACATTCATGGCTTGCTCAATATTAGGTTCGTCTCCTGCCGGTGCATCTGGCGTTTCTTCAGCAGGTACTGGTTCTTCAGGTTCTGGTGCTTCTGGTTCCGGTGCTGCAGGCTCTTCTGGTTCCGGTGTTGGCTCTTCTGCAGGTGCTGGTTGTTCTGCTGGTTGTTCTGGCGCTGGTTGTTCCGGCGCTGGTTGTTCCGGCTGTTGTTCCGGTGTTGGTTGTGCTGGTTGTTGCTGTTGTTGTGGTGGTGCCTCTTGAGCCCGTGCATCTGGCGCTGGTGCAGGATCAGCCGGTTGCTCTCCTCTCGGTGCTGGTTGAGCTTGCTGACGCGCCTGCTGCTCTTCCTTAGGTGCTCCTTTTTGAGCTTTTTGCCCTCGACTACCTTTAGGTCCTTTTTGAATTTCTAGAGGGGTTGTACCATAATGAGTAAAAGAACGCCCTTCATTTAACGCTTTATGAACAAATTCCTTATTGAAATTCGTCGTCCGTTCTAATCTCTCTTTCATTTGCGGTCCTACGAGACCATCAACGTTGAGACCAAATTCATTTTGATAATTACGAACAGCCCAATACGTACTCCATCCATATACTCCATCGATTTTCTGATTATAAAAACCAATGTATTGAAGTCTTGCTTGCAACTCAACCACATCGTCGCCAGTTGCTCCACGCTGGATTATTTGGTCTGTAAATGCTTGAGCTGTCGGCTGTAAAACACCCCCGAACATGATAGTAAAGCAAATTATTGTAACAAGGGGGTATTTTAACTTGTTCGCCATTGTCTTCATGATGTCCTTACCTCCTTAATTGTGTTGCTTTTTCTTAATCATGGATATTTAACCATTTCGTATGGTTATTGTTTGTACTTGACCACTTTTTATACAAATTCACGTAATATTTGACAACGTTATCTTTTTCTCACATAAAAAAAAGAATGCCGTAATCGACATTCTTTATTGACTATTATAATGAAGAAAGTACATTGAAATAGCGACCTTCAGGGTGAGAGAACACCATTGCAGTAACCGATGCTTCTGGTTCCATCATAAATTCTTCAGTCAGATTAATTCCAATTTTTTCAGGCTGTAGCAGCTTAAATAATTTTGCTTGATCTTCTAAGTTAGGACAAGCAGGGTAACCAAACGATACTCGAACTCCTTGATATTTAGCAGAAAAGCGATCCTCCATCGTCATTTCAACTGGATCTGGAAACCCCCATTTATCTCTCATCAGTTGATGGGTTCTTTCTGCAAATCCTTCAGCTAATTCAAGGGCAGTCGCTTGAATTAAGTGACTAAACAAATAATCACCCTCATCTTTGGCCTTCATCGCTTTTTCACGAACACCAATACCTGCTGTTACAGCTAAAAATCCAACATAATCCATTTCCCCACTGTCTACAGAACGTATATAGTCAGATAAACATAAATAAGGCTCATGGTTTTGACGAGGGAATGAAAATCTTTCAATTTCCGTCTTTTTATCTTCTGGATCATAAATAATTATATCATTGCCATCACTTTGGGCTGGGAAAAATTGATACATTCCTCGTGCTTGTAATAACCCATTTGTTTTAGCTTCAAATAATAAACTATCTACTTTATCTTTTAATAAATGTGTTTTTTCATCTCCTTCAGCAAGTAAGCGACTCACCTTTCCTTGCAAACCTAAATGTTTTCCGAGTAACATTTGTAAATTTACATAAGGTTCAAGGTGTGAGATTTTATAATCTCTCAGTATATGCGGTTGCAAATCATTCGGCTCTTTGATCGCAACTTCTTTAGACACTTTTGAACGAGGAATGATCGTCTTTATTTCTTTGATAACCTTGGTTTCTTCATTATCATTTTGTAACAATTTTGCTCGCTTTTCTTCTTCAAACTTGGTTCGTTCTTCTTCTTTTACAAGTTTATTCGCTAGGTCAAGACCGTTCATTGCATCTTTGGCATATAGCACAACACCGTCATACTCTGGTGAAATACGATTATCAGTAAACTTTCTCGTTAAAGCTGCTCCCCCAACAAGAATAGGAATAGATATATTTTGTTCTTTTAAGTCTTGAGCAGTCAGAACCATTTGTTGAGCTGATTTCACTAGTAATCCTGATAAACCAACTGCATGCGGTTTTTCTTTCTTAATCGCCTCTATTAACTCATTGGATGTTACTTTAATTCCGAGGTTCACAATTTTAAAACCATTATTACCCAGTATAATCTCGACTAAGTTTTTACCGATATCATGAACGTCTCCTTTGACAGTTGCGAGGAGTATCTTTCCTTTCCCATTATCATCAGATTTCTTCTCCATATACTGCTCAAGGAAAGCGACTGAAGCCTTCATTACTTCAGCACTTTGCAGCACCTCAGCAACAATTAACTCGTTGTTATTAAATAAGCGCCCAACCTCATCCATCCCATTCATTAGCGGACCATTAATTATGTCTAACGGGTCGGAATATTTTTCTAAAGCTTTTGTTAAATCTTCAATTAGCCCTTCCTTCGTTCCTTCCACAATGTAACTTGCTAAACGCTCTTCTAGTGGTAAGTTTGAAGTTTGAACTTTCTTTTCTACTTTTTTTCCGCGATAAAAAGCAGTAAATTCAGCTAAGGTTTCATCATTGGTTTCAAATAACAGTTCATCAGAAAGTTGTTTTTCTTGTTCTGGAATGGAAGCATATCGCTCTAGTTTTTCTGTATTTACAATGGCATAGTCAAGACCCGCTTGTGTACAGTGATATAAATATACAGCATTTAAAACTTCTCTTCCGACAGGAGGTAACCCAAAAGATACATTACTAACCCCTAGTATTGTTAAACATTCGGGATACGCTTCTTTAATGAGTCGAATTCCTTCTACTGTTTCTTTTGCCGAACCAAGATATTGTTCATCACCTGTGCCGACTGGAAAGACGAGTGGATCAAATATTATATCATTTGGCTTCAAACCATATTTATTTACTAATAATTCATACGATCTCCTCGCTACTTCAAGCTTTCGTTCAGCCGTTACAGCCATACCTTCTTCATCAATCGTTCCAACGACTACCGCTGCACCATATCGATGAATAAGCGGCAACACTTTTTCAAACCGCTCTTCACCGTCCTCTAAATTAATAGAGTTAATAATTGCTTTCCCTTGTGAATACGTGAGTGCGAGTTCAATCACTTCTTCATCTGTCGAATCGATCATTAAAGGGACTTTTACTTTATTAACGACATATTTTAAAAACTGCTCCATATCATCTTTTTCTTCTCGGTCTGGGTCAGCCAAACAAATATCAATTATATGAGCACCCTTTTTCACTTGAGCCCGAGCAATTTCAGAAGCTTCTTCATATAGACCGTCAGCAATTAATGTTTTAAATTTACGTGAACCAATAACATTTGTTCTTTCACCGACAAACAATGGTCTCATGCTGTCATCATAAACGAGCGGCTCGATTCCTGAAACAGCATGAGGATGACCCAAGTTCACTTGTCTTGGCTTATAAGCTTTCATTGCATCAGCCATTGCTTTAATATGAGCAGGTGTCGTACCACAGCAACCGCCAACTAAATTCAACCAACCTTTTTCAGCAAATGCTGTCAACTTTTTCGTAAGAGACTCGGGTGTTTCATGGTATTTACCATCTTCATCAGGTAATCCAGCATTCGGATAACAACTTACATATGATGTAGCTAAATCAGATAATGAACGAATGTGATCTTGCATAAACTCCGGGCCTGTTGCACAGTTCAGACCAACCACTGTTGGCGTCATATGCTCAATTGATAAATAGAATGCCTCAATGTTTTGTCCAGCCAAGGTTGTTCCCATTGGCTCAATTGTTCCTGAAATTAAGATAGGTAACTTAACATTTAACTCATTAAAGGCGCGATCTATCCCTAAATACGCAGCTTTTACATTTCTAGTATCTTGACTTGTTTCAAGTAATAGGACATCCACCCCGCCTTTGATAAGGCCAATTACTTGCTGTTCATATGCTTCAATCAGTTGATCAAAGGTAACGCCGCCAGTAACTGATAACGATTTAGTTGTCGGTCCCATCGCACCAGCAACAAAGCGAGGGTGTTCTGGAGTGGAAAACTCATCAGCCACTTTCTTTGCAATTTGCGCAGCCTTTATATTTAGCTCCTCAGCTAAATGTTGTAAATCATAATCTTCTAATACAATGTTTGTTGCACCAAATGTGTTCGTTTCAACGAGGTCGGCACCAGCCTCAAAATACGCACGATGAATATGTTCTATTACATGAGGAGCTGTTATATTCAAATACTCATTACACCCCTCATACTCCTCTCCACCAAAGTCCTCAGCTGTTAAATTCGCATCTTGAAGCATTGTACCCATTGCACCATCAAGTACAAGGATTTTTTTCTCTAATTGTTGTTCAAACTGGCTCTTCCCCATAGTATCGTTCCTTTCTAGCGTCTCGGTTTGCCTAAAAATAGAAGTTCATTATATTTGATTTTGTAGTGATGATGGGTTGTAGCCTACTTGCTCATAGATATATTGAGTCAAGACTACTGTCATTTCATAACGAAGGAAAGGAGTAATCAAATAAATACCGTTAAAATATTGAACTGCTGTGTCGATCAGTGACTTGGCAATATTGATACCTTCTATTTCTGCTTTTTCTTTATCCTCACCACAAGCTGCCATTTTCCTGCGAATTTCATCTGTGAGCTTAATTCCAGGGACTTCATTATGAAGAAACTCGGCATTCCTCGAACTTGTCAGTGGCATAATACCAAGGTAAATCGGCTTGTTAATATGCTTTGTCGCTTCATACACATCAATGATTTGCTGTTCACAGTAAACGGGTTGAGTCATAAAATAGTCAGCACCGGCTGCAATCTTTTTCTCCATACGAACCACTGCTTTTTCCAAGGAGCGTACATTCGGATTAAAGGCTGCTCCAACTGTAAAATCTGCCTGTTGCCCCAGTGATTTTCCAGAAAATGAAATCCCTTCATTTAACTGTTTAATTAAAGAAATTAAATCAAATGACGTCAAATCATACACGGAGGACGCCCCCGGGAAATCTCCAACTTTTGTCGGGTCACCTGTCACCGCTAATACTTGGTTCATCCCTAAAGTGTGAAGTCCCATCAGGTGAGACTGCAACCCTATTAAGTTGCGGTCGCGACAAGTTAAATGAACTAAAGGTCTTGCCCCTACTTGTGATTGCATCATCGCACCTAATGCCATATTATCAACTCGAGGTGAAGCTAATGAATTATCAGCTAAAGTTACAGCATCTACCCCTGCTTCATGAAGGGCTTTAGCACCATCGAGAAACTTATTTACATGTAACTGTTTCGGAGGGTCGAGCTCCACGATGACCGCTGTTCGTTCTTTGGCGATTTCATCAATAGGTTTGTCTGTGTCTTTAGAATTTTTTCTTACTTGAATGATGAGTTGCTTTTTCTTAATGTCTTTTACAGTTATCGGTTTGTATCCTTTTAGTGCACTTGCCATTGCCCGTATATGTTCCGGTGTCGTCCCGCAACACCCTCCAAGTAGCCGAACCCCTTGCTCACGAAATCGTAAAGCGTTTTCCCCAAAGTAATTAGGATTTGATTGATAGTAGAACCTTCCATCTTCATAATCTGGCAAGCTTGCATTTGGATAACAAGATAAGAAGGCGTTCTGATATAGCGGTACATCTTCTAATGATCGAATCATATGATAAGGACCCATGCGACAATTTAGACCTACGACATCGGCTCCCGTTTCAATGAGCGCATTAAATGCTTCATTAACAGGCGTACCGCCGTATAAAACTCCTATATCACCGAGTGCCACTTGCGCAACAATTGGTTTGTCTGTCATTTTTCTAGCTAATGTAATGACATTTTTCAATTCTTCTAAACTATAAAAGGTCTCAAATAGCAACCCATCAGGACCTGCATGCAAAAGGATATCCAATTGTTCTTCAAAGCTTCGCTGTATTTCTTCATCGGTTATATTTTTAGTTTGCAGTCCAGTAATGCCACCGACTGTTCCAAGTACATATGCCCCATGGTTATGAACCGCTTTATGTGCAATTTCAACACCTTTACGGTTGAGTTCTGCTACTTTATGTTCAAGTCCATAGTTAGCTAGTTTAATGGAATTAGCAGCATACGTATTTGTTTGAATAACATTTGCTCCTGCTTGAAGATACTCTTGATGAACAGCGTATACTTTTTCTTCAGCCGTTCTATTTAAGTTCTCGAAGCAGTTTTCTGTAATCCCCTTAGAATAGAGTAAAGTTCCTATTGCTCCGTCTCCAATTAATATTTGCTCTTTAAGCGCATCAAGAAAAGCCATACTATCGCCGTCCTCTTCTTTATAGTTATTTCGTGACCGCCAAGCTTTCAAAAGCATTGCTGAAATCTTTCTTAATGTCCTCAACACTTTCTAAACCTACCGATAACCTTAACAAACCATCCGTAATACCTCTTTGTTGTCGTTCTTCACCAGGCATTGCAGCATGTGACATCGTTGCAGGATAAGATAAGATCGATTCAACAGCACCTAGACTAACCGCAAACACTGGTACTTTTACGTTATTTACAAACTGTCTAACCGCATCTTTATCTTTTAATTCAAAAGAGAGAACTGCTCCAAATCCATCCGATTGTTCTTGTTGTATGTCGTAACCCGGATGACCTTCTAACCCCGGATAATAAACACGCTCTACTTCTGATTGTTCTTTCAGCCACAACGCTAATTCATAAGCCGCTTTTGATGAATGCTCCATACGAACATGTAACGTTTTTAGACCTCGTAATACGAGCCAACAATCTTGAACACCTAATACCGATCCAAATGAATTTTGCAAAAAAGCTAATTGTTCGGCTAATTCTTCATCTTTTACGACGGCTAACCCTGCAATAACATCACTATGACCGCTTATAAATTTCGTAGCGCTATGTAATACAACATCTACTCCAAGTTCAATTGGACGTTGTAGTGCAGGTGTCATAAATGTATTGTCTACAAACGTTAAACACTCGTATTTTTTCGCCAATGCTACTACTTCTTTTAAGTTAGTAATCTTCATCGTTGGGTTAGATGGAGTCTCAACATATATCACTTTCGTATTTTCTTGAATGCCAGCTTCAACATCATCAAGATTTGTCATATCGACAAACGTATATTCAATCCCTAACCGGCTCAATACTTTGGTTACAAATCGAAATGTTCCGCCGTACACATCTGTTGTAACCACAACATGATCTCCTTTTGATAACAACATAAATGCTGTTGATATTGCTGCCATACCAGATGCAAAAGCAAAGCCTTGAACTCCACCTTCTAATTCAGCAATCGTTTCTTCTAACGCTGCACGAGTTGGGTTTCCTGAACGACCATAGTCAAATGTTCCGAATTGATCAAAATCAAATTGATGAAAAGTGGAAGCATGTTGAATTGGCACACTTACAGCTCCCGTCTCCTTATCAAATTTTTGATTATTATGCAGCAAGCGTGTTTGAAAAGAAAATTGTTCACTCATTTTTATTACATCCCCTCTATGAATTCACATGGTTAAAGGCCTGATCTAAGTCATCCAAAAGATCTCGGCAATTTTCAATTCCTACTGAAAAACGTAACAAACGGTCGCACATCCCGTTCGCAGCCCGTACCTCTTCAGGCATATCCGCGTGGGTTTGAGTCGTCGGATACGTCATTAAGCTTTCTACTCCTCCAAGACTCTCTGCAAACGAGATTAATTTTAATTGTTGTAAAAATGGATTTACCCAATTTGCATCCTTAATACGGAAAGAAAGCATACCACCGCGCCCAGGATATAGAACTTCAGTTACTGCTGAATGTTTCTCTAAATAATTTGCTATTTCACGTGCATTTTTTTGATGTTGCTCCATCCGTAGAGTTAATGTCTTCATTCCTCGTATTAGTAACCACGAATCAAATGGACTTAATATGGCCCCGATCCCATTGTGGTAATAGGCTATTCTCTCACAAAGCTCTTTACCTTTAGCTACAATTAATCCTGCAATCACATCATTATGTCCGCCTAAATATTTAGAGGCACTATGAATGACGATATGAGCACCATCATTTATCGGTTGCTGTAAAAGAGGTGTATAAAATGTGTTATCGACAATTAATAGGAGATTATGCTTTTTAGCTAATTGGCCTAACTCTGATAAATCCGCTTCTTGCATTAATGGGTTAGTTGGACTTTCAATAAATAATGCTTTCGTCGTTTTAGTAATTAATTGTTCAAATTCCACTAGGTTTCTTGGATCGCCATAATTAAATGACAGGCCCCAGTTTTTCCAGCCGTTTTCAAACAAACGATACGTCCCGCCATATAAATCGCTTGAGGCTAGTATTTGATCTCCTTGCTTAAATAAAGAAAACACAGTTTGGATTGCTGCCATACCCGAACTACAGGCAAATCCTTGATCACCCGCCTCCAGTTGAGCGATAGCTTTTTCTAACACCAACCTTGTTGGGTTTCCGGTCCTTGAATAATCAAAACCTGTTGATTCCCCGATTCCTGTATGACGGTATGCTGTTGAAAAATAAACAGGCGCATTAATTGTTCCTGTATGTTCATCTAGTCGGTTCCCGATTTGTACTAATTTGGTTTCTAGCTGTTCTTTGTTCATCGTAACTCTCCTCCACTCATATCAATACAAAAAGCCTTCCTCTTAATAATAAGAAGAAGGCTAAGAAAACAATTTCTATTGGCTATGCTCCTTCTTATCTATCAAGCTATACTAACGCTTGCTGGAATTAGCACCTGACTGTATAGCATACAGCTGGTTGCTGAGACTTCACCGGGCCATTCCCTCCGTCTCTCTTGATAAGAAAATTAATTTTCAATTTTCACTTGATACTAAATTACATGAATTGTACGAAAAAAGCAATAGGTTTTGTATGAATAACTTTTTTATTTTATTTTATTTACTCAGGGGTTGCATCTATTTGTAAGTCATCTTCATTCCCACAGACACAACGGATAAATCCTGTTTCATAGTTACCGTCTTTTCCTCGACTTCCGCGAAGGATAAATTTTTCACCACATTTTTGACAACGAATTACAACACGATATCTTGTGTTTTCAGTCATATTTACACCCCTAACACTCGATCTAATTTGCCATTTTTACTTTGTGTATACTAAACGTCCAAAGGCCAATCATAAATAAAAGCATCGTAATGTGAATATATCTGTCCATTGTTAATAATATTAAATCATAGCTTCCGTGAAGTAAAATGGGAAGAAATAAAGAAAAAAGCACATAACGATTTCGTCGCTTTTTTGAAAATTTCGCTTTCCCCAGATAATATCCCATGATTACACCAAATAAAGCATGACTGCTTACAGGGAACAAAGCTCTAAGCCAAGCTGTTTCTAGACCATTTGCGATTAAGTAAAAAAAGTTTTCTACAGAAGCAAATCCTAATGAAATAGAGACCCCGTAAATAATACCATCATATGTTTTATTGAAAGTTGCATGCTTATACGCAAAGAAAAAAAGGAGAAACCATTTAAAGAACTCTTCAGTAAACGCATACCCGAAAAATGCAATAGTAAACTCCGAGGTAAAAACACCTTCCACTTCAATTGCATATTGAATGACCATGACTGGAAACACCAAGAGAGCACCAATAATAAATGTTTTTATGATCATTAACAATGCTTGGTGACTGACATCGTTTTTTAGATAAAAGTAACAAAATAAAGCCATGGCTGGACCAGTGGTTGCCGTTATGAGCGAAAACAACGTTTTTCCAATCCTCTCTGAACTTCAATCAATTCTCTATATTTTAAAACCTTTTTCTATGTCTCCCCCAGATGAAATTAATACAGCAAGCTTGATTCTTGCTTTCTTTGAATCATAGTCCTTACCTAAGAAAACACCTCTTAATTTCAAGTCATGAGCACTCCCTCGATAGTCATAGGAAGTATGTACTTGCCCTTCTTCAGCACTAGTAGCAACAACTACTTGAACCCCTGCTTTAATAGCTGCCGAAATATCATCTACCATGTGAGGAGATACTTGTCCTCTTCCTACCCCTTCAAGGACGATTCCTTTTGCTCCCTCGTTCACGGCACATCTAATAAATTTACCATCTGCACCTGCATAGCATTTAATGATTTCTACTTGAGGGAGGTAATTATTAATGACATAGCAGTCTCTTTCGAGTGGTTTTTGATAAACACTTACAACGTCATTATCGATAATTCCTAAATAACCATAACCGAATGATTCAAATCCCTGCATATTTGATGCATGTACCTTCTTTACATATTTTGCCGACCATATACGCTCATTAAATACAATTACTGTCCCAATATTATCTAGGCTTTTATCGACTGCAACATATATTGAGTTTCTAAGATTAGAATAAACGTCCGTTCCTAGATCATCGGGTGATCGTTGCGAACCTGTCACGACGATCTTTCTTTGATCGGTAACAGCTAAATCTAAAAAGTAAGCTGTTTCCTCCAATGAATCTGTGCCATGAGTAACGACAATCCCGCTTACTGACTGATCTTCAAATACTTCATCTATTTTCTTTTTTAATTCGAGCATCCGATCAAAATCGATATGCATGCTTGGAAGTTGGAACAAACTATGGACTTCTACTTGAATATCAGATGGCAATCGGCAAAGTGAAGCTAGTTCTTCACCTGTTAACTCGCCTGATGACAACAAGCCACTAGCGATTTTCTTGGATGCTATTGTTCCTCCTGTTGTAATTAAAGCGACCTTTCTCATATGTCTAATCTCCCTGTCTATTAAGTTTTACTTTCCTTTGATCACTTCCGACTATGATCTCTCTTAACGATTTCAGCTGCAATTAAGCCACCATGAAAGCGCCCGTTTTCAATAAAGATTTCATTTGCATTATTTCCTGCTGCAATAACACCAGCTATAAAAATACCTTCCACATTCGTTTCCATTGTATCCTCATTGAAAATCGGTCTCCCAGTTTCTTTTTCTGTACCTACACCCATGTTATGCAAAAATGAATGATCGGGATGATAGCCGGTCATTGCAAAAACAAAATCTGCTTTCTCTTCTCTTTTTACTCCATTCACTTCATAAACTACAGATTCTTTTTTTATTTTAATCACTTCGGCTTTAAAAACCATTTGAATGAGATCGTTATTAATTAAAGATGCAAACTCTGGCAATATCCATGGCTTTACACTTTTTGAAAATTCATCACCACGGTAAAGAACGGTTACTCTAGCTCCAACGCGCTCCAGTTCAAGCGCAGCATCAACAGCCGAATTTTTACCGCCAATAACAACTACATCTTTGTCAAAGTAGGGGTGAGCCTCTTTAAAATAGTGGAAGACATGACTTTGATCCTCACCTTTTACTCCCATCATGTTGGGATGATCATAGTAACCAGTGGCTACAATAACATATTTACAATGATATTCAACCGGTAATTCGTTATTTTTAAGTGTACTTACAGTAAAAGTACCATCATTTCTTTTTTTTACTTCTGTCACTTGTTCATAAGCATTAATACGAATTTCCTTTCGCTTAACCACTTCTCGATAATAAGAAAGAGCCTGATTTCTCTTAGGTTTCCTTTCAACCGTTACAAAAGGAACACCGCCGATTTCAAGTTTCTCACTCGTACTAAAAAAGGTCTGGTGCGTTGGGTAACGGTAGATTGAGCTAACAATATTATCTTTTTCAATCACTAATGGGCTATACCCTTGATTCATTAACGCAATAGCTGCTGCTAACCCGCATGGACCTCCGCCAACGATAATAACTTCTTCTTGAGTCATAACAATTTCCACCTCTTGTTTTATCTCTCACAACTATAAACCCTTGCATCAATTCGATGCAAGGGTTGTAGTTTATTATCTAATATTTCTTTATGTGCCTAACCATTTATACCCAGCCTCTAAATCTAGAAGCTTCAGCCATTTTACGAACACCGACCATATATGCAGCTAAACGCATGTTTACTTTTCTACCCCGAGAAAGGTTATAAATGTTATTAAATGCTTGTACCATTACTTTTTCTAATTTAGCTTCCACTTCTTCTTCCGTCCAATAGTAACCTTGATTGTTTTGAACCCACTCAAAGTAAGATACTGTCACACCACCTGCACTAGCTAAAACATCAGGAACGATCAAAACATCTTTTTCAGTTAGAATGCGTGTTCCTTCCAGCGTAGTTGGACCATTCGCTGCTTCAACGACAATTTTAGCTTTAATGTTTGCAGCATTTGCTTCAGTAATTTGATTTTCAATCGCAGCTGGTACAAGGATGTCACAATCAAGTTCTAGTAATTCTTGATTGGAAATGGTTTCTTTGAAAAGATTTGTTACTGTTCCGAAACTGTCACGACGATCGAGTAAATATTCAATGTCTAGACCATCAGGATCATGCAGAGCACCATAAGCATCTGAAATTCCAATTACTTTTGCTCCTTGGTCATGCATGAATTTCGCCAGAAAGCTTCCTGCATTCCCAAAACCTTGGATGACGACACGTGCTCCTTCGATATCAATGCCTTTTTTCTTAGCTGCTTCCCGAATGCAAATCGTTACACCTTTAGCTGTAGCCGATTCGCGACCGTGTGAACCGCCGAGTACAATCGGCTTTCCTGTAATAAAGCCAGGTGAATCAAATTCACGAATTCTACTATATTCATCAAGCATCCAAGCCATAATTTGAGAGTTTGTAAATACATCAGGTGCTGGAATGTCTTTCGTTGGACCTACTACCTGGCTAATAGCTCGAACATATCCCCGACTTAATCGTTCTAATTCCCGGAATGACATATCACGAGGATCACAAACGATACCGCCTTTTCCTCCACCGTATGGTAAATCAACGATACCTGCTTTAAGACTCATCCAAATTGACAGCGCTTTCACTTCTGTTTCTGTAACACTTGGATGGAACCTTACTCCACCTTTTGTTGGGCCTACTGCATCATTATGTTGAGCACGGTATCCTGTAAAGATCTTAGTTGAGCCATCATCCATTCGGACCGGAATTCGAACAGTCAACATTCGAATTGGCTCTTTCATTAACTCATACATTTCATCGGCATAACCAAGTTTATCTAATGCCTCTTTTATTACTTTTTGCGTGGAAAACAAAACATTCATATTTTCCTTTTCTTTAGACTCAGTAGCTTCCTGCATGTCCTTCTCTACCATGAAATTCACCTCGAAGATATGATCAAACAAAAGTGTAGTTATATTAAAAACTTACCATCTATAACTATAAAGAAAAAGACATATTTTTTCCACCCATTGTTATAAAAAGTTTTTATAAACTTTGTTGGTGCTGGACCGATGATAAAACTTCTCTGGATGAGTTCACTTAATTAATTAAAAACATACAGCAAACTGTTTCACGTCTCAGTTTTATCATTCTAAAGGAGGGATAAACTACTAAAAAATAAATTTACTAAGCTATCTCTATTTATTCTTACATAAATTAGGTTATTATTACCTATATATATGGTATTATATTCAAGAATGGAGGGATTTTGAGTGTATAACGTTGTCGTTAATGATATTACTCTTTATTATGACCGACTTGGAACTGGAGAACCACTTGTTCTCATCCACGGTTTAGGTGAAAGAAAAGAAGGGTGGAAATATCAACATGAGCTGGCTAATCATTATGATTTAATTATTCCTGATTTAAGAGGATTCGGAAAATCAACACTTCCCGACAACAAAGAAATATCTATTACGAATTTTGCTAAAGATATTCTAGCCCTTCTAGATAAACTAAATATAAAGACAGCTCATATTTGCGGATTATCAATGGGCGGCATTATTGCACAAGAAATTTATAAATTAGATTCCTCAAAAGTTCAATCGCTCATTCTTGCTAATTCAATCTTTTATGTACCAAAGTGGCTCGGAAACTTTATTTATAAGAGTAGGAAAAAAAAGATCGAACAGCTTACTCCTGAAGAACATAAAATGATTTCAACTGAAAGGTGCCTTTATACGAAAGATAGGAAGATGATCGAGAAAGTATTACCTGCTTGGTCCGACAAATTCAACAGCTTTATTCCAGCTTGGAAAGCGTGCTTAGAAATCGATTATCGAACGCTCTTACCAACAATCGATGTCCCGACATTAGTCATTCTATGTAAGAATGACAAAATTTGTCGACCTTATAACCAAAAAAAGATGCACAAGCTTATTCCAAATTCACAGTTAGTAACGATTAAAAAGGCAGGTCATGTTGGTAAGATAGAAAAGCCAGATGAGTTTAATCATGCGATTTTGCACTTTTTACAAAGTACATATGATCAGGACCATCCAACATCCGCCCAATTTTTCATGGAAATAAAGTAGAAACTTATCATTAAAAGTTAAATAGAATGAGCTATCTTGATATAAGTTAACCTGTTTTGATAAGAGAAAAGGCTAACTCAAATCAGCCGCTAAATGCGACCTTTTAAGTCAGCCTTTTTTTCTTACTTTTTAATGGAAAGCTCTACTAAACGTTCAATCATATCCTCATACGATAAGCCAATTTCTCTCGCTGCATCCGGATAGAGGCTCGTCGGTGTCATTCCAGGAAGAGTGTTTACTTCTAATATTACAGGTTCACTGCCGTCTCTTGGAACGATAAAATCCACACGTGAATAAATATCACAACCTAATGATTGATGAGCTAAGACTGCATTTTTTTGCAGCAAAGTTGTCACTTCATCCTCAACACGAGCAGGAACAATATGCTCACTCATACCAGGCGCATATTTTGCTTCATAATCATAATATTTATTTTTCGGTACAATCTCGACAACCGGTAATGCTTTTTCCTCACCTTTATTCCCCATCACTGCAACCGTTACTTCGACACCATCAATAAATTCTTCCACTAATACAGTATCATCAAACTTAAACGCTTCTTCAATACCATTTAATAATTCTTGTTCATTTTGGGCAATCGTTAATCCTATTGTGGAACCTTCTTGGTTAGGTTTAACTACTGCCGGGAAATTCGTATCCCATTTAAATTGTCCTTTAGCATAGTTATGCTTATATACAACCATTTCTTTCGCTACGCGAATGTCATTTTTATGAAAGAACGTTTTGGCTTTTGCTTTATCCATGGCTAAGGCAGATCCTAGAACTCCTGACCCTACATATGGGATGTTTAGCATTTCAAGCAATGCTTGAATTCTACCATCTTCACCGTAACGTCCGTGCAAACCTATATATACGATATCAACATTTAAGTTGATGATGTCGTTAATTCGTTGCGGATGGAAATCAATACCGATTACTTCATGTCCTTTTTTTGAGAGGGCATCGATAATTCCTTTACCCGAAGATAAAGAAACCTCTCGCTCAGCTGATGTTCCACCGTACAATACACCAATTTTCATATTGAGTATCACTCCTAAAATAATATGTATCCTCATTATATTCGCCTATGTAACTCTTGCTACAACACAACAAAAATTACCACAATCCCTACTATCATAACATGAAGTAAAGAAAAGCGTAAGGGGCCTGCTTATCGGCGACAAGCGCTGGAGGGCCAGCAATAAGTGTCCCGGTTTTGGACACGTTTGATGGACCGAAGCGACCTCGAGCCGATGGCCCCTGGAGCTAGACAAGTAGAAAAGCGTAAGGACCCGTTTAGCGACGTATGGACTGGAGCCCGCCGTATGAGATAAAGAAAACACGTAGAGCGAATGCGATACGATGTTGCCTTATCGTAAGGAGGCGAGTGAAGTCCACTAGGCGCTGGGTGCTGGAGCTAGACAAGTAGAAAAGCGTAAGGGGCCTGCTTATCGGCGACAAGCACTGGAGGACCAGCAATAAGTGTCCCGGTTTTGGACACGTTTGATGGACCAAAGCGACCTCAAGCCACTGTACGATAAAGAATGTACTTCTTTGCAGCCCCCATTTATAATCTCTCTTTAACATAAACATAAAAAAACGCCCCTATTCGAGAGGCGTTAACATTTAGGCCTATTGACAAACGTGTGATATGTTCGATAAATCGCTTCTACTTTCATTAGTTCTTTACCATATTCCGCAATCCGATACGTGGTTATAGTTGAAGGGTTACCAAATTCAGATAATAATGCGATAAACGAATCGTCATCGACTCCAATAAGATCATATTCTTCAAATTTTAAATAAAATTTATTGTCATATGAATATAACGTACCGCCAACCACTCCAAAAGGATAGAGTCTTGAAGATAAAGCAATTACATCTTCGAAGGTGTCAAATTCATAGAACACTTCATCACTTTCATCAAGTGTAACCTTCATTTCAATGTAACCATCATCATAATCATCTTCAAACTCTTCATCGTCTCTAGAGCCTTTTGTAACGATGATGACCATACCTTGCGCCGGCATAACAAATACTTCAACAGCAACTGGCCCATCCGCTTTAAAGCCTAGTTCATCATCTGCTTCGGACATCATTTCACGAAACAGATCATGTACTTTCGGACCGTCCATCCACAAGTCTTCTTTCGTCATTCCTCTTTCTTTTAGGTCATCAAAGGTTAAAAAAATTTTTATTTTATCCATGGTTAAACGCTCTAAACGCATCTATGACCCTCCCTGTGCCAGGCATCCCGCCCCAGACCGTTCATTCAACGGTTAATGCGTATATTGTACCGTTTGTTGTCATGATTGTTACTATAAGATATGTCAGAGGAACGTCGATGGTTCTTGGTTTATAACCATTTCCTATAATAGATTATCGTTTTAGGTGTGCAGATAACCAACTTTCCCAATCTTGTTTTGTTATACCAACTACATATTTACCATACTTCTGTTCATCTTTTTCAGACATGTAGCTTAAAGCTGTTCCACCTACACCAATTATTAGGTCCTCAAATGTCTCTTCTAGGTGATTGATGAGTGCAAATGTACTCGGAAGATTTAGTGAAAGCGTACATGATGTAAAGAAAAACTTAGCACTCACTTCTTTAATCACCAATTCAACGTCACGTTCAGGTATACCCCCGCCTAAATAAACGACTTCAAACCCTTTTCTTCGTAAGAATAACGTGAAGATCAATAAACCAAGTTCATGCTTTTCCTGAGGGCCGCAAACAGCAACTACCTTTGGTAAATATCCGTCTACAGGGAAACTCTGGAAAATATTCCCTATCTTTGTTCTCAAGAAACTAGATATAAAATGTTCATGAGCTACTGTTATGTCACCCTTTTCCCACATGTCACCTACTCTTACTAACAATGGACCTAGTATCTCGATCGTTACTTTTTCTACATTAAATAAACTAAATGCTTGATTCATTAGTTCATGAGCTTTGTTTTCTCTAAATTGCAGTAGCGCTTCTAAGATTTCATCAGCTAACTGTTCTGAGTAATCGTCTTTTTTCTTTTCAGCTGTTACATCAAAAATAATATTTCCTTTTTCCATAAGCCCTACCGCTTGACCTATTGTGAAACCATTATTTACTTTTTCAATAAGCCAGCGTAATATAGCAACATGTTCTTCCGTATATAGCCTATGCCCTGCCTGATTCCTTACTGGCTCAATCATTTTATATCTTCTTTCCCAAGCTCTAAGAGTACCGGGTTGAATTCCAAGCATCTGGCAAATTGCTTTAATATTATACTTACCTTCTTTTGAAGACATTGAACTTCCTCCAAACCACCAACATTAATATCCTTAGTATAATAGAGGAAAACGTTTGTGTAAACTTTGTATAATAAACGCTCAATAATTAATATCCTATTCAGATCTTAATGTGATCAAATGTGTTTCCGCCCTGGCCCCTAACCGAAGAGGTATTCCTGTAGTACCATAACCATTACTAATAAATAAGATTGTGTTATTCCGCTTCTTCAGCCCACCGATTTCAGCTATCCCAAAACCAAAGAACCGAATTTGACCTCCATGCGTATGTCCAGATAATACTAAGCTTATTTGGTGTTCATGTTTTAATTGTTCAACGATACTAGGATTATGGCTAATAAGGATCCGAAATCCTTCGTCACTATCTTGTAGGGCCAACTCTAAACGATCTCGTTCACAACCAACATCATCGACACCTAAAAGGATAATTTTTTCTCCTTCATTTTCATATGTAACTGCTGTATTATCTAATATTTGTACACCTTTTTCAAGTAACGTCGCATCTAACCTTCGAAAGTCACCTTCATAATCATTATTGCCCCACACAAAGTGAATTGGACCTAGTGATTGAAGTAGTGTAATGTTCTTTTCTACATTTGAAAATGGGACTTTCTTTTCTAATAGGTCTCCACCTATAATGACTAAATCGACTTTCCCTTTCACTTGACGAACGAGTTCTTCATCAAGTAAGCGAAAATGAACATCAGAAATAAAAAAAATCCTCATTCCATCAAATGATTGAGGAAAATTAGGAAATTTCAGCTCAACTTCACTAACATGATTTCGAAAAGCTTCTCTATACATAAAAAAACAGCAGAATTGTGCCGAGTACTATTACGATACTACCTATATAAATAAAAAACACAGTATCTGAAAACCCCTTTACGAATTTCTATCATAAACTTTTCCTTCATTTGCCTCCATTATACCATATGCACCAGCTAAGATTCCGGCCAGAACCCCTGCGATAGGATGAAGTACTATTTGTATAATAAACGAAATAATAAAAATAATAGCTATTATACATTCGTTGGGGTCAACCAATCTTTTATTTAAGAAGGGATACACGACTCCAAGTATAATTTCTTTAATTACAAAGGCTAATGCCATAAAACCTATGATAAATAATAACGCAGCACCTAATAATGAAAAAGGTGCAAAAACTAACTCTCCCAGCCACTCTGAGAATGTTAAAGCAAATGGGGATGGGAAGATCCCTGAAGAACTACTAATACAAACATGCCCAACAATTAATAATAATGCTTTTTTAACTAACCAATTATTCAAACTCCTTTCCCCTCTCTAGATCTTAATCCTTTAACCACCTATATATACATATCAATGGTGAGCCCATTCCTACTGAAATTATTTACTTAAGTAAGTCTATGTCCAATTAAAAAAAGAGGAGCACTATTCAGTTCTCCTCTCATTACCAAAATATATCGTTACTATTTTAACTTTAGTACTCAAATTTGAGCCAAGTATGCTTCAATTATAAAAAACTTATTTTTAATTAAGTTCCAAGATTACAACTTAAATATACATTATCACGGATAGCGGACATTTCCCTTGTTCTAGAAGCTACCTCTTCCGGATTTACCATTTTTCTAGCAACTCCGGTTTCCAAAGCAGCCTTTGCCACGCTTTTCGCAACTTCAGGAGCTACCCTTGGGTCAAACGGATTCGGTATAATATAGTCTGCCTTTAGTTCACTGTCCGATACTAAGCGCGCAATAGCGTAAACAGCTGCAATTTTCATACTTTCATTAATATCGGTTGCAAACACGTCCAAGGCGCCTCGGAAAATACCTGGAAAGGCTAACACATTATTCACTTGATTTGGAAAATCTGATCTTCCAGTCCCGATTATTTTTGCACCAGCTTCAATCGCATCTTTGGGTAAGATTTCTGGATTCGGATTAGCCATTGCAAAAATGATTGGATCACTATTCATTGAGCGTACCATCGCTTTTGTTAAAGCACCTTCCACAGACACACCAATAAATACATCAGTACCTGCAATAATATCCGCTAATGTCCCTTCTAACTTATCCGGGTTTGTATATTCTGAAACTTCTTCTTTTACTGGATTCATTCCGTAAGAACGCCCTTTGAAAATCGCTCCTTTCGAATCACATAAAATTATATGTTCCACACCCATTGAATGCAACAATTTAACGATAGCGATACCTGCTGAACCAGCGCCATTAACTACCACCTTTATATCGGTAAGTTCTTTTTTGGTTAATTTTAGGGAATTTAACAGCCCTGCTGCAGTAACAATAGCTGTTCCATGCTGATCATCGTGAAAAACAGGAATGTTCATTTCTTTTTTTAATCGTTCCTCAATAATAAAGCAACTAGGTGCAGCAATGTCTTCTAAATTTATACCGCCAAACGTAGGTTGAAGAAGCTTTACAGTGCGAATAATCTCTTCTACATCGTTTGTGTCTAGGCAAATTGGAAAAGCATCTACTCCAGCAAATGATTTAAATAATAGAGCTTTTCCTTCCATAACAGGCATAGCTGCTTCAGGACCAATGTTTCCTAAACCTAATACCGCTGTACCGTCTGATACAACAGCAACTGTATTTCCTTTCATTGTGTAGTCAAAAACTCGCTCTTGGTCATTAGCAATTTCTTTGCATGGTTCAGCTACCCCTGGTGAATACGCTAAACTTAAGTCCCTCGTATTCTGCACTGATACTTTTGAGATTACTTCTAGTTTTCCTTGATGCTGTTTATGCATCCGTAAGGCTTCTTCCTTTAAAGTCATTTTGTTCTCTCACTCCTGTTTTTATTTTCTGATTTTTTAAAATATTTATGTTATTTTATTACATCACACCGTTAAAATCAACCAGCAATTTGAAAATATTGTGTAATTTTTAAGAACATTTTGATTTCGTAAGCAAAAAACCCGATTTACATAGTAAATCAGGTTAAAAAACATAGTAAGTTAACATCATTCCTTTAGTGCCATTGAAGGTGCTGTTGCATCAGCTGTAACCTCCCATCTAACCCTTCAGAATATTCACCAAACGTCGTTTCCGTTATTTCATAGATTTCTCCTCTTATTTCAAAAAGGTAAACAGCTTTTGCCATATTCTGTTCTTGTTTCGATATGAATAACGCACCATCAGCATTCCATTTTGAATTAAGTATTTCCTCACTTTCAAGGAACCCCTGACGCTCATATTCCTCTTTAAGACGTTCTAAATACTGTTCCAGCGGAATTTGACGATCGGCGGACGCCTTGTGTACCGTAAAGAAAGGCGGTTCTACTTGTCCCCCCATATAATTCGCAAACACAAGAGCTGTATAGCCATTTTCATCCTCTACATTATCAACCTGAAAGCGCGCATCAATATAGGTACTGAACCAAAGCTCCTCATCTGCCCATAAGGTTAGTTCAATCTCTTCTTCTTGTCCCTCAATCAATAAAGTATCAGTCATTTTCTCCTCACGCTGAAAAATAGTAGCAATATCTTCTACATTAATTGTTTCTGCACCGCTAAATTCCATAGGGTCAAGGTCATGATTGGCATTGTTTTCTGTTCCTTCACTTAATAAAAGGATGCTGCCGATCCCTATTACTGCAACGATACTAACTGCAACTCCTAAACCTCTGATTCTAGTAAAGAAAGGAACCTTTCTCTTTTCTTTATGTTTGATATAGTTCATTATTTCATCAGGGGACGATTGATTAAGTCTTTGATTATATGTTTCTTTTAATTTTTTTAACGATCTTTCAAAGTCTTGATCATTCATTGTGCTCACCTCCCTGTTCTAATCGTTCCTTTAACATTTTTCTTCCGCGTAACATTCTGGTTTTAACCGCACCTTCACTCACACCCAACACTTCACCAATTTCTTGATAGGATAAATCATGAAAATAATGAAGGATAATAGGAAGTTTATATTTATCAGCTAACTTTTGAAGCGCCTCATGAACTTCAGGCAAGTTTGCATCATCTGTAAAATCTGGAGATTGGGTTATTGCAGCCTCAGCTAGATAAGCTTTCTCCTTCCGGTCAAATCTTTTTTTCTTACGATATATATCCCTTATGATATTCAAGGTAATTTGATAAAGCCACGTCGTAAATTTCCCATAGCTGTGGCTTTTCATATACCGATAGACTTTTAAAAAGGTTTCTTGTGTAACGTCTTGTATATCATTCGAATGTACTCCAAGTTGAAAAGCAAACTTCTCAACTGTAGGAATATGTTTACTCACTAACTGATAAAAGGCATCCTCATCTCCTTGCTTTGATTTTGCTAATAATTCTTCATCCTTCATTAGACTACCCCCAAAACTTGAACCAAGTTTAATAAACGGTACCATTGTATTAACCTTTAATTCACTTATGAAACGCTAAGTATTTGTTTCAAGTTACAAAAATAAAGAAAAATATAAAAAAAGCTAACTTAAAATGCCACATTACCTAAAATAACTATATAGACAAAGGTGTAAAATCTATAAGTCAAAGTTGAGGTATTTGAAACATAATAAATCAGCTTTATTTTTATTTTTTCTTTTTTACCCGCTTAAATCAGAAGACAGCAATCTAAAAGCTTGAAGTGAATACCTTATTTACTATATAAAGCAGTAACCCATTCATTCGATTGGATTCGTTCTAACACTTTAAAACCAACATTTCCTAAGTAGGTTTTTACCTTTTCTTCATTCCATTCAACCACGCCTGAAATCAAAAATTTACTTGTTTTCTCATATAAGCGGTGTTGCTCAATAACTTTTACAGTTTCATCTGCTCCAATATTAATGATCGTCCAATCGATGTTATTAGGAAAGTCATAATTCTCTTCTATAATATCTACTTGATGAACCGTTATATTTGAAATTTCATTTAAATTTGCCTGATGTGCAACTTCTCTCTCAACTGGTTCAATATCAATAGCTGTAACGTTAACAGCTCCTTTGATAGCTGAAGCAATAGCAAGCACTCCAGAACCTGTCCCAATATCAAAGACATTCATGTCATCTAACCGATCATTCAGGATGATTTGTAAGCAATCTTGTGTCGTTTCATGAACACCAGTTCCAAACGCAGCTTGAGGATCTAAATATATTGTATTTTCTCGCTTACTACCAACACTTTCACCATAACAGATCATCCAACCATTCGGTAGATTAATGTCATCAAATTGAATAGGTTCAATATGAAGAGATATATCCGCCTGTATTATTTCCTGCACAGCGACTTGCAACGTCTCACTAACTAACTGAAGAGTTGTATTTACTTCAATATCTTCTTCCACAACAATGTGTAACTTAATATCTTGATTTTCCTGAAGTTCGACCCCATAGCCATTTTCATCAACCGTTGTTTCAAACGGCTGTTCGTAGTATAAATTGAAAACCCCTTTAATATTTAGCTGTTCAATTGCTTCATCAACAGTTGCACTTGGGATGTTAACGGTAAGTTCTTTCGCCATCATTGTACCTTCCTTCAACACAAATATCTTTTTATTCATTTTACCATAACGTAAATCCTGAAGTAATTAATGCAAAGAGTCTCTTAAAAGACACATTACGCCCTATTCCTGTCAACCTAATAACAATTGTTATCTACAATTACTTGACAAAAAAAGAACTGACCTCAACAAGTCAGTTCAAAAATCATTATTTTAATAATCGAAACTCGTTCTTTTGTATTCAATTCCCATACCGTCTTTTATAATTAATTCCACTCGAACTTGACCTAACTCATCTATCTCTTCATCAAATTGTATTCTTTCATTGTACTCATACATTAGGTCGTACGGTGTATACGTTTCTTGATTAGAGTTCGCTAATACATCAACCGTTTCTAACAATTTATCATTAACATATATATGCGCTTTTGCACTCCTAATTTTTAGTAGTTCTTTATCTTCTAGAAACATATGGCCTCCACCATACTGTTGCATCATAATATGCAAGTCCATATAATCATGACTATAAGAATAAACATAAACTTCAGCGTGAATACGATCTTGCACTTGGTCAAAAATTGAAAGATATTGTAATTCTTCACTTCTTTTTCGTTCTTCTGATACCGCTAAAATTTGCGTTTCATAATTCCCTTTTAAAGATAATATCAGCTCGATTTCGTAACTTAAACTATCAACTTCTTCTACTTCTATTTGTTGCCACTCACTCGCCCCCTGCTCACGATATAAGAAGAAGAGTTGTTCATTATGATCAAGTTCTCGTAAAGCCCAGGAGACGAGTACCTTTACTTGCTCAGGCTCACTTTGCACACCTTTCACTTCAAAAAAACTATTCCGAACCCAACGTTGCTCTTCATTAAATTCATGTAAAGTATTTGATACTCTATATTCAATATCATTCAACGAGCTAGACACTCCCTCAATACTGTGTCGCAAAATACTCATATCATCAGAGATCTTGGTTAATTGAACATAATTTATTAATGAAAAAATAACAAGAAAACCTATACTTACTGCCAATACTAACTGTTTTTTATTCACAAAGGCTCCTCCATCCTGGGACTAATAACTTTACTCACAGTATATACCTCCCCACCATACTCTCCCTTCATCACCAAACTTTCCTTAAGATTACTATACGATTTGATTAGAGAGCAAGCGGGCAAATACAAGACAACTAGATACCAAAAGGAAATAACACACAAAAAATAAAAAGCCTTCATTTCAATTCCCCGGTGAAATGAAGACTTTCTATTAAGCTAGTGTAACAGCTATTATTCTACTTCGTGACGTAAACACTTTTCACACTGGTGAAGATAAGACTCGTGTTGCTCATCAATCACATCACCACAGTCTGTGCATTGTTTCGGCGGTAAGTTTCTAAAGAATTCTGTACTTGGTGTCATTTTTTATTCCCCCTGTATCCTTTGTTAATGCCATTGTATTATAACACAATGTAATTTGCAACCCTGTAATAAAACAATTTTTAATAAAAAAACACCCATTTTCATTAAAAACGCACTTTCTGTTATATAAAAGAAGAGGTTTACCTATTTAAGCGCATTCAACTCCACGAGTTCATAACGCTAAAGGTAAACCTCTTCGAATTTTTGAGTGAAATGATTTTTATTGTGTCTCTTCTGCTACTTTGAAAAAGGCGATAGCCATACCAATAGATACAACCATGATTAAACCAGTAAATCCTAATACTGCAATTAGAGCAGTTCCACTCATACCCCTCACCTCTTAATCGTTTTTTACTCCCACAATGATAATAGCATATTTTACCCTTGCATTTTTATTGTAAATGTGACAAAATTAAGAGTTTGGATTTATTATTATATACACTGTAGTAACGTGGTAAATAGAATAAATAACTGTACCACTTATTTATTTTTGAAAATTCACAATTGCATATTTACTTTAGTGCGCATACGTGTTAAAGTAATAAATGTAAATGACCTCTTATTTTTCTCTCTTTGAAGAAAGCCAATTTATCGGCTTTCTTTTTTTTAGCTCTAATCTTCTTAGAATAGGATCTTAACTCTTTTTTCTAGAGCACTGGAATCTTCATTGTTAATTTGAAAAATCGAGATCATTTCTTAAAATAAAAACGATGGAACACATACGACGAATGAGCATTAGGCTCACCTATTCAGACAGCCAAGTAAAAAAACAGGTCTATGGTATTAATTTTTTTCTTATTATTGAAAATTCTGTCTTTTGTGTTATACTTTAGTTACTGAAGTAAGCGCTTACAAAATATGTTCATTTTTATTCTTGCTGAAAGGAGCTGATGAACAGAATGTTACTTCATAAACTTAAAAACAAGTCCCTTATTACAAATGCAGATATTGAATTTAATATAAAATACGGATTACCTGTTGAAGTCTTTTGTCCTGCCAAAAAGCAAACGCTTGCTTTTGGCCGTATCGAAGATTATAATCACTATTTGATTCAGATTAACGGTATTGAATATTGCCGTAACCAAAATGCACTTTTTGGTCACCCTTCTTTGTCTGCATAAGAAAAAAAGACCACTCCATAAATAAGCACGAGGCTGAACAAGTCAGCCTCGTGCTTATTTATGGAACAAATTTACTTTGTATTCTTCATTTAGAAATTTAAATAACTCATGACGTTTTCTCCATAATTCAGCTGTATCCCATAGTTGTTCTTGACGATCAATAACTTCAGAGCGTAACTCTTCATATTCTTTCTCTGCTTTATCAAGCTTCTTTTTTGCATTTTTCATAAAAAGTAAACATATAAGAAACAATCCAATATACAAATAAAGAAAACCACTTGTTATTAAAGTTAAAAAATTAAGTGCTGCACCTTGTAAGAGCATAAAGATGACACCTAATCCTAAACACATTAGAGTAGAAAGGGTTGCTCTTCGTAATAGTTTTTCTGCATGTTGTTCAGTAACTTTCCGCTCTATTAGTGTTTCAACTAAAACCAAACCTGTATCCGAAACATAATCTTGTTTTTTTATAATTTGCTTGATTTCCATATTTATCCTCCCTCATACAACTTGTACTTATCCTATGTTTATGAAGGAGTTTTTGCTTTTAATACCGCTAGCTTACAAGCTTACAAATTCTCTAACCAAATAGGTGATGATAACGCTGCTATGACAAGAATAATAAACAAGACTAATAAGACTCGTATTAATGGAAAACGCATTCGAAACTTACGGCTTTTATTCTTTTTATGTTTATGATATTCACTTCGCGGTGGTAAGGATGCGATATCAACTTCTTGCTTGTTTTCTCTTCGCTTTACTTGTTGTCTTAACTCTTCCGCTTGATCATTAGAAGTCTTTTCAACCATAAGAACCCCCCATTACTTAGGTAACTTTTACGTTTTTTTTCTAGCACTGATCATAATATAAAGGCCTAATACAAAGTCAATTAGAAAATGTGTAAATATAGGGACTAATAAATTATTTGTCAACTCAAACAATAACCCTAAAACAAAACTTAATATAACTGCCATAGAAAATAGTAACGGCTTTGAAAGATAACGAAAATGAATAAGTGCAAATAAAAGACTAGCTAGTATAAGTCCAATTTGTGTTTGTAAGATACCTCGAAATAATATTTCTTCACTTATAGAAACGATTAATGCTATAAAAAAGATATGAAAGACATTCCGCTTTGCAAACACTCTTTCATTAATCCCACCATCATCCATCCACACTTTTGGTAAAAAACGATCGAATAAAAGATCAATGATAATGACGATGATTGCTATACCGCCGCCAATGAGAAAGATTTGTACAGGATTCCATTTAAACATTTCCCAAAATGCTGACATGTCATCAATCAAGAAAAAGCCTAGAACGACAGCTATTAGTAACATAATCGCCTGCGTGATATAAAGGTTTAAAAGTATTTCTCGATCTGACATTTCTTGAATGATTTTTGCTTGCCTCTTCATGTTCAACATCCTAATTTATAATTGATGAAAAATTCGTTTTAACTCATCTTGCCATGGTAACAAATTATTCAACTTCTTTGTCTGTGTACTGTTATTTTTCATATAGTCTTCTAGTGATAGTCCACAATAATCACAACAATTTATCGGCTTTTGATCTAGCTTTTCTTCAAAATAAGATAAATAGTAAGCACGCTTACATGAATTGCATTCAATAAAGTTAATCATTTCTTGCACTTTTTGGAATTTTTCTTCAAGCCTGCTTTCAACTTTTCGTTCAATAAATTTCATTGCATACGGTAAAACCTGTTTATTCACATTCCCTAAATGAATTACATTTTGTAATTGTAAGTGATAATATAAAATTCTCCAAGCTCCTTCTGTTAGTCCCATTTGGACTTGTATTTGTATTTCATCGTCACTCGTGAGCGAAAGTCCGCTTGAAGCTAACATTTCTAAATAGCGGTTAACTGCTTGAAGTTGTTTTTTATTAGGCAGTTCGTGTTCAATTAATGATAATGGTAAATGCCGGTCGTCATCACTATACAATAAAAGCGCCAAACTATTTTGACCATCTCTACCGGCACGGCCAATTTCTTGTAAGTAAGCTTCCATATGCTGCGGAAAGTGAAAATGAATAACGTATCTAACGTTATTTTTGTTTATCCCCATCCCAAATGCATTTGTACAACATATAACATCTAACTGTCCGTTAATAAATTGCTGTTGGATTAACAGCCGGTCGTCATTTTCTAAACCGCCATGATAATATGCAACATTTTGAGTTCCTTCACTTTGTATACGAGCAGCAAGATTTTCTGCCCATATTCTGGAGGAGGCATAAATTAATCCTGGGCCATTTAATTTATTTACCCAATTTAGTAACTCAGTAAGCTTCTCATCTACATCATTATACTTCTCTACTTGGATAGCTATATTGGGTCGATGGACGCTAAAAATATGTGATGTGACATCCGGTAAACGTAACTGCGCAACTATATCCTTTTGAACTTCCTTGGTGGCTGTTGCCGTAATTGCTAAACACGGCGGACAACTTAATTGTTCCCAAACATCACCTAACTTTAAGTAGTCTGTCCTGAAGTCGTGTCCCCATTGAGAAATACAGTGAGCCTCGTCAATAACAAATAATGAAATCTTTATCGAGGATAGTGCGTCCATTATCGTTTGAGACATCAGACTTTCTGGAGAAATATAGACGATGTCGTAACTATCTATAGTGTCAATAGCTTTTTTTCTTTCATGAAAAGAAAGAAAGCTATTGATTGCAGTAACTTTTTTAATACCCTGACTTTTAAGTTGTTGTACCTGATCTTCCATTAAAGAAAGTAAAGGAGAAACAACTACCGCTGTCCCTGGTAAAAGCAGTGCGGGTAATTGAAAACAGATCGATTTACCGGTTCCAGTTGGAAGCATCGCGAGTACATTTTCTCTATTTAATAGTGATTGAATGACTTCTCTTTGTCCAAGTCTAAAAGTACTATAACCAAAATGATTACATAATTCTTTTTCTAAATCCACTACTGTTCACCTAACCTAGCTAATACGAGCCTAATTTTGAAAAAGCTAATATCCGGGGGAAGCTGCATTTTTAAATGACTAAGTTTTTTATTAGTACTATTCGCGATCACTTCTGATATGAGCTCCACCTCTTCTGCTTCAATAAAAGAAGTTAATTCCAATGACTTATCCTCTAACATAATTTCAACAATATGATCTTCAATCGTATTCACTTTTAAATTACGCTGAATTGCGATCTCCTCAAGTGACAGCCCACGTTTCATTAAGAAGTACGTTTGTCTTGTTGAATTTGTCATTTGAAGGGAGCGATTCATATCTGAAATGAATGTATTCAAGAGTGGAAATTGATCACTTTTTAATTCCATCTCATCCAACATTCTGTGAACGATTGACAAGTGGATCAGGAAAATGGCTTCCTTATCTTTTTCGTACATCAAAGCTAATTGTTCATTTGTAAGACCAATGCGATGTGATCCTGATAACTTATAAGTACAGATCTCCGCTTCCTCTTTTGAAAGTTTACATAGCAGTAGCATTAACTCTTTATATAAACGGGAACTAAATTGCTTACGATTCACCTGTTTCGGGAAGTGTTTTTTGACCCACCCTTTCACTTGTTCGTCTTTTATGACGGGAAAGAAATGATGGGCCTTTGCCTCTAAACTTGATAATGATTGTATGGTTAATACAAGTCTTGACCAAAACAGTGACGCAACACCTTTATGCTTCCATCCATTTAAATAAAATATATAACTAATCTCCTTAAAATCCCTGTTTAAAAATTCTTCACCTTTTTTCGTAATTTTATAGGTCAAATCACTCTCCTGTTTAATATAATGATTAATAAGTAATTCTGCTAATTTTTGATCTAGATCCTCTCGAGTTAGACGAGGTAAAATTCCAAATAAAAATAAACATTGATACAAATGCCCATCTTGAATAGTTTGAGATGAACGTTTTCCTTTGAGTAAATGATATATTCCTGATATCGTACGTTCCCCGTTAAAAAGGGAAAGGAGATACAACAAAATTAATGTAATTGTAGACACAATTTTCCCCGCTTTTTATCTTTTGTTTATATTTATTGGGTACAACTATATAATATCAAAATGCGAATAACAACATGTAGTTTATTTTTAACGAAATTCGGTAATAAATAAACTGCGAGACCCCTTATGTGATAAGTATTCTCAATAGATTTAATTGTTGAAATGTTGGTCAAACATCTATACAATATATATTAGAAGTTGTATTCCTTACCAACCGTCATAAAATTGACTAAGATACATCTTATCATACATAGGGGATTATTAAGGAATGCTTATTTTACAACCTACATGGAGGGATTTATTATGGCAAAATACACAATTGTTGACAAAGATACTTGTATCGCATGTGGTGCCTGTGGAGCAGCTGCGCCAGACATTTACGATTACGATGATGATGGAATTGCATTCGTAACACTTGATGACAATCAAGGGATTGTAGAAATTCCAGATGTATTATTAGATGACATGAATGATGCATTTGAAGGATGCCCTACTGATTCAATCAAGATTGCTGACGAGGCATTTGATGGTGACGCTTTAAAATTTGAATAGTATTAGAAAAGAGGCAACACATTAAGTGTTAGCCTCTTTTTTATGTAGTTGTTCTCAATAACTAAGAAAAAAGAATCTTGAACCCTTTTATTCTTAAAAGCGATTTAAAATACTTTAATTAAAATTTCATCGTTCTCTTCTCTTCGTTCGACCTTTTTCCAATGACCAAGTTGTCATGAACAATAAGGTGTTCGTTCATAGTTCTTCTCACTTAATTATACCGATTTATTGTTAACGCAATGTTAAGTTATTTAAAAAAAATAAAACAAATGAATAAAGAAGTGCTGACACTTATTGTCAGCACTTCTTTACACAACTACTCTTTAGTTATATTTGAAAATAACCCTTTTTCAACACCAACAATATGCTCCATCATTGCCTCATAAGCGCGTTGTTGATTTTTTTCTTTTATTGCTTCATAGATGCGCAAATGCTCTTCATATAATTGGTTCATTTTACGTTGTTCTGAATATAAAAGCAGTTTTCTTGCCTCTCTCATTGATTGGTGCATCACATCGGAAACATTACCAACGAGTTTTGATAACATTTCATTTTTCGTCGCACTTACAATCGACTTATGAAAATCGACATCTGCTTTTTCGCCAATTGTACCGTCCCCCTCAGCTTGTTGCATTTCGTTAAGGGCCTGTTCCATTTGTTTTAAATCCTCTTCCGTTCGATTGAGTGCTGCAAGTGAAGCTGCACCTGTTTCAATCACTTTTCTTATTTCGAAAAGTTCTCGCATATCTTCTTGTTGCATTAATTGAACGCCCGGAATAATACTGCCAATTAAGTCAAGATCAACCTTCTTTACGAATGTTCCTTCTCCTTGACGCATTTCTATATATCCCATTGCTTTTAATGCACTTAAGGCTTCTCTTATTGCTGAACGTCCAACATTAAACTCCTCGGCTAATTGTTGAACAGAAGCTAACCTCTCACCAGGCTTTACTTCACCTTTTTTAATCATATCCATTAATTGTTCTGCGACAATTTCATAAATCTTCTTTGGCTTCACCTTACGTATTGCCACGACTCCACCTTCTTTACTGTCATATCTCCTAATCTAACGCATTTCACTATTTGTTATATAGAGAGTTAAGGAAACGCTTTCGTAGTGAATATGAATAAATTGTACCGATAATATTACGAATTAGCAACAATTATTAACAATTCTCGGTTTCAGCTTAAGGTGAAGCCAGTGAGTTCTATAAGATGAGTCCTTCTAAAGCTAACAACACATTATTGGACCATATTTCAGAAAAAGAAGAAAGAGGAAGCGGGTTCGTGCCTACTCCAACCTCAATCGTAAAACCTGGACGCCCTGTTTCTTGAATAAACCAGTCCTTATAGCCCCCGTCACTCTCAGCGGTGTGAACAGGAACGTATGAACTGACCAGTGAGAGACGTTCAACCATTTCTTTACTTTCCGCTGGTTCATAGCCCCTGTAACCCCAGTATATAACTTGGCCTTGGGAATGGAAAGCTAAAACGTGTGAGAAATTATGAGAACGTGTAAATTCATAAACTGCTCTAGCTTCAGGTTCTGTTAAAGGCGCAGTACCGCTATAATGCCTCGGCCAAGGTTGTTGAGGACTTTCATCTGCTTCTATCTCCCAACCAGCTGGCCATTGATGATTTAAGTCTACTCCTCTAATATTACTTGACCAGTGATCAAATTCCATAGCACCTTTATTAATTGTCAGTACGTCTTTATACATTGGATGGTTAGGATAAATACCTTGCTGAACTAATTCAACACCATCTGGATTCACAAGAGGAACTATATATAAGGTAACTTCGTGAAAGAGCTTTTCAAGCTCATACCCATGCCACCTTTTTTTATTCTTATAGTGATGAAGCAGCTCTTCAATGAACGTCATTAAAAATTTACTCGTCAACCATTCATTTGCATGCCATCCACCAGAATAAAAGATTTCCTTTTTTCCGTTCCCAATTTTAAAACTATACAAAGGATGCGACAAAACCGATTGACCAATTGTATTTATTGAAAGAAAATTAGTAGAAATATAATCGTGGTAATTTTCTTGTAATGACTTAACATCCCGATCTAAATCGGTAGGGCCGTATTCACATAAACACTGAAAAGGTGAATTTCGTAATGTTAACTCTTTGGTGATTTCCGGTATTTCTAACACTTCTCCAGGAAAGATATAGGAATTTTCATTAAGAATTTGTCGGTTAAACAAAATCAAATCAAAAGGTCTAATACCATACTTAACAGCTACTTTTCTAATCGTATCCCCTTTTTGAACAGTGTACGCTCTCATAATCTCCCTCCTCACTTTACTTTATGAACTTATTCTTAAAATAAGAAGTTTCAGATGCTATGAGTAAAGAGGGACTGCTTACTCTGCTTTAAAATGATCAATTGAATTGTGATCAAAGAGGGGATACATGTGTGGTAAATCTTCAGAAGGCCATACGGGTCTTAACAGAGTATGAAGAGCTAGATGTTGTTCCTACTACACCTGAAGAAGTTGAAAAAACTGCATATTATTACTTTCCATGTAAATTAAAAGAGAGAAGGCAAGCTTAGTTAGTCTTTAAATCCTTATCTATTAGTTTCAATTACAAATTAATTGTCACTTCTATATATGATAAGGAAGATTTAAAACTAAAGCTGCCTTCTCTTTGTTTATTATTCTGTCACTTGGAGAACATCACCTGGGAAAATGAGGTCCCCTTTCAAGTCATTGTGTGCTCTTATCGTTGCAATAGAAACACTATATTCGTTTGCAATTCCATGAAGAGTTTCACCAGCCTTTACAACATGAACTAATTCATTTTCTTCCGTGTAAACAATTAAATTTTGTTCGACATGAATGAACTCATTTTCAAGTTCATTCCATTTTTTTAGTTGGTCGACGGAAACTTGGTGTTGTTGCGCTAAGCTCCACAATGTGTCCCCTTTTTCAACTGTAAGAGTTATTGGCTGATCTGTAATATCAGTTATTTGCTCTTTAGATGTATCACCCTTGTTGATCGGAAACTTTGTTGTCTTATTCGAATATGTAAAATGTTGCTCATTCACTACTTCTTCATTCTCATCTTGAATTAGTTGATATCTCGCTGACAGTACCTCTTGGAATTCATCTTCTGCATTTTTTTCGTCTATACCCGCGACTAATGAATTCGGTTCATCCTTCAAAACGAGTAATGGGTCAATCGAGTTCGTTTTTCTTAAATTCCATTCCCCGACATGCACTTCAAAATGCAGGTGGTTCCCTGAAGATCGTCCTGTATTCCCAACTGTACCGATAACTTGTCCTTGTTTTACAAAGTCTCCTTCACTGACATACCGCTCATGCATATGGGCATAGATCGTTTCTAGCCCCGCATCATGCTTAACAAAAATAACATTACCATATGTATCCGAGTAGTATGACCTCGAGACAGTTCCTTCTTTTATGGATACAATTGGAGTCCCTTCAGGAGCAGCAATGTCGATACCAAAATGACGTCCGCCCCTTGTTCCATAATGATCAGAAATATCACCTTCAGTTGGCCATATTAAAGAATTGATTAACTCTTCTTCTATTGTTTTTGCATAAGCAGGAACTGTTCCTATGAATAGAATACCGACCAAACCGATAACCGCTCCTGCAATCCATATTCGTCTAAAATAGTCTACCATGCTTGCCTCCTTAATTTTTCCTTAAAGGTTCACAGACAATCTTTATAGTATGGAGGCTTGCCCATTTTTATTACAACTTTTTTTAGTTTATTCAATTGCCCCTGAATGGATGATTTGGACATTAAAATTAAATTCTACATCGATATCTTGATACATTTCTTCCCACTTTTCTGGTTGCCAATTCCTCGTTCGACTTCGATATTGCTCACCAAGCCCAAGCGGATCAATTTTTAATTCCTTAAATTTTGTAATTAATATTTCAGCTTTCTTAACCTTTTCTTCTTTCATCTCTTTTTCCAATTTTGGTATGAAACCCGGATCATCGATATTAATACGTTCAGAAGAGTCGGTAATTTCCCCCTTTACATGAACATGATAGATAAATGTTGGAGTTTCACCTCTATTTTCCATCTTCACTCTATATGTCGATGTAATATTTTCAACAGTGACAACTAAATCTCCCCCTTCATGAGTAACTATGTGCTGTTGGGTACCATGTTTGCCTCGCACGGTTAAATACCTTAACATATAGGATTCTTGTAAATTAATTTGAGCAACATATTTATCATGATCAAACAGTGCCGTGCCGATTATGTTTAATTCATCTTCACCCTTAATTAACGGCAAGTAGGCATCTCTGCCATCATTGTACATGCTGTAAAGAAAAAGGTGTAAATTAGTAGGGGGGATAGCCAGTTGTTGAACGTGATCAATTAAATCAGGGATATATACTCCAACGCGGTCTTCATTTTCATCGACTGTATTGAAAATATCTTTCGCCTTGTCAACAGAAACAGCCAATTGAACACGATTCGGAACATCAGGATTTCTATATAAAGCATCTGCAAGATGTTCGATGCCATTTTCAGCAATCGTACTACTGAATATATATACTCGAGACTGACCTAATTTAATTGGACGTTGACTTTTCATATTGATTTGTTCAATCGCCCCATTCGTTGTTCGACCTATTCCTGTTAATATTTGAGAAAACAAGGCACTTTCTTCTCCTTGTTCCACAAAGTTTGGAAAAGCTGCTGTTAATTCAAGTTGATCTCCTTCTGCTTCGTCGTAGGCCATTCCATGAACCAATGACAACTCTTCGATAATATTCGTTTCTACACAACCTGTTAGAACGAAGAGAATTATGCAAATTAGGATGATCCATTTACATTGATTCATTTTGACCTTTCCTCACTTTCATAACAAGTTGCTGAATAATGAATAAAATGGGGATATAAAAAAAAACAACGCCGAAACCAATCAGAGAGAAATATTCATTCAACATATTTACACTTTCCCGGCCTTCTACCAGCGCTGTCATGACTACTAATAGGAGTAAAACGGGTAGTAATAATTTCTTATGCTGAATATTGAAAAGACGTTTACACCCTCTAGTTGCAGCCCATACGGCTAATGCAATATTGGGTGCGACAATAATCATCCATAATGAAATGCTTATATATTCAAATCGTTCAATAAATGGGAGTTCTACAATTTTATACAAAGTTAAAGTAGCCCAAATCGTTCGGTTTAATTGTTCCTCACTATAAAAAACTAAGCTAATAACCATTAAGATTGTATAAATAAATGTGGTATAAAGTGCTCCTAGTTGAGCCCACCTTTGTGAGTCTTTGCTATGCTTTAAAAATGGGTAATACATTAATAACAATTCAAACCCTAAAAAGGATAAGGTTGTATCTTTTGCACCCATTAACATCTCTCCAACAGAATGTCTCCAAATCGGTAATAGATTAATGATATTGGCAAACTCAAGGGGAAGGATTAGCAAGAGAAATAACGGTATTGGAATGAAAACACTAATAACAGCCATTCCTATGACAGCCCGAAATCCACCGCTTATGAGATACCAAAGTAACAAAACAGCTATTGTACTAAAAAACCATGTTGGAATTTCAGCAAACATCCATACCTGAACAACTTCAATAAATGTTCTCAGTACAACTAAAGCTAGCCCAAAAAAATAACTGATTAAGAGAAAGCTTAATAAGCCGCCAAACCATTTACCAAACAATTGTTGGTGAACGTAGACGATATCACCGCCACTATTATTTAATATTTTGTAGATCATCCAAATTAACAGGTGGACAATAATTCCTGCTATGATTACTGCAATCCATCCGTCAAATCCAGCCGTTTTAACAACGATCCGTTGATAACCTAAAATCCCAACACCAACTTGCATCGCATGGATAATAAAAAATACTAAATAAGAAGAAACTTGGACATTTTCTCTTACTTTTGTGGGATTCACCTACGTCACCTCCTTATCCTTATTTGAAATGTTATTCGTCGATATCTTTTGTTTTCTTCACTCTAGACGCGTTAAATCGTTTTGTGTCTTTGGGTCTCATCATGACTGGACGTGAAGAAAAGAAAGTAAACGGTAATCTAAAAAACGCATCTTTCCAATCTCTTAATCGGAGTGGATAGACGGGTTCTAAATACGGTCTTCCTAAAGAGGTTAAACGAATTAAATGCGCAGCAGTAAAGAGTAAACAAATGACGATCCCAATCCCACCCAAAAATGCAGCAAAGATCATAATCGGGAAACGAATAATTCTTATCGTGTTACCCATTTGATATACGGGGGTTGTAAAAGATGCTAGTGCAGATAAGGCGACAATAATTAATAAAATGTTACTCGTCAACCCTGCTTCTACTGATGCTTGTCCAATTACAATTCCTCCAACAATACCAATCGTTTGACCTACTTTTGTCGGTAGTCTGGCCCCTGCTTCGCGTAAAAGTTCAATCGTAAATTCTAAAAATAAAGCTTCAACGATCGGCGGGAACGGAATATTGCTTCGTGACGCAATAATGGTTGCCAGTAGATCTTTTGGGATCAGTTCATAATGAAAAGTTATGACTGCGATATAAACGGGAGCAGCAAGTATAGAGAATGTTACTGCAAAAAAGCGAAGAATTCTCACAAATGAAGCAATATGCCAAGGTAAGTAATAATCTTCAAGCGAAGAGAAAAACTCTACGAGTGTCGTTGGACCGAAAAAAGCTTCAGGAGAATTATCACTCATCACAACTACTTTTCCTTCCGTTAGTGCACCAGAAACCCGATCTGGTCTTTCCGTATTAACATACTGCGGAAAAATAGATAGTGTACTATCTGATACCATTTGATTTAGCATCGAACTATCAAGAATTTGATCAAATTCAATATCTTCTAGCCGTTGCATCATTGTTTTTACATTTTCTTGATCTGCAATTCCTTCTATGAAAAGAACAGCTACTTTCGTTTTTGTTATTTTTCCTACTTCAAGCTCTTTTATTTGAAGATTTGGCAAAGGTAATCGTTTACGAATTAAATTAATATTTGTATCTAAAGACTCGATAAATGATTCTTGTGGACCGGTAACCGTAAATTCAACTTCTGGCATACCCACATCTCGTTCAAAGTTAACACTCGCTTCAATAAGCATACATTTATTCTTATCTGCCAAAAGTTGAACGAGGATATACCCTTGTAAGACCTTATTTTTTATTTCTTTTACGTCACTAGTAATTGAGATCTCCTCAATAGGTATTTTATCTTTAAGTATTTCTAGACCGTCAGTAATGTACTTATTAATGTATGGAAGTACATCCTTATGCAGACGGTCTGGATCGACTAGCGTGGAAAAAAACATGATCTTATATGGAACTTCGTTATTTTGGTGTTCATACATACTAAAATCCGTAGACTTTTTGAATGTATTTAGTACCGACATAAGGGTTTCCTGTTGCTTTTGACTACTATGCATATGTCTTGTCAACCATTTTAAAAACATAGCCACTTCTCCTAGCCTTACTAACTATAGTTTGGTCTTTAGTATTAGAAAGCAGTGGAAATGTTATTCCAATCTGGAAAAGTTCAGCTTACTAATTAAATATGAGAAATTAAGTTTAACGTTACCAATTAAACCATACAGCACACAAAAAGAAGCTAACCAGCATCTTGGTACTCTCACCTTACCGAGAGTCTAATTGCCTAGTTAGCTTCTTTTCAAATTCCTTTTAGTAACTTTCTTTATTGTATTGATGCAATTAACTGATCTTTATTATGTGATGAGAAAACTTCAACTGTTATTTTTCCAGAACTTAAAGAGACATTTGTTTTTAATAGGACTGGAATATTGTAAGGATTCGTAAAAACAAAATCAGGTCCGCCCCATGAAACAGTTGCATCTCGGTTTGCGGGAACATAACCGATTTCTCTAGAATGAGTATACCTCTCGATGACTTCTAATCCAGCAGCATCAATCGCATTAAATAACGTTGAGGAGGTTTGACAGATTCCCCCGCCGATACCCATAACAAATTCCTCATTCACTATTTCTTTCGCTTCGCGATAGCCTCTTTCAACCGTTCGTTGACCAACAACATTATTAAATGAAAATTGATCACCTGGACCTAATACATAATGCTGGATGGCTTCGGCTGATAATTTTATATTTACGGAACGCCCTTCTACACTCGGATTAAAGTGAGTAGAGAAAGACCCAATGGAAACATCTAATATGTTAGCTAATTGATCTTCAGAAACGCTGGGTTCCTTTTCATAGATCGGGAGAATAACTTCTCGATCCCGGTAATCTAATTGTTGAATTTTTGAGACTAGTTCTTTCTCTGATAAAATGACTTGGTTTTGTCCTGATATAATATTATAATTCAAATCAATTGTTGGGTTGCGCATCGGCTGGTCGATGGTTCGAGCTAATTTGGCAGCAAATTGTGCTAAAGCAATCTCATCTAATTCATCCAAATCAGGAATATAACCAAAGTCATTTAACAAGATCGTTTCCTGCTCATTCGTTCGCTCATCAATTAATGCAACTTCCCATTTTACCGGCTTTTTATAATACTCTACTTCATTCCCGACTAGTCCATGGTTCCTCAAACTTTTTTCTTCTGCAGCTGCAAATGAAGTAAACAAGAAACAAAAACTAAATAAAACAACAAAATAGACCCAGTATCTTTTCAACCTTACTCCCCCTTTTGTAACATTCCCAACGTTAATGTATGTAGGATAATTATGGAAATGAACAAAAAAATAAAATAAATTTTCTTCTATCTATAAGACGTATTTTACCACTAAAATGTTTCGTTTTTTCGGAATTTTCTAAGAAAAAAACACGTCAATTTTCGACGTGTTTCGCACATTCTATTCTTTTCGTTTTCCTTCACGAAAGACGATTGCACTTCGTTCATACTCTACATCTTTTACACCTAATCGGTGATTTACCACTCGGGCAATCGCGAAGAAATAATCCGATAGACGATTTAAATATTTTAAAACGACTGGATTTGTTTCAGATTCGCGTTGCAGGCGAGAAACATAACGTTCTGCACGTCTAGTAACTGTTCGGCAAACATGAATAGTTGCTGCCGCAGGAGAACCACCTGGTAGAATAAACCGCTCTAATTCAGGTGCTTCCTTAATATATTCATCTATACGTTCTTCTAGAAACAGAACCATTTCTTCCTTCGCTTTAAATGGTCGTGCTTCAGTAGCTTTAAGCATTGCTAAATCTCCACCACAATCAAATAATTCATGTTGAATTTTTACAAGCTCATTAATAATATCTTCAAAAAGTTCTGGATCTAGTTGTGTGATCGCCTGACCAACAAAACAATTTACTTCATCGGTAGTCCCGTATGCAATGACTCTCGTATCATCTTTTGTTAACCTGCCACCTACAACACTCGTCTTACCTTCATCTCCGGTACGTGTATACAAACGCATCAAACATTCCTCCATTACTTTAATTGTTCTGAAATTCCATACCAAATGCGATAAACTTTATTCGATTGTTTTACTATGTCTTGATAACACCAACCTGCTAAATCACGCCATTGTCGATCTTCCTTTGCAATAGGTACTATTCCCTTGCCAATATCACAGCCGACCAGTACTAACTTTCGACCTGTTCGTAACTGTTCCCATTCCATCCATCGACTTAATAGCTGGTTAAAGTCCTTTCTGCCTTTGCCTTCTTGAAGAAGACGTTTAAAAATCATCTCCATTCCAGTAATGACACATAATTGTCGATTGGGCAGATTATAAAGTTCTTGAATGGTAACGTCTTTTTCATACCCATTATAACAAACAAACTCATCCACATGGTCTATTTTGTAATTTGAATACACCCAGTTTCGTTTGCCATGAAAGGCGCCACCTGTAATAAATTCCACTGTTCTCCCCTCCTCAACCGCTCGATTTCTGTAGTCAGTGTATACCCTTGACCATAGTCAATATTCCATTCCCAGAAGCTCTTTTTTTCAGATGTCATTTGTGAAAGAATAAAGCGAATTGGCCCACCATGACTGACGACAATTATATGCTCCCATTTTTGTTGGATTGCATCGTTTATAATTTTGTTCCAGCTATTTATTATTCGAGATTGAAAGCTTAAATAGGCTTCTCCATTCGGCGGTATAGTATTATTTAGATCATCGAGCCACCTTCTATACAAAGGGTCGTCTTTAATTTCCTCGTAAGTTTTCCCTTCCCAATCTCCAAAGTTTATTTCTCTTAACCTTTTATCTTTGATGATAGGAACGTTAGGGTAAAGGATTTCAGCAGTAGTTACACACCTTGTTAAGTCACTTGAGTAAATAACATTACCGGGGATATATCGATGCTTCTTCTTAAGACCTGAGAGTAATTGCTTACCTCTAGTATTAATAGGAAGATCTGTCCAACCTAAATATCGTTTTTGTTCGTTATAGTCCGTTATGCTATGCCGTAAAAGAGTAACAGCCAAGCGACAAGCCATAGGATCCACTCTCCTCCTTCAACTAATGTTCCTAGAGTATCTCCTGTTATTCCTCCGAACTGTTTATTAAAAAACGAAAAGCTAACTACTAAAATGATAATCGTTGCACCACTCAGTAAAAGAGCAGCTACAAAAAAGGTAGGGAAAAAAAGGTAGATACTGATTAAGAGTAACGGCCCCCATATAAGCAAACTAAACTTAGTCTGTGAGTGTACACTTTGTTGAACTGAGTAAGCCATCCCATCTTTTCGAGCAGGTCTTCCTACTAACAAAGAACTGGTCATCATCCACCGAGAAAGAAATGGGATGATTAAAAAGTAAAACCAATAGTATTCGGTGCTTTCTATTACTTGATAAATAAAAATGTACTTACCTGCTAATAAAAAGAATAAAGAAATGACAGCAAAAGCTCCGACTCTTGAATCTTTCATAATCTCTAGTTTCCGTTCTTGATCCTGTCGTGAAAAAAATCCATCACTCACATCCATCCAACCATCAAGATGAAGTCCTCCCGTTAAGGAAACTATGAGCAATAAAAGAAGAAAGCTGCTAACGGTTGCGGGAAGAACAAGTACATCAATTAATAACATCGAGGTAATCATTACAATGCTGCCTAAAATTAAGCCGATAAAAGGATACAGCGCAACAGACATCGAAGCGGTTTTGGTTGTCCATGCGACTTGTTTTCTAATGGGGATAGTAGTTAATAGTTGTAAGGCTAAGATAAGACCGTCAAGCAGGACAAATTTCCGCTGCTTATCCATTCTCCTTCCAGCCTTCTATCATATTAATGATATATTCCACATCAAGATAGTTTTCTACATGATCAGCTAGATTTTCGTATCCTTTGTCTCTCACTTCTAGCAAATTCACCACTTCTCGTTGTGGTACTCCCCGATTAACACGCAACTTATTAAGCCACGAAGCACGCCATTCATCATTATGGAATAAATGATGAAAATACGTACCAATCACTTTTCCACCATTCATACAAATTCCTTCTGGTCGATCGCATACCGTTAGAAAAGGTTCAGCATTATCTGCTGTCGCCATTGTTCTTCCTAAGTGGATTTCGTAGCCTGAAATTTCTTTTTTACAGTTCCAATGATCAGCTGCTAGTTTTCCTCTCGACCGTATCGTAATTTTCTTCTCATTAAAAAACGTTACTAAAGGAGCAATATCTAGACCGTGCATTTCATTACCTACTTGATTTGTATCCGTGCCCGCTTCATCAATTAAGCGTTCACCAAGCATTTGGTAACCACCGCACAACCCAACGACTGTTCCACCACTTTCAGTATAGTTAACTAATACATGATCAAGGCCATTCTCTTTCAGATACTTTAAGTCATGAAAGGTGCTTTTTGTCCCTGGTATAATAACGGCATCAGGTTGGCCAAACTCACTTTTTTCTTTTACGAAACGTAAATACACGTCACTTTCAGCTGCCAATGGTTCAAGGTCCGTATAGTTTGAAACATAAGGCAAAGCCAAAACAACAATATCCAGACCATGGTCATTTTTCTTTCCCTCTTTAATGAGACTATTATGGATTGAGAGGGAGTCCTCACCTTCAACTGAAATATGATTATAATAAGGAATGACTCCTACAACTTTAACTCCTGTATATTCTTCAAGCCATGAAACACCGTCCGTAAATAAACTAATATCGCCTCGGAACTTATTTATAATAATTCCTTGAACGCGCTTTCTATCTTCTTCAGATAAAAGTTGAAGCGTGCCAACCACACTTGCGAATACACCGCCTCTTTCAATATCAGCAATTAAAATGACGGGTACATCTGCTAATTCGGCTACCTTCATATTAACAAGCTCACGATCATTAAGGTTAACTTCAACAGGGCTGCCGGCTCCTTCAATCACTACATATTCATAATTGGCATCAAGCACTGTCAATGCGTGTTTGATCGCTTCAATTCCTTTTGGGTAAAAGTGTTCGCGATAGCTTCTTCCTGAACATGAAGAAAACACCTCACCAAACAAAACCACTTCAGATTCCATCGTGCTGCGCGGCTTTAATAATATTGGGTTCATATAAACACTAGCTTCTGTTTTGGCAGATTCTGCTTGAACTCCTTGGGCTCTTCCAATTTCTTTTCCGTCTATCGTTACATAAGAATTATTAGACATATTTTGTGACTTAAAGGGAGTCACTTTTCTATTCTTACGAGCCAGTATTCGGCACAGTGCAGTAACTAGAACACTTTTGCCAACGTCTGACCCAGTACCTTGGAGCATAATCCCTTTCATCCGACTCCCACATCCTTTTTTAATATCGGAATTCCAGCTTCAACTAAATATGCTTGATTACATAAAGATACAAGTTTTTGATGAACGCTTCCCATTACCTTCATAAAAGCAATTGTACTTACATCGTTCGGGATCATATCTTCAAATAATTCATTTGTTACAACTATAAACGGTATTCCACTTTGTTGAATGTCTACAAAAGTATTTGAAAGACGTTCAAGTAATTGTTTTGAAAAGAAAGGTTCTTTCCACAGCTCTAGTCCCTTGTCAATACTACTAAAAAAATATGTTGTAACCAGCCCCGTCAAGCAATCTAAAATAACTGCATCACCCTTTTTAAAATGAACCATTAACTCATCAATATGAGTACTTGTTTCATGAGTAACATAATTTTTATCCCGAAGTTGCCGTTCTTCAATATGCCTGTTAATCCTTTCATCCATTTCACTATCGCTTCGTTTACTCGTTGCAATATAATGAATAACACCGCTTTTCCCTACTTTGCTTTCTGCCACTTGCAAGGCAAATGTACTCTTACCGCTTCGTACGCCTCCAGTAATAAAAATGATCATTGCTGAGCCCACCTCTCTAACACATTTAACAGCATGTCATTTTCAGCCCGTGTTTTAATCGCTAAACGAATATACTTTCCATCAAGCCCTAAAAAATTATAGGTGTGACGAGGAACGATTCCATTTTCAATCAAATAAATAATGAGCGGTTTTAAATCGTCATTTGATCCCTTAGGTTTTAGTAGATAAAAGTTGACTACAGATGGGGACACTTCATAGCCGAGTTGTGATAAAACATGATACAGCCATTTTCTCTCTGACCTAATAAATGATCTTGTTCGAATGGTGTGCTGTTCATCACTTATACATTCAAGTCCAACTTGTTGTGCAATACCATTAACACTCCAAGGTTGCTGAAATTTTTTAAGTTTATTGACGATCTCACTATTCGAAATCAAATAACCTAATCTAAGCGAGGGGATCGCGTACATTTTCGTTAATGACCTTAATAAAATAACGTTTTGAAAATCTTTTATGTCAGGCAGGATACTTATGTCCGCATCACTAAAATCATAAAAGGCTTCATCAATAATGACAGTTACATCATTTTCATTTGCCCTTTGGATTAACCTTAGTAGAATCGTCTGATCTAGTATTGTTCCCGTAGGATTATTTGGGTGACATAAAAACATCGCATCAACTTCTGTCATTGCTTCAAACAGACCTTCAACATTGGCATGCCAGTTGTCATATTGAAAGAGTTGAAACCTGATAACCTCACATTCGTAGGCAAGACAGGCATCTCGGTATTCTGAAAACGTCGGCTCTACGATAAGTATTTTCTTTTTACGGAAATGGTTTGCAATTAATAAAATAAGTTCCGCCGCACCATTACCAATTAATAGCTGGTCAATAGATACGTTATTTTGCAAAGCTATTTTTTCTCGTAATTTAGAGGCATAAGGATCAGGGTAGGTATGAATGGTTTGGCCATACTCCCCCCATTTTTGTAGCACAGCTTTAGGCACACCTAATGGATTTACATTTTCACTAAAGTCAATCGAATCTTCCTTCAATTGTAAACCTAGCGCATTTACAAAGTAATGCGGATTTGCCCCATGATTAGGTAACACCATAATAGAACACCTCCAATCATCCAAAGCGTGAACACAAAAGAAAGAACCGTGTTATGCATAATTTGGATCGCTTGCTTTATATGTAAAGAGGAAATGGGCATCGTTGAAATACCCATTTTTGCCCGGTTAGAGATCATACCCTTATATTGATTTTGTCCACCTAGTTGTATCCCTAGCAAACTAGCAACAGCGGCTTCACCCCAGCCACTATTAGGACTTGGATGTTTTTTCGCATCTTTCCATAGAATTTCAAAGCAGTGCCATTTTTTCTGATTTGCGAAGCTGCCGCTACACAAAATCATAAGTATTCCTGTTAACCTACTCGGAATATAATTTAATACATCATCGAACTTGGCTGAAGCCCATCCAAAATCAATATACTTTTCATTTTTATAACCTACCATTGAATCGCACGTATTGACAGCCCTATAGAGCATCGCAAGTGGTGCTCCACCGATTAATGCAAAGAAAAGAGGCGCAGTTACTCCATCACTTGTATTTTCAGCTACGGTTTCAACAGTTCCACGAATGATCTCAGACTCGGCTAGATTTTCAGTATCTCTTCCCACAATATAAGATAACTTTAAGCGCGCTTGTTGAATATTACCTGTATTAAGCGGGTTTAGCACTTCTTCAGCTGCTTCTTTTAAGCTGCGCTGAGCAATCGCAAATGAAATAATAATCGCTTCTATGATTACACCAATCCAAGGGTGGATAAAGTAGGCTAAGATAACTGGAACAACTGTAGTAATGAATACACTTGAAATAATGATAAGTAAAAAGAAAAATCCCTTTAATTTTTTCCTCTCTCCACCATTTAGCTTACAGTCAAAAAAAGAGATCATCTTCCCTATCCCAACAACAGGGTGTGGAATATTTCGAGGATCTCCTATTATTCGATCAATCACTACAGCTAAGGAAAGTGCAATTAAATGGTACATGACAAAGTTCATTGAACTCTCCTTCTTTCTTTGTTCCTTTGAACGGCCTCATAGGTTGCTTCATACACGCCTCTTGCAATCGTCTTCCCTAATGGTGTAATCGTCCCTGCATAAGGTTGTTCGTTCCCTGTTTGTGAAGCAGCAACCATTATACTGTCGGTAGACGTTCCTGTCGCAAGAGTATTTGTATGCGGATCTTTAATATCTTGATCAAAAAGTGCTTTTGCTTTAGCTTCTGTTGATGTCATCACTGCCTGAACAAAAGCTGCATCTGATAAGTGACCTTCTATGAATATCCACGTATTAATTGTACCAACTGTTTGCAAAACATTCTCTTGCAAATACGCCATTGAAGCATCCACTGCATTTGAAACACCAGCCGTTACAACAACGAAAACAGTAAATTCATCTGTCGAATACGTCTTAAAAGAACCATCTTCTAAAATGGCTGCTGTCATCATTCCGACAGCACCTTCATAGTCAATTCCTAAATTACTCAAATATTGTTTATACTCACTTTCAGCACAATCACAGTCATAGTCTTTGTGAACATGTCGGTTTATAAATGTTGAATTCCAACCAAACCCTGCACCAATGACAGCTGAAGAATAGGTTTTTAACGGCGTTGGACTCGATATATATATATATTCATATTTTCTTTTAATTTTTAAGCGATTTATGAGCGATCGCTCGGTTGACAACCATTGCTTTGGCTGAAGTGTAATAAGTGGACTTGGAACAGATGGGTGTTCTCTTCTCCCCACTTTAGCTTTATACACTTCTTGTAATCTTTTTTCATTCATAACATGCGCTGGACGATCAAGTGCACTAACTTTACCTTCATCTAGAAGTAATAGTCGGTCACAATATAGACTTGCCATATTTAAATCATGTAAGATCGCAATAACGGTTAATCCCTTTTCCCTAGACCACTGTTTCAATGAATCCAGCAGACTCATTTGATACGAGATGTCGAGATGATTTGTAGGTTCGTCAAGAAGCAGTATTTTCGGCTCTTGTGCTAAAGCACGTGCCAGCATGACACGCTGCCTCTCACCTCCGCTTAATGAATGAAGAGGTTTACCTTTAAATTGATATACGCCTGTTAATTTCATTGCCTCATTGACAATTTGCTTGTCATTTTTATTTGCAACTTGAAACCAGCCTTTTTGATGCGGGTAACGCCCTAACTGAACAACCTCTTCAACTGTGTAAGAAAAAGATGTATCTGATTGTTGAGGTAACACAGCCATCTGCCTTGCTAATTCCTTTGAGCCATATGCTAATATATTTTTATCTTCAAGAATGATTTCACCTGATTGTGTAGGTATCAACCCACTAACCATCTTTAATAACGTCGTTTTCCCACTACCGTTTGGACCAAGGATTCCAAAGATTTCTCCTTTAGAAACAGAGAATGAAACGTTCTTTATTATATTGACATTACCATATCCACCGCAAATGTCATTCACTTGTAACATCATGTTCACTCCCATCCATACAGATTATAATCTATGACGTTGTCTAATTAAGATGATTGCAAATACTGGGCCACCGATGAGAGCTGTTATGACTCCAATAGGCAATTCGGTTGGAGCAATTAATGTACGAGCTACTAAATCAGTAAGCACAAGAAAACCTCCACCGATTAAAACAGACAGCGGTAAGAGATGACGATGATCGGGTCCCCAAATTAACCTTGTTAAATGAGGAATGACTAAACCGACAAAACCTATCGCCCCAGATACTGCTACAGCAGATCCCGTTAACAAAGCCGCTCCAAATAAAATCATCAGTTTACGAGCTTGAATATTAACACCGAGATGCTTAGCTGTTTCTTCTCCGAAAGCTAATGCATTTAATTCTTTAGCATTAAAAAGTAAGATCAAAAATCCTGCGAAGAAAAACGGAGCAATTAAATAAACATAGCTCCAACCTCTCATCGAGACACTTCCCATTAACCAACCAATGATTTGTCTTAACTCTTCACCTGTTAAAGCTATCATTAATGAAATTAGCGAGCCTAGAAAAGAACTCAAAATAATTCCTACTAAAATAACCGTATGAGCTGCCATCGAACGATTAAGTGCTCTAGCGAAAAAAATCACTAAAAATAATGTAATAAATCCAGATAGAATACTAATAACCGGTAAGGTAAATGCTCCTAATACTGGTATACTAATACCAAAAAACAAAACAGCAACAGCACCAACTGCCGATCCAGAGGATACTCCAAGTGTATAAGGGTCAGCTAATGGATTTTTTAAAAAACCTTGAAAGGCACCCCCCGCTAATGCAAGGGCCCCTCCAACAAACATGGCTAATAGAACGCGTGGAAACCTTATTTCCATTACAATATTTGCTAGCATCGGGTCTACTTCTGCTGCTATAGGTAGCCCGATCCATTCTTTTCCTATAACTGTTATAACTTCAAGAAATGATATGGGAACGCTACCAAGAGCAATGCCTAAAACAACCGAAGCCAATAAAAAGGTAAAACAAATTATATAAGCAAGTACGATATTAGTTTTCGAAAACATCTGGGTAAATAAGTTTTGCAAGTTTTTCGACCCCTTCAATTAAACGAGGACCTGGACGTTCTACAATATTAGCTTCAATATTATAGACTCTTTCGTTTTTAACAGCTTCTACTTCAGTCCAAGCTGTACGTGCTAATACGTCTTCGACTGCATTTTCCATACCTTCAACATGACCATAAGTTGTAATGATCACATCTGGATTTAGAACAACAGCATCTTCTTCCGTAAACATAGGCCAACCTTCTTGATCTCCAGCAGCGTTTGTAGCATTAATCATCTCTAGCATTTCATGCATAAACGTACCTTTTCCTGTTGTATACATATCAGGAGCCGGCCAAATTTCTACCCAAACAGTAGCTTGATCAGCCTCTTCAATTTCACTTGCTTTTGTTTGTATTTCATTAATTCTATCTTGCATTGATGTAATAACATTATTAGCCTCTTCTAACTTGCCAACTGCATTTCCAACCATTTCAATAGAATCATATAATTGCGCAAATGAAGAAGCGTTATTTACTACAAGTACTTGGACGCCCGCATTACGAATTTGATCTAAACCTTCTGCGTTGTTCATTTCATTCGCTAGTACTAAATCTGGGTTCGCAGCGATAATTTTTTCAACATTAAATTCCATTCCGCCAATTGTATCAATATCTTTTACTTCCTCTGGAAAGTCGTCATTATCTGTTACAGCAACGACTCGATCAAATGCTTCTAGTGCATACACAATTTCCGTATTACTAGGAACTAGTGAGATTAATGTTTGTGGCTCTTCTTCAATGACAATCTCAGATCCTGTTGCATCAGTAATTGTTATCGGAAAAGCTGCTGCTTCTCCACTACCTGTCGTTTGCTCTTCTGTTTCTTCCGTCGGTACTTCTTCTGTTTGCGGTTCTTCTTGGTTATCTGTGCCACATGCTGTTAATAAACCAACAATAAGTAATGAAGTAACTAACCACATATACCATTTTTTCAATTTCTCCAACCCCTTTTAATTTTATATATTTTTGTGTATCCGATGAAAGAATTGGCAGGAGGGAAAAGTATGTAAAAAAATAAAGCTCCCCTTCAAAGGAGAGCTTCGGTTTCAGCTTAATAGATCACCTAGTAACACTTGGATGCTAAAAACATTCCATTATGTGTCGTTCTCATTAGAACAAAGGATACTCTTTTTCAAAAGTCAGATCTTATCACACTGCTTACCTTTTCCGCGAAGGTTACACAATACTCTAAGGCAGGTCTCCTGACTCGTACAATGATCCCTCTTTACCTTCCCATCATATATGACAGTGGTATATTAAAGAGTATTCGTACTTACAGTGGCGCGACCGTGTTGGAATTTCACCAACTTCCCTTTTCACACTCATTTGAGTGACCTTAAAGCTAACTAACTATTCAATTCATTAAGATACGACTTAATTATACAAAATATTCGATATCTCGTCTATAGAAAGTTAAACACTTGTTTCTAATTTAACTTTTTTTGCAAACTCTCTGCCAAAATCTTTGCACGTTTCTTCTTCACCGTCCGGGCCTAATTCTATTTTAAGTCCCGGCTGAACAATTTGACCTTTTCTTTCATCAATCATCGCTTCTAATAAATCTACAGCACCACAAAAGATATCATATGCTGTATCCCCAGAACCAAAGACAGCAAAGTGTTTATCAGTAAAATCCAGCCCAGCCATTTCATCATACAAGTCTAAAAATTCATCAGGAAGTTCGCCATCTCCCCATGTATAAGCACCTAAAATTATGGCATCAAATGCATTTAATTGGTCAGGGTCACAATCTACAACATCTAATTTCGTTACGTTCATATTTTCCTCTTGCAAACCTTCTTCAATTAAATCGGCAATCGCTTCTGTATTTCCTGACATACTAGCATAAACAAGTAAAACCTCACTCATTTTTAAAATTCCCCTTTCAAACTATTAATGTAAGACTAATTCATTGTTACTTTTAATCGTTCCAGTTAAATCATAAGCTTGCATTGAATGCTTCAACTCATAATGACCTGTTACAACATAATCTTGTTTATCATTTGCAATTCGCCATCCGTGACCTTTTACGGTATTACAAGGAACAATAATATTATGTTCTAAGTGTATTTGTGAAACAGTTGCAATGTCCTCTTTGTCCTGGGAAGATGTCACAAAAATATATCCATCGTCTTCTGTAACATCTAAAAAGCTTGATTGGCTTTTAATTTGAGTTAAAGCATCCCAAAAATATTCGTTATTATGGCGTTTTGAAAGATAACAAGTTTCAATTCTACCTTTAGATCCTTTGCACGACCCTCCAGCAGCGATCAGCGACTTTCATAAACCGTTAAACTAGAAATCATAAAATCATTTTCTCTTTTAATCCAATACAGTTTTAAACTAGCTAAATCTAGTTTCCAAACCCCTCCATATTTACGATGAATTTTCATACCGATGAATAAGGAATGTCCAGACAAACATAATGAACGAATAGCTGGAGAATTATTTCCTAGCTTCTCAAATGGAGAAATCGAGCTCCAAGTCACCCCGAAGTCATAAGAAAAATATAAAGAATTGTTCCCATGAGTTATGACAAGTCCTTTAGAGCTAGCAACTACGCTCCAAATTGTTGCAGAAGTCGGTAAAAACTTATGACTCCATGTTAACCCGCCATCACTGCTTCTAATAAAAACTCCTCTTTCACCAACTCCATATAGTAGTGAACCAACTTTAATGAGCTTTACTATTCGAAATGGAAATAAAAATTGACTTGTTAACTGATGTCCTTTCATACGAAAAATGCCTTCTCTTCCGACTGCAACTATGTATTCTCCATTTTCAATTTTACAAACAGCAGTAGCTCCACGGACTGTAGTTTCCATCATGTTCACTCGCAATTCCTCCAACGGTATTAATAATGAAAATCATTTTCAATGATATAATAGTTGGAAATGATTTTCATTGTCAATAGTAAATATATAAAAAAAGAGAAGTCATTTCGACTTCTCTTTTGCTGAAATTTGTTTCTTATGAAACAAGATTATTCGTTGGTATTCCATTTATTCTTCTATTTTTCGAGGAATTTGAAAGGTGAATGTCGTACCTTCATTAATTTTACTATGAACCGAGATTTCACCGCCATGGGCTTCAACAATATTTCTAGCGATAGCGAGGCCAAGCCCAGTTCCAGAACGACCCCGAGTTCTTGCTTTATCAGCTTTGTAAAACCGCTCAAAAACAAACGGTAAATCTTCTTCAGGTATTCCTGAACCACTATCTTCGATATCGAACCGTAAGTAGTTTTCAAGTTGCTGAACTTTTAATTGCACAGTGCCGCCTTTATCTGTATGGCGAATTGCATTATGGATCAAGTTCGTTAACACTTGTTCAACACGGTCAGGATCAAGATGGGCAGGTGTGAGGTTCTCATCAATATGGGCTGTTAAAGTAATACCTTGTTCTTTCGCCAGCCCTTGGAACTTTCGATTAATCTTTTCAGATAGCTCTATTACATCTACAACTTGAAGCTGTAACTCAATATGACCTGCTTCCATCCGGGCTAAGTCGAGTAGTTCATTGACGAGTCTGCCCATTCTGAGCGATTCATCATAAATAATTTGCGCAATTTCCTTTTTCTCTTCATCGGTCTGAGCAATGTCATCAATGATTGCTTCACTATACCCTTGTAACATAGAAATAGGGGTTCTAAGCTCATGAGATACATTTGCAATAAAGTCTTTACGTAGCTTATCTAATCGCCTCTCTTCAGTGATATCACGAATGACTGCGACTGCACCGCGCACGAACGTTTTATCGTAGAGTGGGGAAAGAATAATCGCCCAACTCCTGCCTTGTATATCAATTTCCATTGCTTGTTCTTTTTCAATTGCCACGACTTGCTGAAATAACTTTTTAATCGCTTTTGGTAAATCATCGTCTTTGCCGTCTAAACCTTGATCGTAATACCAAGCTTGCAAGAAACGTTCAGCTGGTGGATTCGTAACAACGATCTTCCCTTTGCGATCAATTGTAATAACGCCATCGGCCATACTGCTTAAAATTCTAGATAACTGTTCTTTTTCTTGACTTAAAGCCATTAAATTCCGATTTAACTCGCGCCCCATTCGATTAAAAGCTATTGCCAGTTGGCCAATTTCATCATTTGTTAAGATCGGTACTTTTGTATCAAATTTACCTTCGGCAACTTCCATCGATGCTTGTCTCATTTTTCGAAGAGGAGCTGTTATTCGTGACGATAAGAAGAACGCAAAAATCGTCGTTAATACTATTGCAATACCTGCAGAAAAATAAATGATTCTTTTCGTTTCACCGGTTGTTTCTTCTAATGCAGATAGAGATTGATACAAGAATACAGCACCTGCCACGTCTACCATTTGAACTGGACGACCGACGATCATGACTTCTGTATGAACTTCTTCACCATTTTCATAAAAAGGAAAGTCCCCTTGGCTGACAACTTGTTCGCCCTGTTCAAAAACTTGTGAAAGAATAGGATCTTCAAAAAAAGTCGCAATAGGTAAATCAACATTGACTGTATCATTAGAAGAATACCAGTAATCATCACCTTGGATAATGACTACTTTTGTCTCATAAGACTCTGCAATTTTTGATATTGTTGATAGTGCGGTCTCTTCATTTTCATATTCTTCAATAATCGTTGCTACCATCTTTGCATGATTCATAAGCTGAGATTCAGCTTCAATAACATGAAATTTCTCGAAGTATTGAAGAAGCATGACCATTAATATAGACAATAAAACAGATACTAATAGCAGGATCGTAAACCAAAGCTTACCTACAACACTCCGCCAAAGCATTACCCTTTCACTGCCTCGAATTTATAACCAACGCCCCAGACCGTTGATATCATACTCGCAGCATCTGGAGACACCCGATTTAACTTTTCACGTAATCGTTTCACATGAGTATCTACAGTTCTTAGATCACCGAAGAAGTCGTAATTCCACACATCTTTTAATAATTGTTCCCGAGAGAATACTTTATCAGGCGATAATGCTAAATAATGAAGTAATTCATACTCTTTAGGCGTTAAGTTAATTTCTGTACCTTCTACTGTTACACGGTGTGCATCATTATCAATCGTCAAATGCGGGAAAACAAGAATATCTTTTGACCCTGTATTCGTTTGTAAGAATTTAGTTGAAGAAGATCGACGTAACAGAGCTTTCACTCGTAAAACAACCTCACGCGGACTGAAAGGTTTAACAATATAGTCATCCGTTCCCACTTCAAAGCCTTGTACACGGTTTGCCTCTTCACCTTTTGCTGTAAGCATAATAATTGGTGTCGCTTTTGTTTTACGTAACTCCTGACAAACTTCAATTCCATCTATACCAGGCATCATAATATCAAGCAAAATTAAATCGTAATCTTCTTTTAATGCCATTTCTAATGCTATCTCGCCATTTTCAGCATCTTCTACTTCATAGTTTTCTCTCTCTAAGTACATCTTTAATAGTCGACGAATACGCTCCTCGTCATCTACTACTAAAATCTTAGCCTCTTGTTCCATCATCTTTACCTCCCAAATATAAACAAATAGTACATAAAATGTGTGCTACGACATAATACTCTTTATTTTACCACGTTTCAACAATAATCAAAACGATACAATGATGAGGCTGACTCAAAAATTTGAGTCAGCCTCATTCCTTACGCATAAGAGTGTAAACCAGCAATTACTAAGTTAACAAATACAAGGTTAAACATGATGATGGCAAACCCTATTACACATAACCATGCTGAACGTTCACCGTGCCAACCTTTAGAAAGTCGAAGATGTAAATACGCAGCATAAAATAAGAATGTAATAAGAGCCCAAACTTCTTTAGGATCCCAACCCCAGAAGCGTGTCCAAGCAATTTGTGCCCATATCATTGCAAAAATTAAACCACCGAGTGTGAATATTGGGAACCCGATCGCAATCGCACGATAGCTTAATTCATCGACACGATCTGCATTTACTCCTTTTAAGATAGGCTGAATTTGCGCACCAATTGGTTTTCTAAAGATTAATCGTAACAACCAATATAAAACAATACCAGCTAACAAAGCCCAAACTACCGTATTTGCATCATCACTACGTAACCAAGCAGGCATTTCAAGCCACGGACTCATACGATCTTCTGTTAACAATTGACCTTCGTTTGGTCCTAGTAATGGGGGTAAATTATAGACCATTTCCGCTGGTTGGTCTTTTTCATTAACATATGAGAAGGATGCCTCATAATTTAATGCATTAAAAAGATACCCTACTAGTATAAATCCAACTGTTGCAATAATACTGTATAAAATAAACTCTAAAGATCTCGTCTTTTTATCCTTTTTAGAATAATCGATAGTACGAAGTAAATAAATCAAACCTGCAGCAAAGCCAATCGCAAGTATCCCTTGTCCTAATGCAGTTGTAATAACATGTATTTTCAACCAGATACTTTGTAAAGCAGGAATTAAAGGTGCTACTTCGCTTGGAAAAATCGATGCATAAGCTATGATCAACATGACGGTTGGCATCGAAAATAAGCCAAGTATGTTGGAGCGATAAATAGCGTAAATGATAATAAAAGCAAGTCCTACCATAATTCCTAAAAAGGTCGTATATTCAAACATATTACTTACAGGTGCATGCCCCGCTACGATCCAACGTGTAATAAAATAGCCCATTGCAAATAAAAAACCGACGATCGCAGAAATAAATCCGAATGTTCCCCAACGGTTACCACTCATTTCTCCTTGCTTGTCACGCCACTTCTTCCCTGTAATCGATACAGCAAAGAAGATTGTCGATGCTAAATACAAGAAGAAAGCAACCATTAATAAATTACTACTTAAAGCTGCCATCTTGCACTTCCTCCTTAGGTTGTTTCTCATCTTCCTTTAAAGCAACTTGGTCTACTGGAGAAGAAAGTTCTGTTCCTTCAATCATTCGATCGACTTCATCTTTCAAAGAGTTCCAGTTTTTATTCGTATGACCAGCGATCCAAATTTCTCCATTAATACGTTGAAACCAAATTCTACGATGTACCCAATATGATCCTTGAATGAGTCCAATCATGAAGATCAATCCGCCGACAATTAAGATACCTAGTGTATAGTCTTTTCGTACCGTTAGAGCTGTAACATTTTTAGTTTCCACACCATCAAATCGTAATTGGTAATCATTCTCCCCGAAAGGTTCTAAGTTTTGTCCAATGGCTAAGAAACTTACTTCTCCATCGGGATGTTCAGGAGATACCATTTCAAAGATGAACGCAGGATTATTAGGAATTCTTGACTGGCTCGCAGGCTGTCCTTGGTCATTTAAGAAATAATCAGGGAAGTAATGGCGAACTTTTACCTTATAGCCATCTCCTAAGTCATATTCTGCTTGTGGATCAAATAGATTGACAGAAAAGCCTCCAATCGGTTCTTCTGCCCCTTTACGGAGCATATTAAAGCTCATTTCATTTAACTCATGTAATTTGTAATCGACTTGATATAATGCAAAACCATCAAATTTAAATGGCTGATTTACTAGAATTTCATGGCGATCCACTTCTACCAATTCTGCATCTGCACCAATTGTATCGGTTTCTTCTCTTTTAAATAGGACTGCATTGGTTTGATACGTTTTAACGACTGTAGCTCCAGAGTTTCTAATCGCTTCTCCAAATACCTCATCGTCTTCATCATATAACTCAACAATGAACTTTTCATTTTTTAAGTAATACTCTTGATTCGTACCTGGAATAACCTCAATTTCCCCTTCACGAATCCAAACAAAGTCGTCGATATACATGCCTGGGAAGTAACGTAACATACAGCCAATTAAAAAGATGATAATTCCAATATGGTTAACGTATGGACCCCAACGTGAAAAGCGACCTTTCTCACCCACAAGGTTTCCATTTTCTTCAGTTACGTTATACTTACGCTTTTCTAAATTCTCTTTAACTTTTGTAATTGCTGCATCATCATTACTCACTTTTGAAGTTCCAAAAATTCGTTGACGTTTCAAAAAGTTTTCGTGTCTCGTTACTCGTTGTGTTTTTAGAGCACGATATAATGGAACTACACGATCCAAGCTTGCAATCGTTAAAGAAACTCCTAGGGCTGCTATTAATAGCATGTACCACCATGAACCATAAAGGTCATGAAAACCAAGCTGGTAGTAGAGCTGACCTAAAAATCCGTATTCTTCCGCGTAAAACCGTGCTGGATTTACTCTGGGTGGTATATACATTTCTTGTGGAAATATTGTCCCGATAGATGATGCAACGAGAGTAATCACGATAATCCATATTCCTACTTTGACGGAAGAAAAGAAATTCCAAATTTTATCAATTATCGTCTTATTGTAGGTTTGCGACCGGCGTGCAACACCTTCATATCTCATATTAAGAAGTTCAGTCTTTTCAGCTTCTAAAGGTTTACCACACGATTCACAAATTTCAGTTCCAAATGGATTGACATGACCACATTCGCATTTAATTTCTTTACTCATGTGAACACCTCATTAGGATTGCGGTTTTATCTCTTCTAAAAATTTTCTTACGATTGGCTCGTCCATAAATCCAGTATGCACCCGGACGACTTCTCCAAATTCATCAATTAAAATTGTGGTTGGAAGTGGACGAATTCCATAAGCTTCTGTAATTTTCCGTCCTTTGTCGATAGCGACTGGAAACGACAGCTTGTACCGGTCTACAAAATTTTGAACGACCAAATCGGACTCGTCTACATTTAGTGCGATGATCTCAATTCCTTGATCTTTATACTCGTGGTAAAGCTCTTCCATTATAGGCATTTCTTTTTCGCACGGTGGACAAAATGTTCCCCAAAAGTTTAAGAAAACACCTTTCCCTTCTAGTTCTCTTAATTCAATCGTTTCGCCGACTAAATCAGCAACGACAAAATTTTTGGCCTTATCTCCTGCACGAACAACCGATTGATCTGAAAAGAAGTTGATATAGAACGTATAACCGATAGCGATCGTGATGATTGCTAAAATGGAACTACGAATAATAAGCCTTCTTTGTTTCATTATGCTCTCCCCTCTCATAAAGAAAAACGCGTCGGGCGTTTATCTCAAAAGTAAGAAGTGTTGTTAGATTGGTAGAAATCGACTTTGATACGTGCCCACTTCTTTTCTTCTCAACTACCTTTTACTCACAGATGATTTGACTATGTGATTGTTTCAAAGAAGTATGAAAAAAGTTTGAAGAAAATTTAAAAACAGGTTAGAAAGAATGGTTTATTCTTTCTAACTTTTAAATTACGACATTTTTCTACCTTTAGTCTTATTATAACTATGGGAATGTTGCTTATTTAGTTAAGATTATGACTTTTGTGTGACAGCTATTTCTCGGAAATGTTTAACCTCAATTGGCTTCAAAGGCCTGAATTCGCCAGGTGTCAGTCCTGTAAGATCCAAGAAACCATATTGCTCTCTTTTTAATTTCATCACTTGATAGCCTAGCGCTTCAAACATTCTGCGTACTTGACGATTTCTTCCTTCGTGTATTGTTAATTGAACAATTGATGTTTGATTTTTTTTATTCACTGAAAGCACCTTAACTTTTGCAGGTGCCGTCTTGCCATCTTCTAGGCGAATCCCGTCTTTTAACTGCTTTAACTGTTCTCTTGTAGGGACACCTTTAATTTTTGCAACATACACTTTATCAATTGTATGTCTTGGATGCATCAGAAGATTAGCAAACTCCCCGTCATTCGTTAACAGAATAAGTCCAGAAGTATCGTAGTCGAGTCTACCTACTGGAAAAATTCTTTCCTCTGCTTCGATAAAATCGGTTACGACTTTACGACCCTTGTCATCTGATACACTTGAGATGACGCCAGCTGGCTTATATAGCAAAAAATAAACCGGTTGTTCCCGGTCAATTGGCACTCCATTTACTTCTATGTCATCTTTATTAGCGTTTACTTTAACTCCTAATTCACGAACTATTTGACCGTTAACACTTACCCTTCCTTCAACTATTAACTGTTCTGCTTTTCTTCTTGATGTTACACCCGCTTGGGCAATAACTTTTTGTAATCGTTCCATATTTTCACCTCATTGAACATCTTAAAGCTTCTGATGTAAATTCTCAAGTTTTCATTATTATAGGCTAATTATTGTCACTTTTTACATATTAGATAAGCTAGACTTAATAATCAATACTTTTTATTTTTTATTTCTTGCTCTTTAGGGTACTTGCACAACATTTGTGAGAAGATCAAAAGAAAAAAACACTAACCGGAGTTAGTGTTAATAATAAAGTTTACGGTCCAAACACTAATGTAACGATAACAATAGAAGCAATAATACCAACTATATCTGCTAAAAGCCCAACTTTTAAAGCATCACCCATTTTCTTAATCCCGACTGCTCCAAAATAAACGGTTAACACATACAATGTCGTGTCTGTACTTCCTTGCATCGTGGAGGCTAGTCTACCTATGAAAGAGTCCGGACCATATGTAGCAATTAAATCTGTCGTCATTCCTAAAGCTCCTGTTCCAGAAATAGGCCGGATCATTGCTAGAGGAACAATTTCGCTAGGAACACCAATCGCATGCAATACCGGCCTTAATGAATCAATAATAAAGTCCATTGCTCCTGATGCCCGAAAAACTGATATAGCTACAAGCATTCCAACTAAATAAGGAATGATTGAAATGGCCATTGAAAAGCCTTCTTTTGCTCCCTCAACAAACGTTTCATACGTAGGAACTTTTTTGTATGTTCCATATAACAAAATAAAAGCGATAAGCATTGGAATTATCCATATTGATATTACTGTTATCCATCCCATGCTTACCTCCTCCTCATTCGACGATAATAAAAATATCGATCAATTAGAATGGCACCAACCGTTGAACAAAATGTAGCAAGTATCGTTGTCCCGACAATTTCTGTAGGTGATACTGAATCATAGGTCATACGAATTGAAATAACAGTCGTTGGTATTAACGTAATACTAGCGGTATTGATCGCTAATAAGGTAATCATTGATCGACTAGCTTCGTCTCGGTCACCATTTAACCTGCGTAACTCTTGCATTGCTTTAATCCCCATAGGTGTAGCCGCATTTCCCAAACCAAACATATTTGCTGTCATGTTGGAAAGAATGTAACCCATTGCTGGATGATTACTAGGTACTTCCGGAAATAATCTAGTTGCAATTGGCCTCAACAGTTTTGCTAATCCGTCTAACAGACCGGCACTCTGTGCAATTTTCATCATCCCCAGCCAAAAAACAAGGATACTTATTAGCCCGAAGCAAATGGTGACTGCATCTTTAGCACCTGCAAATATAGCTTCATTTACCTCAGGCATTTTCCCATTTATTCCTGCAAAAATTAGTCCAATGATGAGCATGGTCACCCAAATGATATTAATCAATGATTTTCACTCCCAAAGTGAGAAAGAAAATTTCCTTTATTTGAGACCAAAATCCTTTTTTCTCCTCTTCTATTGGTGTTAAGAAATAAAGAGGGATACTATTTAATGTTTTACCATTCATTGTTATAGTTAACTTCCCAACCGGTTGGGGCATATAAATATTATTGGCCTCTTCACCTTTTGGGGGACGATATAGGGTAATATCCTTTTTTACGCCTTCTCTTTCTTTCACAGTAAGCGGGTACTTAAATGTATATGGTATATAAACTCTATCTTTGTAGAATTCATCTTGAATACCCTTGATCGTTCCTTCCTCTGCGAGAGTCTCGACTTGATATCGGTCAAATGCAGAATTAAATAGATTCATATGATCGTTCCAGTCACTTGGTGCATTTAAAGTAACACAAATTAAATCTAGATCTTCTTTTGTCGCTGTTGACACAAGCGTTCTTTTCGCTCTTTTTGTGAAACCTGTCTTACCGCCTGTAGAGTATTTGTATAATTGAGTAAGAAGTCTATTTTTATTTTGCCAGTAACTATATACGTCACCTTCTCTTTGTGCCTTATAATTTTTAGTAGACGAAATTTCTCGATATTGCTCGCTCTCCATTGCATACTGCGTAAGCTTCGCCATGTCATAAGCGGTTGAATAATGTTCTTCATGATCATCAAGTCCGTGTGGGTTTGAGAAAACGGTTCGATTCATACCGATTTCTTGAGCTTTTTGATTCATTAAATAAACGAACCCTTCAAGACTTCCCCCAACATGTTCGGCTATCGCGACAGCAGCATCATTTCCAGACCGGAGCATAAGACCATACACTAAATCCTCAAGCTTAATTTTTTCTCCAGCTTTTAAATAAAGGGACGATCCTTCTGTTCCTTCCGCTCGAGTTGAAACTTTTACATACTCTTCCATCTTTCCTGATTCAACTGCTAGAATCGCTGTCATAATCTTGGTAATACTAGCAATCCTCATTTGTTGATGTTCATTTTTCCCATATAATACTCGACCTGAAGATTGTTCAATTAAAATAGCCCCTTGGGCAGAGACCGAAAAAGCCTCACTTTTACTCGTAAATGAAAATGTAGAAAGTAATAAACTAATAGATAAACATATGATTAGTACTTTTTTTCTCATGTACATATAAATCCCCGCCTGAATAGTAGTTTGTACAAGTGTATGCACAAGAAAATGAAGTATGAACAAATTTGTCCAACTCCTAATAAAATGGAATACTTCCCCATCTATTTGAGAAAACTATCATGAATTAATTACTACTATAGTTAAGTGATTTGGTGATGAAATGGACGATATTCTTAGAGAATCTGTCATTATACTGGCTCGCATTTTAACGATCTTTCCGTTGTTTTTAATGGTTACAATTTATATGGGTAAACGTTCGCTTGGCGAAATGCCTATATTTGACTTTCTCATCATTATTACATTATCTAATGTTATTGGTGCCGATATTGCCGACCCAACCGTTGATCATATTTATACCTATTTAGCTGTTATCGTCATTCCATTACTCCAAAAGTCGGTTGCTCGTTTATTAATATCCAATCGTAAATTAGGTAAGAAACTTACTTTTGAACCGACTTTAGTTATTCAAGATGGAAAAGTACTAGTTGAAAACTTAAGGAGGATACAATATACCATCGATAATGTATTGCAAATGTTAAGGCAGAAAGATATCTTTGATATTCGGGAGGTTAAAGTCGCTATCATTGAAGGAAATGGACAAATGAGTGTAATGAAGCAAGAAAATAAGATGGAAGTTACCATTGAAGATATGAATTTAGAGAAAAAGAGTGTCAGTTTAGCTCTGCCTTTAATCGTAGAAGGTGAGGTTTACGAAGACATCTTAACTTATGTAGGCTTAGATCGTCCGTGGCTCATTAAAGAGTTACAAAAGAGAAGGATACCAAACGTGAATCGAATTTTTTTCGCTTCTATTAATCAAAATCAAGAACTTCATATTTCATTGAAAAAAGAAGAGCAACATATGCCTCCTTTTTATCATTAACGTGAAATGAAAATAAGAAAAGCACAAGCGCCCCTTTAGCCACGTACGAACTGGAGCACACCGTATGAGCTAAAGGAACACATGAATTTTGTAGGTTTATGTCGAGAAATCGATAAAATGAAAAAGTTGAATATAAAATCAGTAAAGTTAAAAATAAACTGAACTAAGTTGAAAATAAATTAACCAAAGTTGAAAATAAATGCATAAAGTTCTTAAAATCAAGCCAGTCTTGGAGCTAGACTCTGAATTTTATACTTTCTATCACTCAAAAACAAGAGGCAGCATCACAGATCCGCCTCTTATCTCAAAATTGGTTTTAACTTTTTCATTACATCGTCCATATCTTTAGCACAACGTTGATACATTTTTTTTGCCTGCTCGGACTCAGTCTCCATGGAGAAAACTTCCAAATCAGCTTGACACTTTTTAATCGATGCAAATAAAAGTGGTTTTTCAACAGGTTCTGGAATTTCAATTTGATCATCAAATACATCGACAGTTAACTCTCCATAGGAGTCTATTTGGCCTAAATAGACATTTTCAATAGCAACACCTATTTTGTCTAGTTCATGTTCTAACCATCTCCGGTTAAATCCTATAGTAGCAAGTGGTTCATCTAGAATTTTCCCGTCCATGATTACTGTTTCTGGCTGCTTAATTGGAGCGACCTGGATTTGCATATCCTTTGGCGTTAAAGGTTGATAATCTTTTTTTAATAGAACGTTAACTGCTCCATTTGGCTCTAGAACGGCAAACTCTACATCCGCAACACGGAAGACGTCTTTTGTTCTTAGTTTACTCAACAATTCGTCTGTCGTATATCGACCTTTTCTAATATTATCTTCAAGGACTTTACCGTCTTTAATGATCGGGATGCCTTTACCACCGATTACATTTCGAAATGTCTTACTTTTTACAGATAATGAACCGATAATGTAGGGGATAAAAATCCATATAAATAGAGCTATGGCTACATGGCCAGCGGGGATGCTTAATGCTACAGAACCAATTCCAACAATGATAGCCACCGCCGCCGCTACGATAAATTCAAAGTACGAAAGCTCTCCAATAGCTTTGCGTACAAAGAGTTTCGCACCAACCAAAACAACAATAATACCAACTGATGAGCGTAAAACGATTTCTAACCAGCCTGGCAAATGAAACCCTCCTCTCTTAAATCTTTCATAAACTAAAATCCATTATATTGAGGCTCTTCTCGTTCAAGTTCGCCGATTCTCTTTTCGATGTCGCCAATTACTTTTCTAGTGGTTAAGCAGGTTTCATGAAAAACTTGTCGCACTTCTTCATCTTCTGTTTCAATTGAAAATGTATTTAATGATGCCTCAATTCCCTTGAGTGAAGAAAGGCACTGTTTTACCTGTGAAGCTACTGTCATATCAATCCCTCACTATCCCTTAGGTTTAAAAATCAATGCTGCAAAAAAACCAAATATTATAGCGGCTGAAATACCCGCACTCGTAACTTCAAAAATCCCTGTAATAACACCGACTAACCCATGCTTTTCAGCTTCTGCCATGGCCCCATGAACTAATGCATTACCAAAACTTGTAATTGGGACGGTTGCACCAGCCCCCGCAAAGTCGATGAGCGGCTCATACAACCCAAACCCATCTAGTACGGCTCCTGTTACAACTAACGTGCTCATTGTATGTGCAGGGGTAAGTTTGAGAACATCCATTAAAATTTGTCCAATAACACAAATAATACCTCCAACTACGAATGCCCAAAAAAAGATCATCGTTATTAGTCACCTCCTGCTTCAATTGCAACTGCGTGGGCGATACATGGGATCGTTTCTTTTTGTTGAAATGATAATGGAGATAATAGAGCCCCTGTCGCTACAATTAACATTCGGTTAATTTCTCCACGTTTCATTCGATTAAGTAAATGCCCGTATGTAACTGCAGCAGAACAACCTGATCCACTTGCACCAGCGAGTACGGGTTGTTTCTCTCGATAAATCATTAAACCGCAATCTTGAAATTTTTCTTCAGTCAGCTCTAATCCATGCTTTGCTAATAAATCAATTGCGATAGAGTGACCGATCTTGCCTAAATCGCCTGTTGCAATGAGATCATAATGGTCAGGACCAACTTGCATATCTCTTAAATGAGCTTCAATTGTATCAACAGCTGCTGGGGCCATGGCTGCTCCCATATTGAACGGATCACTTACCCCCATATCAACGACTCTTCCTATCGTTGCAGAAGTTACTCTCGGTCCGTTGCCTGTTTTTCCTAATAATCCAACGCCAGAGGCAGTTACCGTCCATTGAGCAGTCGGTGGTTTTTGAGCACCGTATTCCGTAGGGTATCTAAATTGCTTTTCTACAGCTGAGTTATGACTTGATGACCCAGTCAATATATAATTAGCTCCACCTCCGTTTAATATAAACGCTGATAATGCTAATCCTTCCATTGAAGTTGAGCACGCCCCAAATAGCCCAATGTATGGAATACTTAATGTTCGACAAGCAAAACTCGTTGGCGTAATTTGATTGACTAAGTCACCTGCAATAATAAACTCCACAGCTTCTTTTTCTATTCCGCCTTTTTCAATCGCTTTATTACATGCTTCTTCAAATAAAATGCGATGTGCTTTTTCATAAGAGTCTTGTCCCATCCACATATCTTCGTGAAGCGTATCAAAATCGTCAGGAATATTTCCGTTCGCTTCAAAAGGACCACCGACAGTACCAGTAGATAGGATGACAGGCTTTGATTCAAACGTCCAAGTTCGATGGCCGGTTAGCATTATAATCCCCCCCATTGAATAACAATTGTTTTAATAATGGCAATTACAAACGCGGCTACCGTTCCAAAAACAATAACTGAACCAGCTAATTTAAACATATTACCACCAACACCAAGCACATACCCTTCCGTACGATGTTCAATGGCAGCACTAGCTACAGAATTAGCAAATCCAGTAACAGGGACAGCTGTTCCAGCACCAGCTATTTGTGCTATCCGATCATACACACCAAATCCTGTTAGTAATACCGATAGAAAAATCAGAAATGCCACGGTTGGATTACCTGCAGTACGTTCTGTAAAATCAAAAAATGTATAAAAGAAAGTTTGTACGAACTGACCGAACAAACAAATTAAACCACCAATAAAAAAAGCACGAATACAATTTTTAAGCCATGGTCGTTTAATTTCATGTTCACTAGCGAATTTTTGGTATTCTTGTTGCACTGGGGTTAAGTTTTTCTTTTTTTGATCAGACATAGTTCGCTCCTCACTTTACCCTTTCATATCTTCTTCAAGTTTTTTTAACCTTTTGTCCAATTCTTCTTTTGAAATCCTCTCCTGTTTTAGCTGTCTTTCCAATTTTTCAAGCTCCATAAATATTTTTTTATCAGTTGAGAGAAAAATTGTTGAGTTAGGATAGCGTTTTTTCACTCGCTCAAAACCATCTTTTCTAATTCCTTCTAAATGGAGCCTGTCAAAATGTTTAACAGCTGGTGCGATGTAGATGTTGTCCTGATTGGCAACCCCTCTCACCTCAATCACCTCATCCATTGAAAGGACAATCTTTTTAGCATTGTCAGCTTGCGTTTGATCAACAATAGCTTCTTGACCAATAAACAGCGGAGTTTGTTCTTGTTGTTGTAAGTTCATTTGACCACAACCAACCTGCATGCAAACTAACGTAAAAAAAGTTAAAATAAATAAGGAAAACTTTTTCATTGAAACCACCCTATTCTCAGCTTCTTATTGATTATAGTTTGACAAATGTCCGATATTATATGTAACCGATTTTGCATTGTATAAACTGTAAGAAGAAGGTTGACGTTTATCACATCAACCTTTAACCAGTATGTTAGTTCTTATATTGTGGTTCTTCTTGTTCAATTTCTTGTACACGTGGCGCTAAAGTATCTACTATACCTTGAGTTTGTTGCGCTAAGTTTTGGAACATTTGCTTCGCTTGTTGGTTTTCAGTTTGCAGTGAAAATGTTTCAAAACTTGCTTGTGCACTCTTTAATCCAGCTAATGTTTGTTTTACTTGACTTGCTACTGTCATGGTGGTTCCTCCTTGAAAATATTAATAATGGTACGATACTAATTATTTGATTTATAAAACTAAATAATAATAGAAAAATATTGGGATTTAATAAGGAGTGTAAAATGTTATCATCCTTTTTGATATTAATACTCATCATTAATTTGTGCACATTCATTTTTCTGTTTTATATGTTCCGCACGTTAAGGTCACAAGGAAAAAAGCTTCAAAGACAAATGGAAGAACTACTAAAACATCCAAACAACAAAAAAATTGAGACTGAGCGTCTAACAGATGAGTGGAGATCTTATGTTTTTATACAAGCGTTACAAGTAAGAGAAGCGGTTTCAAAGCAAGTAAATAACTTACATCCTAAATGGATCGAAGAAGCACCCGCTTCACACGGCCTTACTCATAAGGAATTAGCCGAAGCCTTTTCCCCTAAACAAATTGAGGCGATCACTCATTTTTGGAGAGTATTTCATCAATACACAGATAACTATTGGAAAACGGAAGAAGGAAAAATTAAAACTGTCTTTAAAGGTTCGATCGACTTAAAAGGAAGCGAAGTTCATACAATCCAAACCTCATCTAAACAACTACTGCCTAAACTTGATCAATTACTAATAAAAATAAAAGGAGTTGAGCACTAATATGCTTACTCCTTTTTGTTTTGAGTAATTATTCCATTGTTGGGACATTCTAAGGTAAACATTCACTTATTAGCTGAGGGCAAACCATTGAATACGAACTTTTTTTATTTAACAACTGAATTAATTACTGGCTTTTTTGCTTTATTAGTTATCACTAAAGTCTTAGGAAAAACGCAAATTACTCAACTTACCCCGTTTGATTTCATATCAGCACTCGTTCTCGGTGAACTCGTCGGGAATGCTATTTACGATAAAGATATTGGCCTGAATTATGTCATTTATGCTGTAATTGTTTGGGGTACTTTAATTTATTCCGTTGAGTGGTTGACACAAAAGTACAAGGGTACAAGAAACTTTTTACAAGGCAAGCCATCCATTGTCATTCGTGAAGGTAACATTGATTATCAACAATTAAAAAAAGATCACATGGACATTAATCAGCTGCAACAATTATTACGGCAAAAAGATGTTTTTTCGATTCGTGAAGTGCAATATGGGATTTTGGAATCAAATGGCTCCCTTAGTATTTTAAAGAAAGACAATTACGAACAGCCGAATAAAAAAGACCTAAACATGCAATCTCAACATGTCTTTCTTCCGATTACCCTTATTCTTGATGGTGAAATTTTAGTTGATAATTTGAGAGAAAGCGGCTACAACCTAGCTTGGTTAAAACAACAGCTGTTTACTTACGGTATTACTGATGAAAAAGAAGTTTTTTATGCAGAATGGCTCGAAGGAGATTCTCTATATATTAATACATACAGTTCATAAGGAGTGGGATCATGTTTTTTCGAATGGTTATCGTTATTCTTATCATTTTTTTATCTGCCTGCCAGGGAGCAAACGATCAAGGTGGGGCTACTATTCAACAACTTGAAAAAGATAACATAAAACCCGATAAGAAAGTTATTCTCATCATGATTGACTCGATGATGGGATCTCTCATAGATAATAGTAAAGAAAAAGGGAAAATACCAGCTCTTGAATATTTAATAGAAAATGGTCAATACCATAAAGATTTAGTTGCCCCTTTTCCATCTATGTCTGTTGTTATTGAAAGTACATTAATGACTGGTGAAATGCCAGATACTCATAAAGTTCCGGGTCTCGTTTGGTATAATCCTGATGAAAATCGAATTGTTGATTACGGCTCAACTATGGAAAAAATGATCAAGCTGGGAATGAAACAGAGTTTAGTGGATTCACTCTATCATTTAAACAATTCTCACTTAAGTCCACAAGTGACAACGATACATGAAGTCTTACAACAAAAAAGATATTCCACAGGTTCTGTCAATTTTTTAATCTATCGCGGTCAAACGACTCATGACATGACACTGCCCGTCTTACTCGATCAATGGTTAAACTTAAATCAGTCACTTCAAACAAAAGGTCCTGACCTCTTAGCATTTGGGAGTGCTGTAAAACCTAAAGTGATGGAAGGAAAGGATGTTCCTGATACATTCCTATCTAACTTTGGTCTAAACGATGAATATTCGGTTACAGTCGTTAGTGAGATGATTAAACAAGGTGAACAACCTGATTTTTTAGCTGTATTTTTGCCAAGCTTTGATAAAGAAGCTCATAATAATAGTCCGCATTATCGTGTCGGTTTTGAAAGAGCGGAAGCCTTCTTCCAAGATATATTAAATAGCTATGATAGCTGGGATCAAGCTTTAGAGGAAAATATTTTTATCGTATTTGGTGATCATGGTCAAGATAAATTGTTAGATGATGAATTAGCCATGTCTATACCGCTTCACGATATCTATCAAGAATATTCTGTCGCTCCATTGACTGACGATGCGACACAAGGTGATATCGTTATTGCTAATAATCATCGGATGTCTTATATTTACCCATTACAAGATACGGGATTGTTACCAGATCTAGCGGAAACTGCGATGGTTGATAAGCGCATTGAATTTGCTTCGTGGATTGATGAAGATTGGGTATATGTCATTTCACCCGATTATAACGATGCCTTTCGCTTCAAGCATGGGGGACAATGGGTGGATCGATATAATCAAACGTGGGAATGGGAAGGGAATGAAGAGATTGTAGGAATTAAAATTCATGAAAACCGTTCACGATTAAGCTATACCGATTTTCCAGACGTCTTAAACCAAATAATGACATCCTTAAACAGTAACACTCACCCAGCGGTTGCCCTAGCAGCCAAACCAGGTCATACGTTCCAATCGGAAGGTGCGCCTCTACACGTCGATGGAGGCGAACATGGTGGTTTACACAAAAATGATACATTAGGTGCTATCGTTATTGCTGGTACGGATAAACCGTTTGAAAATCCACGGATGGTCGATTTAAAAGATTACATTCTCCAGTTTTTCAAATAAATGTAAGAGGCTGACTTTAACAAAAGTCAGCCTCTTTTCTCTTAAAACGGCTCCCACCGTAATTCGCGAGCTCTCATATACCGCTCAGTAACATGCGGCCAGTTTACGACATTCCACCAGTTATTAATGTATGGCTCCCGTTCATTTTTGTATTGTAGGTAGTATGCGTGTTCCCAAACATCTAATGGTAATAATGGAATAACATCCCACTGGCTTAAATTTTGGTGTTTTTCTGCCTGGAGAATTTCTAAGCGATGGGCTCTTGGTGCCCACACTAATATCGTCCAACCGACAGCTTCTACTTTTTTTGCCGCTTCTGAGAAGTGTTTTTTAAATTGTTGAAAACTACCGAAATCTTTTCTTATTTGATTAGCTAAATCACCAGTTGGTTCACCGCCGCCTTTTGGGCTCATAGCATTCCAAAAGATCGTGTGTAAGTAATGCCCAGCCCCATTAAAAGCTGCCTCTCTTTCCCAATGCTTGATTAAGTCGAAGTTACCAGTTTTTCTTGCTTGTTCCATCTTCTTTTCCGCTTTATTTAATCCATCCACATAACTTTGATGATGTTCTTGATGGTGTAATCGCATAATCTCAGCTGCGATATAAGGTTCAAGCGCTTCGTAACTGTAGGGTAGAGGTGGAAGTCGATGTTCTCCAATAGGCACAGGCTGAAGAGGGACATTTCCCGCAGTAATTACATGTTCAGCTCGTTTCATATTGTTTATAAGCAGTTCCCAACTTTCATATAGCCTTCCCGTTTCGGCTTGTAATTTATCGATCGGTGTTCGCTGTTCAAATAAACTTTTTACTTGTTGTAACTTTTCCTCAAAGTTTTCAATTTCACTTTGGTTTAACCTCTGTTTTACATTCACGTCTAATTTAGACCATGTTTCTTCTAATTTCCCGGTCCAAACTTGTAATTGTTTTTGATAACCTTCCATTAATCCGTCTCCTCCTTAAACGCACAGTCATCGCTCTACTATATGCCTATACAACCCCACTTGGTGATAATCACATTCTAGGCGTTTATAACATATGTTATGTTTGATGAACGAACGATTAGGAGGGGTCTTTTTGAACACATTTCAAGAGGTTGCATTATTTGAACATCGTTTTTGGTTGCAAGTATTAGGTGATCATGCTCGTTTTATCCGTGATGCCTTATCTCCAATTGAAGAAGAAGAAGTCGAGATCGCCAAACAATATATAGATACCTTTGATCAACTTCTAGAAATGGCACGCCAAGATATTAGTGGCGCACCGTTAAAACAACTTACTGAACTATCTCTAGAGCAAGCCAAAGGAATTCGTGAATTTAAACTTCACTTACTTCGTGAGCATTTAGTAGGCGATATTGAGATTGGTTTACCTCCTACATTTTTAAATCATATGGTCAATGAAGTCGATGAGTATTTGCGTATTCTTCCTTATTTAGTGGAAGGAACCATTCCTCCTGTCACTCACCCTCTACATCATCACCTCGTTTGGCTTCTCGATGCAGCTGGCCACGCAGATGCAATCACAGGAGAACTAGATATGGTGGAGAAGAAATTAAGTAAAAAAAGTGAAGAGTTTACAGAGACATTTGAAAATTTTTATATTAAAGCTGTAGAATTAGCTGGGTACTTACGAGCAAATGTCGATAAATTCCCAGCACTTCATCGTTTTAATGATCAAGTTGAATTAGAAATTGAGCTCTTCAAAGTATTTCTAAGAGAACTTGAGGAACTTGAAATGACGAATAAGTTGCTAGGGACGTTTTCCGAATTAATGGCTGATCATATGGCAAGAGAAGAGTGTTACTACTTAATGAAATTGGCAGAATCAAGTGAAACGACTATGCCAGATTGTGATCCGACCACACCAAGAAATGAATAAAAAAAGTGCAGCGTAATGGCTGCACTTTTTCGTTACTTGGAATGAAGCATCTTGGTTTGAAAATCTGTTTCGTAATATTCTAGTTCTTCACGAATTGATTGAAATGGACCTTCAATCGATTTCATTAGTTCTTTTAAGGATTCCGGAACGGGCTTTGAAAATTTAATTGCATTTTTCCCTGTATACGCTGAACGGCTGTCTTCAAACCAGTTATCAATACGGGGGTTAAAAAACTCCTCAATGCAATTATGATAAACCCAATATAATGTTTTCTCAGCAGCCGCTTTACGGAACGTCTTTCCATTTAGAATAACTTCACTTGCATCTTTACCTTCTTCACAAAAAACAAGGACACGTCGTAATGATGAAAGCACCGCTTTGTAATATTCTTCATCTGTTTGGTTATCTTCACTTAACATTTCTGTTAATTTTGTATCATTTAAGTACTCACTTATTTTTTCACAAATACCCTTTAGAGTAGTATGTGCTAAGGTTAATTGACTTTCAACCAAGGTATTCCCCATGGTGGTGACACCTCCACTTTTAATAATAATTATATTATACGACAGTTCGGACAAGAACACCTTACTATTTTTTGTAAAAGGTTCCTATGTATATCTTACAATTGGCTTTTGCCTTGTGTGACGAGGTTATTCATAATTCCTTTGATTTGCTCAGGATCAACGTCCCTGAATAGTGCTTCCATTTCTTTAAGTTCATTAATGTATATACGCTTTTTTTCTTTATTACCCGGATTTTGCAACAAACAAACTAAAGCGACGATATCTTTAAATGTTACTTCTCTTTGATTCGTCGCTAATATTGGGTTTTCTTTAAAAGGAGATATCTCTGATGATTTTTCATCAAAAAAACGTACATATAACACATTTAACTCCTTTTCTTGTCCATTATCAGTATATGTTACAGTAGAACGATTGAAGAAATCTTCAGACGTGTTGGGCTTTTCCTTTTCTAATTCAATTCCTTCAGCCTTAATTATAATCACAACAACCTCTCCTAACTGTAAAGTAATGTATTCTAATTATATCATATTAACTTTCACTGTTGTCCTCACTTAAGAGCGGCTCCATTCCTTCCTCAAACTTCTTAAAGAATAGATCTGCGTCCTCTTCCAAGAACCCTTCGTCGACTTGATCTGGTAAAGGCGGTAATTCCTTTAGAGATTTTAGGCCAAAGTAATCTAAAAACTCCTTTGTAGTGCCATATAATATCGCCCGACCACTACCTTCTGCTCTTCCTACATCTTTTATCAGCAGTTTTGCAGTTAACGTTTGAATCGCTTTTTCCGTCTTGACTCCACGAATTTCTTCAATTTCAACTCTGGTAATCGGCTGTTTATAAGCTACGATTGCCAAAGTTTCTAGTGCAGCCTGGGACAAGCCAGTATGTCCCGGCGCTTCTACTAATTGTTGGAAGTAAAGGGCATGCTCTGGTTTGGTTGTTAATTGATAAGCACCGGCCATCTCAATTAATTGCATGCCACGCTTCATTTCTTTTAAGTCAACTTCTAAATCGTGTAACGCTTCTTGCACCGTTTCTCGTTCCACTTTTAGAATGCTTGCTAACTGTTCTTCTGTAAGTCCGTCTTCACCGGCTACGAATAATAATCCTTCAATGATACCTTTTAATTCATCTAAACTAATTGGATTAAACAGCGTCAATGAATAGACCCCTCCTCCTTGATGTAGATCATGATGTCAGAAAAATTATTTTCCTGTTCACAAATGATGGCATTTTTCTTCATTAATTCTAAGACAGCTAAAAACGAGATAACGATGTGTGAACGCTCTCCAACAGCAAACAACGAGTAAAAGCTCCGTTTACCACCAGTACGAGATAAATCCTCCATAATCTCACCCATTCTCGTCTCAATCGAATACTCTTGACCCTTTACAGTTTTTGCTACAGGTGCTTGCATCTTTTTACGCTTGAGCATAGATTGATAAGCATCTAGCATGTCAAAAAGTGTAATCCCTTTTAACGTTACTTCTTTTCTTTCTTCTCTTGGAAAATACCTTTCTAGATTGACTGGAGGTTTCGTATGAATTAATGCACGCTCCACTTGACGATCTTGAAGATCCATTGCAGCTTCTTTAAACTTTCTATATTCAATCAGACGGTTCATGAGCTCTTCACGTGGATCATCTTCATCAAATTCTATGCTTTCATCATTATCCCATTCTTCTTGTTGCTTTGGGAGTAACATCTTACTCTTAATAGCTAACAACGTTGCTGCCATCACTAAATATTCACTTGCTATGTCTAATTGTAACTCCTGCATCGTTCGAATATATTGCATATACTGATCGGTTATTTTAGCGACTGGAATATCATATATATCTACTTCTGCCTGATTTATTAAATGTAACAGTAAATCTAAAGGACCTTCAAATGCGTCCAATTTTACACTGTACTGACTGTTCATCTCATCACCAATTTCTATTTAAAACCGTTGCTAGACAGGATTATATCATACTTTTCATTCGGCGATATTGATTATTTTCATTTATGTTTAGCTTTTATCAATGTGTGTTGTCATTTTCCTAACGAAAATACATATGATACACTTTTATTAACTAACTCTTTGGGGGAGTCATTTTATGAAATATCCACAAGCTTTTATAGACTATTTAATTTACTTTCATAGTCAACGTGATTTTTTTGAGTGTCATGAAGTATTAGAGGAACATTGGAAATCCGAAGAAGGCGGTAAAGAAAAGGTTTGGGTAGGATTTATTCAAATTGCAGTCGCCCTTTATCACTACCGTCGACAAAACTTTGAGGGTGCCAAGCGAATGATCACAAGTGCACTACGTATATTGGAGGAAGAGAAAAACAGGGTTTCCGATTTAGGGGTGAATAGTGAACAACTATTAGTGGACTTACCTTTGATTAAAAACAATATTGCAAACAAACTGCCATATCGAGATTATAATATCCCCATTGAAGATGAACGTCTTCTTCACGCTTGTACAAATCAATGTAAAAAAGAAAACCTTCAATGGTGCATTCCAAGTGACTTTAACGACCGTTATCTCATAAATAAACACTCACTTCGCAACCGCGAAGACGTTATTAATGAGAGAGTTCGACAAAAAGAATTAAAAAACAGAAAAAATTCTTAACAAAGAAAAAGCAAGGCTGACCATGAAGTGCTTTGGCCCTCGTTTTATATAACTACATCAGTCAAGATAGTTATAACCTCGAGGTGCCTAACACTACATTCAGTCAACCTCTATACATCTAGTAAACACGCAGAATAAAAGTCTTTTGTATCCTTATTTGGTTTAAGAGTGCCCGTAATTCTTTCTTGAACAGCCTGGAGCATTTGTTTACCAATTCCCTCGTCACGAAAAGACGGGTTTACACAAACGTGGCATAATTCGAAATCTCCATCACCGTCTTCATATATACCAATTACACCTACAATATCTTCTTCTTTCCATAAAAATAATTGCCATCTGTCATCATGTTCATATTTCTCTATTGTTTCTTGTAACGCTTTAATTTGTTTTTGCTTCGGCATATACGATAATAGCCCCATCGCAATCTTTTTGTAAGTAGATTTATATTTTATTAGCATATCAATCCCTCTTTAATCATTCTAGATCTGTGATGCGTAAGCTATCAAACTAAATTTTATCACATTCTCATAAGATATTGTGTGTTGTTTATGAAAATTTAGATAAACGTTACTTATAAAATATGTCAATTCGATAAAAATGTTAATAGGTTAAAGGTAGTTTTTTGTCAAAATACCGACTAAATTTTAAATTCTGGTACCCCTCTTTTTAAAATCAAACAAAAGAGAGCATAGCAGTATCACCGCTACACTCTCCATTCCATCACCTTGTATAGTAAGGCCGTATTACCGATTATTAAAGTTCAGCCTGGCCTTAGGTAAGTCGATGCTTACACAATTAACGATTGTGATGTTGCCACCTTATTGATTAAACGCACGATTTAAATTTGCCATTTCAATTGCAGCCGTTGCAGCTTCCCAACCTTTATTTCCTGCTTTAGTCCCTGCTCTTTCGATTGCTTGTTCAATCGTATCCGTTGTTAATACTCCAAAAATAACAGGGATCCCTGTTTGAAGGGACAAACTTGATACACCTTTTGCAGCTTCATTACAAACGAAATCAAAGTGAGGTGTTGCACCGCGGATGACCGTACCAAGTGTAATAACAGCGTCATATTTACCTGTTTCAGCCATTTTTTTAGCTGCTAATGGAATTTCAAAAGCTCCAGGTACCCAAGCAATATCTACATCTTCCTCAGAAAGACCGTGACGTTTAAGTGCATCTTCAGCACCGCCTAACAACTTGCTCGTAATAAATTCATTAAAACGTCCAACAACGATTCCTACTTTAAGACCTGAACCTACTAAATTTCCTTCAAATACTTTACCCATTTTCATTTCCTCCTTATTATGTATGAGAAGGGGATGAATTCCCCTTCCTTCTTCTTTTAAATTTTAGTGAAAATTACCCATGTACCTAAAAATATTCTTTAACTAAATATATAAATCTAAAAATGAAGCATATGTCCTAATTTTTCATGCTTGGTTTTCAAATATCCTTCATTATTAGCATTGTGCGGCAACTGAAGCGGAACTCTGTCCACAACCTCAAGACCATAACCCGCTAACCCCTTTATTTTCCTTGGGTTATTCGTCAATAAATTCATTTTTGTAATACCTAATTCACGTAAGATTTGTGCACCAATACCGTATTCCCGGAGATCAGGGGCAAAACCTAATTTTAAGTTGGCTTCTACTGTGTCGTATCCTTCTTCTTGCAACTTGTATGCTTTCAATTTATTGATAAGTCCAATTCCGCGCCCTTCTTGACGCATGTAGAGAAGTACCCCTCTACCTTCTTGCTCAATCTGCGCTAAAGCTGCATGAAGCTGAGGACCACAATCACAACGATGTGAACCAAACACATCACCGGTTAAACACTCAGAATGAACCCGAACTAACGTAGGTACATCTGGAATAATTTCACCTTTAACTAGTGCAATATTTTCTTTGCCATCTAAAACATTGGTATATCCAATGGCTTTAAAGTCACCGAATTCAGTAGGTAAATTAATTTCAACTTCTCTTTCCACTAACTTGTCTTTACGATGACGATATTCAATTAAATCTTTAATTGTAATCATTTTCAGTTCATGTTCATCTGCGATCTTTCGTAAATCAGGTACACGTGCCATCGTGCCATCGTCTTTTATAATTTCACAAATAACGCCTGCTGGCTTTGCACCTGAAAGTCGAGCTAAGTCAACCGCTGCTTCGGTATGCCCAGCACGTCTTAAAACTCCCCCATCTTTTGCAACTAACGGGAAGATATGACCTGGTCGTTTAAAATGATGTTTCTTTGTTTCATCATCAATTAAAGCTTGAACTGTAACTGATCTCTCATGCGCACTAATACCTGTCGTAGTTGTATGGTGATCAATACTAACTGTAAAAGCTGTCCCATGCGGATCCGTATTATGATCGACCATCGGGAAAAGATCTAACTGTTTTGCTCGCTCTTCTGTAATAGGAGTACAAACTAAACCTCTTCCATACTTAATCATAAAATTTATGACTTCTGGAGTCGTTTTCTCTGCTAGTGATACAAAATCACCTTCATTTTCACGGTCCTCGTCGTCACAAACGATAACAACTCGACCTTGCATTAATTCATAAATGGCTTCTTCAATTGGATCAAACATGACTTTCCCCCCTTTTTATTTAAAACCATGCTCTTCTAAAAAGCTTTCTGTAAGAGAATTATTCGTTCCTTGTTGTGGCACCCTTGCAGTAATAAACTGTTCAATATATTTTCCTACGATATCACACTCGATATTAACAATATCCCCCGGATGCTTTGCACCTATGACGGTTTCACTTAAAGTGTGTGGAATAATTGAAACCGTAAAAGAAGTTTCATCGACTCCAAAAACCGTTAAACTAGTTCCGTCAACTGCAATTGAACCTTTGTATAGAACATATCTCCTTAATTCAGGAGCTATTTCAACTTGAAAATATACAGCATTGTCAACTGCTTCACGCTTTTTAATTTTTCCGACTCCATCCACATGACCTGATACAAAATGGCCACCGAATCGACCGTTTGCAGCCATGGCACGTTCTAAGTTCACCTTTGAGCCTCGTTGCAAAGTCTTCAAACTTGTACTTCTAACCGTTTCCGGCATGAGATCAACCGTAAATTTATGATTATCAAATGATGTAACCGTTAAGCACACACCATTTACCGCAATGCTATCACCTAAATGTACATCCTTTAAAATTTCATCGGCTTGGATAGTCATAACAACAGCTTCATTATTTTGTCGGATATTTTCAATCGTACCTAACTCTTCGATAATTCCAGTAAACATATTATCTTGCCCCCTTTGGTATAGAAGTAATTTTTATGTCAGGGCCTATTTGCTCAACTTTCAAGAAATCAAGTTCTAATACTTCAGACATCGCTGTGAAGCCTTCACCACCAAAAGAACTCGGTGCCGACATTCCTCCAATTAGTTTAGGAGCGATATAAGTTATTACTTGATTAACTGCTCGCTCTTTTAAAAAGCTAGAATTTACAGTTGCTCCACCCTCGACAAACAAAGACGTAATTCCTTTATCTCCTAATGTATCTAAAAGTTTTTCAATTTCAATGTTGTCCCCTAATGACAGAACCGTAACACCTAATTGTTCTAGTTGTTCTTTTTTTATATTGTCCGCACAATCAGTTGTGAAAATCCATGTATTTGAGCTAGTATCCGTCACAACGGTGGAATGAAGTGGAGTACGCAATTTAGAGTCTAAAATAACTCGAATTGGGTTTTTACCTCCATTTGGGATCCTAGTCGTTAAACTTGGATTGTCCGCTATTACTGTTCCAACACCAACTAGGATGGCATCATGCGTGTGTCTAAGGTAATGAACGTCCTCTCTAGCCTCACTACTTGTAATCCACTTACTATCCCCAGTAACTGTCGCTATCTTACCATCAAGACTTACTGCAGATTTTAACGTTACAAAAGGCTTATTCGTCTTTATAAAGTGGTAAAAGACTTCATTTAATTCATCGGCCTCTTTTTTCATTAAACCTACTTCTACTTCTATTCCTGCATTCCTTAACTTCTCTATCCCTCTTCCACTCACCTTTGGATTGGGATCAGTTGCAGCAATAACCACTCGCTTTATGTGAGATTTTATAATTAAGTCTGCACAAGGCGGGGTTCTTCCATGATGACTGCAGGGCTCAAGGGTTACATAAATCGTTGCCCCTTCTGCTTTCGTTCCCGCCATCCGAATGGCATGAACCTCAGCGTGAGCTTCACCTGCTTTCAGATGCGCTCCCATTCCAATAACTTGTCCATCTTTTACTACTACAGCTCCGACTAATGGATTTGGAGTCGTTTGCCCTTGTGCCGAACGAGCGATTTGTATGGCAAGTTCCATATACTGTCGATCATTCATCGTTCCAGCCTCTTTCTATCATGTAATAATTAGAAAAGCGCAAGGTGCCTGCTTATCGGCGACAAGCGCTGGACCGAAGCGACCTCGAGCCGATGGCACCTGAAGCTAGACATCTCCGCATTTTATATTTCTTAGCATTTAACAAAAAAGAGGCGCCCCTAATCCATCTGATCATACTAGCTTTCACTTAAAAGTTAGTATGATCCAGACTTTGGGACAGCCTCTTTATATAAGAATTCGAAAGAAAAGACATCACTAAATAAACGTTCGTATAAGTGTACAAAAAACAGAAAAAGGTTTTAGCAATTTCCAAAAATAAGCAGATTCCACCTCTGTACATATACGCGCTCTTCTCTTCCTTCTCCCATCCAGACTATCACTGTCGGCCCTGGAGTTTCACCAGATCCACCGTTATGAGCATTCTCCATAACGGGTCACGGACTAAGAAACAAATCGTTTCATCACCGCCGGTAGGGAATTTCACCCTGCCCCGAAGGAATATATTGAAAACCTATTCATTTTCTAAATTGTATCCTTAAATAATAAGTTTCGTCAACTAAAAGATATTCAGAACGAAGAAGAGGCTGACTCTAATGAGTCAACCTCTTTTTTTTACTCTTCCCAAACTTTCACTTCAGACATTACATCACCTTGATGAATGCGTAATACAGTATCCATTCCCTCTACTACTTGACCGAACACAGTATGTACACCATCTAAATGAGGTTGTGGTTCATGTACGATGAAGAACTGACTGCTTCCAGTGTCTTTCCCTGCATGCGCCATTGATAAAGATCCAGCGACATGCTTATGTGGGTTACCTTCTGTTTCACATTTAATCGTTTTACCACTCCCACCCGTACCATTACCAGTTGGGCAGCCACCTTGTGCTACGAAACCAGGAATAACACGGTGAAACGTTAAACCATTATAAAACCCTTTGTTTGCTAACTCTTCAAAATTTGCAACAGTGTTTGGTGCTTCCTCTGAGAATAATTCAAAAATGATTTGTTCCCCATTTTCAAATTTGAAGCTTCCTTTTTTCATTATGTATGTCCTCCTAAATGTTTAATTTCACATTCGCTTCATTTTACTATAAAACGAACCTAATGTGAAATTTTTCACTGGAGACTGTTGTTTACTTAAGCCGCACGTTGCTTTTGAGTTAACCTTGTTCGTTTAACCGCTTTATACATACGAGGCGAAATCACAGCTGCAAAGACTGCTACAGCGATATCCAACGGTAAATAGAGCAGCATCCAGGACCAAGCAACAAGATAACTAAAGCCTTCATGCGTCTCCAACCAGAAAAGGAATGCCACGTACATCCAATGTGTTCCAATAACATAATTCAAGATTACACCTATAAAAGAAGCCATAAAAAACGTTGGTAACTTAGGATTTACTTTAGCCTCAACCAGTTTTCCAGCTGCATATGCCACAAAAATAAACGAGACAACAAATCCAAATGTTGGTCCTAGTAGTGTGGCAAACCCACCCTTAAATTGAGCAAACACAGGTACACCAATCAGACCAACTACCATATAAGCAGTCATCGATATTGCTGCAAGTCGACTTCCCAATAACACCCCTGCAAATATCGCAAATAAAAGTTGTAAAGTGATAGGAACTCCACCAATCGTTAAGTAAGGTGCAACATTTGCACCGATTGCCATTAAAGCCACAAATAAACCAGCAATTGAGATATCAATGGGTCTTAGCTTCATTTCATCATCACCTTCCATTTTATAGTAATAATAATCTAGTGTTTTTTAATATGTCAACTGTTATTTTTAATATAGTTTACAATATAAAGAATTTGAATTATCCAATAGTAAAACCATAAAATTTACATTTGTTGTTGAATTTTTACAAATTTAATGTTAACCTTTCTAATAAAATTAGTTTACCATTATGATAGGAAGGTGAATTTATGGCTGGTTTTTTTATAACAGGAACTGATACTGATGTAGGAAAGACAATCGTAACTGGCTTAATTTCGGCTGCTTTAAACAAAAGAGGCACAAATACAATTCCTTATAAACCGGTTCAAAGCGGGTCGTTTTTTCGGGAGAACCAACTTTATGCTCCAGATGTTGATACATACGAAAAGATGAATAATAAGGCCTTTCCTCAAAGTTCTACATACTTACTCGAAGCCCCTGTTTCTCCTCACCTTGCAGCACGTTGGGATACCGTTACGGTCAAAGAGGACAAAATTTACACTGATTATCTCCATCTATCTAATGCATGCGATTGTATTCTTGTAGAAGGTGCTGGCGGTGTAGCTGTGCCGATTATCGATGAAAATTATTGTGTGTCTGATTTAATGAAGGATCTTAAACTACCTGTGATTGTTGTTGCAAGAGCAGGCTTAGGGACCATCAATCATACAACTCTAACAGTTCATTACATACGACAACTTGGACTTCCCATAACAGGAATTATAATGAATGGGTTTGAAAATAGTGAAAAACAAGCACAACAAGAAAATGTAAACATGATTGAAAAAATGACGAATGTACCGGTTATAGGGCAACTGCCGTTCGTTCAAAAAATAGAACAATTCCTTGATAACGAAGAACTTATACTTAGTTTAATTGAACAAATAAATATTGAATTTCTTATTAAAATGTGGAGGGAACAAACAAATGAACGAAGCAAACAATTGGGTTGAAAAAAGTAAAAAACATTTATGGTTACCATTTACTCAAATGAAAGATTACGAAGAGAATCCTTTAATTATTGCTGAAGGAGAAGGAGTCTATCTTACGGACGTCCATGGAAAGAAATATTTAGATGGCTATTCCTCGCTATGGCTTAATGTACATGGTCACCGTAAACGAGAAATCGACGAAGCGATTATTGAACAACTACAGAAAATCTCCCATTCTACTTTGTTAGGTGCTACAAATATACCAGCTACAGAACTAGCTGAAAAATTAGTAGAAATTACACCAGAAAATTTAACTCGTGTTTTTTACTCAGATAGTGGTGCAGAGGCCGTTGAAATCGCCTTAAAACTAGCATTTCAATACTGGCGAAATCTAGGTCATTCAAGTAAACAAAAATTCGTAACAACAAAGAATGGCTACCACGGTGACACTGTCGGGGCCATTAGTGTTGGAGCTGTCGATATTTTCCACACGGTCTATCATCCGCTGATGTTTGATAGTTATAAAGTTTCGTTCCCAAATGCATATCGAAATGAACATTCTGATCTTGAGGACGTCAAAAATGAGTGTTTACTTGAAATTGAACAGCTTTTCGCGGAAAAACATGAGGAAATTGCTGCCTTTATTATTGAAGGTATGATTCAAGGGGCTGGCGGCATGAACGTGATGCCTGACGGTTACTTAAAAGGGATCGAGCAGTTATGTAAAAAATACAACATCCTTCTCATTGTAGATGAAGTTGCAACTGGATTCGGAAGGACCGGTAAAATGTTTTCTGTAGAACACGAAAACGTCCAGCCTGATTTAATGACAATCGCAAAAGGAATTACTGGTGGCTACCTTCCTATAGCAGCAACGATGACGAGTGAAAAAGTGTATGAAGCGTTTTATGGAGATTATACGGAATTAAAAACGTTCTTCCACGGTCACTCCTATACAGGAAACCAATTAGGGTGCGCTGCCGCCCTAGCAAATTTGGAATTATATAAAAAAGAAGATATTATCAATACGGTACAAAACAAAGCTGACTTTATAGCTGAAAAATTACAATCCTTACAAGAGCTTGAGCACGTAGGAGACATCCGCCAGTTAGGACTAATGGTTGGTGTTGAACTTGTTAAAGATAAAGAAACAAAAGAGCCATTTCCATGGGGCGACCGAGTCGGTTATTATGCAACATTGAAAATGAGAGACCTCGGCATGTTGTCTCGCCCATTAGGTGATGTAGTCGTATTTATGCCGCCTCTAGCCACTACTTTTGAGGAGCTTGAACAAATGATCACCATTATGAAACAGGCGATAAAAGAAACAACAGAAGTATTGGCAACTCCATGAACAACTTATCAATTGTTTAGGTAAGTCTGTTCTATACCCCATATAAAATCACTATAAAAGAAAAGGTTGAAGGGCACTAATAAAAACCAGTCACCTTCAGCCTTTTATTTTCTGTAATATATTATTCCTGTACTTTTATGGTAATCTCAGTGTCTGTCCGACATGAATAACCGTTGACTGTAGTTGGTTTAAATCCATTATAACTTGAACAGTTGTACCATTTTGTGTGGCAATTCTCCATAGACTGTCACCTGACTGCACCGTATATGTTTTAGCTGAAGAAGCCAAGCTCACTCGTAACGACTGACCCACATGAATAGTCGATGAATTAAGGTTATTCCATTCCATCAATTGATTAACCGTTACATTGTATGTTCTACTAATGGCCCATAAGCTGTCTCCTGCCCTAACAACATGGACCGTCCCAGAGCTAGTTGGTGCTGAAACATTCGATTCGGGTGGTGCTTGGGTAGGTGCTTGTACTTGTAATGTTTGACCGACAAAGATAATATCAGAAGTCAATCGGTTCCAATCTCTTAATTGTTGAACGGTAACACCGTGATCTCTTGCAATATGTGATAACGTATCACCTGACTTAACCACATATGTTGATCCTGTTCTTGTAGTTTGAGTTGGAGCAGTAGGTTGCTCTGCCGGAATGACTCGACGTGCTGTTACAAACCGCTCGTTCCAATAGTTTGAAAAAGGGTTTGTAATATGAACACCACGGCTGCTAGAGGCATGGATCATCTCATTATTATTTATGTAAACGGTAAGATGATTAATTTGCCCATCAAAGTTTGTATCATAAAATAATAAGTCGCCTTTTTGTAATTGTTGTAGAGGTACTTGAACACCAACCCTTGCTTGGTCACGACTGACACGAGGAAGGGTTATTCCGTGTTCACCAAAGATAGTTGCAGAAAAAGATGAACAGTCAAAACTAGAAGTGTTTCCTAACGGCGCTCCAAATTGATAAGGAGTACCAATATACCTCTTACCACTTTCTATGATACGATCAGCTAGAGTATGAGAATGGGCAAAAGCCTGTTGCGGTAGTAAAAAAATTAAAGCTACTAATGCAAGTATAATTTTTTTCATAAATTCGCCTCCTGCCGTCTATCATAAAACGAATTACACTGCAAAACATTAGTAGGTTACTAGATTAACCCCCAAGTTCTACCAGATGTTTGCCAAGCTCTTACCATAAGAGAAGAGAAACAAAATAGGAGGAGGCATTCACAGTATCGCAAATAAACAAGAAAATCGGACAATAAAACATCGTACGTACAATATAAATAAGGTTTTAGCCTCTAAAAAGGAAAAATCCACTCTCATACAACCGTAGAGAGTGGGGATCAGAATACTTTTACACTTTTTCTTTCGTATTTAGCGGTAAGTCAAAGCGAACTAAATCTTCATACGTTTCTCTTTCAACCACTAATTGCGCATCTCCATCTTCAACAAATACAACTGACGGACGAGGAATACGGTTATAGTTATTAGCCATAGAATACCCGTACGCGCCTGTACAAAAAACAGCTAATAGATCTTTATGATTCGCTTTCGGCAGCGGCAAATCCCAAATGAGCATATCGCCACTTTCACAGCATTTACCTGCAATTGAATACTTCGTTTCCACTTGATCATTAGCACGATTAGCTAAAATTCCTTCGTACTGTGCTTGATATAAAGCTGGGCGAAGGTTATCTGTCATTCCACCGTCAACTGAAAGGTAATGACGAACATTAGGAATATCCTTTTGTGAGCCTAATGTATATAGAGTTGTTCCTGCGTCACCAACGAGTGAGCGACCTGGCTCAATCCAAATTTCAGGCATTGATAAATTAAATTTATTCACATGATGTTGAACAGCTTCAATCGTAGCCTTAACATAATCGCCAACTGGTAATGGTTCATCACCTTCAATGTAACGAATACCAAAACCACCGCCTAAATTTAATACTTTTAAGTCAAAGTTTAATGAATTAGACCAACTTTCAATATAAGTGTAAAGCTTTTCAACTGCCATGACAAAGCCGGTCGTTTCAAAGATTTGTGAACCTATATGGCAATGAATCCCTAGCAATTCAAGTTGCTCACAATCCAAAGCCCACTCAATTGCCCGATCAACTTGCCCGCTTAACAAATCAAATCCAAATTTAGAGTCTTCCTGACCCGTAGTAATATAATCATGTGTATGTGCTTCTACACCTGGAGTTGTTCTTAGTAATATAGATACTTTCCGTTCATGTCTAATTGCGGCTTGCTTTAATAATTCTAATTCATAAAAATTATCTACTACAAAACAACCGATGTTAGCACGAACAGCCATATCTATTTCTTCTGGACTTTTATTATTCCCATGAAAGTGAACACGCTCCATCGGAAAGCCAGCAATCATTGCCGTATACAGTTCCCCGCCTGAAACGACATCGAGGCTTAAATCTAACTCATTCGCGAGTTGAACCATTGCAACACAGCTAAATGCTTTACTAGCATAAGCAACTTGACTTTTTACACCTAAATCTTTAAATGCCACTTTAAATGCATTCGCCTTCTCACGAATAAGTGAAACATCATAAACAAACAGAGGAGTTCCGTATTGCTTTGCAAGTTCAACTGTATCAACACCACCAATCTCCAGGTGGCCAATGTCATTAATTCTACTTGTACCATGTAAGTGCATCGTTTCTCTCTCCTATCTTCGCATCAGCTAACAATCTACAACATATAAAAATTCTTTCTTTATATGAGAGATAGAGATCCGTTTTATATTCTAATTGTATAAATGAAAGGCGAGATACCTACCTATTTGGTTAATAAAAAAACAGCTAATGTAGTTACACTAGCTGTTATGACCGAGCCATAGCAAGAGTAACCTCATTTGTAGAATAGTACTCCACTGTATTTAACAGTGACAGTGTGTCACTTATTTAATGACACCCCAGTAAAAGAATAGGATGGTGCTATTCTTTTACTTCGGCAAATCGACCTTTCTGTCTGATTCATTGCTTCCATCTCGCTCTTCAGACATACTCATTCTCACTGCACCTCTACCCCGTGTTTCATAAAGAAATGAGGGACTTATACAATTAATAGGTACACTTTATCATAATCCTTGCTAAGTGGCAACATTGTTTACTATGTCTTATATATATTATTTTTATGATTGTTTAATCGGATCTTTTGGACTGACAATGCTAGGACGACGTTTAATGGACGGTACAGAAACTCGAACGAGAATTTGCCAAAAGGCAGATGGATTAAATGGCAATAGTGGCCATAAATATGGTTTATTTAAAGATTTTATCATCGTTAGAAGTAAAATAAATACTGTTGAAGCAATAACAAACCCTGGTAATTTAAAGATAGCTACAACTAACAATAAGGCTAGCCTTGCTACTTTCATCGCTATTCCTAATTCATAACTCGGTGTAGCAAATGTTCCAATCGCTCCTAAAGCAACGTATAAAATTACTTCTGGTACAAATAATCCTACATTAATTGCAATTTCACCTATTAATAATGCCGCAACTAACCCTAATGCGGTTGCTAAAGGTGACGGAGTATGGATGGCGGCCATCCTCAGTAATTCTATTCCAATTTCAGCAAGTACAATTTGTGCAAAAATAGGAACATTCGTTGTTTCATTTGGACCAATAAAGTCTAACATCTCTGGTAGTAAATTAGGCTGCATAACAAACAACAACCAAAGTGGAAGAATAAACAAAGCTAAGAGCATTCCTGAAAAACGAACCCATCTTAAAAAGGTTCCGATAGCAGGAGCTTGACGGTATTCTTCAGCATGTTGAACATGATGGAATAACGTAGTAGGTGTGATAATTACACTTGGCGATGTATCAACGGTTATAATAACGTGACCCTCAAATAGATGCGTAGCTGCAACATCTGGTCTTTCCGTATACCGTACAAGCGGGAATGGATTAAAGCCTTGTTTAACAATATATTCTTCAACAACTTTATCTGCCATAGTTAGTCCGTCTATTTCTATGGCCTCTAACTCTTTTTTAATGATTTTTACTAGGTCAGGATCGGCTACATCCTCAATATATGAAATACACACATCCGTTTTTGAACGGACACCAACTTGCATAATTTCATTCCGTAATCGCTCATCTCGAATCCTTCTTCGTGTTAGCGCTGTGTTTTGAATGATATTTTCTGTATATCCGTCACGAGCCCCTCTTACTACTCGTTCTGTATCTGGTTCATCCGGCCCTCTTCCTGGATAGCTTCTTACATCAACAACAAACGCTTCATCTTCACCTTCTAGTAGGATGAAAATTAACCCAGATAACATTTGTGTAATCGCATCATCTATGGTTTTAACCGTTTCGACTTGCTGATGAACTAAATGATTTTCTATTGCATGTTTGGCATTTGTAACTTTTTCATTTCGGCCATCAAGCCTGCTTAATTCTTTAAACAATTCAATGATAAATTGTGTATCGCATAAACCATTAACAAAATAAACTTGAATTTGCTTTCCTAAAATATTAAATTTACGAATTCCAACATCGAAGCTTGTACCAATACCAATACGATTTTTTATTGCGGTTTCATTATCAAATATATTATTAGTAATTGGTTGCTTTTCAGGGTTAATTAAATTTTTACTCATTCTTCATCCCCTCCGTTCTAAAATAAGTTCAACTGCCTTTCTTGTAATTGGTGCACCTTTTTCAACCGTATCAAAGCCTCCCATTTTTCCAATATCACCAACACCGACAACGATAGGAATTTCCAATTCATCTAAAATATAGACAGTATCGCCATCTATTCTGCCTAATTCAATGTCTTGTAATCCATTTTTATCTACACCAAATTCTGTTAATTTGCCAAAACGGTCGATTGAAACATCAACCTTTGTCCATTCTGCAAAGTGAGTATGTGATGCGACAGCTATAGCCCCGATCACCTCAACTGTAGGGTCATTTGCTACGTAACGTAATGCTTGTTCCCCTGGACCTTCCATCTTATAACCACAGTCATCAAACATAACAAGAATTGGATCATAGGGAGTTTTGTGGATTAATTCTATTATTTCCGGCCCACCTAAATTTGAAGGATTTCCAGCAGAACTAGAAATACACCTTCCACCAATTTCTTTGGCAACATGTTGAACTGCTTTTTTAGCTGATTCGTCTCCATCGGTAATTAAAATCACTTTTTTTCGTGGCTTCATCCTATTACCCCTTAGGTTTAAAAATAACGGCAACTAAAAATCCAAATAAAATTGCCGTGGAAATACCGACAGAAGTGACTTCAAAAATCCCCATACCTACTCCTAAAAATCCATAACGTTCAGCTTCTGTCATTGCACCGTGGACTAAAGAATGTCCAAAACTGGTGATTGGTACTGTTGCTCCAGCTCCCGCAAAATCGATGAGTCTGTCATATAAATGAAATCCATCTAGCAGGGCTCCAGCGACGACTAATGTACTCATCATATGTGAAGGTGTCATCTTAAAAACATCAAGAAGTAATTGCCCAATAAAACAAATGAACCCACCTACTGCAAATGCAATGATATATTCCATCATTGCTCAATCACCTCTGACTCAAAGACAACACCGTGCGCAATACAAGGGATTGACTCTTTTTGTTGCATCATTGTTGGACTCATTAATGCTCCCGTTGCTACGACAAGTATTCGTTTCATTTTCCCTAATTGCATTTGTTTTAATAAGTGTCCATATGTAACGACAGCTGGGCAAGCACATCCGCTTCCACCTGCAAACACGGGTTGATCTCTACTAAAAATCATCACACCGCAATCTTGATGTTTATTTTTTAGTTTAATCCCCTGCTCACGTAGAAGCTCTTTAAGCACCTTACTTCCGATTGTTGATAGGTCACCTGTGACAATTAAGTCGTAGTCTTCTTCAGATCTACCTGTTTCCTTAAAGTGGGTTAATATCGTATCCACAGCTGCAGGCACCATCGCCGTTCCCATATTAAAAGGATTTTTTATACCCATATCAACAACCCTTCCTATTGTTGCGTGAGTAACTTTAATAGTTGAAGGTTTCTTACTGAGAAGTACCGCACCTGCACCCGTAACCGTAAAAGTAGACGTATCTGGCTTTTGTCCACCAAATTCAGTCGGATATCGAAATTGCCTTTCTGCTGTAGCATTATGACTGCTTGTTGCAGCAATTAATCGGCTGCCAAATCCGCCACTAATTAAAGACGCACCTATTGCAACTGTCTCCATTGCAGTCGCACAGGCTGAGAACGTTCCTAAATATGGAATGTTCATTTGTCTAGCTACATAGTTTGAGGTTACATTCTGATTGAGCAAATCGCCTGCTAGCATCAAATTAATTTCACTTTCTTTTTTGTTAGCTTTTTCTAAGCAAATCGAAATCGCATCTGTCATTAATCGGCGTTCAGCTAATTCCCAGTTATCTTCACCACAATATAATTTGTCATAACACTTATCGAAACTTTCACTCAACGGGCCATTACTTTCATAAGGTCCAACCGCTGTACCCATTGCTTCTACAAAAATATCTTCTTTAAAGTGCCATGTTTGTTGTTGATTCATGTTCATTTGATTTCTCCAATTCTTTTGGGTTTGGAAAAAAGGCTTCTATAACACCTCTTAGGAAATTAACGTTTGAACTAATAACCTTGTTAATCCTACTAAGTAAGCAGAAACAACCCCAAACGCAATAACAGCACCAGCAATACGAAACATGTTAGCTCCAATTCCAAGTACGAGCCCTTCACTACGATGTTCTAAAGCCGCACTTGCTATTGCATTTGCAAAACCAGTAACGGGGACAAGTGCACCTGCACCTGCAAATTGGCCGAGTCGATCAAAAAAACCTAATCCTGTCATTAGTGCTGCAATTAAAATTAAAGTAGCAATCATAGGACTTACAGCAGTAGCTTCAGTTAAATCAAAGACTCTTAAAAAATAATTTGAAATACCTTGTCCAATTGCGCAAATAGCTCCACCTATTACATAAGCTTTAAACCCATTTTTTAAATAAGGGACTTTAGGTTGGAATGGTTTAATTTTTTTCTCAAAATCTTTCTGTAGCTTCTTATTATCCTCCATCTTGCCATGACCTTCCTTCTACTGATCTACAAAGTAAATCCAATGATAAAGCGATCCAAACACCTTCCCTAAAACAATCGCCATTAACAAAATGATTATCCTCTCAGCAATACCTAGGCGTTTAGCTAATATAGGCAGCACATTAAGAACCTCTGTCAGTGCAGCCGCCAATAAACCAATAAAGATTCCTTCTGCTAACCCAATAGGAATTAATAAATAAGCACTCCAATTTAAAACAATATTATTCAAACTAAACACTGAACCTGTTAAAGCTCCTAATACAACAGCCCATTCATATATATGAATATACTTTCCGGTTTTCGATAATTGAGTAAGTCTAGGGACGACTCCAAGCACCGTTAAGAAAGCAACAAATCCACTTCCTACCGCAAGACCTCCAGCTAGACCAATTAGTATCGTTAACACAGCTTCAATGGTCATTCAACTTGGTTTCACTTTCACTGTTTTCATGATACGTAATGTATTGATCAAGGTCTTGCTGATACTTAAACATCTCAACTTCAAGAGGACTAGGTTCTTCATTTAATCGTTTTCGGAAGACATGATTAAAGAATATAATCATCCCTAACCCTAATCCAATTGAATAGGGGATTTGTAATAACAGCGGCTTTGCAATTTCATTACCAGTAACTGTTGTGAATATTCGTTGATGAACTTCCCTCATGCTAACATCTTCATGAAAGTTCATAATCGCCATGCCAGCCCCGATAAATAAAAGCAGCCAAATAAACAAAAAATAAACAGGTTCAATCCGCTTGGATTTCATTTTCACTTCAATAATTGTATGTGCAGCTCCAATCGATTGAACATCACTGCCCGGTACTGCATCACTTATCACCATAATAACTTTCATCACATCAATTAATACAAAGTTTTTATCACTCGGCTTCACTTTGTGGATTGGAAGATGAGTGATCTTTTCTCTTATTAAAGGTTCAGCAATTATCTGTGCTAAATCTCCAACTGTCACATGCTGATTAGCTTTAACCTCTACCTTATGCCTCATTCGGATATAGACTAAAAGCTCACTCATACCTCTCCCTCCAAAGCAGGAAATTACTATCTAAATTGTCCTAGTATGGTTATGTTTTGCATTAGGTACTAAATTATGTATTTTAGTTAAGAAAAGAAAAAAGACCAAAGGACTAATCGTCCATTTGGTCTCTAATCTGTTCAAGTATTTTCTTCTCTAGTCTTGAAACTTGTACTTGAGATATACCAAGCCGTTCAGCTACCTCAGATTGAGTCTGATCTTTGTAATACCTCAAATAAACGATAAGTCGTTCTCGTTCATCTAAATGGCGGATCGCTTCAGTTAGAGCAATCTTATCAAACCACTTATTACCCGTTTGATCAGCGATTTGATCTAAAAGTGTAATAGGATCTCCATCATTTTCATAGACTGTTTCATGAATAGACGTTAAAGAACGACTTGCTTCTCCTGCGAATACTACTTCCTCAGGTGTGATTTCTAGTTTTTCAGCAATCTCATTTACCGTTGGAACTCTTCCTAACGTTTTAGAAAGTTCATCTTTAACCTTACGAATTTTATTGCCTAATTCTTTTATCGATCGACTCACTTTAACCGTTCCGTCATCTCGCAGGAACCGTTGAATTTCACCGATAATCATAGGAACGGCATACGTTGAAAACTTCACATCATACGACAAGTCAAATTTATCTACCGATTTAATGAGGCCGATACAACCAATTTGGAACAAATCGTCTGCCTCATATCCCCGGTTTAAAAAACGTTGGACAACAGACCAAACAAGGCGAGTGTTTCGGTTGACGATTAAATCCCTTGCTTCTACATCACCTGCTTGACTTCGTTCAATAAGCTTTTTAATTTCATCATCTTTTAAGTAGGCATCGTTATTTCCATGCTTAACCTCCACATCCATAGGCAGGACTCCTTAATTGCACATGGCTTTGCTTTTTGATAAATATTTTTTTAAATATACGGTTGTACCCATCATCGGCTCAGAGATGACTTGAAGTTCATCCATGAAGTTTTCCATAATCGTAAAGCCCATACCAGACCGTTCCAACTCTGGCTTCGTTGTATATAACGGCTGTTTCGCTTCGTCGATATTATCGATGCCTACACCTTCATCGCGAATAATGAGTTCAATCGAATCTTGTTCTAGTGTTACTGAAATGAAAACAGTTCCTTCTGGCTGATTATGATAGCCATGAATAATCGCATTCGTAACTGCTTCAGAAACGACTGTTTTGATCTCTGTGATTTCCTCCATCGTCGGATCTAATTGTGCAACAAAGGCACCAACAGTTACCCGAGCAAATGCCTCATTCTGACTTAAAGCTGAGAACTTTATCTCCATAGAATTCTTCATGATTAAGCCACCCCCAATGTCTGCAAGGCAAATTGTTCACTTTCCTCAAGCCTTACAATTTTAAATAGGCCAGACATCTCGAAAAGTCGTTTAACTGCTGGTGAAATTGCACAGACGACCATTTCTCCACCGTTATTTTTCACTTGTTTATAGCGACCGAGTATTACTCCTAGACCAGAACTATCCATAAATGAAAGTTGCTCAAGGTTTAAAACGATGTGCTTTAAATCTTGATCCTCCAACTGCCTTTCAACTTGTGTTCTTAATTGCTCTGCTGTGTGATGGTCTAGCTCACCTTCTAAGCGAACTAACAAAACACTGCCTCTTTGCTCTAAATCAATGATTAAACTCACAGGTCTCACTCCCTCAATGGTAGTCGGAACACACTTAATTAATCATGTCCCATAATGTTCTGCTAGAGAGAGTTTCTATATTTCACCTGCTTACTCCTTCTCGGTGACAAAACTAGTGAAATTTAGTGGTAAATAGTAATAATTTTATATCCCATTCGTCAAAAGATAACAAAGTTTTGCAAAGCATTTTGCACATTCGTTGCTATTATTTATTAATGGACTTGACCAAATTTTCCTAATGTACGTTTAAATAATTGCCACCAGGAAGCAGACGAAACATTTTCAACTGCAACAAGATCTGTTTCAGAAACGACCTGCCCTTGGTTCTCGATGATTAACGTACCTAATTTATCGCCTTTTTTAATTGGTGCTTTTAAGTCCTCTACAATTGTTACTTTTTCTGTCATATCTTCAACTGTTTCACCTTTTTTCGTTAACAATGAAACAGGTTCAGCAGTTACAGCTCCTACTTTATTAATTGCACCTTTACTTACTTTTACTTGTGCAAGTTCATGATCACGATCATACAACTTATGAGTCATATATTGGCTAAAGGCATAGTCTAGCATTTCCGTAACTTGACGGTTTCGCTCTTTAGGAGATGGAGCTCCCATTATGACGGAGATGACACGCATTCCATTTTTTTCTGCAGTCGCTGTTAAGCAATATTTCGCCTCACTCGTATAACCTGTCTTTAATCCATCCACACCCGGATAAAACTTAACTAACTTATTAGTATTGACAAGCCAAAACTGTTTGTCCGTGTTTTGACGTAAGTAATCTTCATAAATCCCTGTGAAGTTTGTAATATCCTCATATTTCAATAATTCTTTAGACATCATTGCTAAATCTTTTGCCGTCGTATAGTGTTCAGGTGAAGGCAATCCATTCGAATTATTGAAGTTTGTATTCTGAAGTCCAAGCTCTTTTGCTTTTTCATTCATCATACGAACAAACTCTTCCTCAGATCCTGCAATATGTTCTGCCATAGCTACTGAAGCATCATTTCCTGAAGCTACCGCAATCGCTTTTAGCATATCAGTAACTGTCATTTCCTCTCCAGGTTCTAAGAAGATTTGTGAACCACCCATGGATGCTGCTCGTTCACTAGTACGGACTTTATCATCATATTTAATTTTACCTTTATCGATTGCCTCCATAATTAAAAGCATCGTCATGATTTTCGTCATGCTTGCTGGTGGTAATTCTTTGTCACTGTTCTTTTCAAATAAGATTTCTCCAGTATCTCGTTCAATTAAGATTGCTGAAGAAGCATCTGGCGCTAACTGTACCCCTTTTTCTGCAGCTAAACTGCTTGTAGCAAACATACTCATGATGAGTACGAACGATAACATTGATGAAATGATAGCCCTCATGTTCCAATGACCTCCAATATTGTTAGTGATTTTTACAGATTAAGACTAATACTTTTCTAATAATTTTTTCCAATTTACCAAGGTTTATACACATAAAGTAAATTTCGTTATTTTACGATGTATGCTAGTTTAGATGGAAAAGCAATTGCCTTCCAGTCATGAACATATACTTCTAAGAACGTAACTCCATAGAAAAAGAGACTAACATTGCGTTAGCCTCTAAGTATTTATGAAATGCTATTGTAGATAAGAGTCGGGGGATTAATAGGTTCTTGCACGATTGTAAATGACCCTTGGACCAATTCAATAACGGTATCAACATTTTCACTATTACTATGAAGAGTCGCTATTGCCTCTCCCTCTTTGACTTGATCACCAATCTTTTTATGAAGGATGATTCCAACCGCTAAATCAATCACAGATTCTTTAGTTGCTCTTCCTGCTCCTAACGTCATCGCTGCTAAGCCAATTTTATCAGCAACAATTTTTGAAATATACCCGCTTTCAGTGGCCTTAATTGGAATTTCATATGACGCACTTGGTAATTTATTAGTATCATCGACAACAGTTGGATCGCCGCCTTGAGCGGCAATAAATGTTTTTAACTTTTCAATTGCAGCCCCATTAGCAATCACTTCTTGGAGCTTAGTCCTTGCTTCCTCGATTGAAGTTGCTTGTTTGGCTAGGAAAACCATATAACTGCCCAGTGTCAAACAAAGCTCAAGTAAATCATCCGGTCCGTTTCCTTTTAGCATTTCAATTGCTTCTTTTACCTCTAAAGCGTTGCCAACTGAAAACCCTAATGGTTGATTCATGTCCGATATAATGGCCATCGTTTGTCTGCCAAGGTTATTTCCTATCTCTACCATCGCTTCGGCTAACTCTTTGGACTTTTCAAGTTCTTTCATAAAGGCCCCAGAGCCGGTCTTCACATCTAAAACGATCGCATCTGCTCCGGATGCAATTTTTTTACTCATAATGGAACTTGCAATTAGCGGTATCGAATTAACCGTGGCCGTTACATCACGTAGACCGTAAAGCTTTTTATCAGCCGGTGTTAAGTTTGCAGTTTGTCCGATCACTGCTAATTTATTTTTATTAACGAGTTCACTAAATTCACTCGTATCAATTTCAACATGAAAGCCAGGGATTGCTTCAAGTTTGTCAATCGTCCCACCTGTATGCCCTAACCCGCGACCAGACATTTTTGCAACAGGAACACCAACTGCTGCTACTAAAGGTGCTAAAGCAATCGTTGTCTTGTCACCTACCCCGCCGGTAGAATGCTTATCAACTTTTATGCCTTCTATTTTAGATAAATCGATTTGATCGCCAGATTCTACCATTGCCATCGTTAAGGAAGCCCGTTCTTGCGGTGTCATATCTTGAAAAAAGACAGCCATTGCAAAAGCAGACATTTGATAGTCTGGAATTTCATCATTGGTGTAGCCTTGAATAATAAATTCTATTTCTTCTTTAGTTAAATCGGCACCATCTCGTTTTTTTTCGATTAAATCAACCATTCTCATTGAATGTTACACCTCACAGCTCAACATCTGCTACAATTTTCTTAACAAGCTTAATGAATTTTGGTTTTGTGCGGTTTGCGACCTCTACTACCTGCTCATGAGTAATTCCTTCTAACTCTTCACCAATTGCCATATCCGTGATACAAGAAATACCAATCACTTTCATTTGTGCATGACTTGCTACAATTACTTCTGGAACAGTAGACATTCCAATAACGTCTCCACCTAGATTTCGTAACATAATAAGTTCTGCTCCAGACATATATGTTGGACCAGTCACACCAGCATAAACCCCTTTTTGAAGTTTAATGTCTAGTTCGTTTCCTGTCTGTGCTACAAAATCAACCAGCTTTGGTGTATAAGCAGTACTCATATCAGGGAAACGCGGTCCTAATTCATTGTAATTTGGTCCAATAAGCGGATTATCTCCTGTCATATTCAAATGGTCCGTTATTATCATTAAGTCCCCAGGAGCAAACTCTTTGTTCATTCCTCCACATGCATTGGTTACAACAATCAGTTCAACGCCTAACTGTTTCATTACACGTACAGGAAACGTTACTTCTTGCATGGAGTAGCCTTCATAATAATGAAAACGACCTTGCATCGCAATCACTTGTTTCCCTTCAAGTTGACCTATGACTAGTTGCCCTGCATGTCCTTCTACTGTTGAAACTGGAAAGTTAGGGATTTCACCGTAAGGAATTTGAACTGGGTTTTGAATTTCATCTGCTAATTCACCTAACCCTGAACCAAGTATCAGACCGATTTTCGGCTTACCTGAAATTTTTTCTTCTATAAATGCTGCTGATTCGTTAATTTTGACTAACATGTTTTCCATATGTATTACCCCTTCCTATATATCCTTCACAATGTTTTTAACTAGAGATAGAAAGTGCTCTTTCACTTGTTCTGTTGTTTCGATTACTTCATCATGTGTCAATGGTTGATCTAAAATTCCTGCTGCCATATTGGAAATACAAGAGATCCCAAGGACTTCCATACCGGAATGACGAGCAACAATTACTTCAGGAACAGTAGACATTCCAACCGCATCTCCGCCCAACTTTCGAATCATGCGGACTTCTGCTGGAGTTTCATAGCAAGGACCCGTATTGCCTACGTAAACTCCTTCTTGAACTGAAATGTTAAGACTCCCAGCCACCTTTTTTGCTAAACTACGTAAGCTTGGAGAGTAAGCATTGGACATATCTGGGAAACGAACACCAAACTCTGGATCATTACGACCGATGAGCGGATTTTGATTCATGTTATTAATTTGATCGCTAATGATCATTAGATCACCAGCTTGGAAGCTTTCATTTACACCGCCTGCTGCGTTCGTTACGATCACAGTCTTAACTCCTAATTCCTTCATTACACGTACAGGAAACGTTACTTTTTCTAATGAATAACCTTCGTAAAAGTGAAATCTTCCTTGCATCGCTACTACATCTTTTCCTTGTAATGTCCCTAGTACGAGTTGACCGGCATGACCTTCAACAGTTGATACTGGAAAATTCGGTATTTGATCGTATGGGATTTTCACCGGATTTTCAATTTCTTCTGCCAGTACTCCTAGTCCCGAGCCTAATATAAGACCTATTTGAGGTTTCTTATCAAATTTACCGCGAATATATTCCGCAGCTTCTGTCATCAATTGCTTGTTTATCATCTTATCTCCTCCTAAATTTCATTTAAGAAGCTAATACCGTATGCAGGCATTTTCACAGAAAAATTATCAGCAACAGTTGCTCCTAAATCAGCGAAAGTCTGCCTAATCGATAAATTTTTACCGACTTCTAGGCCTTTATGGTAAACAAGAAGAGGCACAAATTCCCGCGTATGATCGGTACCATGGTGGGTAGGGTCATTACCATGATCTGCTGTAATAATGAGCAAATCGTCATCTGCTATTTGTTCGAGAACATTAGCTAACTGTTCATCGAAGGCTTCTAGCGCTTTGCCGTATCCTTCTGGGTCTCTTCTGTGACCAAAGTTTGCATCAAAATCAACTAGATTTAAGAAGCTAATTCCGGTAAAGTCCATATTGATACTTTCTAACAATTTGTCCATCCCATCATCATTTGACGTTGTGCGCATGGACTGAGTAATTCCTTCACCATCATAGATGTCACTAATTTTTCCAATAGCAATGGAGTCAAGTTGTGCATCTGCTAACTCATTCATTACGGTACGACCAAATGGCTTTATCGCATAATCATGGCGATTGGCCGTTCGTTGCCAGTTTCCTTTTTCTCCAATAAAAGGTCTTGCGATTATTCTGCCGACCATATATTTTGGATCCATTGTAAGTTCACGTACTTTTTTACAAATATCATATAACTCATCAATCGGTACAACGTTTTCATGGGCTGCAATTTGAAGTACAGAATCGGCTGAAGTATAGACGATGATCGCACCTGACTCCACATGCTCCTGACCTAACTCTTTTAAAATTTCTGTCCCGCTTGCTACTTTGTTTCCAATTACTTTTCGACCTGTAATCTCTTCAATCTTTTCGATTAGTTCACTTGGAAATCCTTCTGGAAATGTAAGAAATGGCTCTTGTATGTTAAGACCCATTATTTCCCAATGACCAGTCATCGTATCTTTACCATTAGATGATTCCTGCATTTTTCCAAAATGAGCAAGCGGCTGATTGGCTTTGGGTATACCTTTAATCTCCCTTATATTACTTAAACCTAACTTTGCCATATTCGGCATATGTAATCCATTCATATGTTCGGCTATATGACCCAATGTATCTGCACCTTCATCATTAAACTTGGCTGCATCAGGCGCTTCGCCAATTCCAACTGAGTCCATCACAACTATAAATATTCTTTTAAAACGATAAGTTGACATATAATGACCTCCAATCCTTCGTACCTTTTTTTACTATACCCTAACCCTATAGGAAATAATATGCACTACGTCATGTTATTATAAAGCGAAACCCTATTGTTAGTTCGTTGTTGTCAATTACGACAAACAACTCGTCTGATGTCAGACAACTAAATACAAAAAGAAATTACGCCCTTGGATGATACTGGGCGTAAACATCTTTTAATCTTGCTTTTGTTACATGTGTATAAATTTGTGTTGTTGAAATGTCAGCATGCCCTAACATCTCTTGGACTGCTCGCAAGTCGGCTCCATTTTCAAGTAAGTGGGTTGCAAAAGAATGTCTTAACGTATGGGGTGTTAACTCTTTTTTTATATTTGCTTTTTGAGCTAACCCTTTTAATACTTTCCAAAATCCTTGCCTTGTTAATGGCTTACCATGATGATTAACAAACACAATCTGATGATTGGTTTTCTTCATCAGATTCGGCCTAGATTTAGATAAATACTTTTCAAAGGCTTCACTCGCCTTTGAACCGAGTGGGATGATGCGTTCTTTATTTCCTTTTCCAATACAACGAACAAACCCCATCGTGATATGTACATCTTGCAATTCCAGCTGACATAGCTCAGAAACGCGTATCCCTGTAGCATAGAGCACTTCAAGCATGGCTTGATTTCGAAGATCTAACTCTGTATTTCCACGAGGAGCCTCGAGCAAAGCCTCAACTTCTTCGGTAGACAGTACTTTTGGTAAGCGCTTGGCAGCCTTTGGCGTTTCGATATGTACAGATGGATCTCCTTCAGCAATTTTCTCTCGCAGGCAAAATTGATGAAATGACCGTATAGATGCAATTGTTCTAGCAATCGTCGTATCAGCTCTACCTTTATCTTTTAAATGATATAAATAGTTTAATATTCCGTTTCGATCAAATGCATTAATAGAACTTAGTTGTTCTACTTCTTTCATGTACTTCATATATTGACGTAAATCTCTGCGATAGGATTCAATCGTATTACTCGAAAGCCCTCGTTCTACCATACTATAATGGATAAAATCTTCAATATGTTCTAGCATGGCCATTTCCCCTAACCATTTATTGTATGCTACTCTCCATAATGATAGAAAAACAATAACCTATCAAACCAAGTCGGCTGTTCACTCACTTGTTCCATTTGAATGACCTTAACAGCTCTCCCTTTCGGCTCATCGTATCGATGATAACTTTCATATTCTTCACTTACCCATAGAATACCATAATAAAACAAAAGTGTGCATCCCATAAATAGTACAAAAACTTTTAGTGTATTCCAAATGGCCTCTAACCATGATTTCATTTCACTCCGACCTCCTAGCAACCTCTCTAATAAAATAAGATCAATTGAGAAAGGTAACTCTCTTAATACAAGATATGCCAAGATAAATCGTGTTTATACCTCATTAGTACAAGTTTCTATAAAAAGTATAATCTTTCTCTTATCTTTGGTCCGTAAAGTGATATCGGCAGGGCGCTTAAAGCTAATATAAAAAACCCTTTTCAGATGAGCAAAAGGGTTAGTCACTTTCTTCTGTTGTTTTATTATCATGACATCTGTGACAGATCCCATGGAACGTTAAACGATGGTCTTTTATTTGAAAGTTGAAGTCACGTTCTACAATTTTTTCAACATCACCAAGAAGGTCTTCTTGAATTTCATCCACTGAACCACATTCAATACAAACTAAATGATGATGAAAATGGTCGGCTCCTTCTTTCCGTAAATCGTAACGTGAAACACCGTCTCCAAAGTTAATTTTGTCCACTACTTTTAGTTCAGTCAATAGCTCTAGCGTTCTATAAACTGTTGCTAAGCCGATTTCAGGCGACTTTTCTTTTACTAGAAGGTAAACATCTTCCGCACTCAGGTGATCTTCTTCATGTTCAAGCAGAACTCTCACTGTTGCTTCCCGCTGTGGCGTAAGCTTATAACTTTGTGAATGAAGTTGCTTCTTTATCCGTTCAACTCGTTTCTCCATTCGGTTTACCCCCCTCCATTGAAAACAAACGATAATCTTTATATATTATAATGTTTCCAATAGAAGGTGTCAAAGGATAATCATTATCATTAACTAATTATAATTAATATTAAATGATAATAATTACATAAAGTGACTAACAACGATTTTCATTAAATAAGGAGAAATATAAGCCTCAAATGCTGAAGCTACTGCTAAGACTGCTCCAACACAAAGAATTAACATCGAATACCTAATAAATAGCGGAAAGATGGGTTGATTACTTCTTTTTATAAATTGGTTACGTATCATGATGAGTGAAAAAGAAATCGCTCCTGTAGCTACAATGATAAAGGCTGGTACGAGTACAAAATTTTGTGGCATCACTGAGACGAAGGAAAGAAGAAATCCGGACATACCCATTTGATTAACTAAAAACCCTACGGTAAATCCTACGACAACTCCTTTTAAAAACAATAATATGAGTATGACTGGAAGCCCTATAATCGATAATCCTAAAATCCACATTAAACCTACATATTTGGCATAGTGTGCAAAGCTCTGTGTGAACATAGCCGACGACTGAGCGATTTGCCCGTCTGATACTTGGCCAAAAAATTGCGTTAAATACATGTATAAATCATGTTTCTGTGTCAGACTTAAACTGTTAACGATAATTGCACCAAAAATGATCCCCATTAAAAATAAAATGGTTGTAAAAATATAAATAGAACGATTTTCATCTATATGACTGGCTACTACTTGTCCAAATCGATTACGCTTCCCTCTCATAATGGCCCCTCCTAAACATCCTGTTAGTTAAATCTATGACATTTAGTAGAGGTCTATGACTGGAAATCTATTAATTTTTATTCAACCTTCCCATACTTTCCGGCACCACCAGCACTGATCGATAGTTCTCCTGTTCGACTCAATACAATAGCCTTAGCTATAGGCTCACTCACTACTTCTTTTAACTGTGACAAGCTTGTCTGGTGAATAATGTTCATTTCATTTCCAAAATGATCTCTTAATTTCGTTAATGTTTTTGGTCCCAACTTAGGTATGAACTCTAATGGGACTTGATGAATATAAGGCGGCCGGTTTACTTTTTTATGGTTGGGGTCGCTTAATTCCTGCAGTCTTTCAAAAACACCTTTTGTAATTTTGCTGCTTGAACAATTTGGGCAAACTGTTTGTTTACCGACATGAGTGTAACATTGTTCACAAGATGTTTGAAAATACTTGCCGAGTCTTGGATGAAGACCAAAGTTCTTAACAATCATTCTCCCATTTTCATGATGCAGGGCCAAAACTAATTCATTGAAGCTTGGCTCTTCCATTTGGATCAGTTGATATTCTCGTCCTATTTTTTCTAAAGAATGAGCATCAGAATTAGAAATGAACGAGATGTTTGATAATTCCGCAATTCCATTTACTAGATTTGTGTCTGAACTTAAGCCTAGCTCTATTGCATCTATATCGGTTAGTTGGAATACCTCAGTTATACTCTGGTGAACGCCTTTTCCGTATATCCCTTTATGGGGTGTAAATGCATGTGCTGGTATGAAAATTCCATTTAAGTCTTTCACCTTCTGTTGAATAATATTACTTTTTTCGTACACTCTTTGTGTGCTTAGCGTTATATTAGTTACTCGCTTAGATAGCCAGGCACTAAAGGCAACCATTGCTTCAATCGTTGGGAAGTACGTTAATACATGAAATGGTCCATTGCAGCTCTCGTGATAAATTTCTAATTCAGAGCCTAAAATAAGTACGATTCCATTAGGAAATTGAATTCCACCACCGGTAAGTTCGTTAGCTTCTCCCTCAAAAATATAACTTTTTAACTCCTCTATAACTTCTGGTGAATGAGAGTCAATGATACCAATCATATCTAACCCTTTAACCCGATGACTATAATCTACAATGTTTGTTAATGTTAACGATTTTGATGCGGTAATTTTTACAGGCTTCCCCAATTTTGTTCTTCCTATATGAATGTGCAAATCTACAAAGTATTCCCGCAATCGTATCACCTTATTTTTGGTTTTTTAGTTTCAACCATTGAACAGCAAAGGCTGTTTTTGCATCAAAAATTTCGTTTGTTTCAATCATCTTTTCAGCTTCTTCTAATGTTACTTCTATTTTCTCTACAAATTCATCTTCATCTGTATTTTCTACTCCTGCCTCTAAATGTTCTGTATAAAAAATATGAACTAATTCATCTGCAAACCCGGGAGAAGTATAGAATGAAATGACTTTCTCCAATTTGTTAGTCTTATACCCTGTTTCTTCTTCTAACTCTCTTGCCGCACACACTTCAGGCTTTTCTCCTTTTTCAAGTTTTCCTGCTGGTATTTCAACGATCGCTCGTTCTAATGGTTTTCTAAACTGACGTATCAGTACGATTTTTCCTTGTTCCGTAACTGGTATAACAGCAACTGCTCCCGGGTGTTTTACGAGCTCACGTTTACTTGTTTTCCCATCTGGCAACTCCACATCTTCCAAAACGACATCAATAATACGGCCTTCATACAATGTTTCTGATTTAAGTGTTTTTTCATAGAATTGCTTTGTCATGTAAATCAAATCCCCCAGTTCTAAATCATATTAATTTTACATACAGTCTATCATAGTTGTTTAGAAAATCTTACCTATTACGAGAGGTGAATTTATGAAAGTTTATGTAACCGATAAAGGGGTCACTTTGGTTGGTAAGGCATGGCAGGTTAAGGCGCTTCTAAAACAATATATGAAAAGATACGAAACCGTTGAGCAATGGCGAGATAGTACCACCAAACGTTAATCTTCCCTCTTTTGATTGATCGCAGTAAACACAGCCGCTGCAACGGTATAAAAAAACGCTGGGTCGTCCTCAAACGTTCTTCCCATCGTTTTTATTTCTTTTGGATACCACTTTAATGCTCCTGCTAGTTCTTCTTGGAAAGATTTTGGTTCCACCCATTTAATACAATGTTGCTGTTGTATAGACTTCGCTTGTTCCTCGAGAGTTTTTGCTTGATGCGAAATTGATAGAAGCGGAAGCGGAACAACACTTTTACTCCAAGTAAACTTCTGTAATGGCGTCAGTGTATGATGGCTGATTCCATAATGTCTTTCTCTCTCGTCAGCAAAGGATACCCTTGGCACCCAAACAGGCTGCCCCTCTAAACTGCCAACAATATTTGCCCAATTGGCTAATTCCATTCCACTAAAACCATAGAAGGTACCTGTTCCAACTACACCAGGTCCTAAGGTTATAAGAATAATATCACTCTTTAACTTTTGATCGGCATATTGAAGTGCTGTTATTAGATTAACGGCCTCAAATTCCCCTCCAAATGCTTGTCCTACGGTAATTGAATGAAACTGATCTTGTTTGCTTAGTATCCTCATATGTTCACTTAACTTTAACGGCAACGCTGCTTCATCACTAATAATAACCGTTATTTTCATACTTGCAGAAAAACATCTTATTAAACTGTATACAAGCGGCAGCATACTGTGTAATTCTGCTAATAATACTCGTTTACCACGTAAACTAAAAGGGGTATGGAACAATGAGTGATCTTCACTTTCTTGTGCTTCCACTGATAGAACACTATGTTGATTTGGCATGTATCTTGCTTTCATAATATGACCATCAGTCTTCAATTCTTTATGCGGATGCGCTTGAGGGATTGCCTTCACAATATCCCAACCACCCGTACCTAGTTTCAATTCAGTTGCCGTTACGTTAACCACAATTTCTTCCTGCTCCTGTACTTTCGAAAAGAACGTACGATACAAGATCGCACGCCCCGCTCCACCAGACGTTTCTAAGAGCTGTATATCATCGTCTTCAAAAATAATCTTCCTTACAATGACTACCTCTTCCCTATACATAACAACACTCACTCCTACTCCGTAAACACACCCCTACTATCCTAACCAATATTTAACAAACTATGTATAAGTACGCGGCGCCTTTAGTGGTGCAGCGTACCTTTATCGCTGTAAAACAGGAAAGGAGACTGATTTAATCAGTCTCCTTGGCTATTGGCAGGGCTAGATGTTCGAGCATTTCATAGTTTATTTCTCCGCGGACAACTTGTTGGATTACCCGGTCTCGATCAATAATATAGGTCATTGGGAAGCCAGGTGGTTGGTACGTGTTGTTAACCTCACCTTCAATATCAAGGAGCGTTGGCAGAGTTACATTTACCTCTTCCATAAAATTCTGTATGTCTTCCTCTACGGTTGCTCTTCTTTCGTAGTAGTACATATTTACAGTTAAGACTTGTAGGCCCAGATCTCCATAATCTTCCTGAAATTGCATGAAGTCAGGCATCTCATCCTTACAAGGAGGACACCACGTCGCCCAGAAATTAAGGATGATTACATCTCCTTCATAGTCAGAAAGAGACCCTTCAACACCTTCTTCTCCCCAAACAGGTAAAGTAAAATCAATCGCTTTCAATCCTTTTTCAACACCTAGCGGCTTTTCGCGGTCTGTAGCGATTACAAATATAATTAGGCCCGTAGCAATTACTAAAGTTAAAATACTGATTATGCGTCTATTCAATCTAAATCCCTCATTCCATTACCGTACTTTACATTATATTAACTATAATAACATGGCTATAATATGAATACTAAAAAAGAGAGTGACAATCTTATTACACTGTCAGGCTTCTTTTAATAAAAAATTGTTTCTTTATTATTCTCTCAATATTTGCTAGAATTAACACGGCTTAGTTAATTTTATATTGTGCTTATTTAAAGAAAGGGGCTTTTTATGTCTATCATCGAAGCTTTTATTTTTGGTCTCGTCCAAGGGATCACTGAATTTCTACCGGTATCAAGTACGGCTCATATCGTTATTACACAAATGATATTCGGATATACTTTCCCAGGCTTAGCCTTTGAAATTTACTTACATTTAGCTTCTATTTTAGCAGTGATGATCTATTTTAGAAGAGATATTGTTGATGTTGTTACCGGTTTTTTTAAATTTTTTGTTGACCGTTCTAAAGAAAACAAAGTACATTTCTATTTTGGAATTTATATCATCGTTGCAACAGGAATTACAGGGGGACTTGGGCTCGTATTAAAAGACGTAGTGGGCGAAACGATGAAAACACCATACTTCATCGCAGCTGCTTTAACTGTGACTGGACTTGCACTTATTTTTATTGAAAGATTTCACAAGTACGGCTCTCGGACCGAAAAAGATATGACTTTTAAAGATTCGATCATCGTAGGTTTAGGGCAAACACTCGCTGTTCTTCCTGGTATTTCAAGATCTGGAGCAACTTTAATTGCTGCTCTATTAGTAGGGTTAAGTCGAGACACTGCAGTACGATACTCGTTCTTACTAGTAATCCCAGTTATTCTTGGTTCTTCTGTTTTAGCTATAGACGAACTCGGTTCAGGAATGTTTAGTTCAATTGGTGCACCGGCACTTATCGTTTCTTTCATTTCAACATTTATTTTTTCATGGCTAGGAATTGTTTGGCTCATCGAGTTCTTAAAGAAAAGTAAGCTGTTCTATTTTGCGATATACTGTTTTGTTGTTGCAATTCTAGTGGCACTATTTATTAATCCAGATACAATTATGGATATTTAAAATACTAAAAAGACTGACACCCCTGTGTCAGTCTTTTTGCTCTATATTTGAATTAACTGCTGAAAACTATTCCTGATCTCTTCTCCATTCAATTCGCTACCAATAAGAATGATACAAGGCTTCGCAACTAATTGATCATTACTGCGATTTAACATAAGCTGACCTGAAGCATATTGATACTGAAACATTTGTGGTGTTTCTGTTAATTGAATAATACCTTTACTTCTCACAATTTTTGGCATACTCTGAAGCCATCGCTCAAAACTAATGCGGTCAACAGATGGTATGTCCCGTAGTGTAATTGCTTCAAACATATGGTGATGATGGTGGTGATGGTCGTGGCCGTGGTCATGGTGGTGGTGATCCTGTTTCTCACAACCACAACTTTCATCACAAGGCGCAATGGAATACGCTCTATTTAATACTCTTTCCTTTAATAAAACATCCGTACTAATCTCACCATGTGTTGTCTCAATAAAATCAGCTCGCTTATCTACTAAATCGCCAATTTTCTTTCTAACCTTTGTTAATTCTTTCTCTTTAATTAAATCAATTTTATTTAAAACGACTAACGAAGACGAATTAATTTGCTTTTTTAAAATGTCTCTAATCTCTTTTGAACTTGAAAAAATACTTTGATATTCAAGAAACTTACTTCCATCCACCATTCCAACAGTAGAAACTAATTGAACTTTATCGATTAAAGAAGGATGTGTGAGTGCTTCAATAATTTCTGATGGATCGGCTACTCCTGTTCCTTCAATAAAAAGAATATCAATATCTTCATTCACTTCTAAAAACACTGCAAGTTCTCTCGTCATATCTGCTGAAATCGTACAACAAATACACCCATTAAGCATCTCAACCATTCGCTCTTTGTCGAACAATCCTTCTTCGACATTCACTTCTCCTAATTCATTTAAAATAAGGGCGGGATTAAGACCTTTATTTTTTGCTGCCTGAACTGCTTTTTGAAGAACTGTTGTTTTTCCACTTCCTAAGAAACCAGTGATTAAGTATACTGGAATGGATTTAGCCATTGTTTTTTGAACCACCTTTGCAAACATAATCTATCAAATCAAGCATACAATAAATAGAGTATTTTCACAAATAAGAATCATTACTATTTGTGCGTTTCATTTCATTTTCTTGACAAATTATTCTGCTACTACGAAACCTAAATCATCTATGTTAAAATACTATTTAGCTAGAAATCTACCTATTTAGGAGAGAACTATGAACTTAAAAACCTCAATTTCATCCTTGATGAAAGATTTATTCGGAGTTATATTACTTGTTTTCTTCCTTTTTCTGTTCTTTAACATTGAACGTTTTAAAGAAGGAACATTTCCTGTATCTGATGTTATGCTTAATGTAAATACAATTTTCCTTGGAATTGTCATTGAGGCTGTTCCTTTTATTTTGCTTGGGGTGTTTGTTTCTGCGCTCATTCAAATTTATGTTTCAGAAGATACACTGCAAAGATACTTACCAAAAAACGCTTATATGGCGTTACTACCAGCTGCTGTATTAGGAGCGATCTTTCCGATTTGTGAATGCGCAATTATACCAGTTGTTCGTCGTCTTATTAAAAAAGGAATGCCACTTCATGTCGGTGTTGTGTTTTTAGTTGCTGCACCAATTCTAAATCCAGTTGTTGCTGCATCAACTTTCTACGCTTTCCGTACCGATTTAACTGTTCTATATGCTAGAATGGGACTAGCCTTTGTGCTAGCGATTATTATCGGTGCGATTATGTACGTAATCTTTAAAAACAAAGACCAATTAAAGTGGACAAAAGAAGAGTTGACGGGGAGAGTCGTGCTTCCAGTCGAAACGGCTAAAAAACCTAATCGAATCAAACAAACCTTTTACCATGCTGCCGATGAATTTTTCTTAATGGGGAAATATTTAATCGCAGGTGCTTTTATCGCCGCTTTATTCCAAACACTGTTAGATCGCAATATATTACTAGCAATCGGTAGTAACGAGTGGTCATCAACAGGTGTTATGATGGCTTTTGCGTTCATTCTTTCTCTATGTTCAGAAGCAGATGCCTTTGTTGCCGCGTCTTTCGGCAATACATTCACAACTGGATCGATTATTGCCTTTCTTGTTTATGGACCGATGTTAGATTTGAAAAACACAATTATGCTGTTTGCCTTCTTCCGAGTGAAATTTGTCATTAGTTTTATGATCGTTGTTACAGCTGTTGTATTTATTTCAGTTCTATCACTTCAACTATTTGTATTATAATAGATTAATAGGAGGGATAAGATGAATAGAGAAAATACTGACCTTAGTTTTCATAGCTATATTCGAGGGATTATCCTTCTAGGTTTTTCGCTACTCATGCTTGCGTTTATTTTATCAGGAAACATTCGCTACTATATCGCCCCTAAAATGATGCCCTTTATGTATTTTGCATTAGTTGTTTTTATCATTTTAGGTGTAGTACAAATCATAAGAAGTACGAGGAAGAATGATCAAGAGATTGATTGTGATTGCGGCGAAGATCATTCGATGACAGGCTCGCCACTATTGAAAATTGGAATATACTCAATCTTCGTTGCCCCTATTGTGATGGGATTTGTTCTACCGGATAAAGTTCTAGATAGTTCAGTTGCTGCCAACCGCGGTGTCCAATATGGAAGCGGGATATTAACAAAACCAACCGACCCAAATGAAATAACGGGCAGTACTTCGAGAGCTGAAGCATTTCTGGAAAATCCTGATGGTTATTTTGATAGTTTGGGTGAAACGGAAGAGCATTTTTCAGTTGAAGACTTTTATACTGAAGAAGGTTTTAACCAATATTATCAAGAACTAGCTGAAGAAATGAAAGACCAACAACGAATTATTGTGACTGATGATAATTATTTAGATATTATGACGGTCTTAGATTTACACATGGATCAATTTATCGGTAGAGAACTTGTCATTACTGGATTTGTTTACCGTGAACCCGAATTTGAAGATAATCAATTGGTCGTAGCTCGATTTGCCATGACGTGTTGTGTTGCGGATGCGGCAGTATACGGCACGTTAGTAGAGTCAGACTTAGCAACAGAATATGAAAACGATACGTGGGTTCATGTTGCTGGTGTTCTTGATAAAACTGACTACAATGGCTACCAAATTCCACTTATACACTTAAGAGAGATTACAGTTATTGATGAACCGGAACAGCCTTATGTGTTCCCAAGTTTTAGATAACAAAGAAAAGTGCAAGCGCCCGTTCACCTAAAGCTAGACATCTTTGAATTTTATACTTCGCTAAAAATAAAAGGCTGACAGAATTGTCAGCCTCTTATTTATTCTTATTCATTTCCTTCTTGTAACAAGCGCCTTACTTCATTAACATCTTTGTCACCACGACCTGAAATGTTAACGATAATGATATCCTCTTTGCTTAACTGGCCTGCTTCTTTTATTGCATAAGCAACAGCATGTGCACTCTCTAGAGCAGGGATAATCCCCTCTGTTCGAGCTAATGTTTGAAAGGCATCTAATACTTCTTTTTTAGAAACAGAATAATACTCAGCGCGCTCAGTTACCTTTAGATAACTATGCTCTGGTCCAATTCCAGGATAGTCTAAACCAGCTGAAATCGAATGGGTAGGTAACGGGTTTCCTTCTTCATCCTGTAAACAAAGGCATTTGAAACCATGGATGACACCAGGCGTACCCTTTGTAAGAGTTGCCGCTTCTTCAGGCTCAACTCCAACAAGCCTTACATTTTCTTCAGGCAAGTATTCGGAAAATGCACCAATAGCATTACTTCCTCCACCGACACACGCGACGACGACGTTTGGTAATTTTCCTTCCTTTTCAAGAATCTGGCGTTTCGACTCTTTACTAATGATCGACTGAAAATGATGAACCATTGTCGGAAATGGATGTGGCCCAACGGCAGATCCAAGAAGGTAAAACGTGTTCTCGTAGTTTTCGACAAGGTCATTTAATGCTTCATCAACAGCATCTTTCAATCGCCCTTGACCTTTATGAACAGGAACAACTGTTGCTCCTAAAAGTTCCATACGAAATACATTTAACTCCTGGCGACGAGTGTCTTCAGCCCCCATGTAAATGATACACTCCATGCCGAGCATTGCACATGCTGTAGCAGTAGCTACACCATGCTGTCCAGCCCCAGTTTCAGCGATAATTCTGTGAGCACCCATTTTTTTTGCTAATAAAATTTGCCCGATTACATTGTTAATTTTATGGGCACCTGTATGGTTTAAATCTTCTCGTTTTAAATAAATTTTTGCACCGCCACATTTTTCAGTTAACCTTTCAGCTAGAGTTAATGGATTTTCTCTGCCGACATATTCTTTTAAATAGTACAAGTATTCCTCGACAAATTCAGGATCTTCTTTATACTTATTAAAGTTTTCATCTAAACGCTCTAACACTGCGTTTAATTGTGGTGGTACGAAACTTCCGCCAAACTCCCCAAAATACCCTTTTTCATTCTTCTCAACTGTACTCATCTCTGCTTTACTCATTCTAAACTCTCCTTTAATTCTAAAGTAATCACAATAACATAATATTATGATAATTTATATTTTATCAGCTTTATATAGTAGTAGCAATGATTAATGGTTACTCACACCAATGGTAGATTCTGTTTTAGGCTGATGGACTACTTCTAATTGATCCTCTTGTTTCAATAAGAAATAATGAACACTATCTACTAAGGCATACCAACTCGCTTTAATGATATTACCCGAGACACCAATTGTGCTCCATTTCTCAGTACCGTCTGAAGACTCAATAAGAACACGTACCCGAGATGCTGTAGCATCTGTTTCATCTAAGACACGAACTTTATAGTCTGATAAGTACATTTTATTAATACAAGGATAAAATTGTTCAAGTGCTTTTCTTAAGGCATGGTCGAGTGCGTTTACAGGACCGTTTCCTTCTGCAGCAGTTAGCACTTCTTGGTCGTTTACAACTAATTTAACAACTGCTTCCGTTGTAAATGATTGATCTGCATTGTTTTCGATAAATATTTTAAAATGATCAAGTTTAAAAAACTCTAAATGTTCACCGAGTCCTTTTTTAACAACTAACTCAAAAGAAGCTTCAGCTGCTTCATACTGATACCCATTAAGCTCTAGCTCTTTAATTTGTTCAATAATTTGCTTAGTTGCTGGATTATTCTTATCTAAATCTAAATTCCATTCTTTCGCTTTAAAAAGTACATTACTTTGCCCTGATAGTTCAGAAACTAGTACTCTTCTTTTATTTCCAATAGCTTCGGGTTCAATGTGTTCATACGTTTCAGGATGCTTTAATACAGCGCTAACATGCATGCCACCTTTATGAGCAAATGCACTTTTCCCGACAAAAGGCTGGTTACTCGGCGGAATCTGGTTGGCAATTTCATGGACATACTTCGAGACCGATGTGAGGTTCACCAACTGATGCGGTTCAATACAGGAATAACCCATTTTTAGCTGTAAATTAGGAATAACAGAAATAAGGTTTACATTTCCACACCGTTCTCCGTAGCCATTAATTGTACCTTGTACATGAGTCGCCCCCGCTTGAACTGCAGCGATCGTATTTGCAACGGCTACTTCTCCATCATTATGACAATGGATGCCGACTTGGATCGATAGCTCCTGTACGACATGTTGGACAATTTCCATCACTTCATGAGGAAGAGAGCCTCCATTCGTATCACAAAGGGCTACACAGTCAGCACCAGCTGCTTCTGCCTTTTTTATCGCTTGAATAGCGTAGTCAGCATTCCTCTTATATCCATCAAAAAAATGCTCTGCATCAAAAATCACTTCTAACCCATTCTCTTTTAAAAACTTTACTGAATCGTAAATCATATCTAAATTCTCTTCTAGTGTCGTTTGTAACGCATGAGTCACTTGAAAATCCCATGTCTTTCCAAAGATTGCGACAGAACGTACACCACTTTCTAAGATGCGTTGCAAGTTTTGATCTTGATCGGCCGTAACCCCCATACGACGTGTGCTTCCAAACGCCGTAACCTTAGCATTCTTTAACTCAAGATCCTTCACTTTTTTAAAGAAATTCATGTCCTTTGGATTACTACCAGGCCAACCACCTTCTATGTAGTGTAACCCCAATTCATCTAGCTTCTTAGCAATCTTTAATTTGTCATCGACAGAAAGACTTACTCCCTCACCTTGTGTGCCATCTCTAAGTGTTGTGTCATATAGGAACACATTTTGGCTGCTCATTTTATACTCCCCACTCTCCTAGCATTACTCTCTACTAAAATCTCAAATCAAAATTTAAATTATCAGATTATTGCATTAAAGTATAACACATCAACGTGCAAAAGACTATGTAACGTTCAAAATTTTCAGTTAGTTTTTATTATTCCTTTACTCTTATGAATATGCAATATTATCTCTAAAAAGTATTAGATACATTCAGGGTGGCATTACCTATTTTCGGGTTGCAAAGCTAATTGCTAGTAAAAGAATGTGCTTCTTTTCAAATTACGACTTTCAAATAGTAAAAGCGCAATAGAACACAAGTCTATTACGCTTTTAACCTATTTTATTTAAGTGAATTATTATGCTTTTTCAACGACCGTTGCTACACCTTGACCGCCGCCGATACATAATGTAGCAAGTCCGTATTTTCCGTCGCGACGATTTAATTCATGAAGCAGGGATACTAGAATACGAGCCCCACTTGCCCCAATTGGATGTCCTAAAGCAATCGCACCACCATTTACATTTAGAATTTCTTTAGAGAATTCCAAATCACGACCTACAGCTAATGCTTGCGCTGCAAAAGCTTCATTTGCTTCGATTAAGTTTAGATCAGATAAAGTAAGACCGGCTTTTTCTAATGCTTTTTTCGTTGCAGGCACTGGACCAATACCCATAATACTTGGATCAACAGCTGCACTTGCGTTTCCGCGAATAACCACTAGTGGAGTTACACCAAGTTCTTCGGCTTTTTTACGGCTCATCACGACTACAGCTGCAGCTCCATCATTTAAACCGGATGCATTACCAGCTGTAACACTTCCTTCCTTTTTAAAAGCAGGGCGAAGTTTTCCTAGCTTTTCAGCCGTTGTACCAGCTTTTACATACTCATCTGTATCAAATACAATTGGATCGCCTTTGCGTTGAGGAATTTCAACAGAAACGATTTCATCCTTGAATTTACCATCAGCAACAGCTTTAGACGCCTTTTCTTGACTCCAAGCTGCAAACTCATCTTGCTCTTCACGAGTTAATTCGTATTTATCACATAAATTCTCTGCTGTAACACCCATATGATAATCATTGAAAGCACATGTTAAGCCGTCGTGTACCATGCTATCAATTAACTTTTGGTCACCCATTCTAAAACCGTCTCTTGCTCCCATTGATAAGTAAGGAGCCTGGCTCATATTTTCCATACCGCCGGCAACCACTACATCTGCATCCCCAGATAAAATCGCTTGTGTTGCTAAATGAACGGCTTTTAGACCTGATCCACACACTTTATTAATCGTCATTGAAGGCGTGTGTTGCGGTAAGCCAGCCTCAATCGCTGCTTGTCTTGCTGGATTTTGTCCTAAACCGGCTTGAAGGACATTCCCCATAATAACCTCGTCTACTTGGTCTGCAGCAACTCCCGCTCGTTCTAAAGCAGCCTTAATAACAGTTGCACCTAGCTTCGTTGCCTTAACACTTTTTAAACTACCTCCAAAACTTCCAATCGGCGTTCTGACAGCGCTTACAATCACCACTTCTTGATTATTCATTATGATCGCTCTCCCTTCCGTTCTTTACATCTTTTTAATTAAAAATATCCTTAAGTATTTAGTAGTTGCTTCTGATTGAGCGTACGCTCAGTATGTTCCCCATTAAGTATACACAATTGTAGAAACATATGTATAGTGTTATCTCAATATTCAGGCTCCTTTTTTTTAAAAAAGGAGCCTGAAATATTAACTAAGATGTCTTCGTTCGCTTACCAATTGAACGCCAGCCTTCTATTCCGAGGAAGATACATAATATAAATAAAACTAAGCCTGAACCGAACAGGAGCCAATTCTGAGATATAAAGTTATTGTACATAAGCACACCGAGTGCTGAAACAGTGACAACAAACATAAAGAACATTGGGATGACGACGTAATAGGCTTTTGCACCAATTTTTATTAACCATACGGATACAGCCAACAACGCTAATGCTCCGAGCATTTGGTTTGCTGACCCGAATAACGGCCATACTCTTTCCCATGTTCCAGACAACGCTAAAGCACCTGCACCGATTAATCCTGCAATCGTAGCGACATGGTTATTTTTCACCGCTGGAATATGTTCTTCACCTAATTCTTGAATAGCATATCGCATTAGACGTGTTGCAGAGTCTAATGTCGTTAATAAAAATGCGGAAGCCGTTAGCGCTGTAAATGTCGTAGCTACTGTGATGTCGATCCCCCAATGTGACATAAAGTAACCAATACCAGCTGCAAATGTACCGATTGGCCCTCCTAGCTCCGTCATTCTAGCAGCAAAATCCGCTTGTGTTAAATAAGCAACAGCACCGATTGCGATAATTGCTAAAAAGGCTTCTAATAACATTGACCCATAAGCGATAAACTTACCGTTCTTCTCATTATCTAACTGTTTTGCTGTCGTTCCTGAGGAGACGAGCGAGTGAAACCCTGAGATGGCGCCACAAGCGATGGTAATAAATAGAATTGGGAATAAGAAACCTAACGTTTCATGGTTAAAACCAGTATAAGCTGGAAGTTGTATCGCAGGAGCTGCAAGAATAATCCCAAGTGTTGCCCCTGCAATCATTCCATATAATAGGAAAGCGTTTAAATAATCACGAGGTTGGAGCAATACCCATACAGGGAGAATAGATGCGATATAAGCATAGATTAATAGAATAAACGACCAGGTTACCGCACTTAATTCGAGCGGAAAGGAAATACCTACCCACACACTAATTAACATGGCAGCGACACCTAAAATACTCGCAACCGGTAAACTTAAACGAATTTGGTTAATAATAAAACCAAATACGAGTGCAACACCGACAAATAGTACAGAGGCTGTAGCAGCTTGTGGTACGGCTACAAACGTATTAGCAACAAGTATAATAAACACACCAACAATTAATATTAATGTGGCGATCGAAAAGATCAAAAATAAAACTTGGCCTCGTTTTCCAATATATTCACGTATAATTTCTCCGATCGATTTAGCCTTGTGACGAACGGAAGCTTGTAACGATGTATAGTCATGAACACCACCAATAAAAATACTTCCTATAAGGATCCAAAGTACAGCAGGTAACCAACCAAAGAAGGCAGCAGTAATGGGTCCCACTATAGGTCCACCACCCGCGATCGTAGCAAAATGGTGCCCAAGTAAAACCGGTTTTTTCGCTGGAACATAATCCACACCGTCATACAATTCATTCGCCGGTGTTTTTCGATTCGGGTCTACTTTCATTTGTCTCTCTAGAAATCTACCATACGTAAAATAAGCAATAAGCAGAATAAGACCAGATATTAATAACAGTGTAAGTAAATTCATGTCTTATTTTCCCCCTTTAGTCGACTATAAAGTGCTGCATGTACTCTCTCCCTTTCCTATGGACATACACTTCTCTCTGTTCTACCTGCACGAGACCTACATAACATTCGATCCATCCATTCATACCTAGTTTAAGAAACTTAAGTTTCCGTTGTTTTTTCACCTCCTTAATAACTTCTTTTTCTAAAGGCTGGTTCGTTATAATAACGCCAACAAGAATAGAAGACATATGTTCACTATGAGAAGGAACATACGATTTACTATTCGTTAATAACTCTGTCGCAAACGTTTGAACATCTTCCTTTGTCACCTTTGTTTCTTTCTCCCACACAAATACATATTGCTGATTATCCACCCCCCAAATTGGAATCGACTTGGACATGAAATACTTTTCATCGCGCCTTTTGTACTCCGCATAAAACGAAAGTGGAATGCAACCGAGCTTTTTATTTCGATAAACATTAAAATGACGACTATATTTCTCTATTAACTGATCAAGATAACTTTTGGAAATCGTTACACTCAAAGGCTCTCCTCCTAAAACCGTTTTAACCCTGAAACGGTAATCCCCTTAAAAAAAGGAATTTTAGATAGTTGAAAATCGATTTGATTATTTTTAAAAACTAAACTTTTTTCTATAAATATATGAATTCCATCGTGATGGTAAAAAGAGTACCGAGCAGGATTTGACGGCTCTTTCAAACGGACCTGCAGCTCTTGAACACTTCCTACACAACATTTGGTGGCGCTTTCAAATAGGTCAACAGTCAAAACGTTACCTTCTTTTTTCACCCAATCGAGCGCTTTTTCACTAAAATTAAATTTTAAATTTGCATTTCCAATCATCATCCCTCCCTTTTTATTCCTATACATATTATGACCAAGTCATAATTATTAAAGTTTTCTAAAAATAGTACGCAAATAAAAAGACTAACTCAAATATGAATTTGGTGCTTGTCGTTACAGCACCTCACATTGATTGAGTCAGTCTTTTATCAAATGGGGTTTATTCTGCTTTCATTAAGAAAGTGGCAATAGGAGTCTTTCCGGCAACCACTTCGCTCACTGGCTCTAGCTTCAGTGATTGTACTTGATCAGCATTCGTTATAACAATTGGAGTAATGGTACTAGCTGCTTTTTCTTTTATTAAATCAAGAGAAAACTCAACTAATTTTGTGCCAACTTGTACTTTATCTCCTTCTTTTACGAAGACTTCAAATCCCTCACCTTTCATATTAACAGTTTCAATTCCGATATGAATAAGTACCTCTGCACCGCTTAGTGAACGGATACCGATTGCATGTTTTGTAGGAAAAACCTGGATGATCTCCCCTTCAACAGGTGATACAACTTCCCCATTACTAGGTTCAACGGCAAAACCGTCGCCAATCATCTTTTGTGCAAATGTCGGATCTGGCACGTCTTCAACTTTTACATATGTGCCATTCATAGGAGAATGTAACACTTCTTCAGTTGGTATTTCTTTTTTCTTGTCTAATCCAAATAGTTTTTTTAACATATTTAATCACCTCGACTTGTATATACAACTAAAGAGTAATCGTAATTATGATTTTTGTCAAAGCATTACTACTCTAGTTCTAATATTTTGTAATGTTCCCTAATTTATAGAAATAAAACAGCGAACTATATATTAAATTTTCATAATTACCAAACAATTTAAACGTTTCTTTTACAGAAAATAACTAAAACACGAATGAAATTGAAAAAACATCAAAAAAAGTTCGTTAAATTAATAAAATGATCTTACATAAGAAAAATGATTGTGCTATAATCACTTCATCAACAGATCAAAAAAATAACTCGTATAATTATTGGGAATATGGCCCAAAAGTTTCTACCGAATTGCCGTAAACAATTCGACTACGAGTGAACATATGACATCAAAGCGTAACCTGCCATTTAATTATTTTGTTTTTTATAAAACTGGTTTGCTTTGTTACGGAAATCAAAACCCGAATGTCAGTATTCACTCGAAGTCTAGTGAACTGCCGTTCGGGTTTTTTATTTATTTTCAGTTACAGCTACGTATTGAGGAGGATCATCAAATGAAATTGCTTAAAGAAGAAATATTAAGTAAAGGAATCGTATTATCAGATGGGGTCTTAAAAGTAGACTCTTTTCTAAACCATCAAATTAACCCTATTTTATCTTTAGAAATGGGTAAAGAATTTGTTAAGAGGTTTCATAGCGAAGATCCTAATACAAAAGTTTTAACGATTGAATCTTCAGGTATTGCTCCAGCATTTACAACGGCACTTGAGCTTGGAGTTGAACTCGTATTTGCAAGGAAGAAGAAATCATTGACGATGAATGACAATGTCTATACGGCTGATGTTTACTCGTTCACGAAGCAAGAAACGAATACCATTACGGTGTCAAAAGATTTCATTACAGAAAGCGATCGTGTGCTAATCATTGATGATTTCCTAGCAAACGGCCAAGCTGCGCTTGGACTTGCTCAAATTGTTGAACAAGCAGGGGGAACCGTTTCAGGCATTGGTATTGTAATTGAAAAATCCTTCCAACCTGGACGACAAGTTTTATTAGATGCAGGGTACAAAGTGGAGTCCTTAGCTAGAATTGAGTCATTAAAAAACAATGAAGTTCGTTTCGTTGATGAAACGGTACTCGTATAAAAGGGAGAAAGTACAATGTCTACAAAATCAGTCAACTATCCTTGGTATAAAAAAGAAGATACAGATGCATTCTTTTCACTCTTCCAAAACAACTTAGCCAACTTTGTACTCATTACTATTACATTGCTTGCAGCAGGTTTTCCAGCAAGTATCGTGTTTGGAAAAGTTATTCCAGGTGCAGCTGTTGCAGTTGTTTTCGGTAACTTATACTATGCATTTTTAGCAAATCGACTAGCACAAAAAGAAGGAAGAACAGATGTAACTGCTTTATCGTATGGAATTAGTACACCGGTAATGGCCGTATTCCTTTTCGGTATTTTACTGCCGACTAATGCGATAACTGGTGACCCTGAACTTGCTTGGAAAATTGCTTTAGCTGCTGCATTTCTTAGTGGCTTACTTGAAGTCATGATTAGTTTTTCTGGAAACTGGATTCGTAATAACATTCCTCGTCCCGCAATGCTCGGAGCACTTGCTGGGGTGGCATTAACATTTATCGCTGGTGAGATGTTATTTAGAACGTTCCAAATGCCAGTTGTCGGACTAGTTGTTTTAGCTATTATTCTTGTAGGTATTATCGGTAAGCTTGCCATGCCGTTTAATATCCCTTCATCTTTATTCGCCATTATTATTGGTACAGTTCTAGCCTTTACACTTGGATATTCAGACACAAGTAAAATTAGTGAAGGCTTGGCAAATATCGGTTTTTATCCAATTTTGCCAACATTAGCACCATTTGAAGGAATCGGATTATTATTTACAACTTTCATTGGGCTTCTTGCAGTTATTTTACCAATTACGATTTATAATGCGATTGAAACAATGAATAATGTTGATGCGATGAGTGCTGCCGGTGACAGTTACGATGTGCGCGAATGTCAAGCTGTCGATGGAGCTGGAACGATGCTTGGGGCTATCTTTGGCGGACCTTTTCCAACAACCGTTTATATCGCGACAGTAGGATCAAAGTGGATGGGCGCTGGCCGCGGCTATAGTATCTTGAATGCAGTTGTGTTTTTCTTTGCTGCGATGTTCGGATTAATTGCAGCCATTTCGTCTATAATTCCGGTTTCAGCGATTGCTCCTATTCTTGTATTTGTCGGTGTATCAATGATAGCAACAGCTTATCAGTCCAATGCTTCAAAGTACTACCCAGCAGTTGCGGTTGCTATGTTACCGTACCTTGCCAATTACGTTATGACACGTTTTAACAATGCAGCTGGTGAGGTTGTCGCTAATCTCTCTCAAGGAATTGTACCACTCGGACAAGGTGCAATGTTCACTGGAATTATCTTAGGTGCTATCACTGTATTTATTATCGACCGCCATTATATCAAAGCAACGATCTTTGCTTTCGTTGCAGCATTATTCTCGTTTGTTGGATTAATGCATGCTCCATCTATAACCATTAATGCCGCTCAAGATTTCACGATTGGCTATATTGCCATTGCTTTGTTCTTTATTTATTGCCATTTCAAAGTTTCAAAGTCAACTATTCAAAGTCAACCTGAGAAAGAAAAACAAGCCGCATAATAATGTTAGAGAGATAGGTTAAAAAACCTATCTCTTTTTTGGCCTTTATAATGTACAAAAGTTATACAAAAGTTATATAATAAATTAACATAACATATAGGCTACGTGTGACGTACTATCTCTGATTTGAGTTTCAGCTTTAGTTACTATAGCCAAACTTTAAGATTATAGGTGATTAATATGAAGACAGAAGAATTTACTTACAGGGTGTTTATTTTTTGGTACGTTGTCGGAATAATTTTATTATCACTTGACGTTCTTCCGCCATGGCTTGACTGGGCCAACGCCGTATTTCTTATTCTTGCAGGCATTCTTGGCGGGATCTATTTTATCCTTCAATATGGTTCTCCATTAGGATGGACAGCAATTGTCGTTATCTTTGTATTTACAATTGTTGCTGAAAGCCTTGGGGTTGAATATGGTCTATTCTTTGGCGATTACTATTACGAGCCTGATTTTGGTGTTCATCTCTTGAATGTTCCAATCACCATTGGTTTTGCCTGGCTCATGGTCATGGCGACAACCCATGTTATCGCAAAAGGGATCGTTCAATCACTTCCATACAAATGGCTCGTTCTGCTTGTCTATCCTTTGCTTGGAGCAATAGCAGCTGTCATTATGGATTTAGCAATAGACCCCGTTGCTTATCAAGTCAAGCAGTACTGGATTTGGATGGGTGATGGAGGCTATTATGGGGTACCTTTTTCAAATTTTGTAGGCTGGTTTATTATTTCTTTTATTCTTCATGTGTTTTTGTACCTTTTGTTTCATTTAAAACATGTATGGAATAAGAAATCGATTAAACCGTGGGAATTTCGAATGGTTTTACTCTATGTACAAATTATCATCATGTTTGTTGTTATAGCTTTAACTGCAAATCTTTGGATGGCTGCATTTTTACCATTGATTCTGATGGCTAAATTACTCGTAATCTATTTTCTGATGAGAGGAGCACGGAAGAATGATTGAAGCCAGAAAAAGCCCGGCCTTTGAAGCCTTATTCTATCAATACAATAAAAAACTACTAAAGAAATCATTTTCACAAATTATGTTACGTAATGACTCAGACATTAACCCGGCAAAACCAACCCTTTTTCTGTTAAACCATAGTTCATGGTGGGACGGATTGATTTCTTTTCACTTGGCAAAGACCCTTTTTTCGATAGACAGCTACGCGATGATGGAAGAAAAAGGCTTAGTCACCTTTCCTTTTTTTAAAAGACTGGGTGCTTTTTCTATTCACCTCCAAAGTGTAAAAGAAATCGTTTCCTCCTTACGTCATGCTGAACAACTATTACTTCAAAATAAAGGCATTTGGATGTTTCCTCAAGGAAAGGAAGAACATTTGGAAAAGAGACCTCTTTCATTTAAAAATGGCGCTGCTTATCTTATTGAAAAAGTTCCTGCCGTTCAAGTCGTGCCAATTACTTACTACTATACATTTAGCGGTCAGCAATTACCTAACTTATATATCCATGCCGGGAAAGAGCTAGTTTTCTCGGGTAAAAGAAATTCAAGAAAGCAATTAACAACATTGTTAGAAGCCATTGTCACCAAACAACTTGATCAACAACGACATGACGTTATTCACCATCTAACAAATCAGTATAATGTCTTATTAACAGGGAAACGACCTGTTAGTGAACTTTTTAAAGCCCTAAAAAACGGAAAGCGGTGAAAACATATGTTTTATTATGCGATTACCCATTTCATCTTTTTAATATGGACGATAATTAACTCCATGTTTATGCCAAAACTAAAACAGAATGTACATTTATCTTACTCCTCGCCTCCTCTTGTTTCGATTTTAATTCCGTTACGAAATGAAGAGCGAAATATTAAGAGATTAGTAGAAAGTTTAACATCGCTTACTTATCAAAAAATCGAAGTGATCTTTCTCGATGATCAGTCTACTGACAACACATATAATCTGCTCATGGAACATACAGAAACACATATTAACTTTAAAGTCATTAAAGGTGCTCCACTAGCAAACGGCTGGGCAGGTAAAGTACACGCTTGTAAGCAACTAGGTGAACGGGCTAAAGGTGATTACTTGCTATTTCTTGATGCTGATGTCAAAGTACGTCCGACTATTATTGAAAAAACGATTTCAACTATGGAAGTGTATGATGCAGGCTTATTAACGGGATTTCCTAAATTTCCAACTTCAACACTACTAAGTAAGATTTTAGTTCCGATGCAACATTTTATTGTGCACTTTCATCTCCCAATATTTATCGCCAATCGAACAACATTTCCTTCTTTTTCGGCTGCACATGGGGCCTTTATGTGTTTTCGTAAAGAGGTCTACCATAAGATCGGCGGACACAGTTCTGTAGCAGCTTCCATTGTCGAAGATGTTCATTTAGCACGTCATGTAAAAAAGAATGGCCACCGTGTTTTACTTGCTAACCTAACAAATGACGTTTCTTGTTTTATGTACGAAACGAACAAAGAAGTTTGGAATGGCTTTGTTAAAAACATCTTCGTTGGGTTAGGTCGTTCTATTCCACTCGCTTCCTTGATTATCATCTTCTATAGTATATTTTTTGTTATGCCATTGTTCTTCGCAATCGCAGGCATTATCACAAACGAATTATTATATTTGATACCTTACATAATCTTGCTTATTCACAGGGGATTTGTGGATTGGAAAACCCAACAACGAAACATGCAGTTTCTTTGGATGCCCTTCTCAGCTCTGACGATTATCATTTTATTAATCTACTCTGCTTTTCTAAGTGTTCAAAAAAAGGGCTATCGCTGGAAAGGACGTAGCTATACATGAAGAAAGTTGTCATTATAGGTGGTGGATTGGGCGGGCTGGCAGCAGCCAACCTTCTAGCTTTCAATGGATATAAAGTCAAACTCTTTGAAAAGAATACACATGTTGGAGGGAAACTTAAACGTATTCAATCTGATGGTTACACATTTGATTTTGGTCCAAATACGATTACTATGCCTTCTGTATTTAAAGGCATCATCGAACAAACGGATAAGAAGTCGGAAGACTATTTTCACTTTAAAAAGCTTGATATACACACGAACAACCATTTTTCTAATGGGACAACGTTCTCTTTCTCAACAGATGCAGACTACATGATTTCACAACTTAACGAAATGGATGTGTTTGGAGCAAAGCATTATAAAAAGTATCTAAAAGAAGTAACTCGTTTATACGAACTCTCGCAATCTCATTTTTTGCCTAGAACCTTTTCTTCTTTAACTGAATATTTATCTCCAAGTTTAGGAAGAGCATTCCTTAGTGTACGACCTTTTGAAAGTTTAGATCACTTTCACCGACGATATTTTACGGACCCCAGGGTTCTTCAATCTTTTAATCGTTACGCAACTTACATTGGTTCGTCACCTTACTTAACACCTGCTACTTTTTCAATGATTGCTCATTTAGAGCTAATCGATGGTGTTTACTATACTTCTGGCGGAAATGCTACCATTGCGGAAGGACTCGCTAAACGTGCAAAAGAATTAGGGGTTCATATTCATCTTAATCAAGAAGTTATTAAAATTAACATAGATAATCAAGTTGCGACATCTATTAAATTAGCAAACGGGGAGACGATAGAAGCAGATGAGGTCATCTTAAATGGAGATTTATTAGCTTCGCTTCCTCAGCTTATTAATGAAAATGACCGTCCCCGCTTTTCAAATGTTACGATACAAAATGCGGAACCATCCATTTCTGCGTATGTTCTTCTGATCGGACTGAACACTCGTTTGAAAGACCTAATCCATCATCAAGTGTATTTTAGTCAAAATTATCAAGAAGAATTTAACGAGCTGTTAGTTAAGAAGCAATTACCAAAAGATCCTTCTATTTATATATGTAACTCTTCTTATACTGATTTTTCAATGTCACCTAAGGGCGATAATTTATTCATTCTTGTCAATGCACCTCCTTTATCAAGAGATGGTACAACAAATGAAGATTACGAATACTACAAAGATGTAATATATCAAAAGTTATCTCGAGCAGGATTAAATATCCGTCCTCACATTGAATATGAACAGCTGATTACTCCACAATCGATTAAACAAGAATACAATGCGTTCCGCGGGGCGTTATACGGGAGAGCTTCCAATCGAAGAATGGACGCTTTTTTCAGAACACCCAATCGATCCAAAGATATTGCGAATTTATATTTTGTTGGGGGCTCCACTCATCCTGGTGGAGGTTCACCTATGGTCGTTATAAGTGGTCAAAACGTTGCAAACTTGATCATTAATCACGATAAATAAAGCAACACCCCGTCAATCATCTCTTTTGACGGGGTGTTAGTTATGCTAATGCTTCTTGTGACGTCATGATTTGCTGTAGGAGTTGCCTTTTATCTCCATCTGAAACATAAGCTCTCGTTGTAAAACAATTATACTTATTTTTTCTAACGGAATTTAGGATGTGTCGGTAAAAATGTAACGCAGCTTTTACCGGAAACCTTGCATCCATAGGATAGTTCTCTATTGTAGGCAATGCGATATCATACAATTGTTCTGCCCTCGTTGCAATGTCTTCCCATAAACCAATAAAATTATCGTTGATTTCACCTTTTATTAGTTCTTCTCTCGTGTAGTTATGTTTTTCCATTAAATCAGCTGGTATATAAACTCTGCCACGCTCTAGATCTTCACCTACATCTCTTAAGATATTCGTTAACTGCATCGCAAGCCCTAACGATATTGCTCCACTTTTTAAATGTAGATTATTACTAGGGGCTAAGATCGGCAATAGCATTAACCCTACTGAACTTGCTACATAATACGAATACTGCTCTAATTGCTCAAGTGATGGATAGTGATGAACTTCAAAATCCATTTCTTGTCCACGGATCATATCAAAAAAAGGCTCAGCTTCCATCGAATAGCGTTGAAATACATCATTTAGAGCCACCCACATATCATCATTTACTGAAAAGCTCCCTCCCAAAAACAACTCAAACTCCGTCTTAAAGGCATGAAGCTCCTCTAACGTGCCCCCGTTGTCTACGATATCATCTACACGACGACAAAATGCATAGACTGCCCAAACTGCCTTTCGTTTTTCACTCGGAAGTACATTAAAAGCTTTTGCAAACGATTTAGAATGTCTTTCTATGACCACTCTACAAGACTCATAAGCTTTTTCTATTTGCTTCATTTTTGTTCCTCCTCTAGGTCATGAAGAACGAACAAGTTCTTCATGCAGTAAGTGTTCCGCTAATAATTTTGCACCTTGCATCACGATAGGAATCCCTCCTCCAGGATGGACACTTGCACCAACCGCAAACACATTTTCATATGGAGCAATTTTTACTTGCGGACGAAATACTCCAGATTGCTTTAGAGTTGGTGCAATCCCAAAGCTTCCCCCTTGATATAAGCCGTCTATAAGTGCATCTTTAGGTGTCCGTACTTTTTTCCAAACAATCGATTTTCTTAGACCTTCAAACCCTCTATCTTCAACCTCAATGATTACCTTCTCTACATACTCCTCGATGTTATTCCAATCGATGTCTTCATTTGCCGGGACAGGAACAAGTATATATAGAACCCCTTTTCCTTCTGGTGCCAACGTAGAATCAATGACTGAAGGGTGAAACGTATATATAGAAGGTTTTTCTGGTAAACGTTTATGATTAAACACATCATTCATGTGTTCTTCAAAATTATCTGTCATAAAATATTGATGAACCGTATTCTTTTCATAAATCCGATCTAGCCCTAAATAGATTAATAGACAAGAAGAAGAAGAGGTATAAGACTGTTTTTTCTTACGTGACGGAAGAAGCTGCTCCATCATCGGATAATCACCATTCATGACAACCGAGTCAAAAGGGACGTGTTCTCCATTAACACATATACTTCGACAATTCCCATTAACTATATTCAATGATTGCACCTGATGATCGGTGAAAATTTGTACACCATTTTCCTTTAACTTCTTTTCAAACAAGGAAACAAGACTGGCATAGCCTCCCTTGACATACCATACTCCATGGAAATGTTCACTAAAAGGTATAAGTGAATAAAGAGCTGGTGATTGAAACGGTGCTCCGCCGACATACAGAGTTTGGAACGAGAATGCATCTTGGAGTTTTGGATGATTAAAATAACTTTTTGCCTGCTTTCGAACAGATTGATAGGCTTTTAACTTCCAAAGTATAGACATGTTATTAAATGTCCAAAAATCTCGTTTATTGATAAAAGGTCTATCTAAAAATGCTTGTTTTCCTTGGTGGAACCTTTCTTCCATATCTGCGAGATATTTTTGAAAGTTTTCTTCCTCACCTGGAAAATGCTCACTAATCTCAGTAAGTTGTTTTTCTACGTCACTCCATTTATAAAATTCAACTCCATTTGGATATGCAATTTTATATAAAGGATCACATCGTACCATCTCTAATTCATCTCTGGGAATACCGACTTCATCTAAAATTTGAAAAATCATGTCTGGTAACAGAACGATCGTTGGTCCCTCATCTATTTTATAGCCTTCGTGTTCAACAAAAGCCAACCGGCCGCCTAGCTTTTTTTTCTTCTCAAAAATGGTAACGTCATGACCTTCCTGACTTAAATAAAGAGCAGTAATCATGCCGCCAACGCCACCCCCAATTATTGCTGTTTTCATTGGGCACCCCTCATTCCTGTTCGTTCTTCAAAGGTTGGATGAACAGTCATCGTTTTATTTTCTTGTAAAATACTATTTGCAGTTATACGGGCTGATTCAAAAATCGTCGGCAAGCCACTTCCAGGATGAGTTCCTCCACCTACTAACCAGCAATTCTTTAACTCTTGGAATTTATTATGTGGTCGGAAATACATCATTTGTTTTAAGCGATGTGATAAGTTAAACGTTGCACCTTCATAGACGAATAGATCTTTCTCCCATTGAAGAGGCGTAATCATTTTCTCTACTTCGATGTTCTCTTGCAGACCTTTAAATTCCGTACGACTTTCAATTTGCTCCAGTACGAGTTGGCGAAACTCGCTTTGATGTTTCTCCCATTCAATTAAACTCGTATTATTTGGAACTGGTGCTAATATATAAAGTGCCGATTTTCCTTCTGGCGCAAGCGTCGGATCTGTAACACATGCATTTTGAATATAAATAGACGGATTATCGGAAAGTACCTTAGTCTTTGTAATTTCTTCTACATTCTTTTTGTAATCATCCGCAAATACAATGGTATGGTGTGGTAATTTGAACTCTTTATTGACTCCCAAATACAGCATAAACGTAGAACACGAATAATCTTTTTTCTTTAACTGTTGTTTTGAGTAGGATTTTAATAATCCATCATCCAATAAATGGGTCATTGCATGGGCAAAGTCGGCATTCACAATAACATCATCACAATGTACCTTTTCCCCATCCTCTAACAAAACACCGGTAATTTCTCTATCTTTCGTTAATAGTTTTTTTACTCCAACACCAGTTACTACTTCTCCTCCATATTCTTTAATCACTTTAGCCATTGCCTTAGGGATTTGATTCAGCCCGCCTAGCGGGTGGAACACACCATATTTATGTTCCATATAAGATAAAATACTAAACGCCCCTGGACATTCCCATGGTGACATCCCTAAATATTTTGATTGAAAAGTAAACGCTAATTTAAGTTTTTCATCTGTAAAAAAGTCTCCAAGTACGTCGTATAAAGACCTTCCCAATGAAAGTTGCGGTAACGCTCTTAAAGTTCTTAAGCGAAAATAATCCAATAAAGAACTATGACGATTTTGAAGAAGCGGCATAAGTGCGTCTAGTTTCTTATCCGAATGCTTCATAAAGCGTTCATACCCTTCACCATTGCCTGGGAACAGTTCTTCGATTTTCTTTCTCGTTTCAGGAACGTTCCTAGAAGGTGAGAAAATGACGTCAGAAAATCTAAGCTCATACATTGGATCCAATTCCACTAGAGATAGATAATCCTCAAGCTTTTTCCCTGCCGCTTCAAACAACTCCTCTAATATGTGCGGCATACTTAAAAAGGTTGGACCTAAATCAAATGTATAATCATCTAATTGAAATGAAGATGTTCTCCCTCCTACATAAGGCTGTTTCTCAAACACTGTTACTTTATATCCTTGACTAACGAGCAGCATTGCAGCAGCCAATCCTCCTGGCCCTGCTCCAACAACAACAATATGCTTTCGAGCCATTTTACACCTCCACTATTAATCACACAAAAGTTATACAATAGTTATACAAATAGTATATTCGATAAACAAAAATTGTTCAAATATAAAAACAAAAAAAAATAAAACTTACAATAAGTTTTATTTTTTAGCGGATTATCTATTTAACTATGTTAAAAGAGACGCCTAATACTAAGCGCCTCTGCAAACGATATTAATGTGCTGGGAAGAAAATCATTTGAATGATGAAGATGACACCAAACACATATAAAATTGGATGAACTTCTTTTCCTTTTCCACTCACTAATTTCATTAATGGATACGTAATGAAGCCAATCGCAATTCCAGTTGCAATACTTGAAGTGAGTGGCATTGTTAAAATAATCGCGAACGCCGGAAACGCTTCATCAAATGTTTTCCAATCAATACGAGCTAAGCCCTCCATCATGAAGCAACCAACAATAATGAGTACAGGAGCGGTTATTGCTGGTAGTGACGAGATCGCTGCAATAGCTGGAGAGAAAAACATAGCCAATATAAATAAAATCGCTACAACTACTGATGTTAAACCCGTTCTTCCGCCTGCAGCTACACCTGATGACGATTCAATATAAGCACTTGACGGGCTCGTACCAAACGTCGAACCTACAGTTGTTGATAGCGCATCGGCCATTAGAGCAGATTTCGCTCTAGGGAATTTTCCATCCTTCATTAATCCTGCTTGATCAGCTACTCCAATCATCGTCCCAGTTGTATCAAAAATCGTAACTAACAAAAAGGCAAATACAACGGTGTACAATCCGTGGGTAAACACTCCCGCAATATCTAAATCAAAGAATACAGGAGCAGGTGGCATAGATACGACACCTTCAAATCGAAGCATTCCAGTAAATAATCCAACAACAGCCGTAATCAACATTCCAATAAAAAGGGCACCATTAATCTTTCTAGCCATTAATATTAATGTTAAAAACAAACCAAAGATAGATAGGAGTGTAATAGGCTGATGTAAATCACCAAATGTAACCATTGTGTCCGGACTTGGTACAACAATTCCTGCCATTTTCAAACCAATAAAAGCAATAAATAAGCCGATACCTGAAGTAATTCCATATTTAAGCGAATTCGGAATCGCACGAATTAACACTTCTCTTAATGAAGAAAAAGTCAGTAAAACAAATAAAAGCCCTGCTAGAAAAACCGTACCAAATACAACTTGATAAGAAACACCATGAGTGGCAACAACACTAGCAAAATACGCATTCATCCCCATTCCTGGTGCAATCGCTATTGGATATTTTGCAAAGATTCCCATATATAGTGTCCCAACAACAGCGGCAATAATCGTTGCCATAAACACTTGATCAAACGGCACTCCAGCAGCAGATAAAATCGCTGGGTTAACAACAATGATATAAACCATCGTCAAAAAGGTTGTAATCCCAGCAACGAACTCCGTTCTAACTGTTGTCCCGCGTTCTTTCAAATTAAAAAACTTATCCATAACTTAGACCTCCATTATTCATAACAATTAGACGAAAAAAAGCCCTAACTGTAAACGGGTAGTATCACGCACTCCCGTTCGTAGTTAGGACTTTACGGTTCCATCTAGAGACCCTCAAACCATATCATTGAGGATATACGAACAATATAATAATAGTTTCTGTTTTTCATCACCTAGAGAATATTAATACAAACGATGTCTTTGTGTCAACTGTTAATTGTTCGTGTTTTTATTATAAATTTTAAAAAACCAAAAACAGTTAATGCCACAATGGCTAGCACAACTAAAAACAAATAGCTCATGCCAAACGCTTGGTTACCGCCACTCCAAAATGGTAGTGCTATCGTCTGAAACACCTGAAATTCTAATAGTTTTCCTGAAACAGAAACGCCAAAAGCTCCACCGATAAATTGACAAAGTTGGAGAACACCTATACTCGATGCAAACTTTTCACTACTTAGATAATTAGAAAGGTAATTAGGTAACCCCATCGTAATGGATGAAAAACCTATACTGGAAATAAGATAAAAAAAGATAACCGTTATCGAAGTTAAATGACTCAATAAGGCAAATAAACTTGTTGAAACAAGTAAACAACCAATTCCAAACCCTATAATCATCGTAGAACCAACTCGATCCATCATTCTGCCAATGTAGATTGCAAGAATAGCAGATAACATGGCACCTGGGAATATAATCATTCCAATCATCGCACTAGAGGTATTGAATACTTTTGCTAAAAGTAATGGACTTAAGAATAAGAGAGAAAAGTTAATAAAGAAAATTAAGAAACCAATCAATACAATTGAGATAAATACTTTATTTAATAAAAGGTCGGGTGGTATCATTGGATTTTTCACCTTTTTTATATGCAGCCAGAATATAAAAAAGAATAAGCTGCCAAGCAACAAAATAAACTGACTGGTCGTTATAAAAATAAGGAGGGAAATGACTCCTATCAGTAAATAGATGAGCCCTAAAAAATCAATGGACTGAGCCGTTGATCGCTCTTTAGGTAAATTGTATAAATAAATTGGCAAGGTCAACACACCAATTAAACTAATGACAAATAAAAAAGACCAACCTAAATATTGAGTAATAATACCTCCTATAAGCGGACCTAAACCAAACCCTAGTGTAGAAGCTGCAGATACAACGCCCATTCCCCTACCTCGCCGTTCAATAGCGATGTATCTCGATATAATGACGATACCTAGAGCAGCAACACAACAAGCACCTGACGCTTGAACGACTCTTGAAAATAATAGAACGGTATAGTCTACAGCTAGAATGCCAATAATTGAGCCAATTCCGAACAAGGAAAGTCCAACTGTGAATAATGTAGATATCGACTTTTGTTGAGAGAGCTTGCTATACAATACGGTTCCGACTGCAAATACAACCGAATAACTTGTTACGATCCACGATGCTGATGACGGGGTGAGTGAAAAATGAATGATAATTTCAGGTATCGCTACATTAAACATCGTTGTATTCATAACGATAATCAGTACATTGACGAATAATCCGACATAAAGTAACCTCTCACTTTTTACTGTTAGCTCTACTTTCTGTTCGGCAAGTTCCATCTTACACCTCTTTCAAGCTGACTTTTAGTTTTCTTAATATTATTATCAGAAAAATGGCTAAATCTCAATAAAATAGAAAAAACAGGTGCTTATGCGTACGTAAACACCTGTTCAGTCCAAATCTTGTTGTATTTATACGTCAATCTCGTTAAGGATCGATTTTAACTCAATAACCTCTTCCTTTGATAAAGTGAGTCCTTTACCCATTTTTTCGTGATTTGGATCCCAATCACGAAGGTCAAATTTTGCTTCTCTTCCATTCCAGCTTACTAAATTTAATTCTCTTTTCCATCCTTTTGCATTTTCAGATAATACTCCAATATTTTTTTCAATTTCAAATTTTATTTCTGCCATTCAAATGCCTCCACAATGATATTTTCATTTCCCTAGTATACCAGACCTTTTCTTGCATCATTCATTTCTTATAATCAATATTACGTGACAGCTAGAGAAAGCTCATCATTTTTTATTCTTTTAGGTAATTCTTAACAAGTGTTTTATTAATGGACAGGTTAAAAATTAAGGTGTTGCAACTTAAAGATTGGAGAAAATTATTGTTGAGGATATGCTTCGTAATGAGGACTTAAAACGGTTTTAAATTGTGAAGACGTTTCTTTCTTTTCATATTGATTTGGATATAATTTAGGTTTGTCACCTCCCAATTAATAATATATACTAAATAACTTGTTAATAGTTTTAAAGCTTTATTAAGATTTTGTTGATACTATTGGTCTATTAGAATCACTCATATTTTGTACTATAATGTCACTATGTGTATTTTTATATAGGAAGGCTGGTAACAAAACATGTTTTGTCACTCGTGTGGGAATAAACGTTTAGACACCGAAAGATATTGTCCAAAGTGTGGGACAGCATTTATGGAAAACCTAGACGAAGTTAGTGCAACTACTGAGGAAGACTTTTTCTCTACTACTCTCCCACCTAAAAAACAATATAGCAAAAGAAAGACACTAACTTTATGGCTCCTTCCTGTAGTAAGTATTCTTTTCGTTACCATTGGACTGGTTTCATACTACTACTATGAAGCCTCAATTAATAATCAGATTGCATCATTAAATCGACAAATAGAATCTAACTTTTCAGCGGGTGAATATGAAAAAGCGGAAAAGAAAATAACAGAAGCACTTGAATTAAGAGACCTGACAATGTTTCAACAGTATCGAGATGTAGTTAAGTTAGCACTGCATTATGAGGAGAAGTTACATGAGATTGAAGACTTAATTCAATTAAATCAAGTTATTCAGGCGTCCCATCACATAAAGAAATTAAAAGAACATATGCATGAGACTAATTATCTTGCCTTGCTTCAACCAATCCAAGTACGTTTGGAGAATACCGAGATTAACTTAACGGTAGCCGAAGCCAAGATGGAATTAAATGAGCTTGAGACAGTTGCGGAATTAGCACAGAAACTATCAAGTCTTTCTTCTTTTAATGGTGAAGAAGCGGAAAAAATAAAACAACAAATTTTAAATAAAATTGTTCAACTTTCATATGAGAAAGCAGAAATTCATTTGCAAAAGCACGAGTTTTCAAAAGCACTCTATGCGTTAGAATCAGGGCTCCAATATGCAATTAATGATGAAAAGCTCTTATCTTTTATTGATAGAGTAAAAGATGAAAAACTAGCTTTTGAAAAGGCCGAACAAAACCGTCTTGAAGCAGCGATGGTTGCAGCAGCAAAAGAAGATTTAAAAAATCGAACCGAAGCTGTAGACATCACTTCAATCAATATTGAACTAGATGAGTTTGGAGACGTTTCTTTATTTGGTGATGTTATAAATAATGGAACAACAACTATTTATTCGATCGACATCCATTACTCTATCTTTGACGAAGACGAAGAGCTAGTATCGGAATCGGTAACTTCTGTTTACCCATATGAACTGGCACCTGGAGAAACAGGGCGTTTTAGTCACTCCTTCTATGGCGTATTTGAAGAATTAAGCGTTTCTGTTGAAAGTATTACTTGGCAGATTGATTAAAGGATGGTTTACAAATGAAAAGTAAATGGATAACTAGTATCTTATCAACTACTCTCATATGGGTACTTGGTGTTTTATCATTTTTCCTAATCTCTGACTGGGTTCCTGCTCAGCTTCATATAGAATCATCAATACTAACTGAGATAGATGCATCTAAAGAAGATAAAGAAGAGAAAAGTGTAAAAGAAATTATTCATCAAACGCAAAAATCAGTTGTTATGATTGAAGTTGAAAGAACTGGCTCAGTCGGTTCGGGTTTCATTTATAACAATCAAGGCGATATTATCACTAACGCCCATGTTGTAGCAGGTACAGACGAGGTAAAAGTTAAGTTGGCCGACACAAGGGAGTACGACGGAACAGTTATCGGAATGAGTACAGACACCGACATCGCCCTCATTCGTGTCCCAGATATCAAAGACATTGAACCACTGCCGCTTGCAAAAGATTATCCTCCTGAGTTAGGGGATGAAGTTCTTGCAATAGGCAGCCCGCTTGGTTATCAAAATACAGTCACAACTGGAATTATTAGTGGCGTTGATCGTAGCTTTGAAATTGATCACTATCAATACGAAAATGCTTATCAATTTTCTGCACCAATTGCACCGGGCAATAGTGGCGGACCACTTATTTTGATTAAAAGTGGAAAAGTCATTGGGATTAACTCTGCAGCAACCGAAGTTGGTACGATTGGATTTAGTATTCCCATTATCGATATTCTCCCTCTTGTTACGAGTTGGTCGGAAACACCAATGACATCTTTACCTTCAATGGAGTATTCGGTCAATGAAGACCAAATTGCTTCGTCCATAGAAAACATAGCAACGTATCTAGTACAATATTTCTATGATAGTATAGATCAACAAGATTATGTAAATGCTTATTCATTGTTAGGAAGTTCATGGCAATTAAATACAAGTTATGAACAATTTAGAGAAGGCTACTTAAATACTGGTTCTGTCATTATTGATGACATTTATACTCGAACAGAAGGAGAAACAGTAACTGTCTTTACGATTATTCATGCAGAAGAACGCCAAGATAAAGAAGTAATAACTGAAAAGTATCAAGTAGAATATAAAGTCGGGTATGAGAATGATCAATTAAAGCTGATCAGCGGTACAGGGGAAATCATAGAGTAACTGTTATGGAAAAATGATGTAAAGTGTTATTGACAGGTTTAGTATTAGCGGCGAGAAATGATTTTACAGCGAAAAAGAAACAGAGGGGTAAATTATCATTTGATTTACCCCTCTATTTTATTGAGGCCGTTTTTATCCAGTTCTAGGAACTAACTTAAACTCAGGTCATAATGTAATCTCTTGAACAAAGTGTAAGCGGACTCCAGAGCGCCAATTTGTAAAAAAACAGTAGTCTCGAAGATTTAACGGATTCAGAAGCTCTTATTGACTTAAAAAATCAGTCTTTTGCATGAAAAATGCTCAAATAAGGTCCTCTCAGTCCGCAAACACCTTTAAAATGATAGATTTTATGAAAATAAGGTCCTGTGTCTCCGCCAAAAAAGACTTTTTCTATTTAATTAGTAGACTACTTACATAAACAGGTACTGGTAGACAGGATTAATATTTATGTTTTTTATGGATAAATATAAGGCTCCTTTGGTTTTTCAATAATATCTAACTGCTTGACTCGTATGATTGGCACTTCTTCATGACCGTGTCTACTCACGTCAAAAGTCCCTTTTAAAGTTACCCAACTTCCTTCTGGAATTGCGATTTCTTTTTCAGTCTCCGCTAAAAATCCAATTACTGTCGCATCGGCAACACAGTGTGTAATTAAAAACCGCCCAACGAACAGCTGATTTCGGGATAAACTTTCTTCTTTCAAAACAAACCCATCCATAACAATTTCTCTGCCCCTTACCTTTACTGCATTTTCTGTGATCGCATAAAACTGCTGAGCAAACTTCGTTTTTTCCATGACAATCATATGCTCCTCATTCCCGCTCTCAAACAACTCAACTTCTGCCTTTTCAATAGGTAAACATATTTCTTCATCGACATGGCTCGAATGCAGATGAAAGTGACCCCCATGATCATCGTGTTGAATGTCTTGATTCAGCGACTGCTGTTGCATGAGTGCACCGCGATTGACAGCAATCGAAGCATCTAATGCTTTTGCAGGCAGTAATAGGCCTGTTACAACAGGAAGACAAATAATCATATAAATGATTCCGTTACGAACCGTTACTCGGTTTGTAAAGGCATCGTCGTGATTGCATCCCCATGGGCCACAGTTTTCATGGAGGTCTTCTTCTTTTTTAGTGCTCCAAATTCGCGGAACTTGAATAAAGAAAAGGAACAAAAATAAAATAGATGCCACTTGGCTAAACCCAATATACTTAGGATTAATATAATGGGCAATCTCATCAAAGTAGTGTAATTTGAAAAGAAAACCTGCAAAGCTTAATAATATTATGGCTCTAATTGCTTGATGAATATAAAAATACATAATCTTTACCACCCTTTATAAAAATGGATGAGCAATCATTAATACGCCTAACACTGTCACAGTAATGAGTAACATTAATACGATCACAAAGCGAAAACGAAATACTGCCAGCAGCATCAAAGAGTTTTTCAAATCAAGCATCGGCCCGTAAATCAGGAACCCTAGTAAAGAAGTTTGCGGAAATAGATGGCGAAATGAAGCAGCAATAAAAGCATCTGCTTCTGAACATAAGGATAGTAAAAAGGCAAGTCCCATCATGACTACCGTAGACATAAGAATACCTTCCCCTAGACCTAGTAATGATGCTGAAGAAACATACGTTTGAATAAAAGCTGCTAATAGTGCACCAATCATTAAATATTTTCCCATCTCAAAAAACTCATCGACTGAATGTTGACACATCGACTTTAACCTTTCAAATAAAGGAAGCTTTTGACTACTCTCAATTGGCATAGTAGCGTGAGACCTTCTAAACTGACTGCCTTTGTACAGCATACTAATTACAGCACAAATGATAAGTGCAATCACTAGACCCAAAACCATTCGTAATAAAGCCATTCGCAAGTCATTCCCAAAGGCCATATACGTTGAACCTACAACTATCGGGTTAATGAGTGGTCCAGTTAAAAGAAAACCAACTCCTGCAAATATGGGGACACCTTTTGCAACTAAACGACGTACGATTGGAACAATCCCACATTCACACGCAGGAAAAAGAGCTCCAATAAAACAACTGGCTACGACCGCGAGTACTCGATTTTTAGGTATCCATCGACGTATATGTTCCTCAGTTATAAAGACTTGGATCAGACCGGCAATGAATACACCAATTAAAACGAAAGGAATTGCTTCTATTAATATACTTAAAAAAATGGTGTTAAAAATTAGTAATGAAGCGGGCAAACCTTGTCCGTGTTCAGCCAAAACAGGACTATAAAAAATTAAAAAAGATACAAGGGCAAGCAAAATAAATCCCGTAATCTCAACTAAATAGGGGTTCGTACTTCTTTGCATAAAGTATCCTCCAAATTAATTCATTATTAGAGGTTGTTCAAAAAGTCCGGGAAAAATCTCTCTCGAATTTCTTTGTCAGCTTGCTCTTCCGCGCTTCACGTATTAATACCATACGCTCCAGTGCTCGGAGACTACGCTTTCTCGAACTTCTCGGATCTTTTTGTCCTCCTTTTTGAACACACATTATTAGAGGTATATGCGGACAAGACTAAAACATTCCTGTAAAAAAGAATAGTTCTGATTTAGAGGTTTTCCTTTTGTAAATTATTATTAGATAACTACTAACGGATGGTTGGGATTTGTTCAAAGAAGAAGTGTTTCTATATGTGAGGAGTTTTATAAACGGGGCGAACAATCTAGGAGATGAAAAAGCGGGACTAACACCATCGTTAGTCCCGCTAGAATACTACTGACCGCTTAACTCGGAACGAACCTGTTGAACTTCTTGCGGTTGTGCAGGTGCTGCCGGCTTATAATACCCTCTTTGTTTTGCTGCATTGTATACTGTATACTGACGCGCTTCATCTTGGTTTCTCATTTGTTGAATAGTTTGACGAAGCTGCGGATTGTCCGTTTGTGAAATAACGTTTGCATACGTTGTTAAACTAGCGTTAATCATTGATAAATAATCATTCATCATATCTTTTTCATTCATTGTGTTTCCCTCCTTATTGCTGATTTAAAAATGACATCAATTGTTGTTTCGAATTTCTAGCCGCTTGAGCATCGTTTTGAAGCATTTGTACAATTTGCGGATCGTTACAATTCGCCGCATACGCATCAAGCTTTTTAGCAACCGTTTCATGTCCCCCGATTAAGTGACGAAGGTTTTGTAATTCTAACTCATTAAGTTGCATGGTAAGTCTCCTTTCACTATGTAATACTTACACCATTAGTATTTAAAGAAAAAGGAAAATTATGTACTCCTAAATATCCAAAATAAAAATAAAAAACGGCACCTTTAGTTGACTAAAGGTGCCTGGCACTGCATGACTTTTTTCCATTGGGTGGTGAGTTCTTCTTTATTTAGATCGATTCCGATTACTACTAAATAATGTTGACCTGTGTAGGTGGTTGGTTCCCAGGAGGTTCTTTTAACAACATGTTGCATTAAGTAGGTTTGATTTTTACCTGCCAATGGAATGTATCCTTTTGCCCTTAAAATGGATGATTTATATTTTTTAAGAAATTTCTCAATCTCTTTTTCTCGGATTGGCTGTGGGATAGGTAGTGATATGGTTTGAATACGAGAATAGGACTTCTTATGTTCATGTTTTTCCTGTTTACCTTCTTGACTTTTCTTATTAAATGTAACTCTTATTTCTTGTCTAGGTCTTTTCTGCTGAATGGATTTTAAGACTGGGTCAAGGTCAATTTCACTGTAGTTTGTAAAACAAATCTCTGCTTTGTTATTTTGTTTCCTAAGTATTTTATTAATCTTTGTTATTCTTGTCGAGTCCACTAAATCAATCTTATTTATAACTAATAAATCGGCTACTTCCGTTTGTCTTTTCACTGTTTCAACGAGATTACGATCTGCTTCAAAAATGCTGTTATAATCTAATACATTTTCTGCATCTAATAAAGTGATGACTTGTTGAAGACTCAACCGGTCTATAAATTGAGGCTCAGTCAAAGAATCCGCTACCTCTTCAGGATTTGCTACACCCGTTAATTCGATGAAGATTACATCTGGCTTTTGTAATAATAACTTTTCAATGCTTGCAACAACCTCACCTTTTTTATTACAACAAATACAACCGTCTAGTAACTTTTCAACCACTTGTTCTTTTCGATCATTTGAAATAATAGCACCATCTGTATCTGTACTTCCTAGCTCATTCATCAATACTGCTGGTTTTAAGTGACGCCGTGAACATTCTTCTAATAACCGAAGTAATAACGTCGTTTTCCCACTTCCTAAGAAACCACTTAACACAAAGACAGGAATTTTAGCCACCGGAATTCATCCTCTCTAAATTCGTTCGCTCTAATTCCTAACTATATTCAATTTAAATAAGAATTATTCCGATTAAATACAAGCATTGAACCCTTTGTTTAGTAAGATATAAAAAGCAATCTTGAAACATTTACTATGCCTTTTGTAAATTCCAATTAAACGGATCTTCTAACGCCTGCCAATCACTCGCCATTTCAGAATCGGTCAATAAGCACCCGTCTAAGTCTTTTATTATCTCCTCTACATCAAGGTCAGTACCTATAAAAACAAGCTTCGTGTGGCGATCACCGTATTCAACATCCCAATCTTGTAATAAATGCGGGTTTTCATTTAATATTTGCTTCTGTTCTTCAGTGGAAAGACTCGCTACCCAATACGTAATCGGTTCAATAGACACCGATGGACCTGCCTGGGACATGAGGAGCGCTAGATTGTTTCGAGTTGCACACCATGCAATTCCTTTTGCTCTTACAATGTTTTTAGGCATGGATTGACACCAATTTTGAAAACGAACAGAATGAAACGGTTCTCTTCTAAAATATACAAAAGAGGAAATCCCATATTCTTCTGTTTCTGGTGTATGTTGTTCATGTCCAGCTGTCAATTCCCGAATCCATCCTGCTGAATTACTTGCTTCTTCAAAATTAAATAATCTTGTATTTAATATTTCACTAGGGTCTATTTCAGCTCTTACACTTCGTATGATCTTTGCTTTCGGTTGCAGTGTGGTAAGTACTTGTTCTAATTTTTCTAATTCTTCTTCTGTTACTAGATCACATTTATTTACTATTAGTACATCACAAAACTCAATTTGATCAATAAGTAAATCTGCAATCTCTCTCGTGTCATCCTCTCCTAAAGCTTCCTTACGATCTAGTAAACTATCTCCTGAACGATAATCTTGCCAAAAACGATTGGCGTCTACGACCGTTACCATCGTATCGAGGCGACAATATTGTGTTAAATCAATATTGAGTTCTTCATCAATATATGAAAATGTCTGTGCAACAGGTGTCGGTTCACTGATTCCAGTCGACTCAATTACGATATAATCAATATTCCCGGCTTTCGCTAATTTCTCTACTTCGATTAACAGGTCTTCTCTTAATGTACAACAAATACAGCCATTGGACATTTCAACTAACTTTTCTTCAGTTCGTGATAATTCCCCGCCTTGCTTAATGAGTTCAGCATCAATATTAATTTCACTCATGTCATTTACAATGACAGCAATTTTTAAACCATCACGATTTTTTAGTAGATGGTTGAGCAGTGTTGTCTTTCCTGACCCTAAATAACCACTTAAAACGGTTACTGGAATGGGATTTTTCATCTATTATTCCTCCTAATTATATGTAGCGTTATAAAAACAAATCGATTATAACACACAAATCGTAATGATTACTATTTATATAATATTATTTTCTTATTCCTAGCTGAAGAACACGTTTTTGAACTAAGTGAGTCTCTGCAACTTCCCTAATTCTTCCTCAATCTCGTCTCTATTTAGATCTTCTCCAATAAACACGAGCACGGGTTCATACTTTTTTTCAGAGGCGTACCTTTCAAAGATCGGCATTCCATATGCGTAGTTAAATAAATAGAGTCCAGGAGTTTCTGTTAAATAAATAAACCCTTTCACTCGATGTAGCTGCCCTTCAATCTTCTCTAACCATTGCAAAAAAGCAACTCGATCAATCGGTTGGTTTACTGAAAATGAAATCGTCCTTAAGTGTAAATGGTGATGGACATGTGCTTTTTCAACCTCGTAAGATCTTTCACTACTTTGTACTACACGATCATACAAAATTGAGAGATTCATTTTTGCATATGTAACAATTGAAATCGTTGCTTGCGTATTGATGTTTTTAACACTTTCTAGCACTGCTGCTATTTCATTTTCATCTACTTGATCGACTTTATTAACAAGTACAACATCTGCATGTTTCACTTGCTCAATTAAAAGCTTTCTAAGTTTAATACTCAGTCTATTTTCCACCCACTGTTTAGCGTTAATAACGGTTACAATACATCGTATTTCAACTTTACTAACTAAGGTTGGATGTGTGCAGGCTTCAAGTATTTCTAATGGATGTGCAGCTCCAGTAGCTTCTATTAGAATAACGTCTAATTCATATTCTTCAAGCATTTGGCTCAATTGCAAGCTTAATTCACCTTGAAGTGTACAACAAATACAACCATTCAACATCTCTTTTAAAGGCGTATCTATCGGTACCGCTGCGGAGTCTATACTTACGTCCCCCAGTTCATTCATTAATACGCCTAGTCTTCTGCCATTCTTTTGCTCAAACTCAATTAACTCTTTCAATAGCGTACTTTTTCCACTTCCTAAAAATCCGCTTAATATAATTATTTCTACTTTTTTACTCAATTTCTCTAGGGCCTCCTTTCTTTTTCATCTAACCCCTTATACGGTATATATAATAGACTAAATGAATAACCGTTTCACAAGTAGTGACCTACTCATGAAACGATATTGGTTATGCTGAAACACAATTATTAAATTGTTCTTGAAACCACTGTTCATCTAGATCGGTTCCAATGACAACCATTTCACTTACTCTTTTCTCGTCTTTTTTCCACTCTCGGTCAGCTGTGCCTGCAAAAAGCATGTGAACACCTTGAAAGATTACACGCTTGTCTAAATTTTCAATATGAAAAATCCCTTTATACCGATACATTTGTGGTCCAAGCTCAGCCAACAAGCTGTTCATCCACGCTTCTACTTTTGGTAAACTCAATGGCTTTTCGGACCGTAAAACAAAAGCCTTTACATCGTCATCATGATGATGGTGATGGTGATGGTCGTCATTTAATAAATCAGGAACAATTTCTAGTTTTTTATCAAGATCAAATGAGTATAGATTTAAAATTTTATTTAAATCTATATTACTTTGCATTGCACGTTCTATTCGAGCTGTCGAGTTCATTTTTTTTAATCTCTGAATTACCGATTTGATATGTTTTTCATCGACTAAGTCGACTTTATTTAAGATTAATACATCTGCAAATGCTACTTGTTTTTGTGCTTCATGTGATTTGTTTAACTGTTCATGAACATGATACGTATCGACAAGAGTAACAATCGAGTCTAAATGATAATATTCTGACAGCTCTGGATCTACAAAAAAGGTTTGGGCCACTGGTCCAGGATCAGCAAGACCTGTCGTTTCAATAACCACTCGATCAAAATTAAGATCCATTCCGTCCCTATCATTTCTTCTCTCTTTTAGATCATGTAAGATGCGAATTAAGTCGCCACGAACCGTACAACAAATACAACCATTGTTCATTTCAAAGATTTCTTCGTCTGCACCAACAACAAGTTGATTATCAATACCTACTTCGCCAAATTCGTTTACAATCACAGCGATCTTCTGTCCATGGTTTTCCGTTAAGATGTAGTTCAACAAAGTCGTCTTTCCAGCCCCTAGAAAACCTGTTAGTACAGTGACAGGTACTTTCCCGTTATTCTTCATATCAATCACTCCTTTAATTATATCTCGTATTTCACCACCTATTTTAATCGTAACCATTACGATTTAAACTTCTAAAAAAAGAAAATAATTGCTTTATATATAATTAATAAACTAAATGCAGAAATAATCGATGTTAAAGCTTGTTTCGAAGAATGCTTTAGTGCATATAGAAAGCCCATTTCTTTTCCGATCGCCCACATAGTTACTAAGCATGCGGACAATGTAGATGCTAAATAAACTAGCAAAAACAATTCAACTGTCGTGATTGAAGCTAATAATTCACCGCCACCTTGGTTAAATAAAAGCATGCCATCTTTTCGAATGACTGAAAAGAGTAATCCCACACTGGCAGCAGCAGGAATGGATAATAGCGATAGGACCGGTTCTACCATTTGGGATAATTTAGCGATTAACCCTAAACCATCAAGTATTGCAGCAATGATGCAAATTACTAAAAATATCGGCATCGCTTGAAGGAAGAATTGAGAAACCGTACCTTTTATTTTTCCAAAGAATTGTTTAAGACTACCTGTGTTTATTGGTGTTGCAGGATAAAAGTAATCAGCTGCTTTATTGGCAGATGGATACCAAAGTTTAGTGTGCAATGCACCGACAATGATTAATACAAACAAGTATGGGATAAAAAGCCACGGCTTCCCACCGACACTAAAAATAGAAAGGGTAGCACCAATTTGATAACTGCATGCAGAACCAAAAGATATCATGGATATACACTGTTTCCTCGTACAAGCACTGCAAGATTTTGTTTGAAGAACCGCGACAACGTTACATCCGTACCCCGTTAGTACAGGAATAAAATCTCTTCCACTTAAACCAATTCTTCTTAAACTGGGTGTAATTTCACTTGTAATTTTATCCTTAAGGCCTACTTCCTCGGTAAAAGCAATACTCATCCCAACAAATAAAACGACTGGAAAGGCCCATAAAAACGAATACATTCCCAGTGTAAATAAGCCAAAATCTCCAACTAAAACTTGTTCAATTAGATACGGCGTATGGGAGAATACCTGTTCTAATGGTTCTATAATTGCTCCTTCAAACACTGGCTCTATAGCGCTTGCAAGCATATAAGCAGCATATACAGGAAGTCCGTAAACACTAATCACTAAAAATAAATAAAACAACACTTTCCCGTTCGAAAAAGGAAATTTTGGGAATTTATAAGTTTTTTTATTCAGAGGATAGGAAGCCGTTTCTTTCCTTAATTCACTCATTATGTTGCCTCCTTTAATGAATACGGTAAATAAAATACCCCCTTATAATAATAGAGGGGAAATAACTAACTCTTCTAGCATTGACACGAATTGTCACAACAAGAAAGATCATCAAGCAACATATTCGATTTACGATAATGTTCAAATAACTCTTCATTTAATTCCATGCCTAATTTCTCACCTATTTCTTTAGCTACAACCGCAAAGCGTTGGCGGAATTTATAAATGAAACAAAAAATTACATCTTGATGCCGAACTTGTGGTCCAACTAAAAACAAACCTTCAGAAACCGTTGATTCATCCTTATCACTTAACTCGATAATGTTATTTTCATCATAATAAAAGTGCTCGATAATTAAGGATAAACTACTTTTAAAACCTGTTCCTAAAATAGGACGTGCAGAACTGAAAGTCTCTTCTCCATTTTCCAAGAAAACGGTATAGCCCTCATCTGCTTGTTCGACTTTTACAACTTTACTTTTTCCTCTTAAGATCAGGTCTTCACAATCCATCACTTCTTCAAGACGGTCAAAAGTAAACGGCGACAATGATATACTTGGGTCTGGATGATCATCTGACCAGACTTCTTCTTTAGCTAAGACCGTTACTTGTTTTCCACAATGAATAAGATTGATTGCAGCATCGATTGCACTTTCATAACCGCCGATAACGATTACATCATCCTCTTTAATCTCACCCCATGAAGCAACCTCACTGTTATGTAAACATAGCTCCGCACCTGGAAATACATTTTTATTTGGATACTGAAACTCTCCCCCAGCCCAAACTACAAATTGGGCATTATACGTACCGTCATTGGTTTGGAGGACGAACCCTTCCTCAACTTTATCTAACTCAGTGACATTAACACCGAATTTAATAGGAAGCTTAAAGTGGTGTGCGACAGCCTCTAAATACTCTGCATATTCCTCTCCACTTAAATGTTCAGTTTGAAACGTATAACCTGGAGAGGTTGAAGGTACGACAGCATTTAAGTCTAGTAAGCCAAACCCATGCCCTGGGAACGATGGGGTCAATAAACGCATTTCTTCTGGCCACTTTTTAAATGAACTTCCGATATAGTCACGTTCTAAAATCACAAAGTTTTTTAATCCCATTTGCATGAAAATTGAACCTATTCCGACCCCTGCAGGACCTGCTCCAACAATAATAACGTCATAATGACTTCTATTTTCCAAAATTCATCACCTCTCGAAATAAACCGTAACGATTACGATTTTATGATTAATATTATCTTTTCTTCATTCTCTTTGTCAATTTAAGCATTTTATTTTCACTATTACGCTAATGATATTATAATATATAAATCAGAATAATTCCTATTCATTTATTCATAAAGGAGACAACAATGGAAACAAACATTTTCCCTAATAAACAAGAACGTCACAAACGATTTGGATCAGTACCTCCTGTAAAAGGAGACAAGCCTCTAAACAAAGAGGATATGACTGATCTCCAAAATACACCTAACGACTTTTTATTCGCAATTGACTCAGTGGGGATTAGTAATGTAAAACATCCCCTTATTATTGAATCGGATTACAAACCGAGCCAGCAAACAACCGTTGGAACATTTTCACTAACAACGGGTCTTCATCAGATGAGCAAAGGTATCAATATGAGCCGATTAACAGAGCTCTTACAAGAATACTACTTAGAAGGTTTTAATGTAACGTTTGACCGCCTGTACTCATTTACGAAAGATTTAGTTGAACGCATGGAACAATCAAGCGCACAGATAGCCGTTCAATTTCCTTGGTTCTTTGACCGAACAAGTCCTTCCCTTCAGAAATCTGGATTGGCGCATGCTGAAGCTTTTATGAACGTTAATTATGATCATGATAACGGGTTTAGCCATGAAGTGGGCATTACAGTAGCTGTAACAACACTTTGTCCTTGTTCCAAAGAAATTAGTGAATATAGTGCACACAACCAACGCGGATATGTGACGATTAAAGCTAAATTTTATAACCCGATTGAATTAAAACCAGATTGGAAAGTGACACTGCTTGAAGCAGCAGAAACAAATGCCAGTTCTATGCTGTACCCGATCTTAAAAAGACCAGATGAAAAAGCAGTAACTGAAAGAGCTTATGAAAATCCGCGATTTGTCGAAGATATGGTTCGCTTAGTTGCCGCTGACTTATATGAAAATGAAGATATCAAGTCCTTTACGGTTGAATGCCGAAATGAAGAGTCGATTCATATGCATGATGCAATTGCACGGTTAACTTATACAAAAGAATAAATTAAAAAGGTGACGCACTGACTTATAAAGATAATAATTTATAGGATCAGTAAGTCACCTTTTTTTTAATTACTATTTTCGTATTCGGGTTCATCTCCAACAGCTCGATCTAAAGCCTGCCAAGCCATTAGTGCACAATTATGGCGAGCTCTTAACTTGTGTACTCCTTCTAACGCTAATGCATCCCCAAGATCTACTTCTTCTGAAATTTCTCCGTTCCGAATTAGCCCTTCCATTGCTTGGCGTAAGTTTGCTGCTTCCTTTAAAGATCTTCCTTTTAAAAGTTCTGTCATCATTGAAGCAGAAGCCATACTGATACTACACCCCTCACCAATAAAAGAAATATCTTCTATCTGTTTTGCTTCTGTTAATTTTAAGAACAGTGTCATTACATCCCCACATGTCGGATTTTTATAATGTAGCTGTTTAATCTGTTCACCTTCTATCTTCCTATGATTGCGACGATTTTTCGAATGGTCCACGACTAATTGTCGGTACAGTTGATCTAACATTTGCAATTCCCCCCTACAGCTTCTAAATTTATATTACGTCTATAAATAATAATAATTACGATTTGTTGTTTATATTATACTTATCCATTACAAATTCGTCTAATTACCTGCATGATAACCGTATAAAAAAACCTCCTAACAATTGGAGGTAACTTCAGTAGGATTATATTGTAAGCATTTTGTTTTTTTTGTGAGCTGAAAAAGAGATTTTTGTTTTTTTCCTTGAGCCCACAATCAATTTGATAGGATATAATGAACTTGTCTAATTCAATATCGAACTTTACCATCATTTTTTGTTCGTCGATTAACTGTCTTATTGTCCTATAAAGAACATACTCTTCTCTCCCATTTAATGTAACAAAGATAAACCAACCTTTGTTTACAATAAACTTCGCATTCTCCCAATCTATAGTTGATCCCTGTTCAACGTAAGTCATTCCCGTAATTAAATGGGGTGTACCTGTTCCATAATATAAGCACTCGATAGAGACACCAGGTTTATTTAGTACAACAAAACCCAACGATTTTCCCTCCACAATAGCTTCAGATTGTTACTTTTTTATACTTATTTATCTTAATCTTGAATAAAAATGATAATTATTATCAATACTAAGTATGCAGATGATCAAAAACAAATGTCTGTCTTATATGAAAGAAAAATGCACATCTTTATAAGAAGAATTTACATTAATTTAATTTATAAATTGATCTTATCTAAAATGAAAAAAGGACAGCCTTTTAAGCTGTCCTTATCCAAATAGAACTTTTAAAATAAATTAGATACCTGGGTCAAACGTTTTACAGTCTGTTTCTTCTTGTTTCTCAGCTCTTTTACCTGTGTGGCTTACCACGTAAATTCGGTCAGCCGCACATTTGTTACCTTCTTCATTATACTTACAGTTTTTTACTTCACATAATACATCTACTGCCATCGTATACACCTCCCCTTCATCTTTATCATGATCTTTTGTTTGCTTTTTCATACTTTTTTTAGGACGACTTTACTTTATATTTTTTTTAATGTAAAATTATTTCCATGTTACTAATAGTAATGATTACGATTATCGTAAAGTAAAGGAGAGAATAAACATGGCTAAGAAATCGAAAGTTGCAAAAGAAATTAAGCGACAAGAAATGGTCGCAAAATACGCGGAATTAAGAAAAGAATTGAAAGAAAAAGGTGATTATGAAGCTTTAAGAAAACTGCCACGTGACTCTTCACCCACTCGCTTAACTCGTCGTTGCGAAATGACTGGAAGACCTCGTGGTGTATTAAGAAAATTCAAATTGTCTCGTATTGCGTTTAGGGAACTTGCTCATAAAGGTCAAGTGCCTGGTGTAAAAAAATCGAGCTGGTAGTCTCTATTTTGAATAATAATTAGGTGGTGACTATACGTGAATAAAGTCCCCATAACTGTAATTACTGGTATGATAGGCGCAGGAAAAACGAAAATCAGTAATCGTTTGATACACGGTATAAAAGGCAGTAATTGTAAAGTACAAGTACTCGTATACTACCCAGATACAATAACAGTAGTTGAAGATATATCGACAAAACGCCAGTACAGAAAGTTACCACATCAAGAACAGCCTGCAAAGTTAATAACTACTCAAGAACAGTTAATTAGCGAAATGATTTCTTACTCTAAAGAAAAGCAGCCCATAGACGAACTTATTATTGAATTGGCTGCAGGAATTCCACCTCAATTTTTTGTAGAAGAACTTTTTCAATCACTTGAAAAGGATATGTTGGATAAAACATTTTATATTCAATCGATCGTTTCTGTCATTGATGCTCAACACTTTTGGTTTGATTATACTTCAAATCATTACGTTATTTACACTAACGATAATGACAGGATGGAACACACTTTTGCTGAGGTTATGATTTCTCAAATTGAATTTTGCAGTCACATTGTAATCAACAAATGTAATTTTATAAGCAAAGAAAGTTTAGATGAGACTGTCTCGTTTATAAAGAAACTCCAGCCAAAGGCACAAATTATTTTTTCAGCAGATGGGCAAGTAGCCAGCCAAACTTTTCATTCAGTAAACGATGTCGACCTTCATCAAATTAAGTCAAATATCGGTTGGAAACTTGAATTAAAAAACAATTCTTCTACTCTAAATTTAGTCGAGAAATTTGGCATAAATTCTTTTATATACGAAAGCCATTCTCCTATTCAATTAGAGAAGTTAGAAGAGTGGTTTCGAACGTTTCCTTCAGAAATATTGCGTTCAGCTGGTTACCTACGGACATATTCAGAGGCGCATGGTTTAGAACTCCTATATTTCTCACAAGTGGGAGCATCAGTTATCATTGAGACAGTAGACGAACATTGTACTGATACTACTGCTAGATCGAAGGTTGTGTTTTTTGGTTTTGACTTAAAAGATGTCGAAGTCACCCAACAACTAAATCAATGCCTAATGGAGAACAATAATATAAATCAAACAGTCGTCTGAGCCTATTTGCCCCTATTAAAAGGGACTTCATCGGATTTGTCAAGGACACTTTCCTTGCAGTTTCACCTTGTAATGTCCTTCATCGGCTTTATGAAGGACATTTCTCTTGCCGTTCTAACTTGTTTTGTCCTTCATCGGCTTTATGAAGGACACTTCCCTTGCAGGCAGTTCCACCTTATAATGTCCTTCATCGTTTTATGAAGGACACTTAGCTTGCATTGCTACCCTGTAATGTCCTTCATCAGCTTTATGCAGTGTTAAATTTCCTTGTATACTCATATCTGTTTTACTAAAAAGTAGTGAGTCCTGTATTCTTCTGGATCCTGAATAATAATCGCTTATAATATGGAAAATCCTCTAGATATTCATTGGAATGAACTGTAAATGTCCCATCTTCGTTATTCCATAATGTCGTAAAGTAATTAGAAACTACAGTCATAATCTCACTATCTTTCGGGGCTACAATTCTTAAGCTCGTGTCTAGATTAAAATCATCCAAGTTTCTTCGAGTAAAGTTTGCAGAACCGCCAATTATCGTACTATTCTCTTGTCGCTCGATTAATATTAATTTAGAATGGTATTGCTCATCGTGTGTGTTATACCATCTTATTTGAATGTTCTCATTTCCATACTCTTCAATATCAGCAGCTACTGGACGGTTTGGGATGCCGATGTTCTCATTTCCGAAAATTTCCTCATTCGGGTCAAGAATTAAGTTTACTCGGACGCCTCTATTAGCTGCAGAAATCAAGCCGGAAACAACCTTACTTTCGGAAAGGTTAAACATTCCAACATGAATTACATCTCCGTGATTTGTACGGTTAATTTCTTCAATTAAATGTTCTCTCGTTTGCCCTTCTGTTAAAAGCTGAACCCTTATATCCCCTTTTTCTACTTCAAAATCATCATAAGATGGGAGCTGTTTACTACTTGAAAAATTAGCAACAGCTTGCTCCGAAGCTAGAAAGTCATTGATAATATTCCCACTGACAACAAAAGCAATATTTGAATGGAAACCGCTTGCATCATGAAGGTTAGCCGATGTCACCATTACTTCTTTATCCGTGCCAATCACTTTACGATGGTTGCCTTTTAAATTTAACATCTTTAAATAGGAACCAAGTGTCACTTTTGGTGCATCTTCACTAAACGGATTTGTAATCCAACCTTCACCTTCTCTTTCAAACGTTTTTAAAAAGGCTCGCCAAAAACCTGAGTAGATAGGATTCGAGTCTCGCAACGGTGTTAAGTTGGTAATAATAACATCGACTCCGTTTTCTTGCAGCGTCTTTAAATGTTTGGATGGATGAGATCGATAAGTTGTATTAATTTCATCTGTAATAAATGTAATCTCAATATTAGGGGCCTGGTCCTTCTTTTCTAATAAAGCTTTAGTGATTTCATCTGTAATTTCGGGGTAATCTTTATCTTCATCATATTTATCATTAAATAGGAACATATCAAACACAATAAACTCTTCAGCTTCCTTTATCATGCTCTTCACTCGTTCCACTATTTGTCTTTTTTGTACAATCTCATTGTCTTGTTCAAACGTTAAGTCATATAAAAACTCCACATTCGCTACTCGATGCATCTCCCCTTCATAAGATAGTCCCATCGGTATTGGTTTAAAAAGACCATAAAGCGTATAACCTGCAATAAAAACAACGAACACTAACAAAGCACTTAATATGATTTTCTTCATATCTCCCTCCTGCTTCATTCTTTTTATTACTTTTACGATGGTTTAAACTACTTGAAAATATGTACATTGTGAAATTTATGGACTAGTCAGTGTTTTTGAAGCACCTTTTCATCGATCTGGAGCACAGCAAAAAAGGATGACGTAAAGAGTCACCCTTTTCTTGTTAGTTTTTCATTTTTGGATCTAACGCATCCCGAAGGCCGTCACCAATCATATTAAACCCTAATACAACTAACATGATCGAAAATCCTGGGAAAAGTACCGTCCACGGTGCTGTTTGGATAAACTGCCGTGAATCAGATAACATTTTCCCCCATTCTGGTGTCGGTGCTTGTGCCCCTAACCCTAAGAAGCCAAGAGCTGCCGCTTCTAAAATAGCTGTACCAAATCCTAATGTCGCTTGAACGATAATTGGTGCTAAACTATTCGGTAAGATATGATGAATTAAGATCCTGCCATTTTTCATTCCCTGTGCTTTAGCAGCCATTATATATTCTTCTTCACGTAAACTAATAACTTTAGACCGAACAAGCCGCCCAAATATCGGAACATTAATTATGGCAATGGCTATGAGTGCATTTTGCAAAGAAGGACCTAAAATTGCAACGATCGCGATCGCTAAAAGGATACTTGGAAATGCAAGCATTATATCGAAAATACGAGAGATCAGCATATCAATCCAACGACCATAATATCCTGCAACAATTCCTAACGTTGTGCCTACTACTAATGCACCCGATACGGCAAAAAATCCAACCCATAAGGAAATTCTAGCGCCGTGAGCAATTCGACTAAAAATGTCTCTACCTAAATCATCTGTTCCAAACCAATGCTCTGCAGAAGGGGATTGAAGTCGGTTTTGTGGGTTCGTTTCATCAAATGCATATCCAGAAATGAGAGGTGCAATCAGAGCAATGATAATAAAAAATAGGATGATAATCATACCGATAACAGCTGATTTATTCTTAAATAATTGCCTCATCGCATCGCGCCAAGGTGATATAGCCTTTACGCTCTCCTCTTGATTTGGATTAGGATTTGAATTCGGTGGTATGTTTACTTGTTCTGTACGAATATGTTCCATTTCAGACTCCCCTCCTATCAATATTTAATTCTTGGATCAATGTAAGAATAAAGCAAATCGACTATTAAATTAATCATGACAAACATCGTTGCTACGACTAGAATTCCAGATTGAATGACTGGGTAATCACGATTCCCAATCGCCTCATAGATGTATCGTCCAACACCTGGCCATCCAAAGATCGTCTCTGTTAATATCGCTCCACCTAAAAGCGTTCCTGTTTGAAGACCGACAACAGTTAATACAGGAATCATCGCATTTTTAAGAGCATGCTTATATATAACAAAAAATGTATTTGATCCCTTTGCATTGACCGTTCGAATATAGTCTGAACGTAAAACTTCAAGCATACTTGAACGCGTCATCCGAGCAATAATAGCCATCGGAATCGTTCCCAGTGCAATTCCAGGCAGTATTAAATGTTTAATTGCCGTCCACGTTTTATCCCATTGTCCGCCGATTATTGTATCAAGGACATATAAATGTGTTATTGCCTGTATCGGATCCCTTGCATTATCTCGCCCTGTGGCTGGCAACCATCTTAGTTCCTGTGCGAATATCCATTGTTCCATCAATGCTAGCCAGAATATAGGCATCGATACCCCGATAAGAGCGATTAACATAGCTAAATAATCAAACCATGAGTTTTGCTTCCACGCACTAATAATTCCTGCATTTACACCGATAATAATTGCAAAAATCATCGCAAAAACTGTTAGTTCAATCGTGGCAGCTAAATACGGCCAAATTTCTTCAGCTATAGGTTTTTTTGTTCGTAACGAAGTTCCTAAATCCCCTTGTACTAGGTCCTTCATATAATAACCGTATTGAACCAAGTATGGCTCATTTATTCCAAGACGTTCTTCAAGATCTGCAATGGCTTGAGGTGTAGCTTGTTCCCCTAATATGACTTGAGCTGGGTTACCTGGAATTAAATGAATAATTGAAAATGTAACAATCGACATTCCTAAAAGGACTGGAATTAACATGAATAATCTTCTTGTTGTATATGCTAACATCAATTTCACCTCTATTCTTTCATTACTCTTCTCTCTATGTATTCATATATTGATCAAATTCTTTAAAGGTAAAAGTAGGGCTGACTCAAATGCAAGTGTTAGACACCTCATCCTCTAGAAAAGAATTGCCGTTTCTACAACAATCCTATATCTAGAGTGAAAACGAGGAGTCAACACTTATGAGTCAGCCTCTTCTCATTAGTTAGATAACTCTACTGATGTGAGTGCTTCACTTGTAGATGGATGTGGCACATAGTTTTTCACGTTTGCTCCACCTGCTAATGTTGGAACCGAGTGAACTAAAGGTACCATTGGTGCGTCTTCATGGATGAGAGCTTGTGCTTTCATGTAAAGGTCAGCACGAACATCTTCATCATATGTTGTTTTTGCTTGATCTAATAAAGCAGTTACTTCTTCATTTGCATAGAATGAGCGGTTACCGCCTGGAATAGCGTGGCTGCTTAATAAGTTAGATAAGAAGTAGTCTGGGTCACCGTTAACTCCTGACCAACCTAACATAAACATATCTTGTTCACCAGCTTCTGTTTTCTCTAAGTACGTTGCCCACTCATGAGTAACGATGTTTGCTTTTACGTTGATCTTTGCTAATTCAGCTTGAATCGCTTCAGCTGCACGCTGTGGATCTGGCATATATGGTCTTGCTACTGGCATCGTCCATAAATCAAATTCAAAACCATCTGGATAACCAGCCTCTGCAAGAAGTTCTTTCGCACGGTCAAGATTAAACTCGTACGCTTGGATCTCGTCGTTATACCCTAAGTATCCAGGAGGAACTGCGTTTTTAGCCGGTTGAGCCATGCCGCCATATAAAGCGAAAATTAAATCCTCTTTATTAATCGCATGGTTAATTGCTTGACGTACTAACTTATTGTTAAATGGCTCTTTCTCTACATGGAAACCTAAGTAACCAATGTTATTTGTTGCACGTTCAAACACTTGGAATTCAGAGTCACCTTCAATTGTCACTACATCATCTGGGTTTAAACCATCCATAATATCGACTTCACCTGCGCGAAGTGCTGTTAAACGTGCTGAGTTGTCAGGAATAACTCTAAAAATAACACGATCTAATTTCGGATAACCTTCCATCCAATAATCTTCATTCTTCTCTAAAACAATACTGTCGTCACGAGTCCAACTTACAAACTTAAATGGACCAGTTCCTACAGGATTTTCGTTAATTGTACTGCCATGCTCTTCAAATGCTGCTGGAGAAGTAATTGCAAAGTAACTCATCCCCATATTTTGAATGAATGAACCTAATGGTTTGTTTAAAACAAACTCAATCTCGTGATCTCCTAGTACATTAATTTCCTCAATTACGTGCCCTTCATCACCTTTAAACCCGCCGAATTGAGTCCCGTAAACACTGTACGTATATCCCTCATCAGCAAAGTTATATTCATGAGATTTATCAGCCCAACGCTCGAAGTTTAATTTAACTGCCTCAGCATTAAAGTCTGTACCGTCATGGAATTTAACTCCTTCACGAAGTTTAAATGTATAAAGTAACCCATCATTTTCAACGCTCCATTCAGTTGCTAAACCAGGACCTACTTCAAAAGAATCAGCGTCGAACTCTAGTAAAGTTTCATAGATTTGTTTTGTTACACGGGAAGATTCCCCATCCGTTACACTAGCATAGTCTAAACTAACAGAGTCCCCGCCACGTGCAAAAATTAATACTTGATCACCAGCTGGTGTTTCTTCTGCAGCTTCTTGATCGTCACCTTCAGACTCATTAGGAGCTTGAGTCTCGTTGCTTGAACAGGCAGCTAAGAATGTGGCTAAACTCAACATGAGAATGAGCATAAATAGCATGCTTTTCTTTTTCATTTTGTTTCCCCCTTTTTTTATTGGTTCTTATTATTTTTCTGTGGTAATTGCCACTTCAGACAAGCTTTCGTCATAAAGATGGCAAGCCACAAAGTGATTATCAGCAACAGCTCTAAATGATGGTCGTTCCGTTTTGCAAACATCCATACATTCAGGACAACGTGTGTGAAAAGCACACCCTGATGGTGGATTAGATGGGCTTGGAACATCACCTTCTAAGATTACTCGTTCACTTTTCTCATCTGGATCAGGGACCGGCACAGCTGAAAGTAATGCTTTGGTGTATGGATGTTTTGGACTATCATATAATTCATCTTTTCCAGTAAGCTCTACCATTCTTCCTAAATACATCACACCTACCCGGTCACTTATATGCTTAACAACACTTAGATCGTGTGCAATAAATATGTAAGTTAAATGAAATTCCTTCTTTAAATCTTCCATTAGATTGAGTATTTGTGACTGAACAGACACATCTAGGGCAGAAACTGGCTCATCACAAATGATTAAGCGAGGATTAACAGCTAAAGCTCTCGCAATCCCAATTCTTTGCCTTTGTCCACCACTAAATTGATGAGGATAACGAGCCGCATGAAAGGCATTTAACCCAACGACCTCTAGTAACTCTTTCACTTTTTGCTTTCTCGATTTTTCATCGCCAATTCCATGTATAAGCAGGGGCTCACTAACGATTTTTTCAATCGTATGTCTTGGGTTTAACGATGCATAAGGATCTTGGAAAATAATTTGCAAATCTCTACGCAACTTTCGCATCTCTTCGTCACCAAGTTTAGTGATATCTTGACCATCGAAAAACACTTCACCTTCTGTCGGTTCAATCAAACGAAGAATCGATTTCCCGGTTGTTGATTTGCCGCATCCACTTTCACCGACAATTCCTAAGATTTCACCTTCATGTACGGTAAATGAGACATCATCAACAGCTTTCACCTCACCTACTTTTCTGCCCAAAACGCCGCCTTTAATATCGAAGTACTTCTTTAAACCTTTTACTTCCAATAAGGGTTTAGCCAACGTTCTCTCCCCCTTCTTCTTCATAAAGGAAACAACGACATTGGTGTCCCTCGCGAAGTGATAATAGTTCCGGATCTTCTTCGTAACAGCGGCTAAACGAACTATCGCATCTTGGCGCAAAGCGACAGCCTAGTTTGACAGAACCCGGCTTAGGTACAGTACCAGGGATTGAATATAAACGTTCTTCTTTTTGGTGTATCTTTGGGAGAGAACGTATCAACCCTTTCGTATATGGATGTTGAGGTTGTTTTAAAATAGTCCTCACATCCCCTTCTTCAACGACTTTTCCCGAATACATCACAACTACTCGGTCACAAATCTCTGCAACCACACCTAGATCATGAGTAATCATCATAATCGCCGTACCATGCTCTTTGTTCAACTTCCGCATTAAATCTAATATCTGGGCTTGTATCGTCACATCTAGAGCAGTTGTCGGTTCATCCGCTATTAGTACCTCTGGATCACAGGACATCGCCATTGCAATCATGACCCGCTGCCTCATACCTCCTGAAAGTTGGTGTGGGTATTCATCAACAATCTCATCTGCCCTTGGAATCCCAACAACCTTTAGCATATCTATCGCTTTTTCCCTGGCCTTTTTTTTGCTAAGCTTATTATGATTTCGAATAGCTTCCATTAATTGGTCACCAATCGAAAATAAGGGGTTTAAAGAAGTCATAGGTTCCTGAAAGATCATCGCAATTTCGTTTCCACGGATTTTTCGCATTCTTCTATGAGTTGCCTTTACTAGGTCCTCATCTTTAAATAGTATTCTGCCTCCAACAATTTTCCCTGGTGGGTTCGGAACTAGTTTCATAACAGAAAGAGAAGTCACACTCTTCCCGCAACCTGATTCACCTACAATCCCTACTACTTCACCTTTATGTACCTTTATACTCACATCATCCACAGCGGGTATCTCACCTGCATCTGTAAAAAAGTGCGTTCGTAACCGATCTAACTCTAAAACTACTTCTGAAGACATTTTTTTGCACCTCTTTTCTGTCTATTTCTCTCTAAATGAAGACGACATTTCTATTTGTGAGCCTTAAAAAACTTACCTTTTTAGTAATCTTTCAACATACCAAAATAGTATTTTGTTTTTTCTGTATGTACATATTATTTATAATATGATGAAATTTCTGAAAATATATACAATAAATTTACTATAATACCACTTAATTAATCAAGGGATTTTTTGTTTAATTGTTAAAATATTTATTTATTGTTAATTCATTCTACTATTTTATGTCTTGCTCAAATAGACAAATGTATTTTATACTTATGTTAATATAACAGTTTAAAGCGATAAAGTATTTGTACTTAGTATATTATTTGTTTGCGGATTAAAGCTGATTACTTGAGGTTCCAAATACCCTTTTCATATATTCAACTAATTTCGTTAGTACTTATTACTCTACTGATAGTCTATTATCCTTTTTTTATTTTAAGAATATTCCGTTTATTATCTCCAGAAAGAAATTACTTTAAACTTTTTGGTACGTCTAACCTCTAACCATTTAATTCCAACAAAAACTAAAAAAAGACCCTGGGAACCAGAGTCTTCTTTGTTAAACAAATTACTTTTGAACGTTAGCAGCTTGAGGTCCGCGTTGACCTTGCTCGATTTCAAAAGAAACAGTTTGACCTTCTTCTAAAGTTTTGAAACCATCGCCTTGAATAGCAGAGAAGTGTACGAATACATCGTCTTGTCCTTCTACTTCAATGAAACCGAAACCTTTTTCTGCGTTGAACCATTTTACTGTACCTTGTACCATAATCTTGTTCCTCCTATATGGCATATGCCACATTGTATTACTATTTTTGCTCTTCAAATTCATTCAAGGCGAAAATACTTATTTAAGACTTTTCTTCCTTCAATCTTATCCGAACAACAATAAGTAACTTTATTATAACAGGAATAGCAACAAAAGGAAACCTAAAAAATAGTGTAATCGGAAAATAAAAGGGTTTCCATGAAGTGATTACCAATCCTTTATCTATAAGCGACCGCCCCCTATAGAGATGATCATAATAATGGAATTGTGTCAGAGTAATTCCGCAAAAAAGAGATCATCTTCCTTTCTTTTTACATTTTCTCTCAGTACACACTTTTTTGATTAGGAAAGAGACTTTTTTCAAAAAAGAAATGAAATTAATATAAGAGCAAAAGTTATGAAAATTATGTTTACGTTTCTTGATTTAGGTAATGATAATATTATTCTTAAGTAGGAGGTTAGTTCATGGAAGTAAACATGAGTTCAGAAGAAGTCTTACTTGAAATCAAACAACTCAATGCAAATGGTGCAAATTTAAACAAAAAATCAGTTAAAAAGTCACATCCACAATTGATGAGATCAGCACTGCACTACTACCCCGACTGGGATAGTGCAATCGAAAAAAGTATTACCGGGTAATATCCTTGGAACATCTAGCTGCTCCAATTAAAGTAGCTAGATGTTCTTTATTCCTTTATTGTATTGATGTACACAAAAAAGTTAGGTGCATAACTTATTTAATTATTTGCAAGTTCTTCGGGAAAGTTGTTAAACATTCTGATCCCTCTTCAGTAATCAAAACATCATCTTCAATACGAACCCCCCCTATTTCAGGGACATAAATACCTGGTTCTATCGTATAGACCATTCCAGAATACAAATAATCGTCGTTATTTTCGCTCATTGAAGGAAATTCGTGAACTTCAATTCCTAACCCATGGCCAATTCTATGAGTAAAATAATCACCATACCCAGCCTCATTTATATAATCACGAGCAATTTTATCGATGTCACCGATCCTCGTTCCTGGCTTACTAATAGATAGAGATAAAGTTTGGGCTTGTAACACAGTATCATAAATAAATTTTTGTTTATCAGTCACCGTTTGATAAGCAACGGTACGTGTAATATCGGAACAGTACCCTTCGTAAACAACACCCAAATCAAATAAGACAAAGTCACCTGAGGAAATTCCCTTTAAACCTGGGTGTCCATGGGGTTCTGCTGATTTCTCACCTGATAATACCATCGTTGAAAAAGACATTTCCCGAATCCCTTTTTTCTTTAACTCATATTCAATGGTTGCAATGATTTCCATTTCGTTCTTTCCTTTACCGATCTCATGAACACCCACTTCTACTCCGAAATCAGCTAGTTTTGCAGCTTCACGCAAAATCGAGATTTCCATCTCATCTTTTATCATACGTAGTGTTCGTAACTTGTGATCTGCTGAAACAAACTTTGCATTTGGAAATAATGATAATAACTGCTCACTTCGGCTATACGATAACACCTCTTTTTCAATGGCAATCATTTCTACTTCTAAAACTCTTTGTTTAACGGCGTTTTGAAATAGCTCCCATACATTATCAGAGTCGTTGTATCCAACTATTTCTCCCTTCCACCCTGAGGCTTTCGCTGATACTTTTTCCATATTTGGACATATGAGAAAAGGCTCCTTATCAGGGAATATTACTAGACCTAACAACCTTTCATGTGGTTCACTTTTAAAATTAGACAAGTAAAAAACATTATATTTAGATTGTATAAAAGCATAAGTATAATTGTTTTCCTTGACCCATTCTGTAAGATCTTCTAAACGCTTATTCACTAAACATCACAGCCTTCTTTAAATTTTTTTGCTCCTTTGATAATTAAGATGGAAATGCTCTTTATAAAGTGAAACTTTATTCAGTGGGGGGGTTCCTTCTTCCCCCACTGAATATTAGTTGAACCAATCGGGTTGTTACTGGCGCTTATCTCCCACTTATCCTTTATCGCGTCGTCATAGTCTTGAAGTGGGAGTCTTAGCGCCAGTTAAACGGGATAAATTTGATTATACTGTTGTTCTTACAAGTTTTGCACACATATCCTTATTCACGGCAAGACCATTTGCTTTTATTTACTATTCGTAGTATAATTATAAAATTACTTATAAACACTTAGAATTTTGATTTGATTCTTCAACCATAACATTAAAAAACATTTATATAAAAGAACATAAATCATCTTGGCGTCTTTTAGGAAACTTCGTTAGCCTTATTTAAATGGCACGGCCTAGGAGCCGTAATGATGAAAGAGAGGTAGGGCTTTCATTATTTAGGGGTATCAAAGACAACAAAGAGATATAATCGCGGCGAATTTTAAGTAACGATAAGAAATATAAGAAAAAGGCGGGCTAACAGAAGCTCGCCTTTTTATATGTTTTTATATGAAAGAATGTCGATGGTACTCACTCAACGAATATTGAATCCGCCATTTAATAAAACTCATATCGATTGCGGCCCTGTTTTTTTGCCCTATATAAGGCGGTGTCAGCTTTTTTCCCAAGCACTCGGAGCGTGGTACCATTCGTTGGATACACTGCAACTCCAACACTTATACTCATGGTAATCAATTGATCTTCGTACTTCCAAGGATTTCTTAGATTATTAAAGATTCGGTCAATAACTTTCTCCACTTCTTTCCTCTCGCTTAGTTCGGTTAATAATATATTAAATTCGTCTCCACCAATTCGAGCGACGATGTCAATATTCCTAACACTCTTTTCTATACGCCTTGCGATCTCTTTTAAAAATTCATCTCCAACCTCATGACCATATGTGTCGTTAACTAATTTAAAGTGGTCCGCATCAATAAACAATAGTGCTACCATATGATCATTTCTTTTCGCAACCTCAATAGCATATTGAAATCTATTTTTAAACAAGTCCCTATTCGGCAGTTTTGTTAGGGAGTCATAATACGCCATCTTTTTTATTTTTTCTTCAAATTGTTTTCTTTCTGTAATGTTTTCTCCAACAATTAATATTTTTTGAATTTTTTCTTTTTCAAAGATCGGAATAATGTCTAATGCGAGTGCCAATTTTTTTTTAAGCTTAGATACCACATAAACTTCAATACTGTCATGCTCATTATTAGCTATTACATGTGACATTGCCCGCTGCACCTTACTAACCTCATCATCATCTGCAATAAATGTATCTAACGATTGTTGTAAAAGTTCTTCGGGAGTAATTCCAAGTACTTTTTTATGGGAAGGTGATGCATATGTAATCTTTCCATTCAGTTCAACTAATAGAATTAAATCTGTTGAGTTTTCAGCAATTAAGCGATACTTTTCTTCACTTTCCCTAAGTCTTCTTTCGGCCAATTTTCGTTGAGTGATATCTCGTGTAATAGAAATAATATGCGAGACTTCATTATTTTCATTTAGGATTGGGCTTAGAATGGATTCGCCAAAATTATCATAATCATCACTAAATTCAAAGGTGACTTGTTTTCTTCTCGTCAGTGCCTCTTGGTATTTTTCGATTAAATGCTGTGCCTTGTCTTGCATAACGTCCTCTACGGATTTGCCAATAATCTCATCATTAAATTTTAATTCCTCTTCAGCAGCTTCATTTAAAATCAAATAACGAAATTCTGAGGGGCCGTGTACTTCCATTACAAAGATCAAATCTTTTATGTAGTTAATAAATCGTATAAATTCATTCCGGTTCTTAATAAATAAGCTTTCCATTCTGCTACTCCTCTTTAACTACAGCAAACTGTTTACTTCACACCTCTTAGGGTGTCTCTACAGCTAATTCTTACTTAAATTAATTTCATATACTTTTAGATGATGATAAATGATGCGCAGTAACGGTACATCTAAATGAAATTGATCAGCCAATGTGAGCAGATATCCTTGAAGGTGATCTGCTTCTATTGTAATTCCCTTCTCAATATCTCTCAACATAGAAGCCTTCATCGTGTAATGTTGTTTTTTCATGATAGTCTTTTGTTTATCAACAATATCGTCTGCTATAGGAGCATTAGCTGCTCTCATAATTGAAGCTGCCTCATTGAATAATTGAAGAGTCAGCTTTTCCCCGCCTTGAACCTCAAGAATAGGTCCAATCGAAGAACGCATGAGTGTTGTAATTCCCGATAAAGTAGTAATAAATAAATATTTATGCCACATATCCTGAAGGATGTTTTCGCTTACTTTAAATGATGCTATTGTTTCGCTAAAAAGCTGTTGTAACCTTTCGATACGGGAACTTCCCCGTCCATCAAGTTCTCCAAATGTTAGTTGATGACTCTTACTCGTTTGTATGACATGACCCAAATCGTTTAAAGTCGTTTCAATAAAGCAAAACCCACCTATCACCTTCTCATTTCCAAACGCCTCTTGCAAGCGATAAATGTGACTAATCCCGTTTAACAACGGAATTATAGTTGTAGCAGGTCCAACATAAGGTTCTAGAGACTTGATCGCTACTTCTAAATGTTGTGCTTTTGTAGCAATAATAATAACGTCAAATGGTTTCACTTCTTGACCAGACAATAAAGTCTTAGGTTCAAGTTGAAGATCTCCATGAATACTTTTAATAACAAGTCCATGTTGTTTCAATTGTTCTTGTCGTTTTTCTCTAACTAAAAAAGTAACATCGACGCCGTTTTCTACTAGACGACCTCCAAAATAACCACCTACAGCTCCTGCACCTAATATAAGAACATTCATTTTCATTCCTCCAGTATTCAACGTAACCATGGTTAAAAAACCTACTTTGCATTTACGATCCTCGGTATTCCCCTGCATAATATATTTCTATAGATTATAATACCTCATCTAAGACATGATGAACGGTAAAAATTCAAAATCATTGTAATTTTTCTATATGTACCCAATTAGAAGATCTGCATAAAAAAGAGACGAGTGAAATATCGTCTCTTCTTAACGCTATCTGGACATTTTTATATCATTAAAAAACCATTATTGCACATGTACAAGTTCAACTGGCCCATGATCATCGCAATGATCGCCGTGAACATGATGGAGACGACCATTAACTAAATAATCAAAGTGATCACCATGCGGGACAAGCTCATGCCCACAATCTTCTTCATGATTACAACCACATGAAATCGGTTTACATTCTTGTGGATTTTCTTCACTCACTGGAATTGCACATTCAACCCAGTTTCCTTCCTCTTCATGATGCAAATGTCCATTATGAACATAATCAATATGATCATCATGTCTTATTTTCGTATGCCCACATGCAATACTATGCTGATGGCTATGGTCTTCATGGTTATGATGATGCTTACTCAAAGAAATCACTCCTTTTTAAACTTAGTTTTATTTTTTATTATGAAAGCGTCATCTATACTTCTTTATTAATTTTTTGTATATAAATGAGAACAAAGCACAAAATATAGTTGAGGGTCAAATATGGATTTGTAGCTCAATGGTAGAGCGGCCAGTCATTCCGAACTGAATAACTGAGCATTTAGTGGGTTCGATTCCCACCAAATCCACCTCTTTTTTTATTAGTTAGAACCTTTAATCTTTCCCGTCATTGAGCCTTTTTTCACTACCTCTTTTATCATCACTTGCCTCCGGTACAAAACCAAATCCTGTTGAACTTAATTCCATTTTTTCATTGTTTCTTTTCTTGCTATTCATTTGATTTTCTTTTAATATGTTATTATTTTCCATAAACTTCTCCATCCTTTGATTTTTTGAGAGTAATCTAACTATTATCTACATTAAAATAGTTGTTCAAATACTTCATTTAATTGTTTGGTGCGTTCCTCATCTTGCTCCTCTTTCGCATGTTTGATTTCTTGCTTTAAAATGATATCAAGTACTTTCATCTCTTCTTCAGCTAACCCATCAACAAACTCTTTTTCAGTTGTATAATTATTTTCCTCTAATCGATTGTAAACTCCTTGGCAAATTGGATGATCCTCTATGTAATTAGAAAGTGCCTCTCTTAAATATCCAAGTGACTGATCCAATTCAAACACCCTTTCTCTAATAACGTTTATTTTACTTACTAAATTAGATTGTGTTATGGGGTAAAATTTATACATCAAATGAAAAAGACGCCTATTTAATAGGCGTCTTTATTCTACTTACACATTCTCATTTTCAATAACAACAGCAATACCTTGACCGCCGCCAATACAAAGACTGGCAACCCCATATCTAAGGCCGTTTCTTCTTAATTCATTAGCAAGTGATAGTACGATACGTGATCCACTTGCACCGACTGGATGCCCGAGTGCTATTGCTCCACCGTGTACATTTGTTTTATTGCGATCAAGTCCTAATTCTTTTTCAACAGCTAAGTATTGAGCCGCAAATGCTTCATTAATTTCAATACGGTCCATTTGCTCAAGAGTTAGTTCAGCACGTTGAAGTGCTTGTTGTATGGCTGGAACTGGACCAATACCCATAATACTTGGATCTACGCCAGCTATTCCCCAGGAAACTATTTTAGCTAACGGTTTTTGATTACGTTTTTTCACTTCCGCTTCACTGGATAAAATTAAAGAAGCAGCACCGTCATTGATTCCGCTTGCATTACCAGCAGTCACTGTACCATCCTTTCTAAAAGAAGGCTTTAACGCAGCAAGCTTTTCAAATGTCATATCTTTTTTTACATGCTCATCTTCAAGAATTTGTTTACTTCCACCTCTTGAAGAAACTTCTACAGCCGTTATTTCTTCAGCAAAAATGCCCGATTGGATTGCTTCTGTTGCTCTTTGTTGGCTGAGCAAAGCAAATTCATCTTGTTCTTCCCTAGAAATCTCGTATTTTTCTGCTAGATTTTCAGCTGTTATTCCCATACCAATACCAGTATACTGATCTGTAAGTGTATTTAATAACATATCTTCAAACTGGAAACTTCCATACTTAACACCTGAAAAGCGACTTGTGAAATTAGAGTGAGGCGACATTGTCATATTTTCAGCCCCGCCAACTAATGCTAAGTTGGATTCACCTAAACGAATGCTTTGAGCAGCAGAAATGATTGATTGCATACCAGATCCGCAAAGACGATTTACGGTTAATGCCGGGGTTTCCATTGGCACATCTGCCTTTAAAGCAATATGGCGGGCTAAATAGGCAGCATTCGTCGAACTGTGAATAACATTTCCATAAACCACTTGATCAATATCTTTACCTTCCACTTCTGCACGTTTCAAGGCCTCTACTGCAGTTACAGTTCCTAATTCAGTAGCGTTAACAGATTGAAAAGAACCCCCGAAAGCTGTAAATGCTGTTCGTGCACCATCTAAAATGTAAATATTGTTCATATTATGTCCTCCAAACGATGTATAGATAATTCTTTTTATTCCAATTTACTAAATTCTATAACTCCCTCCAAAAATCCTACCAATATTTAAATATAATCTAATTGGTCCTCTTGTTATTAATTAGGGGTTTGATAGCTGATAGAAGAACTTCTAATACTATTAAACCAAAACCAATAGGTATTAAAAAGTAGACTGGATAAACGGGTGTTAATTTTCCACCGACAGCAACGGCCATTTGATCACCGACACCAGCCATCGCAAATTTCCACCCATAGATTGTTAATAAAGTGAAAATAACGACCTCAATGATAATGATTAACCATTTAGAAATCTTTTGGAAGCTCTGGGGTGCTTTTTCAACTAATTCACCTAATCTCGGTAAAACGCCTGAACTATACGTATAAGCTAGTGCAGGGAAAATGGCCATTGGCATCAAGAAAAATTGTACAATTTCATAAGTACCTGATATTGGAGATGTGAAAATATTTCGCATAAATACATCCGCTACAATAAGAAACATCATGATAACTACAGCAATTCCTCCTGTATAAACCCCGATTAACTTTAATCTTTCATTAATATTTACTATTTTTTCAAAGACTCCGCTCATCTCTATCACCTACTTTCTAATTATAATAGCTTTATTACCTCATTGTTTGCGGTAGCCATGTTGCTAATTGCGGGAAGGCAATTAGTAGTCCACCGACTACTACAGCGGCAACGACGGCAAAAATTAATGATGTTCGGAAAAGTTTTTCAATTGGGATCTTTGTTACGCCTCCTACTGCATAAACACTTATACCAACAGGCGGTGTGATAAGGCCTAGCGTACAAATAACAGAAACTAATATACCAAACCAAATCAGATCAATGTTCGCTGCCGTTAATATTGGCAACAAAACAGGTACAGTCATTAAGATAACTGCTACTCCCTCAATAAACATAAATAAGAAGAAGTAAATTAACATTATAATGATTAATAATAGGACTGGATAATCCATTAATGGTCCTAACATATCAATAATTTTCCTAGGAAGAAGTGACAATGAAATAAACCGGCCGAATAGAGATGCCCCTATAACTATTATCATTGCCATTACCGTTACTTTGGTTGTTTCAATAAGGGAGCTTGTAATAAAACTTTTGTTCACTTTTCCTAACACGAGAGCTACGATTAAACTGATAAATGCACCTACAGCACCTGCTTCTGTTGGTGTAAACTTCCCTGTATAAATACCACCGAAAATCGAAAAAATGATTAAAGCTCCAGCAATAATGATGATGACATAGCGACTGACAGGTGTTTCATGTTCTTCAACATCTGGTGTAGGCAGGGTCATCTTACCTTTATAAATCCTTAGATAAACGATAGTAACTGCAGAAAAAACGACCATCATGAGGACTCCTGGAATAAAAGCTGCAACAAACAATTGGCCGATTGATATTTGCACAGTCACACCATAAATAATTAAAATTACACTCGGAGGGATGATTGCTGAAAGCGATCCAGCTGAAGCTGCTAAAGCACCAGCAAGCCCGTCTGGATATCCTCTCCTTTTCAATTCTGGAACTGCAACTTGACCTAGTGATGCGGCCGTTGCTGTACCAGACCCAGAAACAGCACCGAGAATTCCTCCTAAAAATACCGTTAATACACCTAGTAAACTAGTTTTCCCTTTTGAAAGCTTAAATACAAGATTATAAAAATCTTTGACAATTCCAGCTTGCATAATGAACTGTGCCATTAAAATGTAAAGAGGAATAGTCGTCAAAGCATAGCTTGCAGCACGATTATATGGTTCACTTTGTAAAAATCCATTGAGTAAAGGCATTCCGCCCAATATATAAATACCTATAATACCTGATGTTAAAAGTAGAGAACTAATGTATTGCCCTGTTAGTAATAAAAACAAAAACACGATAACGACAACAATAATTGCAATATTTTCGACCATTCCTTCACCTCACTATCGTATAAACACTGAATTTTAATGATAGGGAGCTGAAAAGCCAGCTCCCTATCACTTAAGATTACTCCATATCCATGATTTCTTGAGGTAAAACCCCACCTGCTTCAACGATCATATCTCTCCATAGAAGAGCCATCTCTTTCCCTGCATGACCTTGGCCTTCTAAGTTCTCAATCCATTCAACCCAAGTGTCAACGATAGCTTGACTTATAAACTCTCTTAATTCTGGATCGAGATCATTAAGGTGCGTAAATTCTCCACCTTTTTCCATTGTAGAATCTCTATTCTCATCAGTTTCATCCCTCGTTAAACTTGCACCATCAAAGATAATTTCATCTGCTGCTGCCTTAAATTTTTCTTGAACGTCAGCAGGTAATTTATCCCAAGTTTCTTGTGTCATTGCAGTATGACCAACAAAGTGGCCAAAGTTAGCCCCTTCCACTGCATGTTTAATTAATTCATCAAAACCAAATGCTTTCCAGTCTGGAATATTGTAGAAAAATCCGTCTAATGCGTTACGGCTTAACGCATCATACGCATCCGTAATTGGCATTGAAATTGCTGTGATTCCTAAATTATCAGCTAAGATCTCATGTACACGCGAAGCTGTTCTAAGTCGAATCGCTTCTGAAAAATCAGATACACTTTCGATCTTTTGTCTTGTCGTTCCTAAAACATATGGTTCTGTTAGCGGGTTAGCAAAAGCAACTAAACCTTTATCAGCAAACTCTATCTCATAATACGTTTTGCCATCTTTTAATTCACGATCGCTCTTCATCATATTTTGCATTGCTGTCGAGGCAATTACTGCATCTGATTCAAGCAATGGGAGCATTGTAACCTCTGAATATGGAAAACGTTGAGGATCATAAGGTGCCATGAATGTTAACGCAATGTCAATGGTTCCTTGACGAAGAGCATCAAATTCCGTACCTAAAGGAACAAGTTCTCCTGAAGTAAATGCTTCAAAGCTAATAGCACCATTTGTTTCACTATCAATTCGTTCCATCAAAGGTGTGAAAAATCCGCGATCCCAAAAGTGTTTAGCTGTTACTCCAGAGGAAGCTCTTAATCGCATTTCTTCAATAGCCTCGGTTTTATCTCCCCCACCATCATTACTTTCTGACGGAGCCGATGCACCTTCATTACTTCCTCCACACGCGACAAGTCCTAATGCCATTGTTGCAGCGACTGCAGCACCAACGACTGGTTTCATCAGGTTTTTCATTCTTTTCATTTTTTTCATCTTATTACCCCCACATGTTTTTAATTTATATATTTGACAGATAACAAACCAAAAGAAATTGATATAGAATAAACGATCAACCTATTCTAAATTGTCTCTGTCGAACTTCTTAATTCTGTTTTCAACACTTTTCCACTAGCATTTCTAGGAAGCTCTTCAACAAATTCAATCTCTTGAGGTACTTTATATTTAGCTAATCGATTTTGACAATATTGTAAAATGGTAGTTTCATCTATCTGCATACCTTTTTTCGTGGCTACGTAGGCTTTAGGAACTTCACCTAAAACTTCATGTGGTACCCCGATAATAGCAGCTTCCAAAATTTCAGGAATTTCATAGAGAACTTCCTCAATTTCAACAGGATAAATATTTTCGCCGCCACGAATGATCATATCTTTCTTTCGATCTACGATATAGAGCAATCCATCTTCATCTAAGCGACCAAGATCACCGCTATAAAGCCATCCATTTTTAATTGTGTCTCTAGTTGCCTCTTCATTTTTTAGATAACCCTTCATCACATGTGGACCTTTTACAATGATCTCCCCAACTTTTCCAACAGGTAGATCTTCTCCAGATTCATCAACAACTCTAACCTCACATTGCGGTAATGCTTCACCCACTGATCCTATCTTACTTAAAGCATGTTCATCTTTTAATGTAGTAGCACCTGGAGAATTTTCCGTTTGTCCATAAATGTTTTGTACTTGAACCTTTGGAAAAATATCCTTTACTCGTTTAATTAATTCGTACGGCATAGGAGCAGCACCGTAAGTAAGGAGTCGTAGATTTGGTAATGATGCTTCTTGTAAACTCGGTGTTGTTAAGAGAATACTGTACATAGCTGGAACACCAAAGAATATCGTAATGTTTTCTTTCTCCATCGTTTTTATCGTTTGTTCTGGAGAAAATCCCTCCTCAATGACAACAGCTCCTCCTGCATATATCGTTGGTATTGAAAACACATGAGCTGCAGCACAATGGAAAAGTGGAGCAACAATTTGCATGCGGTCCTTATTCGTTATTTCCATCGATTCCTTATGAATTTGCGCAATAGATAAAACATTTCTGTTCGTTAACATTACACCTTTTGGTCTTCCGGTTGTTCCAGATGTGTAAAAGATTACAGAAGTATCATCATCTTCTCGTGAAACTTCACTTACTGGTCGATCTGGTCCATCAATAATATCCTCTAAGCGATTTGAAGTGTTTTCATAACCTGTTGTAAGAGTATCCTGGATGACTGGTAAGTTAGGTAAAATCTCATGAACTGTCGCTTCAAATCGTTGATCATATATAATTCCTTTAGCTTCTGAATGGTTTAAGATATATTCGATTTCCCTTGGAGCCAGTTTGGTATTGATTGGTAATACTGCAAATCCCCCGATCTGACACGCATAATAGGAAGTTAAAAAATAGTCTGAGTTAGGTAGGACTAGCGCAACAATATCCTCCTTACCATATCCTAATTGCTTAAAATACCCTGCAAGCCTTTCTGCTTGTTTATAAAATTGCTGATAAGTAGTTTCTCTCCCTAAATACGATGAAATAATTGCATTTGGTTGACGTTCTACCATCTCTTTTAACTGCTCTGCAATAAACATGAATTAATTCCCCTTTCAAGCCTTAAATAATTTGTAAGCGCTTAACTTTTTAAGTAGAAGAAGTACTCTAAATTCTGAATAATCAGAACTATTATGAAATAAGTTCCCCTTCAGGACCTAAACCTAATATTAGCTGAACAAAAATTAGTAAGCATCACCCGAAAGTGTGAAAAGTCGCATTATCTAATGCCTATAAAATTTATTCTTAAAGTAACTGCTACTTATTTAAGTAGTTTTAATAAATAGTCCGAATAAATATCTACAATCTCTTTTTTACTTTTCTTACCTTCTGGTAAATACCATTGTTGAATCCAATTCAATGCCCCTAATATCATCATTCTCGCCATCTTTATTTCGGTAATTTTAAATTCACCGTTGTCTATTCCTTGTTGAATTATTTCGTCAAAAATATTAGCATACTTTTGACGCTTATCAAGTATAGGAGCAAGGCGCTTTTCTGTAAAAGTATGTTGTGGTTTAATAATCATATTAAATGTCTCTTTTTCTGCAATTACAAACTCAACATGAACTTCCACAGCTTTTTTAAATTTATCTGTAGATGAGATATTACTCTTTAAATAATCCTCTAATGTTTTAATTGCTGAGGATAAAATTAAGTCATGGCAATGATAGACTAGGTCATCTTTGTTTTCAAAATAGTAGTATAACGCTCCTTTTGTCATTAGTAACTCTGCTGCTATGTCTTCCATTGTTGCCCCGTGATAGCCTTTTTTGGAAACTATTTTTGCTGCAGAGCGAATGATATCTTCTTTTTTCTTGGCTGTTTTTATTTCTTTAAACCCCATTTAGTGCTCCTTTATACTTTATAGTTTCACTATTTATAAGTCTAATTGTTTAGCAATAATAGTCTTCATTATTTCAGTTGTACCTGCATAAATAGAGGCGACTGGTATATCGCGGTATCTTCGTGCGATTTCATACTCCTCCATATATCCATACCCTCCGTGTAATTGCAGGCATTCTGAAGCTACTCTTTTCGCCATTTCACTTATCCACCATTTGGCCATGGACACTTTTTTCGTGATGTCTTCTCCTTCCATATGTCGAACAATTAAATCATCGAGGAATGTCCTTCCTATCTCAATTTCTGTTGCCATTTCAGCAATCTTAAATTGTGTATTTTGGAATTGGCTTATTGATTTTCCAAAAGCTTTTCTGTTTTTCACATAATTCATTGTAATTTTTAACATCTCTTCCGCTTCAGTTTGACACTGGATAGCTACAACAAGCCGTTCCTGTTGTAATTTTGTCATTAAATAATAGAATCCTTTCCCTTCCTCACCTAATAAATTCGCCACAGGGACCTTTGCATCCTCAAAGATCAATTCAGCTGTATCACCACTGTGCATTCCGATCTTATCTAGTTTTTTCCCTCGTGAAAATCCAGGTGTATCACGCTCAACTACTAGTAAACTTACTCCTTTATAAGCAGGGTTAGCTTTTGGATCTGTTTTACAGACAACAATAATTAAATCAGCATGAAGACCATTTGTTATAAATATTTTTCCGCCATTTAAAATATAATGATCGCCATCTCTTACAGCTGTTGTTCGAATTCCTGCTAGATCAGACCCTGCACCAGGCTCTGTCATTGCTACCGCTGTAATTAGGTCTCCTGTAATACACCCTGGAAGCCAACGTTGCTTCTGCTCTTCACTACCGTACGTTGAAAAATATGGGGTTACGATATCATTGTGTAAACAAATTCCACTTGATACTCCTTGCCCTACTTTCTCTAACTCTTCATTCAATATGACAGAATACACAAAGTCCGCATTTAAGCCTCCGTAACTTTCATCGATCCAAGGACAAAGAAAACCATTTTCACCCATTTTCTTCCAAAAATGACGAGGTATCTCTCTGTCCTTCTCCCATTGTTCAAAATGAGGGTAGGCTTCTTTTTCTAAAAATTTTCTTAATGTACTTCTAAAAATACGATGTTCTTCTTGAATATAATTATTGTTCATAATTGAAGTCCTCCCTTTTAAAAACTTTATAAATGAATACTAACACTTATTGAATATTCAAAAATCACCCATAAGGATGAATTTAATTCTAATATTTAAAATTTAAACAAGATTCAAAAAAATGTAGACAATTCAAAAATCTTTATTATAATAAGGTTTAACCAACCCTTTCTCAAACTAAATATCATTTTACATAAAATGCAAAAAATCGGTTTTCAATTTTTAAAGAGAGTTTATATTTTTAGGAGGGGAACTTTTTTGCTAAAAACGGAAGATTACGAAAAAATTTTAAAGTTTGTTTCTATAATCCAGGAAAATCACGAGGAATATTACGAGACCATATTAGAAGCTATAAAAAACGTACTTGGATATAACCACTTATCATTATTTATTAATGACAGCTCACTTCAAAGAACAACCACACTATACTTGAATAGCAATGCAATAGAGGCAAACCAGGAGTATCATTATCGAATGGACCTTTTAAATAAAAAGAAGATCCAAAATAAACACTTACTTTCTATTGAAGACATACTATCCTATACAACTATTCAAAATTGTGAATATAACCTCAAATTTTATAAAAAGAACAAAAAGTACCACACTGTTTTTATACCTTTGAAATGGGGAGCTAGAGTTATAGGCCTTATCGGTATTCATAAGCCACTTTGCTCTGGCGATTACTCTTCAAACGAATTGCACATTCTTGAAAGCGCATCCAAATTTATTTCCAGCTCCTTAAAACAACATTTAACATTTAAACAGTTACAATATTCAAATTCAATTTTTGATCAATCAATGAGCAAACTTCCTATCGGGGTTTTAGTAGTAGATAAAAACTTCTCGATCATCTATAGTAATGACCTTGCCATAAAGTACTGTTCTAATTTAAACCACGCTGACAAAAACAATCCACTCTCCAAAGTAAAAGACGCTGTATTAACAAGGCTAAACACTAAATTCACTGATGAACTCATCTTGACTATCGGGGTTCTCTCATTTGAAATAAACACTCAAGTAACTTTAGATTTAGAGGAGCCATTCTTTACTATCTATATCCATTCAGAAGCTAAACAAAATGAAGACCCTATTAAAAAAGCAACGATAGAGTTTGGGCTTTCTAAAAGAGAAACTGAAATTATTGGTCTTATTTCAAAAGGATACAGTAATAACGACATCGCCCAAAAGCTCTTCTTAAGTATTAATACTGTTAAAACTCACCTAAATAATATCTTTAATAAGTTAGGTGTAAATAACAGGACCTCAGTTATTCACAAAATTTCTGCAAGCTGATTCGTAAGAGTTAAAAATCACTATATCCCGGTTAGTTATCCTTCTTCTAACTCATATAAGATACCCTAAACCTAATAAAAAAAGTCAGGTTGACTTAGTGTCAGCCCTGACTTTCTATAGCGCTATTATTTATAATGGTAAAAGCTGAATTGTTTCTTTTCCTTTTAACGCCTCAATCATAGTTAACCATTCTTGAGGTTTGTTAGAAAGAACTGAATAATAAGTCGTTAAGAAATTGACGACTAACTCAGCTTCTACTTTAGTCGAGTCGTCATTAAAAGGCATGAAACCTAAGTCTAGTCCACTCACTGCTTCGCCGTCGTTTTTCCAAGAAGGATGTACATAATTAAAATCAAGTCGTTGATATCCTAAATGCGAAAGTACTTCTCTTCGAACAAGCGGGTCCATTGACTTTACCTTTAAAGTGCTGGAATGATCGACAACATTCGGGTTATAAATTTCTGCAAACATACCGTACAGTTCTTTGCCGTTCTCATTGGCTAACTGTTTTAAGTCTTTTAAACGGCTGTTAGCAAGGAACGGTCCAATCCCACGCCCGTCTTGACCGATAATTGTAAAGTCGGTCATGGCGATATTCCAATCTACATAGTATCGGTATTCAGTTGCACCAACTACTTGTTCTCCGTCAACTGCTACAAATACTCGAATGTCTGGATCTTTTAAAGGTTCTTCCCAAAGTTCAAATTCAAGGACTTCTTCTGGAGGAAATACTTCTTGCATTAAATCATGCATTTTTTTAAACAAAGGATCTTCAATACTAGTTATTCTAATGTAATCCAACTATATCACTTCTTTCATTGTAATCATGTTGATTGTAATCGATACGATCTTTAACAATTCTTAGAGGATTTATTTAAAAGGGTTTTTCCATTCCATTAAAACTCCATAGTTGCACGACTCTTCATCATCTAAGTAGTTTTCTACAATATGAATCGGTTTTCGGCCGCACCTTAGGAGAAAGGAAATTACAGGATCTTTCATGCTTCCCTTTGTTACCGCATTTACATATTGATCAGGAGTCATTTCTTCTGCAACTTTATGATACCCAGGCATTCGTCCCCCGCCTAATAAACGATCTAAACCTTGTTGAATGACAACGTGATACATCGATTGCATCATCACTTTACCAAGGCCGAGTTTGCGGTATTTCGGACGGACACTGATATCGACAATATAAAGCGTATTTCCTTTGGTGTTATGATTTCGGATATACCCGTTGTCCGTTATTTCTTCCCATGTATGATCAGCATCCGTGAGATCAAAGTCGACGCATAACCCTGTTAAAGAGCCGGCTAGCTCACCGTCAACTTCAACACATAGGGCTCCTGCTTGAAACAAATCTACATGGTTTGTCAGTTGTTCCTTATCCCACCATAACTCAGATGGAAAAGGTGGAGGAAAACATTCTTTTTGGATTTGAATAAGATCATCAAAGTCGTTCTTTGTGTAGTTCCGAATGACAGTAGGAACTGTCTGGTCTTGATCATACGCATAGAATTCACTTCGATATAACATGTTATTAGTATCCTTTCATGTTCATTTTTTCCCAGTCTGGATACAAGTCGGATCGGCGGTCTCTCCAAGTCGTAACAGACCCTCTTTCACGCACTTCATATAATAGCGACAGATCTAAATCCGCTGTTACGATCATATCATTATTCAATTCCCCTTCGACCATAATTCCTCGCGGCGGAAACGGTACATCATTCGGAGTAATAACAGCTGCTTGCCCAAAGTTCGCTCGCATAAAGTCAACCGTCGGAAGCGAACCAACCGTACCCGTTACGACTACATACACTTGATTTTCAATCGCTCGTGCATGACTCGTGTAACGAACGCGATGGAAGCCATGGCGATCATCTGTACATGATGGACAAAAGATGACATCTGCCCCTTTCGCTTTTACCATTCGAACAACTTCAGGAAACTCGATATCGTAACATGTTAGGATCGCTATTCTACCTTTATCCGTATCAAAAACTTTCACTTCATCTCCAGCAGACATATTCCATTCATTCACTTCTGTTGGTGTAATATGAAGTTTTGCCTGTTGTTCAATTCTTCCATCTGGATAAAAAAGATGTGCGACATTGTATAAACGATCGTCGATACGAATAACATGTGTTCCACCAATAATATGAACGTTCATTTTTTGTGCAAATGACGAAAAAAGAGTTTGGTATTGCTCTGTAAATCCTGGTAACTCATTTATAGTTAACGAAGTTCCTTGCTCACTTCCGATAGATAATAGCTGTGTCGTAAAAAATTCTGGAAACAGTACAAACTCCGATCCAAATTCGGCTGCTGTTTTTAAGTAGTGCTCACTTTGTTTTGCGAACTCCTCAAAAGACTTAATCGTTTGCAACTGATACTGTACGGCTGAAACACGTAATTTCATAAACACATCCTCCTTCTCAACTACTTTTCCTTAGTTGATTATCTTTCAGAAAATCAACTTTAACAAGTAGGGACTTTTTAGTAAGGAGGTTACTTTTTGGGTACCTATTGATATATAAGGGTTAGTTCTCCTTTTTTAAGTCTTCTATACGTTTTTTTCCCCATTCATACATTAAGTCAATAATGGGCAATAACGATCTCCCAAGTGGTGTTAACGAATATTGTACCCTTGGAGGCACTTCAGGAAACACTTCCCTATGTACAATTCCATCTTCAATTAATTCTTTTAATTGACTCGATAACATTTTATGAGTAATTTTAGGAAGTAACTTTTGAAGTTCACTGAAACGATACGAGTTCTCTTGCGCTAAATACCATATAATAACAATCTTCCACTTTCCACTTATGACCGACAGAGTTAATTCTTTTTCACAATTAAACTCTCTCTTTTCAATCTTTTCTTTAATTTCTTTCCTTAAAGTATCTGCCATTGAACTACCTCATATTTCTATAAATTGTTTCTTCCCCGAAAAACCTTGCTTATTATAGTAAGTACTATCTATGAATTTGACTCACTCTAAATGTAGAACTGTCAAAGCATGTTGAACCTCATCTTTTGTGCTAGGTGTCCTCCATTGGTTTGCATATCCTAAACTACTGCAAATAAATTCCGTTTCACTACTGTGCACTGTTTTACGAAAATGCACATGACCACATAACGCATATTGTACTTTTTCACTCTTAATTAATTGTTCATAATCCTTACTGCCAAGGTACGCATTAAAATAATCCCAAATCCGGTGTGGAGTTGGCACAGTAAACTTTTCGTGAGATACAACATGGGAACAAAAAATAACTTTTTCATGTCGGTGTTCCCTCAGTTGTTCTTTAAATTTTTTCATAAAGAGTTCATGCACTTCTAATGAGTTGACAGCCCAATCTGTATATTCTTTGTCTTGCCACGTACTTCCTTTCATTTTCATCTGATTAAATTCTGCAAAGGTATATTTGCTTTTACTTCCAAAACTGAAATCATACCATCCTATATCACCTAGTAATGTCCAATTATTCCCTAAATCTTGAGATCCATTAGCTAAATTTCTAGGGTGCCTTTTTAATTCATTATAAATCTCCCACGTGTTCTTGTTAGGATGTTGGATATTCCAAAGGTCGTGGTTTCCTGCTACAAAGTAACACGGGATGTTTCGTTCGTGTTCGATTTGCTCAACTGCAGCCAGAGTCCTCCTGTAGTCATTTGAAACATCCCCGCCTATACAGAGTGCGTCAAGCTTTTGTTCTTTCGTTTGCTCTAATAAAACCTCTAGTATGTCCGTTCTTCGTCTTTTTTCATTAATGTCCAGGTGCAGGTCAGCAATAAACCCTAATTTCACACCATCACCTTCTTTTTTGCAAATGAAAATTAGTATCTTAAAGTATAGCAAATTTATAACCAATGGACATCATATTACACCTTGAACATAACTACTAGCGATCATTATGAGCGAACAAAAAAAGAGAAGAGTGTCCTCTTCCCTTGCAGTTGCAATACCTAATTAAGTTTTTCTTTTCTACTAATTAATTTACAAGGTCACCAGTGTACTGCTCTCGCAATTTAAACTTTTGAATTTTCCCAGATGCATTTCTCGGTAATTGATCGGTAAATAAAAACTTCTTCGGCACTTTATACCCTGCTAATCGCTCTCGACAGAAAGCTCTCAGCTCGACTTCTTCTAATTGTTCACCTTCTTTAACAACGATAACAGCCGTTACAAGTTCTCCCCACTTCGGATCAGGTGTACCAATGACAGCGCTTTCAATGATGAGTGGATGTTCATCTAGAGCATACTCAACTTCCACAGAGTACACATTTTCACCACCGGAAATAACCATATCCTTTTTACGATCAACGAGTGAAATATAACCATCCTCATCAACGGAAGCTAAATCGCCTGTATAAAGCCAGCCATCACGTAACGTATTTGCGGTTTCTTCTGGTTTCTTATAGTATTCTTTCATGATTGCTTCTCCACGCAAAATCAATTCTCCTACTTCACCTACTGCTACTTGTTCACCACTATCATTGACTACTTCTACTTCTGTAAATAGAGAGGGCCATTTTCCAGACTTACCGATCTTTGTCTTGTGGTCTTCAGGAGATAAGTAAATACCCGTTGGTCCTCCTTCTGTTAAGCCACAAAGATTATAAAACTGATCTGTCTTAAATAAATCTATACTTTTCTTGACTAATTCTGGTGACATTGGAGCCGCTCCATACCCACAACGGGTAATCGACGAAAGGTCAAGCTGGTCTGCATTTGGAACTTGAGTGAAGAAGTTATACATTGTTGGAACTCCAAAGAATAAAGTAATGCCATGCTTTTCTATTGTTTTTAGTGTTTCTACCGGATGAAAATCTTGTTCTATCACATTTGTTGCACCTAGGAACAAACCAGGTATGAGAAATAAGCAAAGCTGTGCACAATGAAATAACGGGGCTACATGCAATAATTTGTCATCACTCTGAAGTCCTAATAAACCCGTCGTTCCAAAGGCAACTTTAAATACTCGCTGATGATCGAATAATGCGCCTTTCGGTTGACCCGTTGTACCTGATGTGTACAGGATGTGAAGATCATCCGTTCCTACTACTTCTACATCCGGATCCGCCGTACTTTCAGACAACACGTTTTCATAACTTCTATTTTCTGGTGAAGCTGCTCTTGGTGTAACAATCACATCCCGAATAGCAACAATACCTTCACGTGCTTCATTGATTAATCCTTCTAACTCTTGTTCACAAATAACCATTACACTGTCTGATTGCTTTAATATATAATTTACTTCTCTTGCAACAAGTCTAAAATTAATAGGGACAATTACCGCCCCAAGTTTAGCAGCAGCAAAATAACTAATCGCAAAATAATCCGAGTTCTTCATCATGAGAGCGATCTTTTCTCCCTTTTTCAACCCAATACTCGCTAAACCATTCGCAAAACGATTGACAGTTTCATTAAACTGTTTATACGTATGCTCCCTTCCTTGAAACGTAATAGCCACCTTATCAGGATGACGACGAGCATTTAAAGCCAAATTACTTGTAATATTCAACCAAACTACCTCCCTATGAATGAAATAAAACAAACTTAAAATTAGCCAATATACCTGCTCTAGCTGCCTACAATACTCATATTTATATTGCAAATTTCATACCAAAAAAAGAGAACTTGTTTTTTTATGCTTTACTTATGACTTTTACTAAAAAAGCAACATTGCTCGTAGGAATTTCAGACACTATTTAACTTCTAATTGTTTGGATTTAATACAAGCTCTTAGTATTAGTCTTTATTGAAAAAAGACGCCTACTTCCGTAGGCGCCTCTATCGACTTCTATCCTTTTATCTGAACATTATAATGCTTCAACCAGTGGTCCATTTGAATAAAATGAGCGATGAGCTGCGGACCTGTCATCAGTTGCCCGAACCATGGCGTTTTAAATGAAGCTCCTCCACTTTCAGCAATTTCTCTCATTTTAGTACGATCAATTAAATCAAATAATGGAGAGTCGTTTTGACTAAGAATGTCGAGCATTTCCGTTTTTACTGCATTCGTATAATGTGGATTATGCGTTTTCGGATATGGGCTCTTTTTGCGATATAACACTTCATCCGGTAAAATTCCCTCGAGTGCTTTACGCAAAATCCCCTTTTCTAAACCATTTAATTGCTTCATTTCCCAAGGAATGTTCCATACGTATTCTACGAGACGATGGTCAGCAAACGGGACACGAACCTCTAGGCTGGCTCCCATACTCATTCGATCTTTACGATCGAGGAGCGTTGTCATAAACCAAATGATATTTAAATACGAAATTTCTCTTCTACGTGCTTCTTCTTTCGTATCTTCTTCAAATCTAGGTGTTTCTGCGATCGTTTCTTTATATCTTTCGTGAACGTAGGATTGTAGCTTTAATTTATTTTTCCACTTATCCTGCAGTAGTGCTTCTCTTTCTTGTGTAGAACGCATCCACGGAAATCCATCTAAATTCATCACTTCAGGCTTATGAAACCAAGGGTACCCGCCGAAGATTTCATCGGCGCATTCTCCAGATAAGCCGACCGTCACATCTTCTTTTATTTTTTCACAAAACCATAATAAACTCGAGTCAATATCAGCCATTCCAGGCAAATCACGTACTTCAACAGCTTTCTTTAAATAACCTGCGAGATCCTTCATTGAAATGACGTGATTCGTGTGTAACGTGCGAAATTCATTAGACACTTTTTCAATCCATGGACCATCTGCATTTGGCTGAAAATCATTGGCTTTAAAATATTTATCATTGTCGGCATAATCAATAGAATACGTTCGCAAGTCACCCTTGTTATCGCGCTCAAACACATTAGCTGCTAGAGCTGTTAAAGCACTGGAGTCAATCCCTCCTGATAAGAACGTACACACTGGAACATCTGCTACTAATTGACGTTCGACAGTATCTGTTAACAACCAACGAACTTTTTCTGCTGTTTCATCGACATTATCGACATGCTCCTTACTTTTCAACTTCCAGTAGCGAGTAATTTTAGCCCCGTTGCGGTCATACAGCATTGCATGGGCTGGTCGAAGCTCTTCTATATCTGCGAACACCCCATGTCCCGGTGTACGTGATGGTCCTAAACCTAACACTTCAGAAAGTCCGGTTTCATCCACTGTTGTTGATATGTCCCGATGAGCGAGAAGTGCTTTAATCTCAGACGCAAATAGCAATTTACCATTTTGAACAGAGTAAAATAATGGTTTGACACCGAGACGGTCACGGGCAAGAATTAAACTTTGATCGTGCTCGCTCCAAATGGCAAACGCGAAAATACCATTTAACTTTTCTAAGCAATGAAAGCCCCACTCTATATAAGAAGTTAAGAGAACCTCTGTATCGGAATGTCCCTTAAACGTATGTCCCCGTTGAAGCAGCTCTTTACGTAGATCTTCCGTATTGTATAATTCGCCATTATACACAATTGTATATGAACGATTTCCTTTCGTTCTGGTCATGGGTTGAATACCGCCTTCTGGATCGACAACAATAAGACGAGTATGTCCTAGCGCTGCATGATTAGAGCTCCAAATGTTAATATCATCAGGCCCTCGACGTGATAACGTCTTCGCCATTTTTTCAACTTCAGCCTGCTCTTTTACCATGTTTTGCTTCCAATCAATCCAACCAGTAATACCACACATCTATATCAACCCTCTTTCGGGAGTAATTTATTTAAATGGGTCCAATGCCCATATCCCATCGTATTCATAGTTATCGTAGATTGTTACTCTCCTATCACCTTGTATCCCCTTACACATCAATATTTTTATCTAGTATTCATGTAGAAGAGCGTTCGTTCAGCAATTAAAAAACCAGATGAAATTCAATAAGTCCTGGATGACCATGATTGAAGATCTTTCACCTGATTTAACTCATAGCTATGCATAAAACGATCGATTTATCCTCATAATGAAAACATAATTTGAAAAATAGGGCTTCTTTCGTAATAGAGGCTTTTAAAGGAGTGAATAGAAGTGAATTCTCAACGAGCGCAAGAGATTGTCGAGTCTATGAAGGATGTTCAAGTACTCTTTAATGGAACTCCGGTTATGATCCAACATGTCGACCATGACAATGACACTGCACGAGTGTACGAAAAAAGCCAACCTGAGCACGAGATGACAGTTCCCGTTCAGCAACTAATGGAACAATAAGCTTGTGACTCTAATTTTAAACTACATATCTATATTTGGAACTAAAAAAGAGCTGACCTCGTGTGATCAGCTCTTCTTTAGATTTTCTTGTTTACATATGTATGAAAGTAATTTCTCACAACTCTTATTTACTAATTCATATACTTCTTCGAAATTACCTGTATAGTACGGATCTGGAACATCAACAACATCACTTTCCGGAAGAAAATCAAGAAGCCTTGCAATTTCTCCTGTTTGCTCATGCTCTGCCATTGCGTTTAAGTTCCCTGCATTTTCCGCATCCATTGCAATGATATAATCATAGTTCTGTAAGTCCGGCTTTGTTACTTTTCGTGCCTTCATTCCACTATAATCAATTTTGTATTGGTCTAAGATGTTTCTCGTTCCCTCGTGCGGCGGTTTGCCAATATGCCAGTCTCCCGTTCCTGCCGAATCAATGTCAAATCGATCACTTAAGTTTGCTTCTTCTACTTTTTTCCGAAACACAGCTTCTGCCATCGGCGATCGGCAAATATTACCTAGACAAACGAATAATACTCTTACCATAGCTTCTCTTCCTTTCTAGATCACAAATCCATACCGTAAATGTTAGCGCAATTCATTAGGATAAGCAACGTCCTGTCAGTTCTTACAATCGACTTAAATTTCGTAGTTTCTCTAACTGCATTATAAAAAGACTGGCCCTTTTGAGTCAGTCTTCATTATATGAATTATTCTGAAATAAAGATTTCTCTATGACTTTCCTTTACTTTCGCCAAAACTGCTTCAATATTCGGGTACTCTTTACCAATACAGTATCGTTCTACATTACATAAACTATCTTCCTCACCTCGAAAAATTTGGACAATCTCTTCGATTCCCATCTTTTTCGTTTGAACGACTCCATCTACATAAACTGCATCATTATTTTCAAACTTTTCATAAATAACATGGAAATTTGGCTTTGTCTCCCCAATAAAAAACTCTTTCGTTTCGACTAGATCATGAACGCGCACGTTCTCTTCACTTCCTATTCTAAAAATTTTATAGCACCTACTAACTATACACCTTCGTCATACCATTTTTGAAAAACATTTGTGACCATTACTTTACAACATCTTGAAGGTTTCGTTCAATTTACGAGATAGAAACTATTCTAGGAAATCCAAACCAATTTTATACATAAAAATGGTTTTTACTTGTAAGTTTTTACATCAATAATCTCATCCAGTTGTAAATAGTTTTTTCCACCAAATTGATCAATCAGGTGCAGTTTTCTTTCTTGTTCATTAAAATGATGAACCGTACCAACCATACAATGGTAGTCATAGTTTTCATAGTAAGTAAAAATAAGTGATGCGTTATTTGCCATCCCTTCACAAATCTGTTCATTCATTTCTAACAGCTGTTGCTCATCAAGTTGAGGCTTTTTTTGATAAGTCAGCTCCTTTTTTAACTCACGAAGTAAACCTACATGTTCTGGAAGCATCATCGCTGTCCACTTTATATTTCCACGATCTTTAATCATGTATTTCATCTCCTCTACGCTTTATGACCGCCAAGAAGCGTACAACGGTATTTAGCTGTACCCGCTTCCGTGTAAGAAACAGCTCGTAATAAGGCATCTGATCCATATTTATTTCGAATGGCATCCATCGCATAACCTAATTCCTTTTTCCGAGGTTTCGCTGGATCCAGCAAACTGAGCTGAACATGAGCATCATCACAAACATTCGATAGCGCAATTGTAATTTGTCTTACCGTTTCTCCCCGATAATGCTTCTTCATTAAATGAAGACATGCTTCGTAAATATCCATAGTCAAGTTGGTCGGTTCATCAAGACTGACTGAGCGGTAAAAGCCGCCGCCATACTCTTCTTTACTGTAGCCAAGACCTAAACTTACGGTACGCCCTGCCTTACCAGCATTGCGAGCCCGTCTTGTCACTTCCTCACACATTTCTAAAATGACACATTTAATATCTTCTCTCTCTTTATAATCACGAAGTAAAATTTGTCCTTTTGCAAAACTAATCTGCCCCTGCATAATCGGGGCGCCGAGCTCAGACAAATCGATCCCCCATGCATGGTAATACATTTGATTTCCCATAACACCAAACGCTTTCTCTAATCTTGTCACGTCATATTGTGCAAGCTGTCCGACAGTTCGAATCCCTAGACGATTTAAACGTTTTTCTAACCGCGAACCGATTCCCCACATCTCGCGCAACGGTAAGGGCCATAACTCATTTTGCAAATCCTCAAAATCCCACTGGGCCACTCCCGTCTTTTTGGCTTTAATATCTAGACAGAGTTTGGACATAAGCATATTCGGACCAATCCCGATCGCACATGTTAAGCCAAAGTCTCTTAACATGTCTTGACGAATACGCTGCGCTAATTGTGAAGGTGATCCCCAAAGACGTTCCGTACCATCTACTTGAAGGAAGCTTTCATCCACACTATAAACGTGAATGGCTTCGAATGGGACGTAGCGAGTAAAAAACTTTGTCAGTTCCACGGAAGTATCCAGATACATCGCCATTTGCGCATTAACGAGCTGGATACGAGGATCATCCGGAATTTCAAATAACCGACTTCCCGTTTTAATTCCAAAGTCTTTTTTTAGTTTAGGTGTCGCTGCAAGCACAACACTTCCGGACCTTTCCGTATCAGCAACAACAGCTAAATAACACTCTAATGGATCAAGCCCTAGCGCTAACGCTGAACAACTGGCATAAAAACTTTTCATATCGACACAAAGAATGCTGCGTTTTTCAATCGTTTCATACAATGGTTGCGGAACCAAATAAATCCCCCTCAAAAAGAACTTGTGTTCGTATTTTATTCTTCATTATAATCGAATATACGTTCGTTTTTCAAATAGAAAATGTTTACAACGATCACTTCCTATGAATACGTCCTAACATTATTCGCAACGATAAATTGAAAGACATTTGGAAATAATAAGGATGAGGTGAAAAAACGTGGAACATTATCATGTAGCAAACTTAAACAACGAACAGCTCCAAAGGTTGAAAAGTCTTGAAGAAGAATTAAATGTCGTATTAATTGCCTACGATGACGATGAAGAAGAAAAACCAGGCGGTAAACATACAATCGTTACTGGGTGAAAAATAAAGATAAGAAAGGGGTACTGACTAAATTCAGTGCTCTATTTTCATTAGAATAATACTAAAATAACAAAATTCCCCTTTAAAGTTGCATTTAACTAGAAAAAAAGGGAAAATTACAATAAAGCCGAATGTATAGGAGAATTGTAGTCAATGAAATATTTTCAACCTGATTTTGAGTTAAAACATTTTACTGAAATTACAGCAGAATGGCTAAAAACGAATAATATAAAAACGATTTTATCGGACTTAGATAGCACACTTGCCATTCACCACCAACCCGGTGGACAAGATGTAGAGGAATGGGTCACCATGTTAAAAGAAAACGGAGTCGAACTTGCAATCGTATCAAATAACAGCCAAGGGCGTGTTGATCGGTTTTCAGAGCCTTTAGGAATCCATGGCTTAGGGCGCAGTGGAAAGCCCGCTATACGGAAGATTGAACGATACATGCAGAAAATGGGAGCAAAAAAAGAAACAAGTTTATTTCTTGGAGATCAGCTTTTTACAGATGTTTGGTGTGGAAAGCGACTAAATATGAAAACAGCTCTAGTTCATCCAGTTGGTGAAGAACACGAGCCGTGGAACATTAGACTAAAGCGGGTATTTGAAAGACTAATTCGTAGAAGATGGTAAAAAAGATGGTAAAGCGAGGGTAGAAGCTGTTAAAGTTTCTACCTTTTTACGTGCCCCGTATTGTTTTGCTTTAGCCACTTTACTAAAATAAAGAAAGATTGAAATGAAGGAGCATCATTTATGGATCGCCAGTTTTTAAAAAAGAAGATTGAAAAAATAACAGCTAGCTATGTACATGACCCTGATGTACGTTTAAGCGATGACCAAGTCAACACACTTATAGAAAAATTTAATGAACAAAGGCTCGCCAACCCTAATGAAGATTTACACCACATTCTTCACGATGTCATTTATGATTATTTAACGGTTAATTACTTTTGATAAAACTTTTTACCGCCGATCTTTTCAACGAGGCGTGGAAACAGCTGATACAACGTTGAACCTGCATCCATCCACCATGGTAAATTCAACTCCCGCTTCGGCTTAATCATTAATTCCACAATACGTTTTGCTACTGCTTCTGGGGCTAACATCATCTTTTCCACATTCTTTTTATACGTACCGGTTTTATCGGCTTGATCAAAAAAGGCTGTTCGAATCGGGCCCGGATTAACAAGGCTTACATAAATATTCGAATCGTGCAATTCCATTCGCAGTGCATTTGTAAATCCTCTTACCGCATGCTTCGTTGCTGAATAAACACTCGATTTCGGTGTAGCAATCTTACCTGCTTGTGAACCTATGTTAATGATGTGCCCTTCTTGTTTTTCTAAGAAGTAGGGCAGAACCGCTTTAGTACAAGCCATCAGCCCTAAAACATTCACATGAAACATCTCTTCAACTTGATGGAAATCAGCCTCGTTAAAAGCATCAAAATAACCGATTCCGGCATTGTTAATAAGAACATCTATCGTATCATGGTTAGCAACCACTTTTTCAACTGTATTTTGCACACTTTCGAATGATGTAACATCTAATGGATAATAATACGCTTGAACAGCATGTTTTTCCTTGATTTCTTTTGTAATCATTTCTAATTTATTAATAGATCGAGCGAGTAAAATCGGGGTTGCTCCCATTTCAGCAACGCGAAAAGCGAGCTCTTTCCCAATCCCGCTAGAAGCACCTGTTATTACAATTTTTTTATGTAGAAGCCATTTCGTTGTCATCTTTTCCTCCTAATCATTTTACCTATCTGTATAGTTATTCATAATTTTGAAAAAACAATCAGTCACACCTTGACGGAATTGCAAGTTCAACTTATAATAGTCTCCAAAGTATAATGAGCGTTGATAGGAATAGTAAACAGTGACATGTGTCCAGAGAGCAACACCCACCGGCTGAAAGGTGTGCCACCGCTGAAACTGTTGAACCTGCCCTTGAGCTGTCAGGCAAACCTGACCGTCGCCGGCGTTAACGGTTCCAAGAGGGCTTGCTTATAGCTTGCCAACAAAGGTGGTACCGCGGATCCAACTCTTCCGTCCTTTTATTTTTATTAGGACAGAAGAGTTTTTTAGTTTATTGGGATTTTTTTACTTCTATCGCTACCCAAGCGCTTCCGCTTTTCTAACTATTTTATCACTTTACACTGACTCTACAAATAAAAAGAGGGATGACGATGACGAAACAACGAATTGTCGTAAAAATCGGCAGTAGTTCGTTAACTAATAATAACGGCGGGCTGTCCATTGATAAGATTTCTGAACATACTGCGGCTATAGCAAAGTTGAAACAACAAGGTCACGATGTAATTCTCATCTCTTCCGGTGCCGTGGCTGCTGGATTTACACACCTTGGCTACCCTACTCGCCCCGTAACCATCGCTGGTAAGCAAGCTGCTGCTGCAGTTGGGCAAGGGCTGTTAATGCAAGCATATACCGAAGAATTCAGAAAACATGACATCGTTACAGCGCAACTGCTGCTCACTAGACATAATTTTTCAAATCAAGAACAATACAACAATGCTTATTCTACTCTATCCGAACTCATCAAACGTGACGTCATCCCTATCATTAATGAAAATGACTCAATTTCCCTTGAGGAGCTTACGTTTGGCGATAACGACATGCTGTCAGCGTTAGTCAGCGGACTTATTCATGCGAATACACTAATTATTCTTACTGATATAAACGGATTATACGATGACAACCCGAAGACCAATCCGAACGCAAAAAAGTTTTCATTCTTACCAGAAGTCACTGAAGAACTGCTCGAAGCTGCTGGAGGGGCTGGATCAAGTGTTGGCACAGGCGGTATGCGTTCAAAAATCGAGGCAGCCAAAACGGCCCTTTCCGTTGGTGTTAAAGTATTTATAGGCTTAGGGACAGGATCAGATAAACTTGTCGATATTATTGCTGGAAAAGGTGATGGCACTTATATTGGCTATACCGATCACCACATGATGAAAAGTAAAAAACAGTGGATCGGAATTCATTCTGAAATTGCAGGTAAAATCACGATCGATCCCGGCGCTGAAAATGCAGTCATTCATAAAGGAAAAAGTCTTCTCCCTGCTGGTATTACCGTAGTTGAAGGTAATTTCTCAACTGGCGATGTAATTGAAGTCTTTAATCAAAAAGGTGAATTGATTGGAAAAGGTCAAGTCAGTTATTCATCGAGTGAATTGGAATTAATTAAAGGATTATCAAGTGAAGAAGCAAAAAAACAGACAAATAAAGAACGATCAGAGGTCATTCACAGAAATTTATGGGTAACGATAAAGGAGAAGATGATCAAATGAGTGAACTCATTCAAAAAGCCAAAGAAGCAAAAGAAATTACAGCAGATCTAGCTGTCTTAACGACAGAACAAAAAAATGAAGCATTACTACTTATAGCAGAACAACTAATTGAAGAAACAGACTACATCCTTACAGAAAACGAAAAAGATATTATAGCAGGCCGAGAAAACGGTCTAACCGAATCACTGATTGACCGACTAAAGCTGACGAGTGATCGTATCAAAGATATGGCAGATGGTTTAAAGCAAGTAGCAGACCTAGCTGATCCGATTGGGGAAGTTCTTGAAGAATGGGATCGTCCAAACGGATTACAAATTAAAAAAGTAAGAGTTCCACTCGGTGTAATTGGAATGATTTACGAAGCAAGACCAAACGTAACTGTTGATGCCTCTGGGTTATGTTTAAAAGCAGGAAATGCTGTTATTTTACGTGGAAGCTCAACAGCTATTTTTTCAAATAAAGCAATTGTTCAAGTCATTCATCGCGGACTAGAGAAAAGTCAATTACCGATTGAAACGGTTCAACTTCTTGAAGATACAAGTCGTGAAACGGCTTCTGAAATGTTTAAACTGAATGAATACTTAGACGTGCTTATTCCCCGCGGAGGTGCTAACCTTATCCAATCTGTCGTTAAAAACGCTTCGGTTCCAGTATTAGAAACTGGTGTTGGAAACTGCCATGTTTATATTGACGAAACAGCCGATAAGGAAATGGCCATTTCCATTGCAGTTAATGCGAAAACTCAACGTCCTTCTGTATGTAATGCGGCGGAAACGATCCTCGTTCATAAAGACTGGGCAAAGGTTCACTTACAAGATCTTTTAGCCCAGCTAAAAGAAAAACACGTTGAAATTCGCGCAAATGAAAAAGCATGCGAGGTCGATACTAGCTTAATGGCTGCTACTGAAGAAGATTGGGGCACAGAATATCTTGATTTAACTGTAGCACTTCGAGTAGTTGATAGTGTAGAAGAAGCGATTGAACATATTCAAACATATGGAACAAAGCATTCTGAAGCCATTATTTCGGATGATGCTGATAGTGTCAGCAAATTTTTAAATTACGTCGATGCAGCTGCTGTATACCATAATGCGTCCACTCGCTTCACTGACGGTTTTGAATTTGGCTTTGGTGCGGAAATAGGGATTAGCACACAAAAGCTTCATGCTCGTGGTCCAATGGGACTTCCTGCATTAACATCAACGAAATATGTCGTTCGCGGCACTGGACAAATTAAGTAAAGGGCAGGTGGAAAGTGATGTTAAAAAATAAAACTGTAACATTCGTAGGAGCCGGTTCAATGGCTGAAGCCATTTTCGCTGGACTGATTAACAAAGAATTATTAAAACCAGAACAAATTATTGCAACGAATCGAAAAGATGCAGACCGCCTAGAAAGCTTAAAGAATACGTACGGCATCCAAACAACTACTAATAAAGAGGAAGCCTTAGCTCAAGCGGATATTGTTGTCTTGGCAATGAAACCATCAAACGTTATTGATGGAATTGAACTGATTAAACCTTTCATACGAAAAGAACAAATCTTCATTTCCGTATTAGCTGGAGTTACAACTCAATACCTTGAAGAACTACTTGGGATGGAGGCGCCTGTTATTCGTTCTATGCCTAATACTTCAGCGAAAGTAGGCGAATCAGCTACGGCTTTATCTGCTGGAAAATTTGCATCAGAAGAAGATACAAACCTTTCCGCTCAATTGTTTGAAGCAATCGGGACCGTTCACATTATTCCTGAGGACAAACAAGACGGCTTTACAGGAGTTGCCGGAAGTGGCCCAGCCTATATCTACTATTTTGTTGAAGCGATGGAAAGAGCAGCAAAAGAACTTGGATTAGAAGAGGAAGAAGCAAAAGAAGCTATCATTCAAACATTAAGAGGCTCTTTAAAGCGTCTTGAGTCTACTTCAAAGACATCTGCACAGCTTTATAAAGAAGTGATGAGTCCAAATGGAGCAACAGAGGCTGCATTAAATGTGCTTGCCTCTTACCAATTCCAAGATGCTGTCATCGCTGGAATTAAACGATCTTCTGCACGAGCAAAAGAAATGGGACAAATTTTTACAGAGTCCAAATAAAAAAACGCCTTCAAAATCATCTACTTTATGATTTTGAAGGCTATTTATTTGTTTTAAAACCGTCCTGCATCATTCACAAAACTTCTATTGATAATAAGACCCCGAAAAAAAACTCTCACTCATCTTTTTCTTTTTTACAAATATAAATCATCGACTGACTTTGATTGGTTAACGGTGTTTTATCCCACCTGCCATATTGATGAACAATTGTAAATCCATGAGAGGTTAACAGTCGTTCCATTTCCTTAGGGTAGACATAGCGGAGCTGAATATGGGTGATCTCTTCGTTCTCTTTACTTCGTCTAATCGTCTTGTACGTTTGAATTTGGGCTAAATCATCATATTGACTGACTGTGTAAACATCGACCTTTTGACCTGCAGTGTCATGATAAGATCGCCAGTATTCCTCTTGTTCAGATTGCATTAATTCTTCTTTTGAAGGAAACCTTGTTCCAAACAGAAATAGACCACCTTTTTTCAAGTGCCGATATACTGAGGAAAGTAAATCATCTTGTTCTTGATTGGATAAAAAGTGCTGAAACGAATTGCCCACCATAAATACAAATGAACTTTTTATATCAAGATCTAGCTTTGTACAATCCTGCGTTACTAAACGAACATCTATCTCCTTTGCATTCGCTTTTTCTTTTGCTTTGCTTAACATTTTTTCATGCAGGTCAACACCTACTGTTTCTATCCCCTGCTCAGCAAGCCGCAGTGCAATTCTTCCCGTTCCGCAAGCTAACTCAATAACAGGTCCATTTACTTGTTTTGCAAACTCTTCGATCATTGAAAAATCTTCTAAAAAGGCTTCATTTTCAAAATCATATAAATCAGGGTCTTGATATTCTTCTAGATTGTTATTTAGACTCATACCGTTTGTTCATTCTCCCTACCTAGTTCTTTTCTCTATCGTACACCAATTTTTGCTATAGGTTAATGTATTCTACATGTTGCTCATTCTCTGTTTAATAGCCAATCTGATGCTGCTAATCCTGAAAGTACAGCTCCTTCAACAGCTCCTCGTTTAAATATATCTCCAGCAAAAGCGATAGGTCCCGGAAGAGTTGTGGCGACAAATTCATCTGGGTGTAAAGCTTCTGGTTTTGAATAGCGCCAACGCTTTAACTGTTTCTCTACTATCTCACCTTCTCCTAGAAGAGGCTTTGCTGCTTGAATTAGTTTTTCTATTATGACCTGGTCTTCTTGATCATAATGTTCACGAGACCAATATTCGTTTCCGTGTATCGTCACTACTGTTGTATCCGATATGCCTTTTTGTTGATTATCACCTAGGAACGACACTACCCCTTCTTTTATTTGAATTCCACCTGGCTTTGGTATATTCGTAGGTGCATCTAATGCAACAATTGTACATAAGCAGGGAAAATAGCTCGTTGTCTTAAGATCTTCTTTAATATTTTCCTCCACCTTTACTTCTTCAATTAACTCTAAAGATTGTGGTGTAGGTGAAGTTAATAGTAATTGATCTGCCATAAAAGAAACTAACTCTGCTTCTTTTCCTTTACGTACAATTACAGACCATTTATCCTCTATCCACTCAATTTTTTCCACTTTATGGTCTACTTTAATGTTTAGATCTTGTGCTAATTCCTTCATTAAAGCATTCATTCCATTCTTACCTGCATAACGGGGGTAACCATCATTGTGTAAGGATAGACTTCCGATTTCGGTTACATTGTTCATTTGATGAAAACCATTTGTCCATGTATGTATAAGGCCAGCTTGCTCCCACTCCTTTACAAGAGCTTTCATTTGCTCACTACGAGCAGTAAAGAATTGAGCACCGTGGTCACTTCTGCCACCACTTACTCTTCTTGTAGCCATTCGCCCCCCGACACTTTTTCCTTTATCTAATACGAGGTAATTCTCATTTTTCTCTGAAAATTTCTTTGCTGCCATAATTCCAGCTAACCCCGCACCGACAATAATGACCGAATAATGATCCATTCTCCCCATCTCCCTCAAATACAACGTTTCCCTTATTGTAACAAATTGAATATTGTTAGTGGGTGGCAATGTGTTGAACGAAGTTACGATGTTTTCTTTCCCTATACATCAAAATCTAGTAAAATAAGTAGGTATGCATTGAAGCTTTAAATTATTACCTTGTAGAAAATAGATGATAAGAGTAAGTTTTGGAGGAGAGAGATGGCTTCACAACAAGCAAAAGAAAACAAACAACCGAATCGGATTTCGGAATACTGTGCAAAAATAGTTGAACATAAAGCATTTACCACTACGGTTATTACATTTATTATTATAAACGCCATTGTAGTAGGGATTGAAACATACCCTAATGTCTACCAAACGTATACAAGTTGGTTTTACTATGCTGACATTACCCTATTGTGGATTTTTACAATTGAGATTGCCCTAAGAATGATCGCTGCCCGTCCAACCTACACTTTCTTTAAAAGCAGCTGGAACTGGTTTGATTTTCTTATCGTTGCGGCCGGTCATATTTTTGTAGGTGCACACTTTGTCACCGTTTTACGTATCCTGCGTGTTCTTCGGGTCCTGCGAGCTATTTCCGTTATTCCTTCTTTACGAAAATTAGTTGATGCGCTCTTATTAACGATTCCGGCACTAGGGAATATTATGATTTTAATGAGCATTATCTTTTATATATTTGCGGTTACGGGGACGATGTTGTTTGCTGATGTGGCCCCTGAGTATTTCGGGAATTTGCAATTATCGTTATTAACCTTATTCCAAGTAGTTACTCTAGAATCATGGGCCAGCGGGGTTATGCGCCCTATATTTGCAGAAGTAGCTTGGTCATGGATCTACTTTGTTCTCTTTATCCTTGTCGGTACCTTCATTGTATTTAACTTGTTTATCGGGGTTATCGTAAGTAATGTTGAAAAAACAAGTAAAGACGAAGACGACGATAACGAGGCCGAAATGAAAAATGAGGTACGAGAGCTTCGTAAAGAAATTGCTGAACTTAAAAATATGATGATTAAGATGAACAAAAGCTGAGGAAATGCCCTCAGCTTTTTACTTATTTAATTCCCATTTTATTTGGGCCTGTTTCGCCTTCCACCCAGTCAAACTCAATCTCAAACGAATGCTTGTCCCCTTTAGTCGAGTATTCATATTCTACTTTTAGACGTTGCGACGGTTTCACTTGCACTTCTTCCTCACCTTGCATAAAAACGAACTGACCTTCTTCTCTAAGTTTTTTTGCAATCATTTCTAACACGTCAGCAAAATCACTTAGACCTTGTTGCTCTTTATGTTTTAAGATAATTTGAGTTGGTACTTTTCCTGCTTCATTCATCTTATTGCCCCCTTTAATCCTAATTACTTTTATTATAAGCTATTCCTTGTCTCTCTTATGTGAACGATATTTGACTAAAGAGTGTTGTTTCATATGAAGATATTCAATAGTACACAAAAGCAAGGTGCAAATCGCTTTTTGATTTGCACCTTGCTCAAACTTCAATTTTTATTCAATTGAATCGTCCGCTGCTCCAAAAAATTCTTCATATAGGGCACGAACGGCTTTCTCTTCATCTTCTTGGCGAATACCAAATACTAAGCTGACTTCTGAAGAGCCTTGGTTAATCATTTCAATATTTACATCAGCATTGGCAAGTGCCGAAGTTGCACGTGCTGAAAGACCGATCGTATTATGCATTCCTTCGCCAACCATCATAATCATGGAAAAATCGCGCTCTACATACACATCATCTACATCTAACTCTTCTCGAATACGAGTAATGATGCGATCTTCTTTCTCCCCATCCAACTGACACTGTTTTAAAATAACAGACGTGTCATCAATACCAGATGGGATATGTTCGTAGGAAATGCCTTCTTCTTCAATAATTTGAAGTAATTTACGTCCAAAACCGATTTCACGGTGCATTAAGTACTTCCGCACATATAGCGTGCAAAATTCTGAGTCACTTGCAATCCCAATCACTGGATTTAACACACAAGCACGTTCAGCCATTATCATCGTCCCACGAGCTTCTGGATTATTTGTATTTTTAATACATACAGGAATGGACTGACGGAATGCAGGCATTAACGCTTCATCATGAAATACTGAAAAACCAGCATATGATAACTCACGCATTTCACGATACGTCATTTTCTTAATGTTCACAGGATTTTCAACGATCTTTGGATTGGCTGCAAATACCGAATCAACATCTGTGAAATTCTCATATAAATCTGCCTTCACTCCTGCAGCTAAAATGGATCCTGTAATATCTGATCCACCTCGAGGGAAAGTAACTAAAGTTCCTTCTTTTGAGTAGCCAAAAAATCCTGGAAAAACAATTACACCTGGACGTTCCCTTAGTTGGAACAAATGATCGTAGCTTTCCGGAAGAACTTGAGCGTTTCCAGGTTCATCACTCACTAATAATCCGGCCTCTTTTGGATTTACATATTGCGCCTCAATTCCGGTACTTTGAAAGTAAGCCGCAATTAACTTTGCATTGTTGTCTTCTCCACTGGCTTTCATTTGATCAATGAATTTCCCTTCATGTGAAGTGTCAAAAGCTACTCGGGCTTGTAAATCCTCTTTTATCGTTTCTATAATATCTGCTGACAAATTTAAATCTAATGCAATCTCTTCATAACGGCTTACAACGGCACGTAAAGCATTTTCAACGTGACCTTTTTCTAACACGGCATCCGCTAACTGTATAAGTAAATCCGTAACCTTTGTATCTGTTGCTTCCCTTTTTCCTGGTGCTGAAACGACTACAAATTTTCTCTCTTCATTCTCAGCAATGATTGAAGCCACTTTACGAATTTGTTCTGCGTTAGCCACTGATGTTCCACCGAATTTCGCTACTCTCATCTCGTTTCTCCAACTCCTATAAAGTTTTTTTCTGCTCCCTTAATATTTCGATAATTCATAATTTATCATAGCCCTTCCCTGTTTGCAAAGTTGAATAAATTGGATATCGCAGGCTGTGTAAGGATATATCACCAACTGGTTTATTCAACCTTCACATTCTCCCCATTCACGCTAATCGATAGAAAACCCTCCCATATGGTTGGATTTTCATGTGACAGTAACACTTCACAGGAATAAAGAGCTGAAATTAACAAACAATATTCGATATTTCTCAGCAAAATCCCTTCTCCCCAGAACCTTATTCATAAATTATTCGTAATTACTTTTTTTTAGTATGTAACCATCCAGTAAGCTAATGTTATTCTTCACTTCCTTTAGTCAGTTTTTGAAACCAACATCACATATAGGAATTAAAAAATTAGTACTCACCATGAAGAAAGTACAATAAAAAGGAAAATAGATCCAATTAACTGTTTTCTTTTCCATAATATTGTGTTAATTTAATAGTACAACTGAAGAAAACGGGAGCTCCAAAGCAAAGGGCTGAGAGGACAACTGATACTGTTGTCGACCGTGAACCTGATCTAGGTAATGCTAGCGGAGGGATTTTGTAGAATACTTATGTCCATTCGACCGCTTTCTAGCGGTCTTTTTATTTTTATAGTACACATTATGCAAAATATCCGACAGTCTAACAGTCGGATAACATCATAATGATTGCAACTATAAAAATGGATTCCATTCTTATAATATCATTCCCCTCCTCCGTGATCGGTTCTATCACCCAGAACTTAAATCAAACTTAGGAGGATTTATTCATGTCAATTCTTAACCCATTTCCAAACAGTAAGAAAGTTTATGAGAAAAGCAGTACAAACGATTCGATTGCTGTTCCTTTTCGTGAAATTGAACTAAGCCCAACCTCATTTAATGGAGAAGAAATTCCTAATGAACCGTTTAGAGTATACGATACGACCGGGCCTTACACTGACTCTACGTATCAGGCAGATGTCAGAAAAGGATTGCCAGAATTACGCAAGCAATGGATTTTAGACCGTGGTGACGTTGAATCTTATGAAGGGCGTGATATAAAACCTGAGGATAATGGTTTTATTGATATTAAAAAAACAAAAGCTGTGGAAGTCTTTGATACAACAAGCAGAAAACCATTACGAGCGAAGCAAGGCAAAAATGTAACCCAACTTCACTATGCTAAAAAAGGAATCGTCACACCTGAAATGGAGTTTATTGCAATTCGAGAAGGTCTAGACCCTGAGTTTGTGCGTTCAGAAATAGCGAGTGGCAGAGCGATAATTCCATCCAATATTAATCACCCTGAAAGTGAACCAATGATTATCGGACGTAACTTTCACGTGAAAATCAATGCGAATATTGGGAACTCTGCAGTCAGCTCATCTATAGAAGAAGAGGTCGAAAAAATGACTTGGGCCATCCGGTGGGGGGCCGATACAATTATGGACTTATCCACAGGAAAGCATATACATACAACAAGAGAATGGATTATTCGAAACAGTCCAGTTCCAGTAGGTACAGTGCCTATTTACCAGGCCCTTGAAAAAGTAAATGGAGTAGCTGAAGACTTAAACTGGGAAGTTTACCGAGATACATTAATAGAACAAGCAGAACAAGGAGTAGATTATTTTACGATCCACGCTGGGGTGTTACTACGGTATGTACCGCTTACAGCTAATCGGTTAACCGGTATTGTTTCTAGAGGTGGTTCGATTATGGCTGCATGGTGTCTTGCCCACCATCAAGAAAACTTTCTCTATACTCATTTTGCTGAGATCTGTGAAATTATGAAAACGTATGATATCGCCTTCTCATTAGGTGATGGTTTGCGTCCAGGCTCAATCGCTGATGCTAATGATGAATCCCAATTTGCTGAACTGGAAACATTAGGAGAATTAACGAAAATTGCTTGGGAGCATGACGTACAAGTAATGGTAGAGGGTCCTGGACATGTGCCCATGCACAAAATCAAAGAAAATATGGATAAACAACTTGATATTTGTCATGAAGCACCTTTCTATACATTAGGTCCACTCACTACTGATATCGCACCAGGTTATGACCATATTACTTCAGCGATCGGCGCGGCGATGATTGCTTCTTACGGAACAGCCATGCTTTGCTATGTAACACCAAAAGAACACCTAGGTCTACCAAATAAGGATGATGTACGAGAAGGTGTAGTTACCTATAAACTTGCTGCACACGCTGCTGATTTAGCAAAAGGTCACCCTAATGCCCAACGACGAGATGATGCACTTTCAAAAGCTCGCTTTGAGTTTCGTTGGCGAGATCAATTTAACTTATCTTTAGATCCAGAAAAAGCAATGAGTTTTCATGATGAAACCTTGCCAGCAGAAGGTGCCAAAACTGCCCACTTCTGTTCGATGTGCGGGCCAAAGTTTTGCAGTATGAAAATTTCTCAAGATATTCGACAAACCGCAAAAGAAAAAGGAATCGATGAACACACTTTGCTCAAAGAAGAAATGGAAAAGAAATCTGAAGAATTTAAGGAACAAGGAAGTAAAATTTATAAATAGTCAAAAAAAGCTGATTGATAGATTGGGAATCTATCAATCAGCTTCTTTTTTTATGCTATGCAAATGAAAATTACTTAATCAAAAACAATATTATTGCCATTCTCCATCACGGTCCCACTTTCCTTTACGAAGACCCACGGTTTCAAATAATAGCGAAATTAACGATCTTGACTCACCTATTAATGATTCTTCTGTACAGCTTGAATCAGGTCTATACCCCATATCAAGTGCATCCTTCATGGTTACCTCTTCTAAAAAGTTGGAAACATCCGCTTCATTAAAGCAAGGAGGAGAAACATAGACGTTATGAGAATGATCCACTATCATTCGAGCATTAGCTGGTGCGACTTCTGTCGTTTTAACCAATGATCCAATTAATGCAAAAAGTATAATAAAAACAGAAAGCAATATAGAAATTTGTTTGTTCATTTTTTCATGCCTTTCATCTAGCTCGTATTCTATTATTTATTCTAGTATGAATTCATCAGATGAGCAATGAACAACGCTTGAACTTTATTTATATAAGCCGTTTACCAAAATTTCCAAAGCATAAGGTGCTCGAATTCCTTCTGCTACTGCAGATAATGGAATTACAATAAAGTTCTCGTTTTTAATACCCGTAACATCTTCTAGTGCGGGATGACGCAGTAATGTTTCTTTTTTCTCTTCAGCCGTTGTTTCACCATAATCAACAATGATGATTACTTCAGGGTCTCGATCCACTACTTCTTCCCAGCTTACTTCTGCCCAGTTTTTATCGATTTCACTAAATATATTTTCTGCTCCCGCTAGCGTGATTAAAGAATTCAAAAAATTTTGTGCCACTGTAAAAGGCGCAGTATCACCACTATCAAATACAAACACTTTCTTCTTTTCTGTTATCTGTGGAATATTTTTTTGAATTTTAGATAGTTCTTCTTCCATCGAAGCAATTAATTGTGCTCCTCTTTCTTCGACGTTAAAGATACGTGCTACATTTAAAATATCTGAATAAATATCATCAATTGTCGGGCCAACTTTACTAGAAGATTCATGTAAATATGCATTGACCCCAAACTCTTTTAATTGTTCAACAGTACCAATATTATCCTCGCGAAATGCACTTCCCCACCCTGCATAAGCGAAATCAGGTTCTTCTGCTAAAAACACTTCTTGCGATGGGTATCGATCAGAAAGAACTGGGATTGACTCATAAGCTTCCTTAAATTCTGGTAAGACGGCATCATCTAAATATGCGGTGCCAACCATAAATTCTTCTAATCCAAGAGCTAGCATCACTTCAGTTACGTGTTGGTTTAACGTAACTGCACGCTTAGGTGCTTCAGTGAACATTAACAGCTGCTCATTATTTTCGATTTCAAATGATTTATATTCATTTTGGTCTACCTTTTCAACTTCTTTAACTTGAGAACTATTCGTTGTTGTCACCTCTTCGTTTGTTCCCGTCTCCTGTCCACATCCAACTAACAGTGTTGATGTAAGTATAATAGCCGATAAGATTGATTTCATTTTATTAATTTTTTTCATATTCATTCTCCTTATTTTTATATTTAGCAATAATTGTCCAGCGATTACTTATTTGATAGTCTGTTATGTCTCCTCGAATGGGAATTGGATACCCCCCATTTGTCCAAACCTCCTCTTTAAAAGGTTGTAGGTTGCGTTGGAGATCATTTATACTCTCATCAAGTGTTTCATCTCTTCTTAATACTGCTCCAGCTCGTTTTTTAGCTAATTGAGGTATTAATGTTGTTGCCGAAATACGTTGATAGCAAGTTTGATAATTTTCGAACATGTCAATTACTTCAAAGCCTTCTGCGTTTAATAGATAGCACATTTCCCTAGGAAGTATTAAACTATACTCCCGGTCTACTTTAAATCGAGATACTTCATTGTTTTGTTCATATGTTTCATAGGTTATCGTTGTTTCAAATGTCTGTCGGTTTAAGAGAGTTTCACCCTCGATTGTCTTATAAATTCGTTTCTTCCCCCATTGTTTACATTGACTTCCCTTCCAATTTCTCTCATTCGGTGGAACAATAAGGTCAACTGCCACTAATCCACCGTCTATTAGATGTTTTTTTACGTTTGCCAATACTTGCAGCTGTTCATCCGCTAACAGGCAGTGTTGTAAGAACCCTTCTGTTAGTAGAATATGGGTAAACTTAAAAGATAGATTGAAATCTAATGCATTCTCCTGTATTAAAGTTAACTTAGACACATCACTTAACCTTTTTCGTTTTTTTTCAGCTATCGCCAGCATATCTTCACTCGTATCGAGCCCTGTCACATCAACTCCCTGAACAGCTAATTCATACGCGATTCTGGCAGTTCCAACTCCTAGCTCTAATACAGTAGGTTCAGGAGTAGTATTAATCATTTGTTTAAAGAATTTCACACCACTTTTCCCAGTAAAAAGATCGAAATACTCGGCTTCAAGGCCAATATAAGGTTGAGTAAGTTGTCTCTTATGTCGCTCCCCCTGCATACCGCAGCGGTTACAAAGCGACCCAGCTAACTGTTCAAATGGTGTTCCGATTGGAATTCCATTTTTCGTATCGCCATTTCTTTCTTTATATTGAAATCCACAAAAATCACATTTATATTCGCCCATTCCTTCCTCCTAATTATTCGAAAAACCAAATCTTATCTTAATTATGATCCAAACATTCGATTTATGGTCCAAACACTCAATTTTAAACTATTGATTTAGCCTCTGCTTTTGAAGTATATAAAACATGGACCTTCTCAGTAATAGGGTTCTTAATAATAGTCCCATTAACATGGAACACGTCGGCTAATAGCCCTTCTGTTAACACTTGCTCTGGTGAACCTTCTGCAACGATTTCCCCTTTGTTTATAACTAGTAATTTATCGCAATAAGCAGCTGCTAAATTTAAATCATGTAATGCAGCTAAAGACGTCAGTTTCAAGCCTTTCACAACATCAAGAAGATGTAATTGATGATGAATATCAAGATGGTTAGTAGGCTCATCTAATATAAACAATTTTGGTTCCTGCGTGAGAGCTCTAGCTATTAATACCCTTTGCTTTTCACCACCTGACAAATCTGAAAAGCTACGGTTTCGATAATGCTCAATCCCAACTTCATTTAACGACCGAGTAACTATTGTTTCATCGTAATCATTATCTTTTTCTAAAAATCCCTTATGTGGATGCCTGCCCATACTTACAATATCCTCTACTGTAAAATCAAATGGCACTGAGCTTTCCTGACCAACAACAGCTACTTGTTGAGCAAATCTACGGTTTTTCCACTTATTTGTGTTCGATTGATTAATTAGTATAGTCCCGTTAGAAGGTGCATAAATACGATAAATCGTTTTTAACAATGTTGATTTACCACTGCCATTTGGTCCAATCACACCAACAAATTCTCCATCATTCACATGAAAATTGATATTTTGAATAATTGGCTTTTGGTCAATTTTAGTTACTACATTTTGGACTGAAAGCTTCACTACTTGCCACCATCCCCTGTTCCAAATGAATAGTTACTTCTTCTTAATAACCAGATAAAAAACGGACCACCACATATCGCTGTAACAATACCTATTGGTAATTCTTGGGGTGATACCACAGTTCTTGCAGCAACATCTGCCCATACTAGAAAAATTGCACCTACTAAACTACTAACAATTAGCACTCTTCGATGATCAGAACCGACCATTAACCGGACGATGTGTGGTACCATTAATCCGATAAATCCTATCGCACCACTAACAGATACCATAACTCCAGTTATTAAAGCCGTTAATAAGATCAAGAATTTCTTAAACACATCAATATTCATACCTAGCGTTGTAGCAGTTGCGTCTCCCATCAAAAGTAAATTAAGAGGACGATAGGATAAAACTAAAATAACAATGCCTATTACTAACGAGAAAAAAGGGACGGGAAGTTGCTCCCATTTGGCACCAGCCAAACTACCCATCATCCAAAACATTGCATCTCTTATTCCTTCTTCTCGCGGAGCAGAGATAACGATATAGCTTGTAACAGCAGATAACATCATTGAAACAGCAATTCCTGCCAAGAGCAGGCGGACAGTAGATATTTTCCCACGGACTTGTGCAAGCATAAAAACAAGTAATACTGAAATAAGTGCACCTATGAAAGCAGCGGCTGACAATGCATACTGACCAAATAGCTTAAATGCACCAAAGATGATGACTAACGTTGCACCGACAGATGCACCAGATGATACGCCAAGAATGAATGGATCCGCTAATGAATTACGAACTAAAGCTTGAATAGCCACACCGACAACAGCTAATCCTGCTCCGACTACTGCACCTAATAAAACTCTTGGAAAGCGAATTTCCCATATAATTTGTTCCTGTGATTTTGACCAATCATGAACGATGAATTCGTTTATGACTGGTAGTTTTGAGAAGGCTATTTTCCAAACAGTTAATGGTGAGATAGAAACAGGACCAATCATCACAGCTGCTGTCATCGAAGTAATTAGTATACTCGCTAATATGAAAACAAAAAGTAGATGTGAAACATTTAGAATCTTTTTCTTATGTATTAACTTAGGAGAGTTGTCCCTTTTTATGTTAGCTTGCATTTATCGTCCTCCTTCCATAAATCATAATCATTACGATTTGTGTTATACGCTACTATCCTCGTTTGTCAAAAACTTTTTATTTGTTTCAACTTCTGAGTAAAGACGATCAAAAAATTAAATAAACACTTGCACCAAATATAGATACAATCTAAAAGGAGTTGTATCTATATTTGGTAGTTGAGATTTCAGAATGTTAAGACACTCCTGTAGCATCTTCTCTATACCACTTGATTTTTTCTCGTAAAGTTACAATTTCACCAACTAGAATAATAGCAGGATGTGAAATACTACCTTCTCTTGCTTTCTCTTCAATCGTTGTTAGCGTGCCAACAACCGTCCGTTGTCTCTCCGTTGTTCCCCACTCAATAACAGCCACTGCAGTTGAGGGGTTTTTACCATGAAGAATTAATTGATTACAGATTAAAGGTAAGTTTTTTACGCCCATATAAAAAGCGATCGTATCTATTCCATTTGCTAAAGCACTCCACTTAACTTCATTATTTTCCTCATTTTGCAAATGCCCTGTAACCATCGCAAAGCTAGATCCATAATCACGGTGAGTTACAGGAATGCCAGCATAAGCTGGTGCAGCTATTCCAGAGGATACACCTGGAACAATTTCATATGGGATTTTATGGTTTGCCAAAATTTCTGCTTCCTCACCAACTCTACCGAACACACAAGGGTCCCCCCCTTTTAGTCTAGTAACCACTTTTCCTTCCTCTGCTTTGGCCACTAATAATTCATTAATTTGCTCCTGTTTTAACGTATGGTGCTTCGGTAGCTTTCCACAATATATAAATTCCGCACGTACATTTGCATAATCAAGTAAAGATGGGTTCGCTAGTCGATCATAAATAATCACATCCGATGTCTTAATACACTCCAAGCCTCGGACCGTAATTAATTTCGGGTCACCCGGTCCTGCCCCAACTAAGTACACCTTTCCATTTTTCATTTCGTTCCCGCCTTTACACCGTACTTTCTGTTGCCTCATTGTTCTTTTCAATGCCTAGGTCAGCGAAAGTAGCCATCTCTGTTAAAATTCTTGTTGCCGCATCTAACAGCGGATAAGCTAATGCCGCTCCCGTCCCTTCTCCTAATCTTAAATCGAGCGAAAGCAATGGGTTTTTATTTAAATATTCAAATACAGCCTTTTGCCCTGGTTCGACAGATTGATGGCTAATAATTAAATAATCCTTAATCATTGGACACATTTCATAGGCAACTAATGCCGCTGCAGTCGAAATTAACCCATCTACAATGACAGGCGTACGATTTGCTGTAGCTTGTAATAAAATTCCTGTCATCGCTGCAATTTCAAGTCCACCGACACGGGCTAACACTTGGAGTGGGGATGCGTCGTTTACATTTCGACGTCGTAGAGCCTCTTCAATAATTGCTATTTTATGTTGATGTTCGTCTGTATTAAGTCCAGTCCCACGACCGACAACATCTTGTACAGCAGCTTTCGTATAAGCTGCAATTAATGCACTGCTAGCCGTCGTATTTCCAATTCCCATTTCGCCAATAATAATTAGCTCATGCCCTTGCTGAATTAAGTTTTGTGCGACTTCCATACCCGCTTCAATCGCTTGAACAGCTTCTGTCTCACTCATCGCATCTTCTGTAAAGAAATTATTAGTGCCGTTTTTCACCTTTTTCTTTACTAAAGAAGGATGATCTACTTCCCCATTAACACCGACATCAACGACGGTTACCGTTGCACCAATTTGATTTCCGAGAACATTAATTGCAGCACGACCGACGATAAAATTTTGAATCATTAGTTTGGTTACTTCTTGTGGATATGCTGAGACTCCTTCAGAAACAATCCCATGGTCTCCTGCACAAACCACTATGGCAGGCTTTTTAACCGATGGCCGTTCTTTTCCAGTAATTCCTGCTAATTGGATAGCCATCTCTTCAATCCTGCCAAGCGCTCCAATTGGCTTTGTTAATTGGTCAACATGTTCGCTAACGTTCTTCATTATTTGTTGATTTAGCGGTTTAATTTGGGACAATATTTTATTGATTTTCTGCATCATTCTTCTCCTTATACTCTAAACATTTCTCAACAAAGGACTTTGCCATATCTGGATTTGAAGCAAAATGAATATGTGTATACCCGGCAACTAGATAATCGGTTTTATAGCCCTCTTCTTTTTCACCACGGAGTGCTTTTACAAAATAAGCCCTCTGAAAATCAGCATCACTTTCAAATGTAGAATAATGGAACTCATGACCACGAGCTTCTGCTTCCTTCCCTAAAAGAAACGTTTCATCAATAGCAGTTACTTGCCGGTAGCCGAGAGCTGCTAAGCTTTCCTGCATCTTTACTCTTCCTGGTATGACACCAACCATTGGGTATGTTTTCCCTTCACTATTTGTAATGGAGTCCGTTAAGTACATAAACCCTCCACATTCAGCAAAGGTAGGCAGTTCATTTGTTATAGCATTCTTAATCTCTTTTCTCGCTAGAGCGTTTTTTGATAGCTCTTTGGCAAACTCTTCTGGAAAGCCACCACCAATGTACAGTCCGTCTACTCCAGCCGGTAACGTTTCTCCTTTAAGAGGGCTAAAGAAAACAAGTTCTGCACCTGCTTTTTCCAACAACATGAGGTTTTCACGATAATAAAAGTTAAACGCAGAATCATAAGCCACTGCAATTTTCACTTTAGGATCTTCCTCTTCCTGATTTGAAAATAAATCCGTTTTAGATTGAAGAACCGGACCTTGTTCTGCGATGCGCAATAACTCATCTAAGTCCATTCGATCAGCAACTACTTCACCAAGTTCATTAAAAAACTCGTCAAGTTCACCTCGTTCAATTGCTGGAATTAATCCTAAATGGCGTTCTGGAATATGTAAGCCATCGCCTTTTAATAAGTACCCGACAACTGGAACATCACACTCTTGTTCAATTGCGGTTTTACAAAGCTCATAATGCCCTTTGCTCCCCGCTTGGTTTAGGATGACACCCGCAATATTTACATTTGGGTCGAGTAATTGATAGCCTTTAACGATGGCAGCAGCACTTCTAGCCATACTCGCAATATTAACAACTAATATAACTGGCGCCTGAAGAAGCAGGCTAATCTCAGCTGTACTGCCAATATTGCTCTTTGGACTTTTTCCATCATAAAAACCCATTACACCTTCAATAATTGATATATCCGCATCTTCACTTGCCTTGACAAAAATATCATTGACGATATCATGATCGAGCATCCAGCTATCAACATTTCGGGAATGCCTACCTGTTACAGCTGTATGATAACTAGGATCAATATAATCTGGTCCACACTTAAATCCTTGAACAGTTAAACCTTTCTTTTTAAAAGCCGCCATTAAGCCGATCGTTAGTGTCGTCTTTCCCACTCCACTACTTGTTCCTGCAATCACTATTCTTCTTTGCATCAAGTCACATCCTTACTTTTTAATAGCAATTGATATCGTTACATTTCCATTTTTCTTTTTTTCTAAAAAAAGCTCATCTACTCCTGCGGCTAGAAGTGCAGCCGGCTCGCTGACACCATAAGCACCGGTAAATTTATAAACTGTTTCAGACGGATTTTTTATCGAAATGGCATTTAATTGCTCTGCAGTATAGTAGAGAAACTCCCAGCCAAATTCATCACATACTTGAATCAGCCCTTCTTCATCCTTTTTCAAATCAATGGTCGCAATCGACTTTACCGAATGAATCGAAATTTGATGTTCTTTCAACGTCTCGTAAATGACGCTTTTTATTTCCTCCATACAAGTCCCACGATTACAACCAATCCCTAAAAAAACAGATTTAGGCCGGTATAATACCCCATTCGTTAACAGCTTTTGCTCTTGCTCTTTTGTTAAAATTCTATGAGTAATAACTAGTGCTGCATTAAAATCAATATCAACGGCTTCTTCATACGATTGTACCACTTTCATTTGCTTCGGGAGCGACCGGTCATGTTTCCACCATGTTTTTTCACCTGATTCTTGCAAGATAAGAAGCGGTTCCTCATTTACAACAGCTGCACTTACCGGTGTCACATTTGAAAAGTCTTCAATTACCCAGCCAAATTCACGTCCAAATATATCCACTGGAATTGTCTTTTGAACATCAGATGCTGTCGTAATTACCGGAGTCGCATTAATGTATGAAGCCACTACGCGGGTTAAATCATTCGCCCCCCCAATATGACCTGAAAGCACACTAATTACAAATTCTCCTTTATCGTCAATCACTACTATTGCAGGGTCCATTTTCTTATCTATTAAAATCGGCGCAATCATTCGCACGACGGCTCCTAATGAAATCACCATAATAATCCCGTCATATTTTTTGAACATATCAGGCAATAAAAGTCGAATCGAACCTTCAAATAAGTGAATATTTCTTTCGGCTTCATCACCCCGTTCAAATTTTTTCATGTAGTACAAATCCGCTTTTGGCATGGATGTACTTAAGTCTCGAATGAGTTCGACTCCATGCTTTGTAATGGCAACGATTGCAATGTTATCCATTAACGGACTCCCCTTTGCGAAAACCGTGGGTAAACGATTTATCATAGAGCTTAGACTCATATTTTCCTTCTTCCTTTAATAGTTCCTCATTGGCTGCTTTACTGATGATAACCATTGCTTGTTTACGAATGCCTTCTGCTCTCATTGCTTCATCTAATTGACCTAACGTCGTTTTCACAACTTTTTGATCTGGCCACGAGGCACGGTAGACTACGACAACCGGATCCGTCTCAAGCCACCCTGCTTCTAAAAATTCTCTTACTACTTTCTTAATTAGCGTCGTGCTTAAAAACAAACAGGTAGAACTATGATGATTTGCAAGATCACGTAACCGTTCTTTTTCTGGCATAGGTGTTCGTCCTTCAGCACGCGTTAATATAACGGTTTGCGTTAATTCAGGAACCGTTAACTCGATCTGTGCAGCTGCTGCTGCAGCAAAAACTGAACTGACACCTGGAATGATTTCATAATCAACATCAGCATTTTTTAAATAGCGCATCTGTTCTAAGATCGCACCATAAACAGAAGGGTCACCTGTATGAACGCGTGCTACACTTCGCCCTTGTTTTACATTTGTTATCATACAGTGAACAAGCTCTTCTAAATTCATACCGGCACTTTTTAAAACTTGCGCATCTGATTTTGCTACTTCCATTAACTGTTCATTCACAAGAGAGTCCGTATATAAGATCACGTCGGCTTGCTTTAAGATATTTTGACCTTTGACTGTTATTAGTTCTGGATCCCCTGGACCAGCTCCTACAATATAGACTTTAGCTTCTAACAAAACGTTTCACCTACTTTCTTACTAACATTAACGTTAAATATTCGAGTTCAGCACTTTTTAATTCACGAACATCTTTCCATATATATTCCTCACCTGACGTTACTTTTGTGACGACTGTCGCTTTATCAATTAAATCTAGCTCTTCTAATAGTTCAATCATCATCGGTAATACTTTGGCTACTTTTATGAACACCATTCCGTCATGATCTTCAAGCGCTTTTTTCATATCATCCCGATTGTCCGTTGCTGGAATAATCCCTGTCCAATCATCACCGTCAGCAAGAGGAATACAAAGCCTTGATGCAGCCCCATTCACACTCGATATTCCAGGGATCGATACAATATTAACCTCTGGATGCAGCTCTTTCATTAAGCGGTACATATGAATAAATGTACTATATAACATCGTGTCACCTTCTGTTACAAAAGCAACATCTTTTCCTTGTTGAATACACTCCCATACTTGATCAACAATCGTCCGCCACTCTCGATCTAGAATTTCTTGATCTTTTGTCATTGGAAACACGAGACCGAGCATTTCCTTATTCTCTGTATCGATATATTGTTCTACTATTTGATAAGCATAGCTTTTACTGCCTTTTCTCTTCTTAGGGTAAGCAATGATATCTGCTTCTTTAAGCATTCTATAAGCCTTAATTGTAATTAACTCTGGATCTCCCGGGCCTACTCCAACACCATAAACTGTTCCAATTGTCATTTATTGCTCCTCCTTCTTTGTGGCTGTAATAATGTAGATTGGATTTAAACCTTCAAAACGGGTCATATGTAAAATAGGCTTACTTCTTGAAATTTGGATAAGGTTAATCGACGTCTCAAACCCTAGAGAATGGAAAATTTCATTTGCTAGATATAGAGTCTCAATTGTCGCTGCATTGAGAACTATTCGTCCTCCTTGTTTTAAACGTTCATCACAGATCCTTAATAGTTCTTTCATTTCTCCACCTGTTCCGCCAATAAATATGGCATCTGGATCAGGAAACTCCTCTAAACCATCTGGCGCTTTACTACATTTCACTGTAATATCGGTTCGAAACTTCTTCGTATTTTCTAAACAGTTTTCATAGTCTGCTTGATTTTTTTCAATCGCAAATACTTTACCTTGTCTAGCAATTCTTGCACTTTCAATTGCCATAGAGCCTGTACATGTGCCAATATCCCACACCGTTGAGTCCTCTTGAATGCTTAATTCTGCTAAACTAAGAACCCGAACTTCTTTTTTCGTAATCAACCCTTTATCAGGCTTTCTTTGTTTAAATTGGTCGTCAGGTATTCCAATTGACCAGGTTGGTCCTTTTCTATTGCGTTTTAAAATAACGATATTGAGAGGGTGCCCTTCATAATCAGACATTTCTTCTAAAGAAAGCCAAACAACTTTTTCATTTTCTCCGCCTAATGCTTCTGCTACATAGGCATCATACTCTCTCATCCCGTATGAAAGAAGATACTTAGCAATTTCGGCTGGTGTGTTCGTTTCATCTGTTAACAGACACACCTTTTCCTTGCTATCAACCTTTTGAGCTAATCCTTTCATTGTCCTGCCGTGAACACTAATAAACGTACAGTCATGCCAACTTTCTTGCACTTTAGCAAAAGCTTCCTGAATTGAGCTGACATTTGGATAGATTTCAACGGGGATTTTTTTTGATAGATAACTACCAATCCCGTAAAATAAAGGATCTCCAGAAGCTAACAGAACACAACTTTTCGTTGAAGTCTGAAGCCGCTCTACGATATCCTTTAGGTTACCTTTTAATGGAATACGCTCTCCCTTGAAGTCTGGAAAAAAGCTCAGATGACGTTCTCCCCCTATTAAACATTCACTTTCATTAATCCACTTTTCGTACATGGGTAATAAACTAGCTTTTCCTCCATCTGTTATCCCTATCACTTTAATGGGTTGTCCCATACTACAACCTCTCTTCCTAATACTTCTTTATTCATTGATATAATATAGACTTCTATATCCAGACCGCCCCTAATTTCTTTAAGGCTCATATTTCCTATTGATAGACATAGTTTTGAGAAAAAGGCATGATATTCATACTCCAACATGAGCGTACCCACTTGGGATGCTGTATTAGCCCCACGAATTTCTTCTTGTAATTCGGTTGGTACTCCCGCTTCTTTTGCTACTTCAGCCAGAAAATTGAAGTCAACCGGTGCACTTTTAGAGTGCACCATCATGATTCCTTGAGCTACTTTTGAAAATTTCCCCATCATTCCTACAAGCGTTATTTTCTTTACCTTTTTCGCTTTACATTGTTTTAAAGCAAACCCGACAAAATCACCCATTTCAATAAAAGCTTCTTCTTTAGCTTCAGGATGAGTTTCAATGGCAAACTTCTCACTTCTGCCACCTGTTGTTAAAAATAAGTGATCGCATCCGTTAGTAACAGCAACTTGAATAGCTTGAGCAATACTCGCTTTAAAGGCTGAAGTGGAAAAGGGGACAACTGTCCCTCTTGTACCTAATATTGAAATTCCTCCAATAATGCCTAACCTGCCGTTTAATGTTTTCTTCGCAATTTCTTCTCCATCCGGAACGGAAATGATAATACTTACACCCTTTACGAGCGAAAATTTCTCTAAGACGTCTATAGCAGCCTCAATGATCATTTTTCGTGGTACAGGATTGATGGCAGCTTCACCGACTGCTACTGGTAAACCAGGCTTTGTTACCCTTCCGACACCAATACCACCGTCTAGATGGATTCCTTCATCCAGACTTAATTGAACGGTTGCAATCATTTGTGCTCCATGAGTTGCGTCAGGATCATCCCCACCGTCCTTAATGATCGTTGCGCTAGCTTCACATTCATTAAATCTTACATTTTCCATGTTGAAAGTTACCACTTCACCAACAGGTAAACGAATGGACACTTGTCTCACTTCTTTTTGCAAGAGGAGTGAAAGTAAGGCGGCTTTTGTTGCTGCCGTCGCATTAGCACCAGTTGTATATCCATGCCGCATATCCTTCGGGTCTTTTTCAACTTTCTTCTTCATGTTCTACCCCTGCTTTTCAGCCATAAGTGATAATGCATTTAATGCAGCAACAGTAACTGGGCTTCCTCCTTTACGTCCCATGTTTGTAATAAATGGGATATCTAATTTAGCAAGTTCTTCTTTTGATTCAGCAGCTGATACAAAGCCAACTGGCATCCCTATAACAAGTCCTGGTCTGGCCTCACCGTTCTTTACTAAACGAATTAATTCTAGTAATGCAGTAGGTGCATTACCAATCGCAAAAATTCCACCTTCAGCTTCTTTTATGGCTTTTCGTATAGAAATAATCGCCCGCGTTGTATTCAGACGTTTTGCTTCTTCCATAACATCCGGATCAGAGATATACACATGAACACTCCCACCGAACTTTTCAATTCTAGGTTTACTAATCCCGACTTGAACCATTTGTACATCAGCGACCACTTTTTTTCCCGACTGAATCGCTTGAATCCCTGCTTGTACTGCGTCTCTATGAAAAACAACACTACGCCCTAACTCAAAATCAGCAGACGCATGTATAATGCGCTGAACAACTGGATATTGTTCTTCTGTAAAATGGTGAACACCCAACTCGTCAGTGATCATTTGAAAACTTAACTCTTCAATTTCTTGTGGTTGTACGGTTAGCGGCTTAAATTCTGTTTGGAAATCCATTTTATTACACCTCAACTTTTTGATTTATTGTTTCTAAAACATCTTCGTAAGATCTGCATACGATGCCGTAGTCTATTTTGGGTCTTGAAATCATTACAATCGGTATGTTTAGTTCTTTAGCAGCTTCAACTTTTTCGTCCACTGACCCGACCTTTCCACTTTCTTTTGTAATCATGAGCGTTACACTATATTGTTTAAACAATGCGATGTTTAATTCTTTTGAAAAAGGACCTTGAATCGCTACAATATTTTTTTGTTCAACACCTAATACCTCGCATTTTTCCATATTATCTTTACGTGGCAGCATCCTTGCAATTAATCGGACCCCATTTACATTCAATAGGTGTTCTGTAAAAATTTGCAGTGTTTTACTTCCGGTTGTAAGCATAACTGTGCCCTTTTTCTCTTTGGCAAGCAGTGCTGCTTCTTTATATGAAGAAACATGCGTAATCTGTCCAGTCTGACCTTGATACTCTTCCCGCTCATAACGTATATAAGGTACACGTGAGATACGGCTCGCTTTAACTGCATTTTTTGATGCTTCTTCCGCAAATGGATGAGAAGCGTCGACGATCATTTCTATTCCTCTTTGTTCTATGAACACCGTCATTTCTTCAGCGGTTAACCTTCCAACGACGGTTTCAATATTCGCTTCACGAAGAGAAATAGCCGCATTATCTGTTACGACCGAAGCCATAATGTCATGACCTGCGTCTCTTAGTGTTATCGCCAATTCCCTTGCATCACTTGTCCCAGCTATTACATAAATCATCTTTTATCCTACCTTTGAATTTCTTGCTGATGGTTGTGGTCATGAGTATGCCCATGATGATGATCATGGTGGTCATGGTCGTGGTGATGATGTATATCCATATGTTCCATTGCATGAAGTCGGTATGAACAAACATCACAATTCAGCTTTGCTTCTCCTTGCAGTGCTTCTTGTGCCCTTTCAACAAAGATCGTTTTCAGAATAGGATGGAAACCAAAAAATTCAGTCATCGAAAACTGTAACTCTGGATACTCAACCTGAAAGCTTTGAAGCTTTTCAACCATTCGATCCATCAATATTCCTGTGAAGAAAAAATAAGGGATAATATAAATTTTCTTCACTCCAAGCTTTATGGACCTGGCAACACCTTCTTCAACTGTAGGTGAAGTTACACCAATAAATGACAGTTCAACATTAACCATCTCTAATTTTTCAGAAAGCAATCTACCTATCTTGTAAAGCTCACTATTCGCATCTGCATCACTGCTGCCGCGACCGACTAATAAAATACCGACCTCTTCTTTTCCTTTGTCGTTAGAAAAGCCAACATCAAGTAGACGCGATTGTAAAATATCAAACACTTTATCATGAACACCGATTGGTCTACCATAATTAAATTCCACATGAGGATACATAGCTTTTGCTTCATCAATTTCAACCGGAATATGTATTTTCGCATGCCCCGCTGAAAAAAACATCATTGGAACGAGGCCAACTTTCGTTGCTCCTTGATCCACACATCGTTTTATCCCTTCACGTATCGTTGGAGTGGAAAACTCTAAAAAGCAAGTTTCAACGATTGGATACGGTATATCACCTTTCATTGACTCAACAAATTGAAGAAGTTGTTCATTACCTTCCCGCTTTTTTGTACCGTGACCGATAAATAAAATTGCATTCATTGCACTTCCTCCTTTATATTTAGCACCGTCTATTAATCCCCACAAGCCATATCTACTACCACTTGCTCGGGAACTTCCTTGTAATAAAATCCTTCTACAACTTGTACTCGTTTAAAAAACTTATGGAATCGCTCATTCGGTAATCCTCGATCTTTGTAATCTTCTATGATCCTAACAACGAGGTCAACAAGCTTTCCTCCTTCCAACCCTTCAGCAACAAGCTGTCCGACATGAGCATTTCTCCCTGTCGTTTTAGCTCCTAAAAATAAATCAAATCCTTTCTTACGATAAATGATCCCTATATCATTTGTTGGTGCACTATAGCAGGCCATTCCACAGCCGTTAAATCCAATATTCATTTGCTTCGGTACTGAAATTCCGCCGATTAGTTGTTGAAGTAGTTCTACTTGTGGAATCGAGTCGGCTTTTTCACCATCACAAAAATCACATGCTTTTATGTTGACCACATCACCTGTTGGAAGAAGTAAAAAGCCTGCATTTCCTAAGTTTTCCGTCATTTCACTTGGATTGGATGTCTTAACGGATACTTTAATTAGGTGATCTGGTGTATACTCAAGTGTTGCTCCCTCTCCTACCGTTTCTACCAATGCTGCCAATTGTTGCGGTGTTATTTTTTTATTCGCAATCCCAGGTGAAACTGCAAACTCAAAAATATCTTCCTGTTGAAACTCGATTCCTTTTTGTCGGCTGTTTTCTAGTCGTTTTGTTTTAATAACCAGTTTTGAAAGTGCCTCTTCTGCCAGCACCTGCGGACTGAGCGGTCTGTCAGCTATTTGTCTTTCATCTTCTATCCCCCCATGAAGTGCCCACGGTTCTGCTTCTTTTTTTAACCGTTCATGTGGTTTAAGTTGTTGTTCAGTCTCATTCAATGTATATTTTCGTTGATACCCTCTCGGCGTAATCATTTTTCCGTCATAGATGAACGTAGAATTATTTCCGATAATGACCGTGGTTAACATTCCTATTTCATGGTCTAACATATGCTCTAAATCAGTAATAACAATTTGTTCTCTTTCTCGATAAGCACTTTTCACCAATCCAACTGGTGTGTCTGGTGAACGATACTTTAATAAAATCTTTTGTGTCTCGACAATTTGTCTTGTTCTTTTCCCGCTTCGTGGATTGTATAACGCGATTACGAAATCAGCTTCAGCAGCAGCATCCACTCGCTTTTTTATTAAGTCCCACGGTGTTAAATGGTCGCTTAAACTAATCGTACATGCATCATGCATGATTGGTGCTCCTAATAGCGATCCACAGGAATTGATAGCCGAAATGCCAGGTATAATTTCTACCTCAACACCCGCTTCTTCCTTCCAGCCTTTTTGGATGAGAACTTCATACACAAGGCCAGCCATACCATAAACACCTGAGTCTCCACTAGAAATAACGGCTACTTTTTTTCCTGTTTCCGCTTGGCGAACAGCTTCTTGTGCTCGACTCACTTCTTCTGTCATACCTGTGCGTACAATATCTTGAGTGGTAATTAACGGACGAATTAAATCAACGTATGTACTATACCCGATGATGGAATCGGCTTCTAAAATGGCTTCTTTCGCTCTAAAGGTCATATGCTGTTCACTACCAGGTCCAAATCCGATAATTAGTAGCTTACCTCGCTGCATCTACTTCATCTCCTTTAATGGTTATTTAATTTCTAAAAGTACATTTAGGCCAATACACCAAATAAAAAAGCACCCCTAACCATAGAGTAATGGTTAGAGATGCTTGTAACTTCCTCGCAAATAAATTAATTCGCATGAATAACTAGACACAGAAAATCTGCTCTCTAACACCTCCCTATCTCCCGTAGGTCAGACAGTGTTGTTAGAAAAGGCAGGTCTCCTGGCTCATGGTTATTGCAATCTATTCCTTCCCATTCAAAGAACAGTGGTTTAATAGACTACAACCAAATTACAGTGGCGGGACCGCGTCGGACTTTCACCGAACTTCCCTTTTAAAGATTTTAATAGAGTTCTACTTGAAATTATTTATAAATTCCGGTAAATGAACAATGTTAAAATCTTTACCCTTTCCCAACATATGTGATTGTATTAAAAGATTAATGGAAAAGATAAAGGTTTGTCAATCTTTTTTAAAAATTATCTAAAATTGTCGATTGATTATAGTGCACATTCTTCTATTTCAAAGCCTAAATCTTCAATAATGTTATGGTCTTCTGTAACTGCTTGGCCTTTCGTAGTTAAATAGTCTCCTACAAATATGGAATTTGCAGCAAATAACGCTAAGGGTTGTAATGTACGGAGGTTTACTTCTCTTCCTCCTGAAACACGAATTTCTTTTGGAGGGTTTATGAAACGCATCAAAGCTAGTACTTTTAGTGATTTCATCGGTTTCGTCCGTTTGTAGTTTTCTAATGGAGTTCCTGGAATGGCATGTAAAAAGTTCACTGGGATGGAGTCAGCATCAATTTCTCGTAACGAATACGCAATCTCAACAATTTGCTCATCGGTCTCACCCATCCCAATAATACAGCCAGAACAAGGAGACATACCTGCTGCCTTCACTTCTTCAACCGTATTTACACGGTCATCATAGGAGTGAGTAGAAGTAATGTTCGCATGATTGTCCTTATGTGTATTAAGGTTATGGTTATAACGATGAACTCCTGCTTCTTTTAACTTTTTAGCTTTTTCATCGCTTAAAATTCCCAGGCATGCACAGATTTTAAGTGGCATTGTCGCCGTAATTTCACTAACCGCATCAATAACTTGATCAACTTCTTTTTCAGTAGGACCTCGCCCGCTCGCAACAATACAATATGTACCAGCTTTTCTATTCATAGCTTCTTTGGCACCTGCGATTAGAGTCTCCTTATCTAATAACGAATACTTTTCAACGGGCGCTGATGAAACGATCGATTGTGAGCAATACCCGCAGTCTTCGGGACATAACCCACTTTTAGCATTAAAAATCATATTCAGTTTTACTTTTTTTCCGTAATAGTGTTTTCTTACACGAAAAGCGGCTTGCATAATTGGTAAAACTTCATCATCATCTGCTTGAAGAATACTCACTCCCTCTTCAATGGTTAATAATTCACCATTTAAAGCTTTATCTGCATACTGTTCCCATATACTTTTTGTTGATGTTGTTGTCGTCATCTTCTCCCAACCTTTCGTCAACTATCTTTTAATATAAGTTAACATTAAATGATGAGGTTGACAAGAATTATTTGCCATTTTATTAAAGAGCAGATCAAGCAATTATTACTGTGATTTTCGATGTTCAAAGTTGTTAAAAATAAAAAAAGAGCAGCCATTATCACTGCTCATGTTGCATATCTATGTATTGTTGCATACGATTTTTAAACCATATTTCCCGCTCCGAATGATAGATGACATCATCGGCGATCAACTCAGTAAGAAACTGACGACAAACCTTTTTATCTCTAATATTTTCTATAATCTGTCTTCGCGACTCCCTTAAAAATTCAACATAGTCTTCATATTCTTGTCCATATTCTTCACTGAGTTGGTTGACAATTTTCTTAGCTAACATAGGACTTGCCCCTTCAGTTGAAACAGAAATCGTAAGCTTTCCTCGTTGTAACGTTGACACCATATGAAAGTCACTTAATTCAGGTTGATCAACGATGGTTATTAACTGATTCGGCTTTCGATCTTGATAAACGGATAAATTTACCTCAGGGTCGTTTGTAGCTGCTATAATTAGAAATGCTTGATCTAAATACACTTTCTTATATACAGATTGAATCCATTGTACCGACTGATTTTCAACTAACTCCGCTAGTTTCTCGCTTAATTGAGGTGAAACGACTGTTAATTTAGCCCCATGACTTACTATTTTTATAACTTTTCGTTCGGCGATGTTTCCACCGCCAATAATAACGACCGGCTTATCCTTGAGGTTCAAACTAATTGGCATGAAGCTCATGATGACTGCCTTTCATTAACTCTATTGTTTTTGAATAAATTAAGTTTCTAATTTGCTCGTGATACCCTAGAAAATTGCATAAATGTACTTGTTTATGATCAGTTGTTTCTAAATCGATAATCGCTCGCCCCATTCTTTTCATGAGTACGCCGGTAAATAATAGATATGGCATGACATAGATAATCTCATTATCTCCCTCTATGATTTGTTTTAGGCCGTCTTCAAATATCGGTTCAGAGGCTGCTAAATAACTAGGAGTTACTTGATTTAGTTGGAGCTTTTCTTTTAATCGTCTTGCAATTTCTTCAAAATCGGCCTTAGCCTCCATATCACTACTGCCCCTTCCGACAAGTAAAACAGAAGCCTTAATCTTATCATTTGTCTCTTTTTGAAAACCTTTTTCTTGTAAACGGTCGAATACGATGTCGATCATACGATCATCGACTCCAATAGGAGAACCATATATAAATTGAACCTCAGGGTAAAGCTCTTTTGCTTTTCCAATTTCCTCAGGAATATCTTTTTTAGCATGTCCCGCTTCTAGTAATAAAACGGGTTGAATAAATATTCTTGTCGCTCCTTGTTCAATACAACTTTTAATCCCGTCTTGGATTGTCGGTTTTGTTAATTCAATAAAAGCAACCTCTTTGATTAATAATGGCAGCATCTCCATGACCTTATTGATAAACACCAGAAATTGTTTATTTCCTGCATTAATTCTTGAGCCATGCCCAATATATAATACTCCATCCATCTTTTACACCCTCTTCCTTACACACTTTCAACCTGAGATTGCTTCAGCAGGTAATCGACCAAAGCAGAATGAGATGGTTCATTTAAAATATGGTTAACTTTAAATCCAGCTTTTGATGCTGCTTGAGCAGACTTTTCTCCATAGCAGATTATTTCTAATTTTAATAATTCCGTAAAAAGTTGTGGAGAAATCTGTTCTGCCCCATTTTGTAATTCTAGTACTGATTTTGCACTTGGAATGATAATTGTCGATAACAACTGATCATCCATCAAACGTTGCAACACAATTTGCGAGGCGTTCGTAATTTGATTTTCATGGGTAACCATTTTGTCTGTATTTGTAAATACTTCTACTGCTTTTTCTTCACCGACAATTAAATGATTAACCAAGTCTACTATATCTTGAACTTTTTCAGCCATACAACCATATTTTCGAAGCTGTTGAAGTGACTTATCAGAAAGAACTTGAAACTTCGCTTGGATTGACCGTATATCAATTCGTTGTATATGTAACCATTCAAAGAAATAACGAATACTGTCTGGTGATGTAAAAGTGATTTTATCATATTTATTTATCTTTTTAGTTATTTCATTATTTTGACTGGATAATAAAAATGATGTCTCTTCAAACGAAGGATAATTGTAGACATCTGCACCTAACTCACTTAGTTTCTCTTCTAGTATGCTTTTTTCAGCGCTTGTCCGTGCTACTAGTATTTGTTTCCCGATTAGAGGTTTCGTCTCGAACCATTTAATCTTCTTTCGTAACGCTACAATGTCACCAACTAATGTTATCGCTGGATTTTGAAACTTTGTTTTTTCGACCTTATCGCCGATTGTTTCTAATGTCCCTACTAACGTTTTTTGTCTTCCGTACGTCCCCCATTGAATTAAAATGACAGGCGTATCGGCAGGGCGTCCATGCTTCATTAATTGCGTCGCAATATGAAAGATATTACTAACTCCCATATAAAAAGCGATCGTATCGATCCCTTTTGCAAGAGAACTCCAATCAATTAACGGTTCGCCTGAAGTTGATTTATCATGTCCTGTTACAACGGCAAATGTTCCTCCATACTCACGATGAGTCACTGGAATTCCAGCGTAGCTTGCGGCCGCAATACTTGAGGTTATTCCTGGGATTATTTCAAAAGCAATGTCTGCTTGAGCTAAGCTATCCGCTTCTTCCCCCACCCGTCCAAATACACTTGGGTCACCACCTTTTAAACGAACAACAACCTTTCCAGCTAACCCATGTTCAACAAGAGTTTCATTGATTTTTTCTTGTCTCATAATGTGACGCTTTGGAAGCTTTCCTGCATAAATCAATTCAGCATTTGGCTTGGCCAGTAACAAAAGCGTAGGGTTCACTAACCGGTCATAAACAATAACATCTGCTTGTTCAATTACTTTTTTCGCTTTAATTGTAAGTAGCCCCGCATCCCCTGGTCCTGCACCTACTAAATAAATTATACCTTTTTTCATTTTAGCTTCCCCTTTATCGTTCGAGTTCTAATTATTTTATTTATGTACTTTAAGTTCATTCATATACACTTCATACGAATTTGTACTCGTCCTTCTTTTATACCCGAGTTTATTTATATGTTTTATAAATTATATTAAAAATTAACCATACTTGCAACTAAAAAAACGCTTAGCTGATGCTGTCAAACAAGCGCATGTGTAACAGAGTTAACATTGACTTCTTTACTTTAGTTATCACAAACCTATCTCATAAATAAAAAGTGCCCGCTATCTTGAATAGTACTGTACAAGAGCAAATACGTTTGGTCTTGTACATTCTAACATTCAAGGTAAACAGGCACTTCAGTTTCAGGCTTTTAGGAATAAGCGTTCAAACTCTGTCGCACATATTGGTTTACTTATAAAATACCCTTGGATTTGATCACATTTATGATCCTTTAGAAACTGTAACTGTTCCTGGACTTCCACACCTTCAGCAATGACTGACATATGAAGGCTGTGTGCCATCGCTATAATGGCACGAACAATCGATGAGTCTCCATTTTTCAATATTTCATCTACAAAAGATTTATCAATTTTTAACGTATCAATTGGATAATCCTTTAAATAGCTGAGCGATGAATAGCCAATACCAAAATCATCGATAGAAATTTTAATTCCCAATTGGCGCATTGCATTAAGTTTTTTGTTGACATAATCTTTTTCATGAACGGCTACGTTTTCTGTAATCTCAAGTTCTAAATACTTGGGATTTAGTTGAGTCTCTTCCAAAATAGATGTGACTGTTTCTACAATATGAGGGTCTAGAAATTGACGAGCTGATAAATTTACAGAAACTGTAACTGGATGAAGATTTTTAGATTGCCACAGCTTATTTTGTTGACAAGATGTTCTTAACACCCACTCGCCAATATCATTAATCATCCCTGTTTCTTCAGCTATTGGAATGAACTCAGCTGGAGACACGTTTCCTAACTCTTTATTATTCCAGCGGATCAATGCTTCCATTCCAACGATGTGTTTTGTTAAAATATCTTGCTTAGGTTGATAGTGCAAAGTAAACTCATTATGATCTAATGCGGTTCTTAAATTTTTTTCAATTTGTAATTCTCGAGACAATGAGTGGTCCATCGTCGACTCAAAAAACTGAAAAGAGTTCTTCCCCTGTTTTTTCACCCGATTTAAAGCAATATCAGCCTTTTGATACAATTCCTCAAACGTACTGCCGTCTTGTGGATAAACACTAATCCCCATACTAATGGATGAAAAATGGTCTGTCTGGTCTAAACGAATAGGGAGTTGTAATGAATTCATGCAATTTCTAACAATTTGCTTAATTTCTTCGTACGTTACATTTCTTAGATAAATTAAAAATTCATCGCCACCATGCCGGGCAATAAAGTCATCCTTTCGAAGATTCCCTCTCAAACGTTCTGCTACTGATTTTAATAATAAATCACCATACCGATGACCTAATGTGTCATTAATGATTTTAAATCGATCTAAATCTATACTAATAACAGCGATTTTTTCATTAGATTGCTCGAGCAGCACTTGCTCTAACTTTTTTTTAAAATACGTTCGATTCGGTAACTTCGTCAGTTCATCGTAATAGGCTAACTTCTTTACTTTTTCTTCAACTAATTTGCGTTTACTAATATCAGTTCGAATCGAAACATATTGATAAGGTTTTCCACTTTCATCTAAGAACGGGACAATCGTCGTATGCACCCAGTAGTAGTTATTATCTTTCGCCTTATTCTTTACTTCACCTTGCCAAACTTGACCACTTCTAATGGTTTTCCACATTTGCTTAAAGAAGGACCTTGGATGATAATCTGAATTTACAATCCGATGATCTTGTCCTAACAGTTCGTTTCGATTGTACTTCGAGATTTCACAAAATTTATCGTTAACATATTGAATTTTGCCCAATGGATCTGTAATCGCTACAATCGCTGATTGATCTAAAGCAAATTTAATATCCTTTATTTCTTTTATTGATTGTTTCAACTCTGCTTCAGCCTTTTTCTGCTTCGTCTGATCCTCAGAGATAAATAAAATTCCTAAAAACTGATCTTTTTCATATAAATGCACAGAGGATATTGAAACATCAAGATAAAGTCCCGAACGTTTTTTCAGAACACTACCTTGCTTTATTATGAACTCTTCTTTTTTCATCTGATCAAAAAGGGGACTATTACTTCCTTCAGTTAAAAAGATAGGGTAATTTTTACCGATTACCTCTTCTTCTTGCCACCCAAACATCGTTTCAGCACCGTAATTTAACAATTTAACCTTTCCTTCTAAATCTAAAACGGCTATTGCTAATGGTGAAGATTGTACAATCGATCTCAGGAGGTCACAATTTTCCCATAACTGGTTTCTTGCGATTTTCATGATTGTTTCAGGGTCATTTGTCACCATTATGTATCCTACTTTCATTGTGAGTATCACATTAATAATCTCTTTTTCATCTTTAGTACTATTTTACATGCTTTTTTAAGACAATGGTGTGAAAAGAAGGAAAAGTTTTTTACAAATTTTTTAACCTTTTTTACTTAAGAATTTGTTTTAAGAATACATGTTAGATTATCTTACATTGAACCCTTTTGCACATTTTCTTTATGGTATAGTAATCATTAAGAAATAGACAGAAAAGTTTTACTAAGGAGAGGAGTCGGCGCATGTCGTATAAAGATAAAAAAGTGATTACGATCGGCATAGTCAGTGAGCTAACAGGGCTATCCGAACGAAAAATACGTTATTATGAGGAGCGCAAACTAATCTTCCCTGAACGATCTAAAGGTGGTACACGAAAATATTCTTTTCTAGATGTTGAACGACTTGTTGATATTGCCAATAAAATGGAAGATGGAATGCAAACTTTTGAAATTCGCAAAATGGAGCAAAAACAACTTAAGAAGAAAGAAGTTCGTGAAAAAATGCTACGTGGCCAACTAAATGCCGCTTTCAATATGAGAAAATAAGCAGTTAAACACTTAATGTTTAACTGCTTATTTTTTTGCTTTCATAAGAAATTCAGTTTAAGGAAAACTATTAATACTATGTACTCGAAAAGTCTTTAATTTGCGTTATGAAAGGACTGACTGTCATGTCGTACGACTGCATCATCATCGGTGGCGGTATTGGAGGACTCCAAGCAGCAATCCAACTCGGTCGTTATAAGCACGATATCGCAATTGTTGATAACGGTAGCGGCCGTTCAACCTTATGTAAAGAGTATCATAATATTCTCGGTTGGCCTGATGGGGTAAATGGCGATTTCTTTCGAGAAGCAGGAAAAAAACAAGCCTTATCTTATGATGTAAAGATGATAGAAGATACAGCATCTTCTATCACTAAAAATGAGGACGGCACCTTTTCTGTTCACTTGAAAAATGGTAACTCTCTTCAAGGAAAAAAGCTATTATTAGCAACGGGAATGACTGAACGAATACCAGAGTTGGACGGAATATATCCATGTTTAGGTAGATCAATTTATATTTGTCCTGATTGTGATGGGTATGAGATATCCAATAAGAAAACAATCGTCATTGGTTCTGGAAATAAAGGAGCACAACTCTCTTTACTACTTACATACTGGACAAAGGACATTATCTACGTTAACCACGATCTTGATGAAATCGATAAAGAATTAAAGGCCAAATTAAAAAGTAAGCATATTCCTTTATATCAGGAAGAAGTGAGCGAGCTGCACTATAAAGAGGAAGGATACCTGTCTGGCGTTACATTATCTAATGGATACAAAATAGAAGCTAATCATGCTTTTCTTGCAATGAAAGGAACCAAAGTTAATTCAAATATTGCAAAAGAGATTGGAATTGAACGACTTGAAAATATGCATGTCAATGTAAATCACCGTACAAAAGAAACAAATGTACCAAACGTTTGGGCAGTTGGTGACCTAGTCAATCACTCTCAATTACTGAGTGTTGCCATGGGTGATGGAGCACAAGCAGCGATTTGGATCCACAAAAGTTTACAAAAGGAGCTGGCTACATAAATGAAAAAGTCCTTAATTTTCTTGGCATTCGTTATTTTTCTTACGATATTTCAAACAACACTGGTCGCCAAAGAACATTCTACACAACAACAAGGTTTACAAGCTGCTATAATCATCGATGATTTTGGTGGAGATGTGAAAGGTGTGAATGAATTTTTTGACTCTAAAATCCCAATTACCGTCGCTGTTATGCCCTTTTTAAAAAACAGTGAAGAACAAGCATTAAAGGCACATGAACTAGGCTTAGAAGTTATGCTCCATCTGCCTCTTGAACCTAAAAAAGGAAAGAAATCGTGGCTTGGACCTAATCCGATTACAAGTGATTTAAGTCATGAAGAAATAAGAAAAAGAGTAAAGGCAGCAATCGAAAGCATTCCTCACATTGCTGGGGTGAACAATCATATGGGCTCCAAAATTGTAGAAGACGAAGAAATTATGCGAGTTATTCTAGAAGTGGTCAAAGAATATGACTTGTACGTCATTGATAGTGGAACGAGCGGGAAATCGGTCATACCTAAATTAGCAGAAGAGATGAATATCCCTTGGTCGATCAGGGATACTTTCCTTGATGATACACATTCATCAAGCAGTCATGTACACAAACAAATGATTAAATTAGCTAAAGTTGCAACCAAACACGGAAAAGCTATAGGAATAGGACATGTCGGAATAAAGGGAACAGAAACTGTGAAGGGCGTAAAATCGGCTCTACCTCATTTTAAAGAAAAAGGGATAGAGATCGTACCAGCATCACACTTATTGCAAACGAAAGTAGAAGAAAACCCTGAGAAGTTCTGGCAGTCAGAATAACTACGTGAAAGGAGGTTTATCTTGTTACTTAAAGAAAAGCTACAAACGATTGAGACATTTACTGCTAAAGATGGAACTCAAGTAACGATTCGTCCTGCTACAACGAAAGATAGCAAAGGTATTGTTCATGCTGTTTCAGAAATTGTATCAGAAGGCACTTTTCTACAAAAAGAATCCGTACGAACAGATAAAGAAGAAAAACAATTCATTCATGAAATGCAGGAGAACGGCAACATGTATGTTGTTGTTGATATTAATGGAAAAATAAGTGGATTAGCTCGAGTCATACGCAGTTCTCTTGAAATGAAAAAACATACCGGACTGTTTCGTACATGGTTAACTACAGATGCTCAAGGAAAAGGAATCGGAAAAAAATTAATGGCTTACACCCTAAACTGGTGTCAAAAAGAGCAATTGCATAAATTATGTCTCACTGTATTCTCTTCCAACCAAATCGCAGTTGACCTTTATGAAAAAGCCGGTTTCGTTGTCGAAGGGGTTCAAAAAGAACAAGTATGCTTAAAAGGGACGTACGATGATGAAGTATTAATGGCTTATTTTTTTAATTCAGGTGGTGAAAAGAAATGAAAAAGATGTATCAAATTGCATTATTTGTCGGTGGATTTATATTTCTAGGCTTTATAGCTCTCATCCTCACTAACGGTGATCAAATGGAAATGCAACGTACCCCGCCTCCGAATCAAAAGGAAGAAAGAATGGAACAAAAGGGGATGGATCAAGTGTTAGCAGAAGATCTTTCAATGACAACATCGATGTTTCTTTCACAGTTGTCTCTTCAACTTGATCGCTGGGCAAAGCAAGATTTAAGTGATAAAGAATTAAAACAAAAATTTCATCAGGAAGTACACGAGCATCCTCATTTTCATTCTTTCGCAATCGTTGAAGATGGAAAATTAACAGAAGCAGTTGGTGAAATAAATGAAGAAAAATTGAAACAACTCCATCACCAGCACGGTGAGTTAACTTTTTCGGACCCATATCAAGAAGAAAATGAACACTTCTTTATGATTAGTAAAGAAATGGATGATGAAAAGACCGTTGCAGGTGAAATCAATTTAACGTTTGTAAAAAATTATATTAAAGATTTAGCGTCTGTTGCTGATTCAAATGGAAACTTCTTCGTTTCAGGGGATGACCCTGAAGTTCAATGGAAAACAACGAAAGATTTGCCTAAAGGTGTATCGGCCCAAACTGTACCCGAGCTTGGGTGGCAAATTGTCGTACACTCTGACCTTGAAGACGATGAGGAGCAACATTATGTGGAAGGACAAGCTGTAATTAAGCTTGTTAATAACCAAGATAGTGAAGCTTGGATTGAGGAGCAGGCTGACTTATCATTAGTCAAAAATAGTGACCCTTATTATGTTGTAGAATCTGCTGCAAAATCAACGAATGAACTACTGCAAAAATTAGCTGACCATCCTGATGTGGAATTTGTCGAACCAAACTTTGTATTTACTAAACAAGCTACGCGAACCGTTGTTCCGAACGATGAATTCTTCCAACCTTATCAATGGAATTTGAGCCAAATACAAGCTGAAGAAGGTTGGGAAGTTACTGATGGTGCCGAGGAAACAACGATTGCTGTACTTGATACGGGAGTTGACCCTAACCATCAGGACCTAAAAGGAAAAGTACTTGAAGGATTTAACGCCTTTGATGGCACTTCTAATTCAAATGATGAACACGGTCACGGTACACATGTTGCAGGTGTCGCAGCAGCCCTTACAAATAACGTTACAGGGATCGCAGGGGTTGCATGGCAAAACAATATTCTACCTGTAAAAGTTTTAAATGAGAAGGGCGAAGGATCGTCGTTTGAAGTAGCACGGGGAATACGCTGGGCCGTTGATAACGGTGCCCAAGTAATTAATATGAGCTTGGGTGATTATCATAACTCATACATTCTACACGATGCTATAAAATACGCACATCGAAACGACGTTGTCTTAATCGCAGCAAGTGGCAATGATAACACCAATGAGCCAATGTATCCCGCTGACTATGCAGAAGTACTGACAGTAGCAGCAACTGACGACCAAAGAGAACGCGCCTTTTTCTCTAACTACGGGAACCACATTGATGTTGCTGCACCAGGCGAGCATATTCCAAGTTTATTCCCAAACAATAATTATGTTATCATGTCAGGAACTTCCATGGCTGCCCCACATGTTGCCGGTTTAGCCGGGTTAATACGTTCGATCAACCCTGAGCTATCGAATGAAGAAGTTTATGAATTAATAACAGCGACTGCCATTGATTTAGGAGAACGAGGTCATGATCCTTTTTATGGATCCGGTGAAATCAATGTTGGAGACGCATTAAAACAGTTAATCGACTAATTAGATCAAAGCACAAAAAGGAGCACTACAGTTAATGTATAATCTGTGGCGCTCCTTTAATTTATTTATTGGATTATGCCATTTTCCTTTAAGTACTGGACCACGCGGTTAGCTGCTTCTTCGATGGATAATACATCTGTTTCTATTGTTATTTCCGGTGAAATTGGCTCTTCATATGGCGAGCTAATTCCTGTGAAATCAGGGATTTCACCAGCTCTTGCTTTTTTATACAACCCTTTTGGATCTCTTTCCTCGCATTTTTCAAGCGAACACTTCACGTAAACTTCAATAAATTCACCAGATTCAACTAAACCTCTAACATTATCTCGGTCTTCTCGAAACGGAGAAATAAAAGCCGTACTTGTAATCACTCCCGCGTCAACAAATAATTTTGATACCTCACCGATACGACGTATATTTTCTTTTCGATCCTCATCACTGAAGCCTAGACCTTTATTCAAACCATGACGAATGTTATCACCGTCTAAAACATAACTATTGACGTTACGTTCAAAAAGTAAATGATCTACTGCATTAGCTAAAGTTGATTTACCTGATCCAGACAACCCTGTAAACCATAATATAACACTTTTATGTTTGTTCTTCCCTTGTCTCTCTTCTTTGCCAATTGTTGATTGGTGCCAAACGATATGATTACTCATTTCTCCACCTCCTATGCATGAACCTTACTCATGCCCCGTATTAATACTTCTACAACCTCTTTACGACTAAATTCAGGCGGCGGTGTTTGACCATTACTTAGCATTTCACGCACCTTTGTTCCTGATAAAATGACATGATGTTCTTTTCCGTGTGGGCATGTTTTCGTACTCGCCATATTCCCGCAAGCTTTGCAATAGAAGCTATGTTCAAAGAATAATGGTGTAATCTCAAGTTCTTCTGGTTGGAAATTCTTGAAGATTAATTGTGCATCATACGTTCCATAATAATCTCCTACTCCAGCATGGTCACGACCTACAATAAAGTGGGTGCACCCATAATTTTTACGGACAATCGCATGGAAGACGGCTTCTCTCGGTCCTGCGTAACGCATCGCAGCAGGAAATACCCCTAAAAACACTCGGTTTTTTGGATAGTAATTCTTTAATAAGACTTGATAGCTTTCCATACGAACATCAGCCGGAATATCATCAGACTTTGTTTCCCCTACAAGAGGATTTAAGAATAAACCGTCGACAATTTCTAATGCCGACTTTTGAATATATTCATGAGCTCGGTGAACCGGGTTTCGCGTTTGAAATCCAACAACCGTTGCCCATCCCTTTTCCTCAAATGTTTTTCTAGTTTCCGTCGGATCCAAATAAAACTCTTTAAACCTTTCACGCTCAATCCGTTTTACAAGTGTAATCGACCCTGCGACATATACGTTTGGTCGAGAAAATAATTTAGCTACACCTGGATGGGCTTTATCTCCAGTTCTGTATACATTTTCAGCTTCATGGTCTTTATTAGGCTCAAATAACTCAGCTACTTCGATGACACCGTAAACTGAACCATCTTTCGTAAGCTTCACTTGTTCACCAATAACAAGTTGCTCACTTTTTTCTTTTGTTACCGGTAAAGTAATAGGAATACTCCAAACCGTTCCATCAGCTAATCTCATTTGATCTACTACAGATTGATAGTCTGCTTGATTCATAAAGCCTGTTAACGGACTAAAAGCCCCGTTAGCAATTAACTCCAAATCAGATAAAGCAAAATCGTCCAATTCTATTTCTTTATTAATATGAGAAAAATCATAAGCCTCATTTATTAAATTCATTAGTTTACCACCATGCGCCTCAATTGTTGCCATTCGTCATTCTCTCCTTCGTTTAAATAGTTTACTATCATTTTATTTCATCTAACTTATTTATCACTGTTACCAGGAAGGTGTAGACCACATTCCGTCTTGGCTGAGTTTGCCCACCGTCCACTTCTCGGGTCCATTCCTTCAGCTACTTGTGAAGTACAATGAAAACAACCAATACTAGGATAATTGTTATCGTGAAGCTCATTATATGGAAGTTTGTTGAGCTTGATATACATCCAAATCTCTTCTTCCTTCCAGTGGATGAGGGGACAAATTTTTATGGAATGAAAACGACGGTCCATATTTACATATTGTGTATTACGTCTCGTCGGTGACTGTTCTCTTCGTAAACCCGATATCCAAGCTACGTACTTGGATATCTCTTTTTCAAGAGGTTCCAGCTTCCGCAACTGACAGCAACGATCGGGATTTCTCTCCCACAGCTTATCCCCATGTTCTTCTGCTTGTTGTTCAACAGTCAGTTCAGGTTGAATGATTTGAATGTTAAGGTTGGGATACTTCTTTTTCGCTTTTTCAATCAAATCATATGTTTCTTTAAAATGAAGATTCGTGTCTAGAAACAGGATCGTCGCATTCGGTCTTACCTTACTTATTAAATCAACTAACACGACACCTTCAGCTCCGAAACTACAGGAGTACACCAAATCATTGCCATAAGTTTCGTACGCCCACTTTAGAACATCGACTGTGTCTTTTTCCTTTAAGACACTTTCGTTTAGATGCTTTAGCTCTTGTTCAGACACGGTTTGAAAAGTAACCATTCATCACTTCTCCCCTTTTTTCAATTTATCTATTCTTCATAAAACCGTTAATTTTCTGCTGTTGTGTGATAAATAAAAAGAGACGACACTCAGTACCGAAAACGGTTACTGAATGCCGCCTCTAGTTTTTCTAGTCAGCGAACGTTAGTCCTTATTTTAAACGAACTTTTTCATTTTTTTCGATTTGGATGACTTTTTCATCTTGAACGACAATCGTAATTGAGCCGTATTTTAAATCGTTGAGGAGAAGTTTTATTTTTTCAAAAACTTGCTCTAGGTCCTGGTCGTTTCTTGCCCCCACCGGCTCCGCCTCCCTCGTTTTAATTCCTTGTATTTTTATAAGATTTATATGTTTAATTGAATTATATCCATCATCTAACAGTGTGTCAACCAACTTTTTTGAAAATGTATCTTCAAAAAAACACATCTTTAAAACTCATTAACAGCACAAAAAAAGTCAGCACCTTCATATGAAGGTACTGACACTATTACTGAGAAAACGATTATTGAGTAATCGTTCCTGATATATTTGTAATTTCTACTTTCCCGCTGCGATTTTCTAATATACTTACGTCACCATTAACTTGGTCGATATAAATGGATCCTGACCCACTGCGGACTTGAAGGTTCCCTGTTATTTCTTCCAAATTAATTTGACCTGATCCACTTATTAATTTAATTTCGCCGGTATGATTTGCAATCTCAACGGCACCGGAATTGTTGTTTATTGAAATATCCCCATCGTTATTCATAAGACTAATGGCACCGGTACCATCCGTAATTTTTATATCTCCACTCGTATTCTCAATCTCGATCTTTCCAGCCCCTTGATTAATAACTAAAGAATTAGACAATTCGCTTATTCCTAAGTTTCCACCATCATGATCCATTATCACCTCAAGATCACGAGGAACGTAAGCTTTAATATGAATGCGCGCCTCGATTGGAGATTGATCCCCACGATAAATGTTCGTTATTAATAGTGCTTCATCTTCCACTTGTTCCAATGAAACACTCATATTATCAACTTGAAATTGTTCTGTAAGATCTACTTCTTCACCTCTGGAAGCAAAAGTAGCAATCACTTTTATATCCGTACGGTCTTCACCGAAAACTTCAATTTCACCTTCATCTAAATCCATGACAAACCTTTGTACTTCTGTTGCATCTATTGAGTATTCTTGCTCATTTTGAATCATCGTTAAATTACAACCAACTAAAAAAAGTAGTGAAAATACTACTAGAGATAAGCCGAGTTTCTTCATCTAAATTAACCTTCTTTCACATTATCATATCCGCCTTACGATACCATATCGATTAAAAAGTGTACAGTGAAAACTTAGCGTCTTTTGACTAGGTCTGAAAAGTGAATTACTTCGGCTGGTTTCTTTTCCATCACAATAAACTCGGTGCGAAACCCTTCTTTTTTTCTTTTAAAAAAAGTCTCTTTTGTAATAGGCCTTGGTGCAGACCAAGTTAAGGACTTTATATTTTCCCACGAATCGTGAGTAATAATTTCTTGTTTATAGTAATAACAATTTCCTGAGGAGTATTGTTTACAAATGTACTTAACCGTTTGTTTCGTATGCATCCTACGTTCAACTCACTTTTTAACTTTTCATCTAGTTTCACCAGCTTTACTTATTTTCAAACTTACACTTATTTATCATCAGTCAACCCTCAGGTATCATATAATAATTGTGGAAGCGTTTTCTATGATCTTGACAAAATTTTCTGTTCCTCATAGTATTAAATAGTGCACAATTACTTCGTATTTACAATTTTTATAGAGAAGAAGTGATGCTGATCATGCTACAAAAGTTAAAAGATAGTAATATCATGGATAATGAAATCAAAGAATTAATGATACCTGCTGACAAAGTTGCTCACGTTCAATTAGGAAACCCATTAGAGCATGCCCTTCTTGTTCTTATTAAATCCGGTTATTCTGCTATTCCAGTTCTAGATTCAAGTTATAAACTGCACGGGCAAATTAGCAAGGCTCTGATTTTAGACTCTATAATAGGACTTGAACGATTTGAATTAGAGCGGCTGAACGAGCAACGTGTAGAAAATGTGATGGAAGAAAAAATTCCTTGGATTAATAAAAACTCTACTTTCTCAAGAGCATTAGCAATGTCTATTAATCACCCATTCATTTGTATTCTGGATGACGATCGTTCCTTTATTGGCATCCTAACTCGAAGGTCCATATTAGCTTTAATTAATCGTTATTTGCAAAAGTAATGAATGTAAACTGATCTGCTCATATGCTGATCAGTTTATTTTTATTGCAAAAGAGTGTTAGAATAATGGTTGTTATGTTATTAGAAAGGGGTTATAGCTTTGGAAACCAAATTATTTTCTCCAGTTACAATAAAAAACGTTACACTACATAATAGAATCGTCATGTCTCCTATGTGCATGTATACTGCCAATACAGATGGAAAGGTAAAGCCATTTCACATCACTCATTATGGGAGCAGAGCCATTGGCGGAGTCGGACTAGTTATGATTGAAGCCACCTCAGTTACCTCTGAAGGTCGTATATCTAATCAAGACCTTGGGATTTGGAATGATGAACAAATTGATGGTTTGCGTGAGATCGTAAAAGAAATTCATCGTTATGACTCAAAAGCAGCTATTCAACTAGCTCATGCTGGACGTAAGGCAATGGCTGACGGGGATACGATTGCTCCAAGTGCAATTCCTTTTAATGAAAAATTGAAGATGCCAACCGAGATGGACGAAAAAATGATATATGATACAATAGAGGATTTTAAACAAGGAGCCGTTAGAGCAAAAGAAGCGGGATTTGATGTGATTGAAATTCACGGAGCGCATGGATACCTTATTAATCAATTTCTCTCACCTCTATCGAACAAGCGCACGGATGATTTTGGTGGAGCTATTAAAGATCGATATCGCTTTCTTGAAAAAATCATTGATGCCATAAACACCGTTTGGAATGGACCATTATTTGTAAGATTATCAGCCAATGAGTATGCTGCCGGGGGAAATGACATAAATGATTTCATTTATTTTTCCAAACGAATGAAAGAGCAAGGTGTTGATCTCGTTGATGTAAGCAGTGGCGGGGTTGTAGTGGCTCCTATTCAAGCCTATCCAGGTTACCAGGTCACTTATGCTGAACAAATTCGAAAAGAAGCCAATATTAAAACAGGGGCGGTCGGTCTAATAACATCTGGCATACAAGGAGAAGAAATCTTACAAAATCATCGTGCGGATCTCATTTTTGTCGGAAGAGAGTTATTACGTAATCCATATTGGGCACTACAAGCTGCAAAAGAATTAAATGTTCAGATACCTACACCAAAGCAATATGACCGGGTTTGGTTTTAAAGGCATTTTTCAAACAAATCTAGATCTTAGATTGTGGTCAAAACTCGTTAATAAAGACTTTTAAGGATACGGACAACGACATCAACAAGAATTAAAATGCCACGAGAATTTCTTTTCCCGTGGCATTTTTTATTTGCTAGTAAATTTCTTCACCAATACTTTTTTCCTCCCAGAAAACATTTGCCTGAGCACAAGTGTGACAAATAAATTTGGGATTGATGCTTGATAATTTACAATGTCCGTCATTTTGGTTCGACTTCCATCAGAATCAAACTGATGCCTGTGTTCCCACTCGATAAATGGAAAAGGGATCTTTACCCCTTTATCAATAAAATATTCTTCCTCTTTTACTTCAAGAATTTTGGCCGTCCATTTCTTTTGAACTACACCGAAATTCAGTTCCATTTCAATATGATTTCCCTCAATCGTGCTCGAATCAGAGTGAAGCTTAATTCTTGGAAATGATGTGATAACCGTCAAATTTTCAGCACTCTTAAAAAAGTCCCAAACCTCACTAAGTGGTGCATCAATCGTTGTTTCGTATTTGAATGTTCCTCTCCCCACACCTGCCACCCCCATTGGATACTTTATCCTTATTTTAAATTTATAGTACAATTAATGTAAACAATTATGACTGGAGGATTACAATGAGCTTTCGCTTTCAAAAACGAGTTCGAGTTGCACCAGGAGTGCGACTGAATATAAGCAAACGAGGGATAAGTTCTTCAATTGGCCCAAGAGGAGCAAGTCTTACTGTTGGCAAGCGCGGGCTATACGGAAATGTAGGACTACCGGGAAGCGGCCTCTCTTACCGTACACGTATTGATCGACGCAACGGTCAGCGCTTATTTAATGTTACTGAGAAAAATCAAACCTATGAAAACGTACAATTATCCTTTAATAAACAGGACAATACCGTTCAATTTGTAACAGACAAAGGAGAAGCATTACCGGTAACAGTAGAAAGAAAGCTTAAGAAAGAATTTTCCACACAAATTGAACAAATTCACCTGGAAAAAGAACAAGAAATCAATGCTCAGACCGAGAAACTTTTACAGTTACATCATCATGTGTTTAAGACTTTTTCTATTCAAGAATTGCAAAATCTGATTGAACAAGATCTTTCTTTTGAAGAACAGGAACCCAATCAAAGTGAAATCATTGACCAACTAAAGGAAGAAAGAAAAAAGCAACTGAACTTCATTGATCGCTTAGTCCTTCTTTTCCCTGCTAAAAGAAGAGAATTTGAAAATCGCTTGCACACAGAAGCAAATGAGATGTTTCAAGAACAGTTAGAGGACTACAGCGAACAGAAGCAGTTATTTATCGAGGAAAAACAAAAAAGGAATGACCTCCTAGCGTCGGTTTTAAAACATGACGTTCAAGCAACAGAAGATTGGCTTGCTCTGCACTTAGAAGAATTAGACTTTCCATTAGAAACAAATGTCGATTTTAAAATGCTCAGTGAAAACACCATCTATTTCGATGTCGACCTGCCAGAGCTGGAAGAAGTGCCTTTAGAGAAGGCGACAATTATGAAGTCCGGTAGACTTAAAATCCAAGAGAAATCCCAGCGTGAGACGAGAGAACATTATGCAGTGATGGTTGGCGGCACAGCTCTTTATTTATGCTCATTTGCCTTTGCCTTTGTGCCTACATGTGAAAGAGTTATCATCTCTGGATATACACAACGTTTGAATGAAGCAACAGGACATAAAGACGATACTTACATATACAGCTTAATAGTCGAACGAGACCGTTTTTATTCATTAAACATGGCTGGTCTCCACCCTATATCAGCTTTTGAAAACTTTGAGCATCGGTTAAATGCAACGAAGACGTTTATTTTTAAAGAAATTATTCCTTTTGCTCCTGACGAGTTTACAGGGAAATCGATATGAATCAACAATTTATACAGTTAGTGACAGGACTCATCATTGCCCACCTGCTCTTATGGGCAAGTTTTGCCTGGCAGCCTGTTTCGTTTTGGATCATTTTCTCGTTTGCTTTATTTATTTTAATCGGTATTTCAATCGGCTTCGGATCTATAAACAGTCGTATGATTACTTTCGGACAACTTTTGTTGGCAGTAGGAAGTGGAGTTGGACTCTATGCTTTATTTACCTTTGGGAAATTCCTAATTGGGTGGCTCAATTTACCGTTTCTTACACAACTGAATGCACTCTATGCACTCGTCCAACCGATCGAATGGTGGCACTTTCTTGTACTATTTTTAATCGTCATTCCTGGAGAAGAACTGTTCTGGCGTGGCTTTGTTTTTCAGAAGTTACGCTTTTGGATGAAACCTGTTCCTGCCATCTTCATCTCAACGGTTTTATACGCTGTTGCACACATTTATGCCGGAACCCTGCTATTATTGGTAGCAGCACTGGTCGCAGGACCCGTTTGGTCTTATCTTTACTATCGAACTGAAAATATGGTCATTCCGATTGTATCTCACAGCATTTTTAACTTATTTTTATTAGTGCTATTTCCTTTGTTGTAAAAAAATCCGAAGCTTTCATTCAAGCTTCGGATTTTGCTATAGGTGAAGACATTTTATGATTCTTAAGCATAAATATTAACGATTAACCCTTTAATTTCACCAACCATATCGAGGATATCGAGACCTCTTTTTTGTTTATCTAACACTGCATTTGTTAAGTCTAATAACTTGCGATCGACCTCTTGGACAATCTTATAAACTTTCGTACGGCCGCGTCGGTTAAAACCACGCTTTTCTTCGAGACGAAGCCCTAGTGAAACGGCATCTTCCATAAACTCTTTAATGAGCGCTTTATATTTCCGCAATTCATCAACCGTTCGGGTTTCGGCTAACACTTTTCCTTGATCATCAATCTTTTGCATCAATTGGTTGATTCGTTCATACGCTTGTTCATCCCGCTGCTTCCCCATCACTTCCGCAAATGAAACCGAAGCCGTCGGTCCCTGTACTTTTTGCTCGACTCGATTTAAATTAGCTCTGCCAATACGTTGAACATCCATGATTTAACCGCCTCTACTTAAAATTCTTCTCTCATTTTATCACACTGTTGAATTAGGAATAAGACCAAGTTAAATGAAGACTTGACCAAATTTGGCCAAGTCTCCAGAAGTATCCATTATTGAAGTAATTGAAGAACACCTTGAGGTAACTGGTTCGCTTGCGCAAGCATCGCAGTTGCTGACTGGTTAAGAATATTGTTCTTCGTGAATTCAGTCATTTCTAGTGCCATATCAGCATCACGAATACGCGATTCCGCAGCTGTTAAGTTTTCATGTGTTACTTGTAGGTTGTTGATTGTGTGTTCCAAACGATTTTGTATAGCTCCTAATCTAGAGCGATTTTCTGAAACTTTATTAATTGCAGTATCAATTGTGTTTATTGATGTATTAGCATTTGTATGGTTGTCGACCAAAATAGTTGTTGCGCCGCCACTTAATGATGCAAAATTCATTCTAGTAATTTTAAGGTTAACATTCTGACTACTATTAGCTCCAATTTGGAAGTCTATCCCTGGTGCCTCCATAGTTCCACCGTTAAGGACCTTCTTCTTATTAAACTCCGTTTTTTCTGAAATACTATTAATTTCAGCAATAAGTTCGTCAATCTCATTCTTAATAGCTTGACGATCCTCAGTTTCATTAGTGTCATTTGCCGCTTGAACAGCTAACTCACGCATACGCTGCAACATAGTATGAACTTCTTGCATTGCTCCTTCTGCTGTTTGTATTAAAGAGATACCATCCAAAGCATTTCTTTCTGCTTGTTTTAACCCCCTAATTTGTGATCTCATTTTCTCAGAAATAGCAAGTCCTGCTGCATCATCTGAAGCACGGTTTATTCTTAAACCAGAAGATAATTTTTCAAGATTTTTTGAAGTAGAAAATTGATTTTGATTTAAGTTACGATAAGCATTCAATGCTTGGATATTATTATTTATCTTCATAGACCTAGACTCCCTTTAGTGTCAATTTATTTTTCATATATTGAATTTTGTTCATAAGCAATAGCTTTTTGTTTTACAGACTTTGATTGAATATCCTTATTTTTTTGTAATGCTTGAGACCATGCTACAGAAAGGTCAGCAATGATTGTTTGAACTTCCTCTACTTTTGAAATATCTTTATTAGTATTTGCCCTTATTAAACAATCAGATAAATAGTTATATATTGCTTCTAACTGATCTGCTATTATTCCTGCGTCATAGTTTAAGCCTCTACCCAATTTTTCTATAATATCATTTGCCTTTTGAAGCCTATCATTTGCTTTACCAAAGTTTTTTTCTAATATAGCAGTTTTACTTTCCTCTAGATTATTTATGCAAGCTTCATAAAGAAGTTTCGTAATCTCTTGTGGGGACTTCTTATGAAGTGCTTCTTTTGTAATCAATGTCACGCATGTCCCTCCCAATTTCCAATTAGCACTATCTTACTTTTTTTATCGACAAAATCATTTCATTGTTTAATACTTTTTCTCCATTTGTTCAATTAAAAGCAAAATTTCTGCCATAACCGAATACAGTTGCGGCGGAATATTCTCACCTAAATCCATATCTAATAGATTTTCCACAAGCAACGGGTCTTCTTGCATATGAATATTATTTTTTTTTGCTAAGCTAATAATTTGGTTGGCGACATCACCTTTTCCTTGTGCCACTACTTTAGGTGCCCCGCCGTCTTCTTTATCATATTGAATTACCGCAGCTGTTGGACCGTTCGTTACACGTCGCTGTTTATGATTAAAGTGTTTGGAAATCATCATATTTTATAATCAAAGCCTTTCTCTGTAAAAATCGGTTGCTGAGATTTGTTGGGTACGTCAACTTCTTCTATCGTTGTATCTTCTTTCTCATTGTTAGTAGCTAGTTTTGTATACTTTATTCCATTGACGTTATAGCCAATCTCTTTTATATTATCAACGCATTGATCAACTAGTGGTTCCATCTTGGTTTCGAACATCGGTTGATTATTTTTTAGTGTAACCGATAAGTTTCGGTCAACAACTGAAACCATAATCCCTACTTCACCTAATTTCGGCGTATCGATCAAGAAGTATAAATTACAATTTTCCCAGTCTACTTGCTGACCTTCATTTCTTGAATTAACAAAGACTTGGAGATTTTCAACTTGTTCTTCTAGTAAAAACGGTAAGTTAAAGAACATGCTTTGTAGGTTACCTTGATCCGATTTACTAAGCAGCTGTTGACCTGTTATGTTATTCACTGCTTGATTGGCTTGTTGTCCAAGGCGACTGTTTTCTTCTTCACCGCGCATTAACGTCATTAGTGCCGCTTTTAAGTTTCTTTGATTAGCCTCCTGTTGTGATTGTTCCCTGGAGTTTGCTAACAACATCCCTAATTCACTATCGCGATTCAATCCCAATCCGCGAACCATTTCAAACGCTTGACGAGCCGACGCTTCTTGTCCATAGTTCGGCTTTATCCCTTCATTCAATTGACTCATGACGTGCTGGGTAGGTGTTCTAGACTCTAGTACCTGTCTTTCATTACTAATGTAATGCATCACTTTTGTTTCAGATGGCTTAAACTGCAGACGCTCAACGACACCTTTTACTTCTTGAACAATACGATTAGCTTCTTGGTATTGTCCTTTTGAAAGAAGTTTTTTCGCTTCAGCTAATTGACTGCTCGCCTGCATGAGCCTTTTTTCCGTCTTCATATCTGTTAATAACATCATTTCACTTTTTAAGATGGCATTATCCAATTTTTTAATCGTTGTTTCAAGCAGTGGTTTTACTTGGTGCTGTGCTTGATTTTTAAATTGATCCATTAATCGATTAGCTACATCTAGGTTTCTAGTAATTTCTCGTTGCAGGTTTTTAAAATCAGCTGCAGCTTGTGCCAACTTCTCAGTAATCGTAGTTACAGCAATATCCTTACTATTTAATTGAACACCGGTTTGGAACTGTTCATTAGCTATATATTGGTTCGACTCGAGCGGTTGCCTGTTCGCTTCTGATGATTGAGTTTGCTCTTTGGCTATCGCTTGCTGCTCTAGTTGCTGTAAAGTTTGCATCAACTGCTGTCTCGCAGCCATTTCTCGTCCTTGATTCGATAACTGTTTACTTTCATCTGTTGCTTTTGTTAACTTATCAATCATTTGCGTGTTACTGTTTGAGTTTTGATTGATTTGCAGCTTCATTTGCTCAACTGCCCGATCAAAATTAGCTTCTTTTTGCAGAAGCTGTTGCATTTGACGCAACGCCTCACTTAAACGTTGTTCATTTGATTGCCCTTGGCTAGTGTGATTAACCGTTTGATTTGGTTGATTTGTTCCGGCTGTTTCCGCTCGAACTGTTGCTTTTTCCGCAGTAACTAAAGCTTGTGACAAACGTTCTTTTGAGACATTTTCGATTTGTTGTGTTTGATTTATTGCTCTTTCAACCTGCTGTTGTGTATTTCGATCAAATGTTTGATTTGAAAGGTGATTTCGAAGTTGCTCTACACTTCTTTGTACATTTTGATCACGGCTAAGTTGATCTCTAACGTCACGGATTGCCTCGCTTGCACGGGTATTTTCTTCAGATTTCGGTTGGTTACTTAATTGCTTTTCAATTGCTTGTAACGATTGAACCATCCGGTCTTGACTAACTTGTACAAGTTGTCTCGCTTCTCGACTAGCTCTTTCAACAGCTTGAACGGCTTCTCTATTCAGTCCAGGCGTAGTCAACACTTGCTGGCGTACATGCTCGATCGCTCGTTGCACATTCGGGTCGCGTTGAACTTGTTCTCGCACTTGGCGGAGTTGGTCACTTGCTCGCTGGTCTGCTGGCGGACGTTGCTCGACTGCTCTTACAGGTTCCGGTGCTTGCTGGCGTGCGACATTTCCTTCAATCCGTTGATTATTTTCTCGGCTTGCTACTTCTCTTTCTACTTGCGTTATCGCTTGCACGAGACGTTCTCTTACGACTGCCGTTTCCTGGCCCCGTTGTGTTTGAGTGCGTGCTTCTTCTACCGCTCGGTTGACTTGCTCTCTTACTTCTTGCGGCAGTTGCTGGTTAGTCAACACTTGCTGACGGACATGCTCAATCGCTCGTTGCACATTAGGCTCGCGTTGGACTTGTTCTCGCACTTGGCGGAGTTGGTCACTTGCTCGCTGGTCTGCTGGCGGACGTTGCTCAATACTTCTTACATTTTCAGCAACTGGTTGACGGGCGGAATTTCCTTCTACTCGATTATTTTCTACAGTCACTCTACTAGCTTCCGTTCGCTGTAGCTGTTCAAATCGTCGCACCGCTTCACTTACTTGACGTTCTAGGCTTTGTCTGGACTGCTCGCTTTCCGAATTTACTCTAGTACCAGAATTCATTTCTTGGGCAATACTGGATAACACTTGGTTTATAGGACGTCCGTGTAAAGCCTCATGAACAGCACGAACTTGTGCTGGAGTCACTTCTAATCTTTTATTTGCCATTGCTTGGATCGTTTGTTGCCGCTGGTCTACTGTTCCTTGATTGGAGTTGAAATATCTCTGTAGCTCTTGAACTGCTTCTCGCGTTAGCGGAACACCTTTATCTAGTAAAGTTTGAGCTGCTTGACGCAACTCAGGTGTTGGAGATTGAGAAACCCCTAAATTGCGCAGGACGCGCTGAATATCTTTAGAATCTCCTTGTTGTACCGTTGAACCGCTTCGTTCTTCTCCTATCGAACGAACAACTGGAATGCCTTGGCGATTTTCACTTACTTGTATAGTTACTCGGTCTGTTGGCGGCTGAGCACCTTCGAATCTTGTATGAACTTCACGACCTCTTATTTGTAGGATAGCTTCATTGTTTGGTAAGCGTTCTTTGACAGTAGCTCGGTAAACTTCACCTTCACGCAAGTTTAACGTACGATCTGATGTTTGTTGTGCAGCATTTGTAGGTTGATTTGTTATTTGCATCTTTTTCACTCCCGTACATTATCTCTATCGTTAATATCGGTCTAACTTATAAAAAGGTTTATGAACAATTTTTGGAGTATTTTCATTTCCTTTAGATTGAACACAAAAAAGACCTAGTTTTCATAAGAAAAGCTAGATCTTTCTCATTTAAAAAAATCTTTATCTAAACTCGTCCCTCGTCTTTTATGATCTCGTAATTGCTCACTCCGCTGTTCACCTAACTGCCCACCCTTAAGTAAAGAATGTTGGCCATATTTTAAGCGAATTTCATCCACCGTTTTAGAAAGCTTTAACTTTTTCTCATCTTCCTTATAGGAAAACAAGTCTAATTGTTTATAGGCTTCTGTTTCCTCAACTAAATCGATTGCTGTAATCCCTAATAACCGTATTGATTCACCACTCCAATACTTTTGCCATAAAAACAGAGCAGCTTCTAAAATGTCATCATTTGTCTGTATAGAACTCGTTAGCTTTCGACTCCTAGTAATTGTTTTTCGGTCATGATAGCGTATAGTAATTTGAATGTTTTCTGAACACACCTTTTTTGTTCTTAACCTGCGTCCTACTTCATGCGCTAGATTTGTAAATACGGTTTTAATTTTTTCCTGATCTGTAGTATCTTTTGGTAAAGTCACAGAATTTCCAACACTTTTAAAATCTGAAATTGAATCAGGATCAACTTCACGTGTATCGATGCCATTGGCACGTTCAATTAATTTCTCACCGTAAATTCCTAGCCGCTTTTTTAGCAAAGTTGGATCAGCGTTGGCTAAATCACCAATTGTATGTAGTCCCAGTTTATTTAATTTATTTGCTGTCTTTTCTCCAATGCCATACATTTCTATTAAAGAGAGTGGCCAAAGCTTCTCAGCGATATCCCGCCTTCTTAATACCGTAATGCCTAAGGGCTTTTTCATTTCACTAGCCATTTTAGCAAGAAACTTATTCGGGGCTATTCCAATGCTACATGGTAATGATAAGTACTCTAAAAGATTATTTTGAATTTCAGTCGCTTTTTGCAGTGGTTCATCACCTTCATAATGAGACATATCCATAAAGCCTTCATCAATGGAAACGGGTTCAACTAAAGGCGTGTATTCCCGTAGCACATCGAACATTTGCAAAGAGGCAGATCGATATTTTGTGAAGTCCGGCTGTTTGATAATTAGGTTCGGGCATAGACGCTTTGCTTGCCAAACGGGCATTGTTGCTTTTACACCCTTTGCTCTTGCTTCATAACTGCAAGTGACCACAATTCCCCGACGTTCCTTTTCATTTCCTGCAACGGCTAAAGGTTTGCCTCGTAAACTGGGGTCATAAGCAGCTTCTACCGAGGCATAAAACGAGTTCATATCGATATGAAATATCACCTTTCTTTTCATAATCATCACCTGCAATCATTATAAAACAAAATATTAGATGTTTCTTATTTTAAAGCTGTCAAATTATTTTAGGAACTAAAGAAACTGCAACTATTACGTTCGTAGAAAAATAAAAAAGATGTGAGCTTTTAAGTTAACTCACATCTTTTGGATCACTTATTCTCATCATCGGCTTCATTTAAACTGCTCGATTTATCTACCCATTGAATAAATTCCTGTCCATAATAATGCTTACAAAAATCTTTTACAAAGTGCAGTGACTCTTCCAGTCTCTTTTTTTGTTCTTCGCTTTCATTTGCATAATTATCAAGAAATTCAGAGAAACGGTAGGTAAATTCGGAAGTTTCTGCTCGCTTCTTCTCACCTTCTGGCGTCAGCATAACGTATGATATCCGAAGGTCATTTTCGTCTTTAATGGTTTGAACAAGGCCTTTTGCTTTTAACCGTTTAATCACTTGCATCACTGTCGATAAATCCCACAACCCTACTTTAGCAATATAGGACATTGAAACTTTTTTTTCGTAATAAATAATCCAGAGCATATGCTGCTCTGACTGTGTGATTCCGACTTCTTGCGCTGACTTTTGCCAGTCTTCTTCAACCACTTTATACGTCGCACGGAAATAATTTAACATTTGATGTATAGAATTATATTCCAAATTAATCAACCCTTTCTCCCAGGCCCATAATATAAGTATTTATCTATATTTTACTTTTATTCACTAACATTTTACCAGTATAGTGTACCAAAAAATGAAAAAGAGTCCAAAACATTTGGACTCTTTTGGAAGTTTTATTTATTTGTAACGGTTTTAACGATAGAAACAACTGCTTCTGCAAGCTTGATTAGTTCCGAAATAGGCATGCGTTCATTTTTCGTATGTATCTCTTCATACCCGACTGCAAGGTTTACCGTTGGAATGCCAAAGCCAGCAATGATATTCGCATCACTGCCACCACCGCTTTTTAGTAAACGTGGAGTACGATCAATAGAAGTCATCGCTTGTTTAGCAACCTCAACTACTTCATCACCATCACCAAGTTTAAAGCCTGGATACATGACATCTACATCTACATCAGCTGTCGTACCGAACTCTTTTGCTGTATCTTCAAACGCAGCTTTCATTGCAGCCACTTGTTTTTCCATTTTTTCTGGAAGCAGTGAACGGGCTTCAGCTAAAATCGCTACATAATCACAAACAATATTCGTTTGTGTTCCCCCTTCAAAACGGCCGATATTTGCTGTCGTCTCTTCATCAATACGACCTAGTGGCATTTTTGAAATAGCTTTAGCAGCTACCGTAATAGCTGAAATTCCTTTTTCAGGTGCTACACCAGCATGGGCTGTTTTTCCGTGTACTACAACATTTACTTTTGCTTGTGTTGGAGCTGCAACGATAATATCACCAACCGGTCCATCGCTGTCTAATGCAAACCCGAACTTTGCTTTTACTAAAGATGGATCGAGTGCTTTAGCTCCTACTAAACCTGATTCTTCACCAACTGTAATGATAAATTGAATCGTGCCGTGATCTACGTTTTGCTCTTTTAATACTTTAATTGCCTCAAGCATTACGGCAATTCCAGCTTTATCATCAGCACCTAAAATAGTCGTTCCGTCCGTTACTACATACCCATCTTTAATAGAAGGTTTTACGCCAACACCAGGAACAACAGTATCCATGTGAGAAGTAAAGTAAATTGGGTCTACTTCCTCTTTTGTACCATGTAAGGTACAGATTAAATTACCTGCGCCATGCCCTGTTTGTTCAGTCGTATCATCTTCAAATACTTCAACACCAAGGTCCTCAAACTTTTTCTTTAAAACAGGTGCTATTAATTGTTCATGTTTTGTTTCTGAGTCAATTTGGACGAGCTCTAAAAACTCATCCACAAGACGTTGTTCATTAATCATTTATCTGCCTCCATCTGTCGGTTTTCAATTTAAATGGTACATGATTTCCCCGAACATTTCACCTTTTGTGAAGTTCAATAGAAGAGAAAGATTATTCAGATTTATTTTTTTCGCAAAACTCATAAAGAATTCCACCTGAAGATTTCGGATGAATAAATGCAACTTGTGCACCACCCGCTCCTTTTACTGGCTCATTATTGATCATCTGGATCCCTTTTTCTTTTATTTCATTAATACGGTCTTGAATACCTTCAACACCTAATGCGATATGGTGAATACCTTCTCCTTTTTTAGCAATGAATTTTGCTATTGGACTTTCATCATGTAAAGGCTCTAACAATTCAATTTTGGATTCCCCAATTTTTAGAAAAGCCACTTTTACCCCCTGAGATGCCACTTCTTCGATAGCAAGTAATTCGAGGTTTAATTGTTCTGTGTAAAAAGGCAGTGCATTTTCAATCGATTGAACAGCAATTCCAATATGATCGATTTTTTTAGGTGCATTCGAGTTTCCCATAACTATCCACTCCTAGTTCATTTTAATATTATTATCTTTATAGTAATACCCAATGTAGAATCTTCTCTATAATTCTCATTTTTCCTCCTTTTTTGTCATTGTTAAACATTGATGTGGATGGAAGGTTCATGAGTTATAGGAATAAAAAAGAACCTTGTTCAAATGCCTATAACAAGGTACAATAAGTATAGTACGTCTTTTAGGAGGTCATTTCATATGCCACGTAAATTTCAAAAAGTAGTCATCTATGTAATGATTGTAACATTAGTAGCAGGTAGTTTACTGACAGGAGCGGCTTTGTGGCTCTAAATGATATGAAGAGGCATTCTCATTTAGTATATGAGGCTGCCTCTTCTTTTTATTTATTCAATAGCTCCTGCCTTTCTAGCTAATTCTTCAAAACTCTCCTTCGTATTTACAATTAAGATTTTCGTTCCTAATGGAATTTCATCATATAACTTCTCTACATTTGTATTTTCCATTCTTACGCAACCTGCTGTCACATAATGACCGATTGATTGTGGAGCATTGGTCCCATGAACACCGTATATTCTGCCGTCCGTTTCGAGTGCGTCAAAGCCGATCCATCTCGTTCCTAGTGGATTTTCTTTTGCCCCGCCCTCAATATCTTTTTTTCGATAATAAGGGTTTGGAGCTTTAACGACAATCATAAACTCACCTTCTGGGGTTAAGTCCATTTCCTTTCCAGTTGCTACAGAATATACGTTTTGAATAACACCATCTTGAATATACGCAAGTTGATTATATTGTTTATTAACGATAAGGTAAGGATCACCAATCAAAGGATTTTCACCAAGTGGCCAAATAGGAGAAGCGATTAACATCAGCGATAAGAAAAGTGTTTTCAGCATACGACCGCCTCCATATATTCTCTTTTCCTTATCTTGACTAATCCTCCTGTTTTTATTCTTACTTCTACTTGTTTACTGGTTGTTTTCTCAATGATTCTTTAATCAATAAATATTTTTCTAGCTCATGCATGACATAATATAACGAGGAACGAATTTCAAATTCTTGACGTGTTTGCGGTAATTCCATCTGTTGAAACTCTTCACGCATTTTAGACAACTCGTCTAAGAAATAACTAGCTGTATTTACTGGACCCACTGCTTGACTTAGCTCTTCTAAAAAACTCGATATTTTAATTCCTTGAACGACCGTATCATCTAAAGAAGAAATAAACGGCATGATCCTCTCAATGATTTCAAATTGTTTTTCTCTCATTTTAAAGTAGTGATAATATTGATCTTCATACCGCAATAGGTGGTTCTCAATATTTCGTATAGCGATATCTTTAGCATCTTGAATGAGCTCGTAGGTTTCTGTCAACTCTTTTCCATCCCATAGATTACCACTATTACGTAAATAATTGGAGAACTCCTTTAAGATGAACTTAAAATTATCTTCAATCCTTTTTTGATACTTATGTAAATCTCGGTCTACACTCGGCATATATAAATTCATTAATAAAGCTACACCTATACCAATAATGATAATATATAATTCGTTTAAAAAAATAGCGACAGAAACCGTACCTAAAGTATAAATATGTAAGATGATGACACAACTCGTTACAATACCCTCTTTTACTTTCAGTTTAACGGATAGAGGTATAAAGACTAATAATAAAATAATAAGAGAAATAGGATGGTATCCAACCCATTCAAACAGGATAAAAGCTAGAACTAACCCTAATAAGCATCCGACAAACCGTTGCCAGGATACTGATACCGAACTCCTTCGCGTAACGGAAATACATAAGATGGTTAGGATAGCTGCTGATGCATAAAAATCTAACGAAAGCCATTGGGCGATGGCAATGGCAATACCTGCCCCAACTGCGGTTTTTAATGTTCGATAGCCTATTTTAAACATATAGTTCTCCTATCAAATAAAATAGAAAAAAGATGGCATAAAGACCATCTTTTATTATACGGCAATTCATTTATTTTATCAGTTTGTTGAAAAGTCAAACTTTTTCTATAGCACCTTTTGCAGAAAATCACGTGCACGCTCTGTTTTTGGTTGACTGAAAAATTCACTTGGCGGAGCATCTTCTAACAACTGTCCATGATCTAAGAAAATTACTCGATCAGCCACTTCTCTAGCGAAGCCCATTTCGTGTGTAACAATCGCCATTGTCATACCCGTTTTTGTTAATGATTTCATGACTTCTAATACTTCTTTTACCATTTCGGGGTCAAGCGCAGAAGTCGGTTCATCAAATAACATCACTTCAGGATCCATTGCTAATGCACGAGCAATTGCAACACGCTGCTTTTGCCCGCCGGAAAGGCGACTAGGATATTCATTTTTCTTTTCATATAAACCGACTTTTTTTAGAAGTCCTTCTGCCTTAGCGACAGCTTCAGATTTCTCCAATTTTTTAACCGACATCGGTGCGTAAGTTAAGTTTTCCAACACCGTCATATGCGGGAATAAATGGAAGTGTTGAAATACCATACCGATTTGCTGCCTAACTTTTAAAATATCAACTTTAGGGTTCGTTAATTCCGTATCGTTAAACCAAACCTCGCCGGAAGTCGGTTGTTCTAGCATGTTTAAGCATCTTAGAAACGTTGACTTACCCGACCCAGAAGGTCCGATAATTGCAACGACTTCCCCTTTATTTATTGAAGTGGAAATATTTTTTAATACTTCAAGCTTTCCAAATGATTTGGATAAATTTTTTACATTAATCACTGCGCTTCAATCTCCTCTCCAGCAACTTACCAAGAAGAGTTAATGCCATTACTAATACATAATAGATAACTCCGGCAATCAATAGCGGTTCAAAGTAAGCGAACGTATTCGAGGCTACAACTTGTGACCTTCTTAGAATGTCCATGACACCAATAACCGATACGATTGCAGATTCTTTTGTTAGCGTTATAAATTCGTTAAAAAGCGCTGGTAAAATATTTCTAAACGCTTGAGGTAAAATTATTTTCAGCATCATTTGATTGTAAGGGATACCTAATGCTTCTGCAGCTTCCTTTTGCCCCTTATCAACCGCTTGAATACCAGCACGAATGATTTCTGATATGTAGGCAGCTGAGTTTAAACCAAATGTTAAAACACCTGCTTCATAGGCAGAAATATTATAATCAATTAATTGCGGTGTCGCAAAGTAGATAATAGATAATTGCAAAATAAGCGGTGTACCACGAAAAATTGATGTATAAATATCAGATAAAATGACTAATACCTTAACTTTTCCAATCTTAAGTATCGCAAGAAATGTCCCTAATATTAAACCAATAATTAAAGACACACTTACAAACTTTAACGTGACCCATATCCCTCCCATAATAAAAGGGATAGAGGGCACGATTTGGTTAAAATCCAAATTCATGCCCGTATCTCATTCCTCTCTCGTATATATTTCTATGTTATATTTGTTTATTCGTCAAACCATTTTAAAATTAGTTCTTCTAACTTACCATTCTCTTTCATTTCGTTAAGTACTTCATTAAATGGTTCTAGCAGTTCACTGCCTTTAGGGAAGGCAATCGCTGAACCTGCCTCTTCAGTATGTGGTAACAGGAATGAACTTAGTTCTTCATATCTTTCTAAGTATCCTTTAGCTACTGTGTCTTCAATAATAGCCGCATCAATACGCCCTGCTATAATTTCTTGAATCAGTTCTGGAATACGATTACGCTTTTCGATTTGTAAGCCATCTACCTCAGGAGCTACTACACCTTCAGCCTCTTCTTCTTGAATAGAGCCAAGTTGAACACCAATAGCCTTACCAGCTAAATCTTCTACAGTTTCAATTCCACTATCAGCCTTTGAAACAATTAAATTATTCGCTTCGTGATAGATATCAGAGAAATCCGCACGCTCTAAACGATCCGGTCTAGGCGTCATACCAGCTAAAACAAAATCAACTCGACCGCCTTCTAAAGCAGGAATAAGACCATTGAAATCCATATCCCTAACTTCAAACTCATACCCTAGTTCTTCCGTAATATAACGCGCTAAATCTACATCAAATCCAACAATTTCACCTGTAGCTTCATCAATTGATTCGAATGGAGGGTAGTCTGCTGAAGTACCCATAACAAGTACTTGTTTGTCATCTGACCCACACCCTGCAAGTAACCCTAATGATAGCAATGCTGTTACACCTAATTTAAAAAACTTTTTCATCATAATCCCCCGGTTTCTTCATTAAAATAAATTTATTTTTTTGTATAATAACTAATAAATATTCATCTTGGTGTATCTTAACACACACCAAAAAATTTGAAAAGGTTTTTTATAAATAATATTGCACATTTATAAATGTTTGAAAGTTCAATAGATTGACAATTTTTAATATAATACTAGTATGAATTAGCTTTTTTACAATACTATTTTTATTAAATAATTAAAAATTTTTTTATTCATTCGGATAACATATATCGCTATTAAAATTCGGGTGATTTTATTTTTTACTTTTAATTATATGTACTTAAAACAGTAGAATAAACCACAAATAAAAAAAGGATAACAGTGAAGGGGCACGCACCTCCATGTTATCCTTTCGATCTTATTTACCCTTTAAACATTTCAGGGATCATTTGTAGATCCATACTCCAAACGATTGGTAGATAGAAATAGATGGCGATTACTATAACAACAATAGAAATCAGATTAATCCACAATCCGGCCCTAGCCATATCTAACATTTTTAAGTGTCCTGATGCGAAAACCACTGCATTCGGTGGTGTCGCTACTGGTAACATAAATGCACAAGATGCCGCAATTGCTGCCGGGATCATGAGTGCATAAGGGTGAACATCGATTGCAAACGCAAGTGAAGCCATAATTGGCAGTATCATCGTTGCAGATGCAGTATTTGATGTAATTTCAGTCAGGAACATAACAAGTGCTGTAACGATGGTAACCACTAATAAGAAGTGAACTCCTTCTACAACTGTTAATTGGTTTCCAATCCAAGTTGCAAGTCCTGACTCTCTAAATCCTGCAGCTATTGCAAGTCCACCTCCAAATAAAAGGAGAATTCCCCATGGAACCTTTTTCGCTGTTTCCCAATCTAACAGGAACTTACCTCGCTTACTTAAAGAAGGGATGATAAATAAAATAGCTGCTGCTGTAATAGCAATCATTGTATCATCGATTCCTGGAATAAGACCGTCTAGTAAAAACGAACGAGTAATCCACGCAAATGCCGCTAATAAAAAGATCGTCAGTACAGCCTTCTCTTCAAAACTAGTTTTACCTAGCGATTTCTTTTGTTCACGTATTAACTCATCTCCGCCAGGCAATGTTTTCATTTGAACCGGAAATGCAAATTTGATTAAGTAAACCCAAGCAAGACCAAGTAGAATAATAGATAGAGGTAATCCAAACATCATCCAATTGGCAAAAGAGATATCGATGCCGTATAACTCATTTACTACACCGGCTAATATCATGTTTGGTGGCGTACCTATCAATGTAGCTAAACCGCCAATTGAAGCCGCATATGCAATACCTAACATCATTGCTCGACCGAAATTTTTATCCTCATTGGCAATGCCTACATTTTTTTCTTTTAAACTACGAGAGACTTGATAAATAATAGCAGTCCCTATTGGAACCATCATCATTGCTGTAGCCGTATTTGAAATCCACATCGATAGAAAGCCTGTCGCGACCATAAACCCAAGTACGATCCTTTGTGTACTTGTACCAATAATAGAAATGATCGTTAATGCAATTCTCTTGTGTAAGTCCCATCGCTCCATAGCAAGAGCAATTAAGAAGCCGCCTAAAAATAAGAAAATGATACTATTACCATAAGAAGAAGTGACTGCGCCACTATCCATAGCCCCGGTGATTGGGAAAAGCACAATCGGCAACAACGAAGTCGCAGGGATCGGGATCGCTTCTGTAATCCACCAAGTCGCAATCCAAACTGTACTAGCAAGAACGGCCCTTGCTTCTGGTGATAAACCTTCTGGTGAGAAAAACAACATGATAACAGCGAAAAGTGCCGGTCCCAACATCAAACCTATAAGCTGAGACTTTTTATACATTGGATTAGAATTATTATTTTTCTCTTTTTCTCTCGAATCAGTCTTTTCATTTGTATCTTGAGAAGTTTGAGTTGCAAATGAGAAGGTTACTATATTTTTTACTTTATTATGAGATTGCCAAAGATTATTCCATACATTAGAAATGAATGTATTATTCATAAATATCCTCCCCTTATAAATATTTCTACTATTCTAAGTATAAAACGCTTTCATTTTTAATTGTGGTTTTGTACATAAAGGTATATTTTTGTTCTTTTTGGTCTTAGTTTTTGTTTGTAACCATTTAGGAAGAGTAATATTAAATTATGTTAGTGTAAAAAACAAAAAAAAGACACGAGGAAGGGAAATTACCCCTAACTTCGTGTCTATCATTGTTTATAAATTTACATGTGTTTCTTGATGATATGCGTCCATCTTCTTTACTACTTCTTGTGAAGGCTGCTTTCCTAAATAGGAAACGACAAACATCGTTACTAGAGACAACGGTAAAGCAATGAGTATTTCTGAATTGAACGGCATGCTAAACCCTAAGAAAAGAACCATGAATGATACTCCCCCAACTAGTAATCCCCAAACGGCTCCTTGCTGGGTGGCTCGTTTCCACCAAATTCCAAGTACTAGCGGGCTAAATAAGGCTGAAACCATAAAGCCAACTGCAGCTGTGTAGAGAACAATTAAGAATGGCGGCGGATTTAATGTTAAAAGCATGACTGCAATACCGACAATCCAAGTAAAGATGACTGATGCCCGTAACACTTGTTTATGACTAGCATTCGGGGATAACACCCCTTTATAAAGGTCATATGCAAAAGCACTGCTTACTGCTAAAAGCAACGCATCTGTTGAGGACATAACAGCTGCCATAATTCCTGCCGTTATAATCCCCATGATAATCGGACCAAAGAACTCATTAGCAACTAAAAGTAGCCACATATCTGGCGCATTGTTTTGTAAAGCAGTTGCATCTAAAGTAGGTATATATGGGACGACTACCAGTGTTGCACCTAGCATCAAAATTCCAAAGATCAACATGCTTATATTTAAAGATAACTTAGCTGAACGTACATTAGAAGCAGTAAATATCCGCATGACTAAATGTGGTGTCACACAAACGGCTGTAGCCCATGTAACAAACGCCCCTAAATATGCAGCCACAGGGACAGTCGCTCCAACTACACCTAATGCCGGATTAGCTACAGTCGCCTCTATTAGAAAACTAGACCACCCGATTGGCAGGTGATAAATTCCAGCAATAACGATCGAGGAGATTAAAAATATCATCATAAACCCTTGGAGTATATTAGTCCACGTAACTGCTAACATACCACCTAATGATACATAAAAGATAAACACAAGCGTAATGATGACTAATCCCCATTCATAGGAAAAACCGGTTACATATGAAGCAATTAGTCCTCCCGCTCTCATTTGCGACATTAAATACATGGCTGAACCGATAATGATAACTACTGGAATAGCAATCTTGAAAAATTGTCCGCCATAGCGATCGTTAATAAATTCAGATACAGTAAATTTTTGAGAGTTACGCAGCGGTTTGGCAACGAGGACACTTGCAACAGAAAACCCAACAACCGACCCAACTGTCATCCATGCTAAAAAAGGAAACCCTAAATTCCAAATCGTTCCAGCACCGGCCATAAAGGAACCACCGCTCCCAAGGGCCGCAAGCATCGCTAAAGAATTGACACCCGTTCCAATTTTTCTTCCCGCAACGTAATATTCATCGATGCTCGATGTCGATTTTGAAATTTTATATTGCGATATCAACCCTAGTACAACTAGAAATAATAAGTAGGCAATCATTATCGACAGTTCAACCGTTTTCATTTCGTTTCCCTCCTTTTATAACTGTTGATCTTGCTTTTGATCTACACTTACATTTGCAGTTCGTTCCGATAAGATAAATAAAATCGCTGCTACAGGAGCGATCAGGTGCAACCCGTAAGCACCCCAAGCTAGTAATGTAACATTAAAGATCATTATGTTATAACTCCAAGGAAGAAAGAAAATGGCTGAGTAAACGATAAGCCCAATTAATAAAACAGCGTCACGTCGCGGCAGAGAGTACCATTGCTTATTCAATTCGATTCCCCCTAGCATTTAATTTGGTAGTCTATTCCAAAAGGAAAGGTGGTTAACTTTTCATTTTTCTAGCGTTTTAAGCATGTTTGCTCTCTGTCGTTTTTTCTTCTTTCAATAGTCTTCTTAATACTTTACCTGCTCCTGTCGCAGGAAGACTGTCCCTAAATTCCACATAACGAGGATATTTATAGGCTGCCATGTGATTCTTTGCCCAGTTTACGACTTCCGCTTCGCTAATCGATCCAACAGCATCAGGTTTCAGGACAACAAAAGCTTTAACTGTTTCTCCTCTCGTTTCATCAGGAACTCCAATCACTGCTACTTGAGCTATGGAAGGGTGCTCCATTAATAACGCTTCAACATCTTCTGGAAAGACACTATAACCGGAAGACTTGATCATCTCTTTCACTCTGCCCTTAAAATATAAATATCCTTCTTCACTAATACATCCGATATCTCCAGTATGAACCCAGCCATCCTTTAAGGTCTCACTCGTTGCATCTGGGCGCTTCCAATATCCTTTGAATACCCCAGGATTTTTTATTGTAATTTCTCCAGTTTCACCCGGTGGTAATTCTTCTTTTGTACTCAAGTCAAGTATGCGAATATCGGTTTCAAACGTCGGTATTCCACAACTGCCGAATACAACTTTATCTGCTGGCATGAATGTATCGCAAGTATGTGTCTCACTTAGACCATAAGCTGCCTCGAACATTAAACACCCATTTGTAAGCGCTTTCCATTTGTTCGATAGTTCTTCTGTTACAGGTATACCGAAGCTCGTTGCTAAATTAATTTTTAAAGACGATAGATCTCTTTCTTGTATTCCTGGATATGTCAGTAATCCAGCATTTATTGGCGCTATACTATACCAAGTTGTCACTTTATACTTTTCAATGGCTTGTATCGTCGCTTCTGGTTCAAATCGGGTCAATAAGACACATGGAGTGTTTGTGTAGACCGGAATGTTTACACCCATTACCATGCCGGCAATATGACATAACGGCATAACAGCTAACCACGTATCATTATCATCTACTATTTGTGCATGAACCGAAGCAGCTGTTTTAAATAATGCATTCTCATAAGTTAGCATCGCTCCCTTAGGACGGCCTGTTGTACCCGAAGTAAACACCATCAATCCAACATCGTCACTAACGTTCACTTGGTGATTTTTGTAATCCTTCAACTCCCTCGTAAACACTTTCGTTAAATCTAACGTTCCTTCTGGTGTAACCTTCGTTAACTTTAATTCATCCGGTATTGGTAAAGATGGTTGTGAAGGTAAAAAGTCAGCATAATTCGTCGTAAATATGAACTCTAATGTAGAAACTTTAGCACGGATTTGCTCCAAGTTAGGATACAACTCTTGGGCAGAAATAACAGCTTTTGCTTCCATTTCATTTAGTAGATACTCAAGCTCAGAAGCTTTGTACATCGGGTTTAACGGACACACAATAGCACCAATTTTTTGAATGGCATAATGAGAAAAGATATACTGTGGACAATTTTGCATAAAGAGTCCAATTCGATCACCTTTTTTTACACCTTTTTCTAGTAAATAATTAGCCAGTTTTTGAGAATTCTCTTCTACTTCTAAGCATGTTATTTGTCTCCCATAATAAATATAAGCGGTTCTATGCGGCGTATCTTTTGCATTTTGTTTTACATACTCATGTAACGGCTTTTTCCCAAGACGATATTGTAATGTTGTCGAAACACCCTCAGGCCAATTTTTTAACCAAATCTTTTCCATAACCATATCTCCCTTCTATTAAAAACCTGTAGGCCAACTGGCTAACAGTCGTTTACTTCTCCCGCCATCACGTGAACACGCAAACTCTAATGATTGAGCTAAGATTTTTCTAGTATCACGCGGATCAATTACATCATCAATATAATATTTACTCGCTGCTTTAAAAGGCGAACTATCAAACTCCCACTTAGATAACAGTTCTTGCCGTGCTTCCTTAGGGTTGTCAGCTTGCATCAGTTTTCTACCATAAACAACATTTATGCCGACTTCTGGCCCTGTAAAGTTAATTTCTGCTGTCGGCCAAGCGAAAACAAAGTCTCCTCCCATTGTCGGTCCACACATATTTCCGAAAGCAGCTCCTATACTCTTACGAATAATAATGGATACCTTTGGCACGGTTGATCTTGCAAGTGCTTGATTCCAAACCATTATTTTCGTTGGTATTCTTTTCTTTTCCGCGTTGCTGCTTACGCGAAAACCAGGTATATCATGTAAGAAAATAATAGGAATATGATATGAGTCACATAAACAAATAAAATCCGTTGCCTTATCACACTCTTCAGCTCCACTTGAGCCAGCAAATTGCATAGGCTGATTTGCGATGATCCCGACAACTCTTCCATCGAGATGAGCAAAACCTGTAAGAAGCGACTTGCCAAACAGCGGTTTTAATTCAAAGAAATGACCATCATCCACAATTGACTTAATGACCTTTTTCATATCATAAGCTCTTGTTCTTCTAGTTGGGACAATGTCCAGCAATTCCTCTACTTGCCGGTTGGGGTCATCTTTTGTCTCTCGCCGAGGGGGAAGTTCATCTTCATGAGACGGTAAATAACTAAGAAATTCTTTCATTGCAGCGATCGTCTCGTCTTCCCCCTCACCTGCATGATCAATTTGTCCCGTTTCTTCAGCATGAACCTTCCAACCGCCTAGTTCCTCTAAATCTACTTTTTCACCTGTCGCCATCTCCAGCATTCTGGGGCCGGCAACAGCCATGCAAGTTCCTTTTACTTGTGATACGAAATCAGATGAAACAGCCATCCATGTAGGACCTCCAAAACTATCTCCAAAAATCCCTGTAATCATGGGAACTTGTCGTCCGACTGTCAAAAGGCTGTCTGGAAACAGTTTGTCACTAATCCCATCTGAGCCCATTCCATCAGGCATACGCAACCCGCCGCCTTCTGCAAGGTTAAAGATTGGAAGGCCTCGCTTAATTGCATATTCATGGGCCATGTGAGATTTCCTTAAATGAACAGCACCTTCTGTACCAGCCATCACATATTTATCGATCGCTTCAACAACTACCGGACGTCCATTAACTTTGGCAAGCCCGCAAATTAAACCGTCTGCTGGTGTCTTTTCTTCAAATCCAGGTACATCTGAGTGGGCTAATAACCCAAGCTCTAAAAATGTGCCGGGATCGACAAGCTTTTCAATTCTCTCCCTTGCTAGTGCATTTTGTTCATCTTTTCTTTTATTTTTCCCGTAATCAAGAGAGCGCTTTTTTCTCTCCTGTAATTCATGAATATATTGCTCCATACTTACTTCTTCCATTAGAACGACTCCTTCAAGTAGATATGATTGCAGGCTTTCTTCCATTTTCGTTTATTAATTAACTGTAGTAAAAATGCAAATTGAAACCTAGGGTGTCCCATAATTCTCCACGGTTCTTGGGGACAATTATGATAGAAATCAGTTAATATTTTTGCGAGTTCTAGCTTCGATTCAGATGTAAATGTAATAGAAAGGTAACTAATCCCTTTTAAATGTCCGCGTGTCCCTAATAATGTTGAAAAAAATCTAGTTAAGGGGTCAGCAGAAACATAAATAATCGAGATCTCGAGGTCTTTGGCTTTATAAATGATTTGGTCGTGGTTAGAGTCGTAGATATAAATTGGTGGATTGGATGCTTTAGTAAATGGTATATTTCTAGTTTTCATTACTTTTTCGAGCAGATTGGAAGCTTCATGTTGAGGAATTCCTACATAAGCTTCCCATTTATTCCGATAGAATGATAGCACAGCAGCACCTCCTATTTCGTTTCTAGCAGGTCACCTTCATAGGTTTGGATTTTTTCAACGATATCCTCTGGAATCGGTTGTGATCGTCCTGTTACTGAATTATAGGAAACTTGTACAGATTCTGCTGTTACTAGTATTTCATTACTGTCTCCTCGAGTAATCACATAAGAACATACCATACTCGATCGACCGAGCTTTTTAATTCGACAATGAACATGAATGACATCATCTAACTTAGCCGGCTGATGATACTCGAGTGTAATTTTCGCCAGTACTAAATCAAAAGTATTCGTTTCAGCTAATTCTATCCAATTGCTCCCAATGATCTCCCTGAAATATTCAGTGGATGCCACGTCAATGTACGTAGAATAATGCGCATTGAAGACTATTTTTTGGCCGTCAATTTCAGAGTATCTTACTCTTATTGGGTAATAAAAACGAAAACCTTCTAACATACTAACACCCCTCCTTCTCTAAAAATTATACTAACCGGTTAGTATTACTAAACACTATACTAATCTAAATTTTCCAAATTTTCAACCTTTATTATCATTTAAACCAACTTTATTTATCATTTAGATATCGATTTTTTGTAATACAAAAAAGAGGCTAACTTATAAGTTAACCCCTTTTACTCTTTTGCTAGCTAATCTTTTGAGTTATTACTGGATCTTCAGGTGCACGCATTCTTTGAATAAGTACAGCTACTACGATAATAGATAATGCAATTAAATCCATCATCCAGTTCGCATTGATTAAACATAGAGAAGCACCGATTAATAATACTCGTACGATAATGTTCGCGCTTTTCTTCGCAAACCATCCTTGAACCGCAGCTGAAAGAAGATAGATACCTACAGCAGCTGTTATACAAGCAACAGCAATGCTTCCTGCTGAACCTTCCATTAAAAGCTGCGGACTATAAATGAACATAAACGGTACGATAAACGCTGCAATTCCTAGCTTAAAGGCTGTTACACCGGTCTTAAACGGATCTGTCCCCGCAACACCTGCTGCAGCGTAAGCCGCTAGAGCAACTGGCGGTGTAATAGCTGACATAACAGCATAATAGAAGACAAACATGTGAGCAAAGATGGGCTCAATCCCAATCTGAATTAAACCTGGTGCAACAACTGAAGCCGCTACTGCATAGGCAGCTGTAGTCGGCATACCCATTCCTAAAAGAATGGAAATCCCCATTGCAAATAATAGTGCTAAGAACATGTTATTATCGGCAATTCCTAGAAGCATTGAACTAAAACGTAAACCAACGCCGGTTAGGGCGATAACACCAACAATGATACCTGCACACGCACAAACCGCTAATAATTGAATCGTATTTTTCATTCCTAATTCAAACGCATGAATGATTTTCTTTAATCCCATACGAGTAGACGGGTGGATCCAACTTACGACTAAACACGCAATAATAGCTACAGTACCTGATCGGATAACAGAAAAACCACTTAGAAGAGCACCGATAAGGAGTACAATAGGAATAAATAAATACGCTTGCTTAAGGATACCTCTTAATGATGGTAATTCTTTACGTGATAGACCTTTCATCCCATTTTTTAACGCTTGAAAATCTACCATAAAATATACAGATAAGAAGTATAAAAGAGCCGGAATAGTAGCTGCTATAATGATTTCTGAATATGGGATCCCTGTTACCTCTGCCATAATAAATGCCCCAGCACCCATGATCGGAATCATAATCTGTCCACCTGCTGATGCAGTTGCTTCTGTTGCAGCAGCAAACCTTCCACTATAACCTACTCGTCTCATTAAAGGAATTGTTAATGAACCTGTTGCAACTGCATTTCCAGCAGATGTTCCGTTCATCATCCCCATTAATCCACTTGAAATAACTGATACTTTTGCGGGTCCTCCTCGCATACCCCCTGCAAGAGAAAACGAAAAGTCGATAAAGTACTTTCCTACACCTGACATTTGTAAAAATGCACCAAAAATGATAAACAATAAGATATATTTTGATGAAACATCCAGTGTTACTCCAAATACTCCGTCTGTACCGAAAATATAAGTAACAAAACGGCCAAAGCTGTATCCATTATGGTTTAGAATACCTGGAAGCCACGGGCCGGCAAATGCGTAGAGAATAAAGACACCGGCTAATATTGGCAAGGTCCAGCCACTTGTACGTCTTGTTAATTCAAGTACGATAATTAACCCTAAAACGGCTACAATCGTATCTTGTGTCTGTGGCATTACGCCAAACCTAAACAATAAAGCGGAAACATTAGTATAAATATAAAACGTTACATATAATGTTGCTGCAATTAATAGCCAGTCAACGACATTAACTTTTTTACTTGTTTTCCAGCTTTTAAATAATATGAAACCTAAAACTGCACCTAAAGCTAAGTGAATACTTCTAAAAACCCATGGTTCAATTGGGTGGAAGTTTAATACGTATAAATGGAAAAGAGCACCAACAACAGCTATCGTTATAAATGTGTATTTAATCCATCCTGTTAATTCACGATGGTGTAAGGCCCCCTCAACTGCTTCCTCGAGCTCTTTCGCTTTGTCATCATTAACAACTGTCTGTTCGGTTTCTTTTAAGTCCTTACTCATACTGTTACCTCCCTTTATGAATTTCTACCTTGAAGTCAATCCTTGAGGTAATGAATAAAATAATAGATGTAATTCCAAGGATCTGCTTGTATAAACGGTATTCAAAAAGAAACCTATAAAACGGTGCCTTTTTGAATACTTTTTATATAGAGGCTGACGTAAGAAGCCAGCCTCCCATAAATACGATTTACTCTTATTATTTTTATTTTTTATTTTTTATTTTTTATATTCTGGCGGGTATACACCTTCTGGAAGGTCAATACCAATTTCTTCATAGTAACGAATTGCTCCTGGGTGTAAAGGAAGCGAGTCATTAAAAAGTATTGCCTCAGCTATAGCTTCTTCAGCAGAAGAATGTGTTGTTTTTAATAATTCTTGGTTTTCATGATAAGCTTTTACAAACTCATAAACGAAATCAGGGTCCATTTCTTTGTGTACGATACCAAAGTTAAATTGAGCAATTGTTTCAAGGTCGTGATCTAATTGATTATATGTTCCTGCTGGAATTGTGAAAGGATAGAAGAACGGATATTTTTCAATTACTAGATCTCTTTGCTCTCCTTCAATTCCGAAAAAGTTTAATTCACGTTGAGCTTCTACCTCAGACACAGCAGAAATCGGGATACCAGCTGCAAAACCGATTACGTCTAATTGTCCATCCATTTGTTGACTCGTCATATCACTCGCCCCCGCTTGGATTGGAGTAACGTTTAGTCCTAATGCTTCGTGAATTAATGGAAGATACGTACCTGAAGTCCCACCTGAAGGACCCACTCCGACACGCTTACCATCCATATCTTCTAATGTTTCAACTCCACTGTTCTTTAAAGCCCACCAGTGGAATGGTGTAGTATACATAGGGAATGCAACACGAACATCTGTTAACTTGTCGGCACCTGTCCAATCACCTGTTCCATAGTACCCTTCATAACCCGGACCAAGAGTAATCATTCCAATATCTTGTTGCTTTCCATTTACAAGCTGCATATTGTGAACTGGCCCACCAGTTACTTCAACGTTAGCTGTAATACTAAATTCTCTCTCTAGTAATTGCGCAAGACCTCCACCATAAATGAAGTATGTTCCTCCTTGTGAAGCTGTACCAATTACAACTGTTGAAGGACGTTCAGCATAATTTACTTCGGTTTCTTCTGGCGTCTCACCTTGCCCTCCATCATTTGCTGGTGCATTACTGGAATCACTTCCACAAGCTGATACAAAGACTAAGCTTAAACTCGCAACAGCAGTTAACATGGAACGTTTGAAAAACTTTCTCATATCTGCTCCCCCTTATTTATAAGTGTTTTATTTTTCTTACAATTCAAAGTATAAAACGCTTTCAATAGTATGTCATAAATTGAACTTAAAGGTCATTTTGGTCTTTTTGGTCTTTACATTTCCTTGAATGAAATGTAATAATTCTAAGGATACATCAAATGTGTTATACTATTTTTTCTTTACCGGTACAAATAAAAAAACTAGCACGAGTATGCTAGCTTTTAATAGCCTGATTGTAGCCTATTCAGCTCTTCCATTAATTCAGGCCCAATCATATTTTGGAATCTTTCATATAGAGAATTAAACTCTTGTTTCCATAATTCTTTTTCTTCGTCTGTCTGATAATGGATGTCTATAACTCCACTATTTTTTATCCTATAAAGCATTTCCTCATTCATTGTTTGAGAATGCTCTCGTAACCATACCGTTACTTCATCCATTGCTTCCATAATGCTTTTTTGATAATCTACAGGCATCGTAGACCAATATTCACTGTTCATAAAAACTGCATAACCTAAATAGTTATGATTACTTAAGGTCATGTATTTTTGCTGTTTATAAAATCCCTTAGAAAAAATATTTGATAACGTATTTTCTGTCCCGTCTATCATACCTTCACTAAGTGCGTCATAAACTTCATTAAATGAAAAAAGGCGAGGTTGTGCACCTATTACTCTATACGTTTCCATTAGTGCAATACTCGGCATGACCCTGACTGTAAGCCCTTTGAAATCTTCAGGTACGATAATCGGCCTTTCATTATTCGTAAATTGCTTAAAGCTATTATCCCAGTATGCAATTCCATGAAATCCGTAATCTTTAATACTTTCAAAAAGCAATTCTCCTATTTTACCTTCAAATGCAGCCTCAACCATTTTTTCATCCTTAAAAGCGTATGGTAGATCCATAATCAGCCACTTCGGATCCAACACTGTAATTTCAGACAAAGCTGGTGCAATAATATGAATATCATTTCTCATTAGTCCATCAAACTCATCTTGAGCTTCATACAAACTTGCATTAGGAAAAACTTGTACTTCTACCCAGCCATCTGTTTTCTCCCTTACTAACTGTGCAAACATGGAGGCAGCAAGTCCTTTGGGTGTATTTTCCGCAACAACATGACTAAAGCGTAATACGTACTTTTCGTTTAATCCTTCTAATTCTTTGTCTACTGCCTTAGGTTCATCTTTTTCTCCAAAACCAAACCCAATATAAAAGGCAGTTAAAACCCCGATAATTAAGAAGGAACAGATTGTAATTAAACCTCTCATCTTTTCCTCCTATTGCTTTAATCGATATAATTGAATAGGACGTCCTATTGTTCCGTATGTTAACTCCATTTCAACTTGTCCAATGTTCTCTAGATAATTCAGATAACGACGAACAGTTACTCTAGCTAAACCAACTTCACTTCCTATTTCTTCTGCTGATTTAGCTGTATCCATTTTATTTAGGTATTCATTAATTTGATTTAAAGTGTGTACATGCAAACCTTTAGGCAGAGTTGTATCCTGCTTCGCCTCTTGTTGAAAAGTAATATGATCTAACTTCTCTTGAGAAATTTTATCCGCATAATTTAATTGTCTGTATACCGTCTTATATTGGATTAATGCCTTTTCTAGCCGTTCAAAAGTAAACGGTTTTACAATATAATCTACTACCCCGTGTCGAAGCAATGTTTTGACGGTCTCTGTATCATTTGCTGCGGTAACTGCAATGATATCGACATCAATTAACTCTTGACGAAGTTGTTTGATCAGTTCAACTCCGTCAATACCAGGCATATATACATCTAAAAGAACTAATTCTGGTTTATACTTTTGAATTTGCTGCTTTCCCAGTTCACCAGTCGCAGCTACACCAACGACTGAGAATCCATCAATCTTTTCTATAAACATCCGGTTTACTTCTTGGACCATTGGATCATCTTCAACTAATAATACGAGTATATCCTTTTTTTTATAAGGCATGGCCAACACCATCCTCCCTCTTTAAAGGCAGCGTTATCGATATCGTTGTCCCCTCATTTTCTTCACTATCGATATCAATGGTTCCATTCACTCTTTCAACTATGGATTGAATGAGAAACAAACCAATCCCTCTACCTTCTTTCTTTTTAGTCGAGAAGCCTCTCGTAAAAATTCTTTCTTTATACCCTTTTGGAATTCCAATCCCATTGTCAGATACTTGAATAAAAAGTTCTTCTTCTAACTCCTTGACTAATATATATACCGTTTTATCGGAAGTGTCTGTTTCTAATAAAGCATCATAACTATTATCTATTAAATTTCCTATAATCACGACCAAGTCATGGTTAGTTATACCTTCTGGATAGTTTACAAACGAACTTGATTTATTAATTTTCAATGATATACCTAACTCTTTACCCCTGCTTACTTTACCTAATAATAGTCCGACAATACTATCGTCGTGAATTTGTTGCATCAATATTCTAGATAGGGCAGAATGTTCTTCATTTAATTCAAAAATATAATCAAGTGCTTTGTTCCCCTGATTTAACTGAATCAGGCCAGCAATCGTGTGTAACTTGTTTGAGTATTCGTGATTTTGAACTCTAAGTGCATCGACAAAAGCTTGTACACCCGTTAATTCTTTTGCTAATCGGTTTACTTCTGTTTTATCCTGAAAAATAGCAACGGCACCAATCGTCCTGCCTTGATCGGTTATAGGGATACGATTGCTAAGTATCGCTCTGTTTTGTACGTAGAACTCTCGTTGATATACAGGCTGTCCTATTTCTAAAATTTCCGGCAACCGAGTATCAGGGATCACATCAGATATCTGTTTTCCTACCACATTTCCATGTACATTTAACATCCTTTTAGCTGCTTCATTGATTACAGTAATTCTTTGATGTTCATCAATTGCAATAACCCCATCATGTATTGCATTAAAGGTAGCTGTACGCTCTTCTAAGACACGAGCTAATTCACTTGGTTCCATTTCAAAGGTTTGTTTCTTTATATGGTTAGCGAGTAACCAAGCACCCCAAAATCCAAAAAGTGTAGTAATTAAAATAATGATTAAAGCTGTCCTACCAAATTCATAAATAATATCACTTAAATAAGGAAGCACACTACCAACTACAACGACCCCAACTTGTTCACGATCACGATTTATTATGGGTACAAACGCGCGGACGGTCTCTGTTCCATCTTCTGCTTTTGCTTTCGAGATATAAATATGTTCTGCAAATGCTGCACCCTCATCACCACCGACAAAAGGCGTTCCTAATCGTTCTGGAATGGGGTGGGTAAGTCGTATCCTATCCATATTCAATATCACAATATAATCTTGTTCATTCAAAACCCGCATTCGTTCTATAAGTGGTTGTAAAATCTCAGAAGCATTGGCTAATTCAATACTATCCTGCACCGTTTGATTTTGCGCAACTAGTTGTGCGGTTATCATTGCTTGCTGTGACCGTTCTTCTTCTTTAATCTCACTAACATAACCTAATAATATAATGCCTATTATAATAAGAGAAAAAGCAACGATTCCAAAAGATAAGCCAGTGATTTTCCATCGTATAGGTAATTGTAATAAAGCTTTCAATTTTTTCTCCATTCGACTATTTTCAGCATATTTCTACTTTAACTATAACATATTTTTAATCAACAATTTCTTGTTTATTTTGAAAAGAAAGCACAGGAAGAGGCGTAAGGGAAAATCGTGTCATAAGAAAAAAAAAAAAAAAAACGGTACCAGGTACCTTTAGTGGACTAAAGGTACCTGGTACCGTGCGAAGATTGGGGGCAAAAAAACCTGAAGAATTGGTTTCTTCAGGTTAATATGTATAAGTATGGCGCGCCCACCAGGATTCGAACCCAGAACGCGAGAGCCGAAATCTCGTGTGATATCCATTTCACCATAGGCGCGTTTTTTAGCGACACAACTAGTATATAATAATATAATATTAAAGTCAACATATCATTTAATATGAAGCTTAAAACAATGTGTGGTATCTCAATAAAAAGCTGATGGTTTTAATCCATAATCCCATATTGAGATACCTTTACTTAATAGACGCTCTAAGTGTTACTCATTAATTAGCTTCAACTGGACCGTCCTCAAACATTTTTTCGAAACGTGCATTAATTTGGTCATCATTATAGCCAAATTTATGTAATCTAACGACAAAGTTCTTTGCCCATAGCTCATTACGTTTAGCCATTTTCTTATACTTCTTTACTAATGCCCCTTTTGTTTCTTTAGATCTTGCATCCGCATTTGACATTAGGTTTTCAACAATGAACAATGCTTTCCATATATCCTCTTCAGTGAATTGTTCATTTCTTTCATTTAGGACATCTAATACCTTTTTATAGAATTGATCAAATTCTTCGAATGGAATTTCTTCGTCCATATTTAAATACCCTTGTATTTGGTTATATAGTTCTTCCATGTTGACACCCTTCCTAAACATATTCGGGTATATTATATCACATTTTCCTATAAGAAAAACACGGTTTATTAATATGTGATACCAAGACACCTGCACCGCGCATTGAATTGTGAATGAGAAAAGCGCAAGCGCGCATTTAGTGAAGTAAGGACTGAAGCCCGCCGTATAAGAAAGAGAAAGGAGACTCGGTGATCGCTAGGAAGCCGATGTTGACTTATCATAAGGAGGTGAGCTAAGTCTCGCTGGGCGCTAGCGCTAAACATCTTCGAATTTTATACTTTATATTAAAAAAAGGCTGACTTTATGCTGTCAGCCCTCTTTTCTAATCACAATATTGATCAAACGCAGCTTCTAACTTTTGAACAACTTCAATTGGTTCATGTCCTTCAATTTCATGACGTTCAACCATCATTTTAATTTCCCCATCCTTTAGCAGAGCAAAAGAAGGCGAAGATGGTGGATACCCTGTGAAAAACTCTCTTGCACGAGCCGTTGCATCCTTATCTTGACCTGCAAATACCGTTAGAAATTGATCTGGTTTTTTATCATAGTTGGCCATATAAGCTGCGGAAGGACGAGCAATGCCACCAGCACAACCACAAACAGAATTAATCATGACTAAAGCTGTTCCTTTTTGAGATAGTGCCTCATCTACTTCCTCTGGTGTTGTTAATTGCTTGTACCCCGCATTAACCATATCTTGCCTAGCTATTTGAACAACATCGTTCAAAAAATTAAATTGCATGTTTATCACTCCTTGATGTTGTTAAGTCTGTATTTATTGTACCCGTTTTCTTATGAACAACCAACTAAAACGTTTTATAAAATTATTTTTATGTTTTAAATCAATGTTTTATTTTCAAAAAAACCAAAAGAAAGGAACGAAGAGTTACTCACTCTTCGCTCCAATCCTCTTATTGTAATGCTGTTCTTAATGATTCAATATTTTTTCTCATTAAGCTAAAGTAATCTTCGTTATTGTCGATGTCTTCTTGAACCAAAACTTCTAAGTTATGAATATAAACTGGTTCTGCACCTACTTCTTCTTTAACCACTTCAGCAACTTGAGATGTGAAATTTTGTTCAAATGCTACATGTTGAATGTTATGCTTTTCAGCAAACTCGATAATCTGCTCTAATTGCTTACGAGTAGGCTCATTCGTTGGTGAAAGTCCAGTAATTCCAATTTGGTGGATACCGTAACGGTTTTCCCAATAACCAAACCCAGCATGTGAAACGATAAATGTATCTTTTTCTACCTCTTCAACCATTGCAGAAAACTCTGCATCGATTGCTTCTAATTCAGTTTTTACGTCGTTAAAATTTGCTTCAAATACTTCTTGTTGTTCTGGTAATAATTGTATTAATCCATTCTTAATATTCTCAGCCATTTGAATTGCAAGAATTGGATCTAACCAAACGTGCGGATCTTCATCTCCATGATGATGATCATGTCCGTGGTCGTCATGCTCATGTCCATGCTCGTCATGCTCATGTCCATGCTCGTCATGCTCATGTCCATGCTCGTCATGCTCATGTCCATGCTCGTCATGCTCATGTCCATGCTCGTCATGCTCATGTCCGTGGTCGTCATGCTCATGTCCGTGGTCGTCATGCTCATGTCCATGCTCGTCATGCTCATGTCCGTGGTCGTCATGCTCATGTCCGTGATCGTCATGCTCATGTCCGTGATCGTCATGGTCGTGTCCGTGATCATGATCGTGATCGTAATCTATTAATTCAATTCCTTCGATTGCTTTGACGACTAACACATTTTCATTTGTAACCGTATCGATAATTGCATCTGCAAAGCCTTCCATTCCTGCTCCGTTATAAATGAACATATCACCTTCAGCAACACTTATCATCTCGCGAGCAGTTGGTTCATATGTATGGGCATCTGCACCTACAGGAATAATGTTTGTAACGTTAACATACTCTCCACCAATTTTATTTGTAAAGTCTTCAAGCGGGAAAAGTGTTGTAAATACTTCTAAAGCATCTACCTCTTCTTCTACTACTTCCTCTTGTACGTTTTCTTCAGGCTCACCTTGTCCTCCACAGGCTGCTAAAAAAGACGATGTTACTAACATACCTGCAAACAAGCTTGCTTTTAATTTTCGCATTATTATCCCCTTCCGTAATCATTACGTTTTCGATTATAAATTATAACGTAATAGTTCCGATTTGTAAATCATTAATAATTGTTCATCCATGTTTTTGTTCCATAAAAAAACTGACTGAAAGCACTTCACCTTTTTAGATATATGATGCAATACCATTTTAATTACATCTAATATACTGTATAGGTGGATGCGTTAACAGTCAGTTTATTCGTTACTAATTAATCATCGATAATCTTTCTTTATACATTTTATTCAAATCTTTTTGTTGTTGAAAAACTTTTGGCAGTACTTTCTTCAATGCTTTTTCATTTCTTTGTTCCACAGCTTGGACAAACAAAGTTTGAAGCTCTTCATGCTTTTTATACCAGTCTTGATCAATTACATCACCGTGCATAAGCTCGCCGTTTTTCATCGCTTCTGAGATTTTCTTTTTAAGGACTGCTTGCTCTTTACTTATTTCTCTCCATGCATTCACATATTCTGGTGTATATTTTTCAGCTAACAACTCGTAATACATATTTAGATGAGCTGTAAAACCGTTATTAATTAATAAACAAGTTTGTGTTTGCGAACAACATTCATCATCTTTTTGTTGACTACTAACACTGAAACCATACGTAACCTGCTGACTACTGAACAAAGTTATAAACGAAAATATACAAGCTAGACTGAGCGCTATTACTCTTTTCCTTGTCACTTTTAGCACTACTCCTTTTTCTTTAGTATCACGAGTAGAGTGCCCTTTTCTAGTTGTTCTATGCAAGGATATTAATAACTTAACTTCTTCATCTAAAATGGATCCTTATTTAAGGTCTACTTCTTTTCTCACGCCTCAACCTGATAGAAACCAAATAAAAAGAGTTCCTAAGAACCCTTTTTATTCGTTAAAAACAATATGCTTTTACACACCATTATTAATAAATGGAAGTATTATCTTTTCCGATCTTCTCTAATTTCTCTTTCACACTTGCTAGGAAGCGTCCGCAAACTAATCCGTCTAACACTCGGTGATCTAAAGATAAGCATAGGTTGACCATGCTTCGAACCGCAATCATATCATTTTCCATAACGACTGGTCGTTTTACGATTGACTCGACAGACAAGATTGCCGCTTGCGGATAATTGATAATTGGAGTTGATAAAACAGACCCAAACGAACCTGTATTATTCACTGTAAACGTACCGCCTTGCATGTCTGCTCCTGAAAGTTTTCCAGTGCGAACTTTTCCAGCTAGGTCATTTACTTCACGTGCAATTCCTTTAATATTTTTCTCATCTGCATGTTTAATGACTGGAACATATAAAGCGTCATCTGTTGCTACAGCGATTGAAATATTAATGTCTTTCTTATGAATAATTTTGTCTCCTGCCCACATGGAGTTAAGCTGAGGGTATTCTTTTAACGATTCTACAACCGCCTTAATGAAGAACGGTAAAAACGTAATATTAAACCCTTCTTTTTGCTTGAACTCATCTTTCACAGAATTACGGAAGTTTACTAAGTTTGTTACATCCACTTCCACCATCGTCCAAGCATGCGGTGCTTCGTGCTTACTGCGTACCATATTGGCTGCAATTGCTTTACGGACACCGGATACCGGAATTTCAATATCACCTGCCGCTACAGGAATGTCGATAGATTGCGTTTCCTTTGCAGGCTGAGTTGCAACTGGTGTTGGTGTTGATGAAGCTGCCACTGGTGTTGGTTCCTGTTGTGGTGTTACTGTTTCTGCTGCTTTAGGTTGTGGGATCGCACCACTCTCGATGACTGCAAGTATATCTTTTCTAGTAATTCGTCCGCCTTTACCGGACCCATTGACTTGCTCAAGATCAATATTATTCTCTTGGGCTAGGCGCAATACTGCAGGAGAATAACGTTTCTTCTGCGATTGATCCGTTTCTTCTGCACTTGCTGCTGAAGCGGATGCAGTTTCTACAGGTTTATTTACTTTCTCTTCAGCTGCTGGTGCTGCACCTTCCACTTCAATCGTACAAATAATTGCACCTACAGCTACCGTCTCATCCTCATCTGCTACTAGATCTTGAATCACACCAGTATAAGATGACGGGACTTCAGCATTTACTTTGTCTGTCATTACTTCAGCAATAGGATCGTATTTATTTACCTTATCACCTGGCTTAACAAGCCATTTACTAATCGTTCCTTCAGTTACACTTTCCCCTAATTGGGGCATCGTAATTTCTGTAGCCATGATAGAACCTCCTTCTATTAAAACTCTGCTAAGTCTCTCATTGCTTTTTCGACTTTATCTGGATTTATCATAAAATACTTCTCCATTGTTGGCGCATAAGGCATAGGAGGTACATCAGGACCAGCTAAACGTTGAATTGGCGCATCTAAATCAAATAGGCACTCTTCTGCAATAATTGCTGAAACCTCACTCATGATGCTGCCTTCCTTATTGTCTTCCGTTACTAGTAGAACTTTTCCTGTTTTCTTTGCTGCCTCAACAATCGCTTCTTTATCAAGCGGATACACTGTTCTTAGATCAAGAATGTGTGCAGAAATACCATCTTTCGCTAACTTTTCTGCTGCCTGAAGTGCAAAATGAACAGATAAACCATACGTAATAACCGTAATGTCATCACCTTCACGTTTTACATCAGCTTTTCCGATTGGCAGCGTGTAATCCTCTTCAGGAACTTCACCTTTAATAAGGCGATATGCACGCTTATGCTCAAAGAATAAAACTGGATCATTATCACGAATAGCAGCCTTTAATAACCCTTTTACATCGTAAGGAGTGGAAGGCATTACAATTTTTAAACCTGGAACAGAAGCAAACATCGCTTCTACTGATTGTGAGTGATATAGCGCTCCATGAACTCCACCACCGTAAGGAGCACGAATAACCATCGGGCAATCCCAATCATTATTTGAACGGTAACGAATTTTTGCGGCCTCACTCACAATTTGGTTTACTGCTGGCATAATAAAGTCCGCAAACTGAATTTCTGCAACAGGTCGCATCCCGTACATTGCAGCACCGACTCCAACACCAACAATTGCAGACTCAGCAAGAGGAGTATCGATGACTCGTTGCTCTCCAAATTGATCATATAAACCTTTAGTAGCACGGAATACACCACCGCGTGCCCCAACGTCTTCTCCTAGTACAAAAACTTTTGAATCGCGTTCCATTTCTTCTTTTAACGCTAACGTAACTGCATCAATATATGAAATAACTGCCATAATTCTCTCCCCCCTTATTCTCCGTAAACGTATTTCATTGCTTCTTCTGGCTGTGCGTATGGTGCTTCTTCTGCATATTCTGTCGCCTCATTGACGATTGCCATAAGACGGTCGTTTAATTCTTTTTCCTTTTCCTCAGTAAGAAGTCCTACTCCTCTTAAGTACTCAGCAAATGTAAAGATCGCATCTTTTTTCTTTGCTTCTTCAACTTCCTCTTGTGAACGATAAGTACGATCATCGTCATCACTTGAGTGAGGGGTTAATCGATATGAAACCGTTTCAATAAGTGAAGGTCCTTCTCCTCGTCTTCCACGATCTGCCGCTTCTTTTACCGCTTCATATACGGCAAGCGGGTCATTTCCATCTACTGTTACACCTGGCATTCCGTAACCAATCGCACGGTCTGAAACTTTTTCACACGCTAATTGTTTTTCGATAGGAACAGAAATCGCATACTTATTATTCTCACACATAAAAATAACCGGAAGCTTATGAACACCTGCAAAGTTTGCTCCTTCATGGAAATCTCCTTGGTTAGAAGAACCTTCTCCAAAAGTCGTAAACGTTACAAAGTCTTTACCTTCCATTTGACCAGCAAGAGCAATACCTACAGCATGAGGAACCTGAGTGGTTACTGGAGATGAACCAGTAACGATTCTGTTCTTCTTTTGACCAAAGTGCCCAGGCATTTGACGTCCACCTGAGTTCGGGTCTTCTGCTTTAGCAAAACCTGACAGCATAAGATCTTTCGCTGTCATACCAAATGTTAATACAACACCCATGTCACGATAATACGGTAAGATATAATCTTTATCTCGGTCTAAGGCAAACGCTGCGCCTACTTGTGCAGCTTCTTGCCCTTGGCAAGATATAACAAAAGGTATTTTACCAGAACGATTTAATAGCCACATACGCTCATCAATTCTTCTCGCAAGTAACATCGTTTCATACATTTCTAACACTTTATCATCAGATAATCCTAATGCTTGATGACGGTTTTCTGTCATGGATATATCCCTCCTATTATGAATGAATCGCTTTTCCTTCAACTGCCAGAGCAGCTTCACCAATAATCTCTGATAACGTCGGATGTGGATGGATCGTATGAGAAACTTCCCAATTGGATGCGTCTAGTACTTTTGCAATCGCTGCTTCTGAAATCATATCTGTAACATGAGGTCCAATCATATGAACACCTAGTAAATCATCTGTTTTTTCATCAACAACAAATTTAACAAATCCATCGCTTTCACCGAATACTAACGCTTTACCAATCGCCTTAAATAAAAACTTTCCTGTTTTAACATCGTGACCCTTTTCTTTTGCTTCTGCTTCAGTCAATCCAACAGACGCGACTTCAGGGTGACTATAAATACACTTCGAGACAGTGTCATAGTTGATCGGGTCGGGGTTTTGTCCTGCAATATGTTCAACTGCTACAATACCTTCATGTGATGCAACATGTGCTAATTGCAATCCACCGATAACATCCCCAATTGCATAGATGTGAGACTCTTTTGTTTGATAAAACTCATTCGTTAAAATCATCCCTTTTTCTACTTGGATGTCTGTATTTTCAAGTCCAATACCTTCTACGTTTGCTGCTCGCCCAACCGAGACAAGAAGCTTATCGGCAGTAAATGTTTTTTCTTCACCTTTATGTTCTGCTTTAATCGTGACACCAGCAGATTTTTCAAGAGTTTCTGGAAGGACCTTCGCACCAGTCACAATCTTAATACCTTTTTTCTTCATCAGACGTTGGGCTTCTTTTGAAATTTCATGATCTTCTGTCGGTAAAATACGGTCACTGTATTCAATAACGGTTACTTCTACTCCAAAGTCGGCTAACATTGAAGCCCATTCAATTCCGATAACTCCACCACCAACGATGATGATTGAAGAAGGAAGTTCTTCAAGTTGCAGTGCCTCATCTGATGTTAGGACATGTGTTCCATCAGCTTGCATACCAGGCAACATTCGTGGTCTTGAACCCGTTGCAACGATAACGTTTTTCGGAATTAACATTTCATTTTCTTCACCATTATTCATTTCTACAGAAATCGTCCCTGGAGTCGGTGAAAAGATCGATGGTCCTAGAATACGCCCCGTTCCTTCATAAATATCTATTTTTCCTTTTTTCATTAAATGTTGAACGCCATTGTGGAGCTGATCTATGATAGCTTGTTTCCGTTCCTGAACTTTAAAGAAGTTTAGTGAAACGTCACTCGTTTCTACCCCAAAATCACTTGCACGCTTCGTTGTTGCAAACACTTCTGCACTTCTTAATAGTGCTTTTGAAGGAATACACCCTTTATGTAGACATGTTCCACCAAGCTTTTCTTTTTCCACTACTGCTGTTTTCAGTCCTAATTGAGCCGCACGAATGGCAGCAACATAACCGCCTGTACCTGCACCAAGGATGACCAAATCGTATTCTTGAGCCATTTATTTACCTCCTGATATTTCTAATTCACTTAGCATCTTTCCACTAGGATAATGCTTAGCTGTTTCATCTCCATTGATGATACGTATCGCACCTGTTGCAAGCGCTAACATCTCATCTTCACCTGGATATACGAGGATATCACTAATCCACTCTAACTTCGCTGTCAGAGATAATATTAAGCGTTCACTGTATGCGAGACCGCCGGTTAAAATAATTCCATCCACTTCACCTGATAGAACAGTACTAGCTGCGCCCACTTCTTTTGCAATTTGATACGCCATAGATTCATAGTAAAATAATGCTTCTTCATTACCATTTTCTATCGATTGCTCAATGACATGGCCGTCCTGAGTTCCTAAATAGCTAACTAAGCCACCCGAACCTGCCATTAATTTTAGTGCCTTTTCTTTTGTCATTCCTTCTGAAAAACAAAGATCAATGACTGCTCCCGTAGGCAGTGTCCCTGCCCTTTCAGGTGAGAAGGGGCCCTCGCCATAAAGCCCGTCATTGACATCAATGACACGCCCCTCCTTATGAACACCTACGGTAATTCCTCCACCCATATGGACAACTATTAGTTTTAAATCTTCATACTTTTTCCCAAGCGCTTTGGCGGCGATTCTCGCTGTAGCTTTTTGGTTTAAAGCATGAAAAATACTCTTTCTTGCTATTCCTTTTAGACCTGATACTGTAGCGACCTCTTCCATTTCATCTACGACAACCGGGTCCACGATGAACGATGGGATGTTTAACTGGTTGGCTATTTCATAGGCGATAATTCCACCATAGTTCGAAGCATGCCAACCAGCATATCCGTCTTTCAAATCTTCAAGTAAGAGTTCATTTATAGCATACGTACCACTTGGGATTGGTCTGACTAATCCCCCTCGACCAACGACTGCATCTAGTTTTGAAAGGTTAATACCTTCTTCGTCTAATGTTTTCAGGACAACTTTTTTACGAAAATCGTATTGTTCTTCAACTGTTGATAACGATTGAATTTGAGTTAAACTATGTTCAATTTTCGTCATAAAAAGAGGTGTGTAACCTTCATATACTGCAATTTTCGTTGAGGTCGATCCAGGATTAATAACTAAAACTCTTTGTCGACTCTCCATCTTCAATCACCAACTTATCTACGACTTAAAATGTGCTGTCCGTTTTGTAAAAATTGCTTTCTTGAATTTCTCATTCTTCTAATACGCTCTTCAGCCATGCGGTCCGCTGCCAAATACGTTGGAATTTCATCGCGCTTTGAAATTTCAATTACCTTTTCAATGTTTTCATATATACCTTCAACTTTTTTCATCGCACGCTCTCTGTTATAACCATATAACTCATCAGCTACGTTAATAACACCACCAGCATTAATGACATAGTCAGGTGCATAAACGATTCCCATTTCATGAATGAGATCCCCGTGTCGTGTTTCTTTTAATTGATTGTTTGCAGCACCAGCAATTACTTTAGCTTTTAATTTTGGAATAGTTTGATCATTAATAATTGCTCCAAGCGCACACGGTGCAAAGATATCACAATCTACTTCATAGATATCGTTAATATCAACAGCTTTTGCACCAAATTCATCTACAACACGTTGAACGGCTTCTTTATTAATATCTGTAACAACTAAATTTGCTCCTTCTTCATGAAGGTGACGGCAAAGATTATAAGCAACATTTCCAACACCTTGAACCGCTACCGTTTTTCCTTCTAAAGAGTCTGATCCAAAACCAGCTTTCGCTGCAGCCTTCATCCCAACATATACACCATATGCTGTTACAGGTGATGGATTTCCTGAAGAACCAAACGCAGGTGAAATACCAGTTACATAGTCCGTCTCCTCATGAATAAGGTCCATATCTGCAACAGTTGTCCCCACATCTTCTGCGGTAATATAACGACCGTTTAACCCTTGAATGAAACGTCCAAACGCACGGAACATTTCTTCGTTTTTATCTTTACGAGGATCACCGATAATTACAGTTTTACCGCCGCCTAGATTTAGACCTGCAGCAGCATTCTTATATGTCATACCACGAGCTAAACGTAATGCATCTTCAAAAGCTGCCTCTTCACTTTCGTACATCCACATTCTCGTACCACCTAATGCTGGGCCTAACGTAGTGTCGTGAATAGCTATAATCGCTTTTAAACCTGACTCTTTATCTTGACAAACAACAACCTGCTCATAATTATATAGTTCCATATACTTGAAAAGTTCCATTTTTGTTTCCTCCTAATGTGCTTGATGTTCTAAAACTTTTTTAGTGCTAATTGAATTTAAGGCAAATGCTATTGAATACAATTTGTTTATTGTTGAATCTGATCTCGACGTTAATACAATTGGTGCCTTTGCTCCAGTAATAAAACCGCCGACATTGGCTTTCGCAAAATAAACTAAAGATTTGTATAGGATATTACCTATCTCTATAGTAGGGACTAATAAAATATCAGCCTCACCTGCGACGTCTCCCTTTATTCCTTTGTACTGGGCCGCATCTTTAGAGATGGCGTTGTCTAACCCGAGCGGTCCATCAACTATGCAATTTTTAATTTGCCCTCTGCGGTTCATTTGGGATAAAAGCGCAGCATCTACTGTGGCTACCATTTCAGGATTAACCACTTCGACAGCAGCAATTGGAGCTACTTTAGGTAATTGAACCCCTACCTTCCGTGCAACTTCCACTGAATTCTCAATGATTTGAACCTTCTGATTTAAATCAGGTGCAATATTAAGGGCAGAATCCGTAATAAACAGCAACTTATCGTAATTTGGTATATCGAACGCTGCTACGTGTGAAAATAATTTACCTACTCTTAATCCGTAGTCTTTATTTAAGACTGCCTTCATGAGAATTGATGTAGGGACCATTCCTTTCATTAATATATCCGCATCACCGTTACGAACAGCTTTTACTGCTTCGTGAGCAGATTTTTCTACGCTGTCTGTGGAAACGATAGTAACATGTTGCCAATTAATTTTTCTTTGCTCTACTAATTGACGGATTTTTTCTTCATTTCCAAACAACAAGAAAGATGCAAGATTTAAACGTACAGCCTCTTCTACAACGATCATCATTCGTTCATCGTCTGCAGCAGCGACAGCAACAATTTTATTAGGGAAATCTGCAACCCTCGAAAGCATGTTTTGTAATAACATAACCTCTTTCCCTTCTTTCTCTCTTTCTCAGATTTACTATTGCAAGATCCGTGCCAAAAGTATTCACTGTGAAAGCGCTTTATTTTACAGTTTTTCAAAAAAGAAAGTGTGCAATAATTTTCATAGTATGAAAATTATTGCGTGAAATTTTTTTCAATATTATACTTCTCCATTTTATAATATAAATTCCTAACAGATAAACCAAGCGTTTTCGCTGCAGCGGTTTTGTTCCATTCACAATTCTCTAGTGTATTAATAATAATTTCCCTCTCTAGGTTTTCTACTTGCTCTGATAAAGTACCAGACCCTAGCACATGTGAGGTTGCTTTTGACTCTACTGTTCCTTTTTCAATCGTAGGTAAGTGCTGAAAGTGTTTCGTTTCGATAACATGTTCATTTAATGTCATATAGATCATAGCTCGTCCCAGTACATTTTCAAGCTCTCTTACGTTGCCCGGCCAATCATACTTTTTAATAAGTTCATGCGCTTCACCGGAGATGTTATAAATGGCTCTTCCATAATCTTGATTTAGTTTATGTATTAAATGGATACAAAGCTCTGGAAGATCTTCTTTACGTTCACGAAGCGGTGGTATAAAAATCGGCATTTTATTTAATCTATAATATAAATCCTCTCTAAAAGTATTGTCATTCATACCTTTTTCTAAATTAACATTTGTTGCAGCAATAACTCGTACATCAATTTGAATTGGTTTTGTCCCGCCAACTCTTACTATTTCTTTTTCTTGTAATACTCTTAAGAGTTTAGCTTGCATATTTCCTGACAACTCACCAATTTCATCTAGAAAGATACTGCCTTTATTTGCTTCTTCAAAAAGCCCTCGTTTTCCACCACGCTTTGCGCCTGAAAATGCACCTTCTTCATACCCGAACAATTCACTTTCTAACAGCGTTTCAGAAATGGCAGCGCAGTTTACACGAATAAACTTATTATATTTTCGTTCACTTTCATTATGTATGGCGTGCGCGAATAACTCCTTCCCCGTCCCTGACTCTCCACGCAATAAAATCGTCGCTGGCGTCGTAGCAGCCAACTTCGCTTGCTCGATAGCTACTTTCATTTCATCCGAATCACCAATAATGTCATCAAACGTATATTTGGCTTCTAATGTTCGAATAATTTGCCTTGCACGCTGTAATTGATCCGTTAACGTTTTAATCTCAGAAGTATCGTGAATGACTCCAACACTCCCCTTTAAAATCCCATCCACAATAACCGGTGCTACATTTACTAAAACATCTTTTCGTTTTGGACCTACCCTCATTTGGACTCCTCTTACTGCCTTCCTCGTTTTAAGGACGTGCATATGCATACTTTCACCTTCATAAATATCAGCGGTTGCGGGTTTTCCAATCACATCTTCAGGCATCAGCCCTGTTAACCTCGTATAAGCAGGGTTTATCATAATACCTAAACCTTGTTCATCAACAACTGATATGGCGTCATCTGAAGAGTGGATGATCGCCTCTAACATCGTTTGAATACTTTTTAGACTCGTGACCTCCTCTGCCATTTGAACAATTTCTGTAATGTCTCTAAAAACAGCTAGAGCACCAATCATTTCAGTTCCACAAATTAACGGTACACGTGTGGTTAAGATTTTACGCCCATTATCTAACAACTGCTCTTGATTGGTTTCTTCCTTCTGCGTTTGCAGAATTCGCGGTAATTGACTAGCCGGCATAACCTTTCCAATCTTTTGACCAATCGCTGACTTCGCATCAATATCAGCCATTTTTCCTGCAGCATCATTAAATAATGTCACTTCACTGTGCATATTTATCGCAATCATCCCGTCATGGGTCGAATTGAGGATCGTTTCTTGAACCGTTCCGTGCTCTTTCATATAAGCTATTAACGATTCTTTTTCATCAATTAATTGAAAAATAAAGCTTGCGATCGTTCCTGAAATCACTGTCGTGTCTTTATGACAAACTTCCTTTATTTCTTCAATTAAATCTTTAGAGCCTGTAGCTTCAATTACAATGTCTATTTTTGGACTGATTAAGTCTTTCCAATTCATCTGTGTTTCGATATTATTTTCTTCTGCAATAAGCATACCTGGTGCTTGAGGATCAATATCAGAAACTCCGATAACTTCCATTTTTTTTGTTTCCATTAGGAGCTTCAATAAAGCCGTACCGCCTCTCCCGGCACCAATAATAACAACTGTTTTCATGTTACTTCCCCCTTTAAAGGAACTTACCCTATACACAACTATTACTGAAACTTAGAAAACTTGCAACTGATTACTTGGACAACATGGTATAATCAATTAAAATAATAATTGTAGTATCTTTTTATAAAAGTGCAGCACTTTTATAATCCATATAACTTTAGAAATCACCTCAAAAAGTAATAATGAAAGGATATTTTTCTATGCAACGATTTATTGCATTAATGATTTTAGTAATACCAGCAATTATTGCAGGTTATGGAATAAAGCTGATGCGGGATACCGTATTCCAAATTCTCCATACTCCATTTTTCTCACTATGGTTTCAATTTATTGCAGGTCTAATTCTCTGTATACTAGGGATTGCTTTTATTGGCGGGTTTATCTTTCACCGTGATCGTAAAAACAACAAAATCGCTCCTCGTTTTCAAAAGAAAACAAAAAATAAGCTGAATTAAGCATATCCCCTCCTTATATAACGATATATAGTGACAACCATTTTCGTTGTTCATCTATATATCGTTTTTCTTTAGGAATTCAATCTACTTAAATCCAACCTCATCTATTTTATTGATAATCCCCATTTATCGACTCTCTTCATTAATGGGTGCTTTTCAATCCACTTTGAAAAAGAAATCCGCTCAGCAATAACGGTTAATAAAATTAATAAGGTAATGACAACATACTGCTGTAACACTGGAGCATATAATACGGTGACGATGGCTAAAATCCCGCCTATTAATGTTGCTCCATTATCACCTAACATAGCAACGGCATGTCCATCTAAAACATAAAATAGAAAAAAGAATGATAACAGAAATAAGTAATAGGCAAACGGAACATCCACTACAACATACGGTAAAAATATGGCAGCATGAAGAAGTGATACTTTCCATACTCTAAGGGGTCTTGTATCAAATAAATTCATGACATGCGGTGTTAAAATTAAAATGACCGAGTAACGAATCCATTGCTCTACCGTTGCAGGTTCCATTAAACTAATCCATACATAAGCTAACATAATTGTACCCGTTAATTTCAGTAATGCCGTACTAAAAGTTCCCTCTTGAATCAATTTTTGAAGATGTCCTTTTAAACCTTTTGTTCTCCTATCTCCCATAACATCATCGACTAACCCAATCAACCATAAACCAAATAAGTAAATCATACTTACACCACTAAATACATAAATGTCCCAAGGCGAGAAAATGGCAAAAGTCATATAACTGTACAGTACAAAAAAACCAATGCTATAAGGAATAGAACGTTTTAAAAAGTTTGTTGACGTCCAATTCATACGTGTAAAGAAAAGCATACTAGCAATAGCAACTAAAGGTAATGTAAAAGATAAAATTATCACTTTAACCACCTCTCAATGCGGCTTCGATATGCAGCCACTGCTTTCCACGATGCAAAAAACCACTTAAGTTTTTTCCTGTATGTCTATGGGTTATATTAGTATCAACTTCGACGATTTGGGCTCCCGCATTAATCAAGTCAATCGTCATAGCCAATTCAATTCCGAACCCGTTGTAATTTTTATTTAGCAATGCAGGTAACCATTTCCGATGAAAGGCACGTTGCCCTGATAACGGTGAAGTGACCCACTTGCCCGTTTTTTTATAGATGACATTTTGGGCTTTTCGTTTAACAAAACCAAAACCTCTTTTTTTGGATGGCGGAAGAGTACCTATTACTACATCAATAAACGGATATGTTAATGGAGTTAATAATTTTTTACCTTCACTTGCTGTTGAACCGATATCGGCATCCAAACTAACAATATACAGGCCATTTGCTTTTTCCCAACCGGCTTTTAAAGCTTGTCCTTTTCCATGATTTGACTTAAAGTGAACCGTAACATCGCTGTATTTTTCGCAGATCTCACCAGTTGCATCACTGCTTCCATCATTTACAGTAATAATTTCTTGGACCCATGATTGTTCTTTTAACGTTTTTAGTGTATGTTCTATTCGCTCCTGTTCATTAAACGCAGGAATTACAACACTAGCTTGAATGTTCATGTGTATAAATTTCTCCTTTTAGTCTTAGTAACGTCAAGTAAAAATTCTGCACATCTATCTCATGAATAGGGATGGCTTCTAATGCCATATGTGGTCCTTCAAAATCATGATAAAGTTCATTTCCTAAAGAAATTAATATGCCCTCCTCTTCAAGTATCGGTTCTACTCCCTTTTCAATCAGTTTGACTTCAGCTCCAATTTCTTCAAGCAAAAAAGCTAAACTGCTATACGTTTCATCTTCTGAGGCGATATAAAGTGGTATAGACCCTATTTCTTCAGCAACAAAACTTAACCACTCGTTTCTTTCAGCCTTTAACAAACTATTCTCAGTTTGCAGTTGGTTAAAATATAATAATTGTTGGTCGTTCAACCAATCTTTATCTAAAACGACACCGACAAAAGCACCGAATAAAAAAGTAAACAATAAAATGAAATTAGTCCGTGGTTTCATTTGTTATCTTCACCCTCCTACTTTTATCCAATTCCATAAAATCATGAAAAGCAATTGAATTTTTGAAGTAGAGCTCATAATTAGTAGTACCATGATACTACCCGCAATTGGGTACATTGGTAGTGAATACTTCTCTCTGTTTGACCGCAAACGATGGATACCCTTTAAATCGACAATACGATGGCCAGCTTGCATTCGAGTTAAAAGGGTTGCGCCCATCCCATTTCTTCCTTTTTCTAAAAAATCGTTCATTGAATTGTGACCGCCGACCAAATAAATGACTTTCGCGTTTGCCCAGTAAGAGAAAATCACAGCAACATCTTCACTCGTCCCTACAAATGGCAGCTTTTCACACGATAAACCTAATTTACAGACTCGATCATAGCCTGGGGAATTTCCATTAAGGTAACAATGGGCAATAAGCTTTGCCCCTGATTGTAATAACCTCTCACTAACAGAGTCCATGTCTCCAATAATATAATCGGGAAAGACACCTAATTCAGCTAACCCATCTGCAGCCCCGTCGACAGCGATAATAGGTAGCTTCTTTCGCTTTATTATTGGCAGAACTACCTGAAAATCTTGTTTATATTTTGCCCCTCTAACAACGATGACTACTTCTTTTCCGTCTAGTTCGCTAAATGGTTGATACTGTTGATATTCACTTAAGAAATCTCCCAGTTCTTTGTCCGCATAGGTAAGCGAATTACTTACAAAATCTTTATATGTTTCTGTCGAATGAAAAAAGGCGACTTTTTTTAGATCTTTTACCCGGCTGAAGGTATATCGGTATAATTTCGCAACTTTTAACCACTTGTTATCTTCATATAAAAAAAGCTCATTATTTATTATTTTTGCTTTTGATAAATGTAAGGCGATATTACGATCAACTATTTCAACAATGTCATATACAGGTATTTGGGCTTGTAACAATTCTAATACACCATTATGGTCGTACTTGCCTGTCATTGATTGCTTAACATTTATAACCGCCTTAACTTTTTTATCAATTAACGCATCGGCAGCAGTACTGTCAATGTCTTCATGGTGCAGCACAACAATACTTTTTGACGGAAGCGTCTTCACTAAGTCTTTTGTAATTTGTCCTTCATAACATACTCCACGCAGGAAAAGATTCATACAAAATACCCCTCGTGTCTTTTTTGATAGTATGTTCCATTACGACATATTTCAACCATATAGATAAATGGTATAAGGGGAAAAGGACAAGGAAAAAATAGAATGAAAGCTGGAGGTGAGAAGATGTTTCAATTTTTACACGAACATAATGACCGTGAAGTTTATCAAGCGGAGTATTGTGACGAACGGTTTTTGATTACCTATAATTCAGAAACAGACGAAATCGAACACATCACCCCTATGGTAGGAACTGATGCTATTGTCCGCTTATTTAAAAACTATCGACACGAACAAAAATAAAGAGGCTAACTCTGTAGTCAGCCTCTTTTTCTCTATTCTCGGTCCTTTCAGCTTACCTTATGCTCAATTCTTAATTTATCAGCAACCATTGCGATAAATTCACTATTGGTTGGTTTTGCTTTTGAATGACTTACTGTATATCCAAATAACGAAGAAATCGAATCGATGTTACCGCGACTCCAAGCGACTTCAATCGCATGACGAATTGCTCGTTCTACGCGACTGGCTGTCGTATTAAATTTCTTTGCAATGTCTGGATATAAAACCTTTGTAATTGAACCTAATAGTTCAATATCTTTATACACCATCGTAATCGCTTCTCTTAAATACATATACCCTTTAATATGAGCCGGAACTCCAATCTCATGGATAATATTCGTTATGCTCGCATCTAAGTTAAATTCTTTTGTTGCAGACTTTAATTGTGGTTGTTGATATGAAACGGTTTTTTGAATGAAAGTTTGCTTTTGGCCGCTAATTTCGCGAATGTTTGAAATAAGTGTATCCATATCAAACGGTTTTAAAATGTAGTAAGAAGCCCCTAAATCTACAGCTTTCTTTGTAACATCTTCTTGACCAAAAGCAGTTAACATGATAATGTTTGTCTTTTTCTTAAGCCCCAATTGGTTCATCTTCTCTAATACCGCTAAACCGTCTAAATGTGGCATTATAATATCAAGAATAAGTACATCAGGCTGTTTTTCCTCTACAATCTTTAAACACTCCTGACCATTGTAAGCAAACCCTACAACTTCCATATCATCTTGAGCAGAAATATACTCATTTAATAAACCAACCAACTCTCGGTTATCATCAGCTATACATACCTTCACCTTTTGCACACGACGTCCTCCTCAACTTCTATAGTAGTAAAATAAATGTCAAAGTTTATATTCCAAACAACAATTTCGACATCGTTATTGAAACTCCTTTAAAATTTCTAAATTTCCTAAAAAAAATATTGTTTTTTATAAAACAAATGCGTTATAATATAAAATTCGATATTTTTCGATACCGAAATAACAACATCTTCCACTTTTGTCGAATATTCTTTATTTGTTGTTGTTTTTACAATACAATTCAATTATATGGTTTATATTGTTTTATTATTAATCGTATCATAAATAAATTGTAAGATATAGACGGTTTTTGTTAAACGTGCAAAAAGAAAATGTGGAAGGAGCTTTCTACCACGCAAATTGTATAATTTCTTCGGGTATTTTAAGGAGTGATGAGGAACTCGAGGTTATGTAAAACACACCTACTTACCATATAAAAAAGACGAGCTTAGCTCGCCTTTGCACTGTCATCTTTCTTTCCATAAATATCAATACCAGCTTCTTGCAACATCCATTCAATATGGCATCCATAACCAGATGTTGGATCATTAACGAAGACATGTGTGACAGCACCGACTACTTTTCCATCTTGAATGATTGGACTGCCGCTCATCCCTTGTACAATTCCACCTGTAGCTTCAATTAAGTCTTTGTCAGTAACTTTTAGAACAAGCCCTTTTGTAGCAGGATACTTTTGAGGGGTCGAACTAATAATTTCTATATCGTACTCTTGGACTTTTTCCCCTTCCACTACGGTTAAAATTTTCGCTGGTCCTTCTTTAACCTGGGAAGATAATGTAATAGGCATTGCTTCATCAATCAAATCGTTCTTTACTTCCTTTGGTGAGTTTAGTTCACCAAAGATTCCAAATGAACTATTTTTTGTTATACTTCCTAATACATGTCGTTGATCAGAAAAACTGGCTAATTTTTCACCTGGATCACCGTTGCTTCCTTTTTCAATTGAAGTGACCGATGATCGAATGATTTGCCCATCATGAACAACAATGGGTTTCTTGGTATCAACATCAGAAATAACATGACCTAACGCACCGTATTTCTTTGATTTCGGCTCATAGAAGGTTAATGTTCCTACTCCAGCAGCGGAATCGCGAATATATAGTCCTAATCGATACGAACTTTCTCCCTTAGACCTTAATGGTAACAATTTCTTTTGCAACGTTTTCTTATCACGTTTTACTTGAATATCCAGTTTTTCAGCTTTTTCACCGGCTTCCTGAACAAACGCTGCCACTTGACTCATTCTCGTTATTTTTTCACCATTAATTTCTGTAATCATATCACCAACTTCAATTCCAGCAATCTCACCTGGTGATTCCTCTCCATCTTCGGTTTGAATTAAATGATGTCCTACGACTAAAACTCCATCGGTGTTTAGTTTAACACCTATTGATTGTCCTCCAGGTACAACTTTAATCTCCGGCAAAACTTTTACATCTACTTTCTTTACAGGCAAAGACCCTGACTGAACTGTCACCTCACCATCCCCTTGCCCTTGGGCTAATACAGTTATAGCCTGTTCTTCATCATGTCTAATTGAATTAAACTTAAGATGATCTTGATCTGTCTGAGCTGTGAGGTTGCCTGATTCAGGTGCTGATTTAACTAATTGCTGCTCCACCCCTTCAAACACAACTACCTGAGAAGGAATGCTTATCCACTCATGTACAGGCTTATAAAAGCCAATACCGATGACAAAAACAAGGAGAATTGTTCCTATAATTTTTCTAATTTGTTCTGAATACAACTAATTCACTCTCCTCGCTCCTTACACACACCTCCATGTTTGCTGTATTACTAATGTTGCCTTGTTTTGTGTCATTTATAACCGCTATCCTAAATAAAAGCCAGCCTTATTTGGCCGACTTTTCATGTATTGGTTTTTATTTGATCTGCTAATATTAGTAATTCATTTGCGTGTTCCTTCGTGAGTTCAGTCACTTCAACCCCTGAAATCATCCTTGCAACTTCATGAACTTTCTCTTCGGTTGTGAGCTGTCTTACATTTGTTTTCGTTCTTTCCTCTATTTGCTGTTTAGATATATATAAATGTTGGTCTGCCATTGCCGCAACTTGAGGTAGATGCGTAATACACAATACTTGAGATTTTGATGCAATTTGGTATATTTTCTCTGCGATCGCTTGTGCTACCCTGCCACTTACTCCTGTATCTACTTCATCAAATATTAATGAAGTAACTCCTTGTCCCGTTGAAAAAATGGTTTTCATTGCCAACATAATTCTTGAGATTTCACCACCAGAAGCCACTTTTGATAACGGTTTTAATGGTTCCCCTGGGTTAGGTGATATGTAAAATTCAGCAGTATCCACTCCATCCTCTGTAAATCGACCATTAGGTATTTTATTCATTTCAACTGTAAATTTTGTTTTTTCCATATAGAGAGCTTGTAATTGTTGATGAACCAAATCACTTAATTGCAGTGCTTTATCTTTTCTTATGGCTGATAATGCATTGGCTTCAACTTCAAGGTCTAAGCGAAGCGCATCTAATTCATTTTGTAAACTTTGAATTCGATCTTCTTTATTTACAAGAGTGTCAAGTTCATCTTCAACTTTTGCAGCATATTCTAAAATTTCATCAACTGTTGTTCCATATTTCTTTTTTAAAAAACTAATTTCATTCAATCGAGTTTCAATCATCTCAAGTCGATTTGGATCAAATTCTAAATGTTCAAATTGATGACTTAATGAAAATGATGCTTCTTCAAGTAAGTAATAACAGCTAGAAACGGTTTCAACAAGTTTTTTTAGTTTAGGATCTATTTCGACTGCTTCTTCTGCATGACTCAAAGCATTATGAATCCAATCGAGCCCTTTTCCCTCACCATATAGGCTGTTGTAGCTAGCATGAAGAGCTTTATAAAGCTTCTCATTATTAGCCAGCTTTAGTTTTTCTTCTAATAAGTCTTCATCTTCATGAGGCCTTAACTTTGCTTTTTCAATTTCATTTAATTGATACTGAATGAGATCTGTTCGATGAGCTAACTCCTGTTCATTCTTATTCATTTGTTCTAATTGATTTTTGACGTTGTTAAACTTTTTAAAAAGCAATTGATATTCACTTTTAGTTGACTTTAGAGCATCCTTGGCAAAACTATCTAAAAACGCAATGTGACGATCTTGTTGAAGTAAAGCCTGATGCTCATGCTGGCCATGAATATCAACTAAAGTTTGTCCAATTTCGCGAATAATGCCTAATGTCACTAACTTACCATTTAATCGACATATACTCTTTCCATGGGTCGTTAAATCTCGACGAACAATAATCATTCCTTCTTCAACATCAATACCCAATGATTTTGCTTTCTCAATTACAGGGTGATCCTGTTCAATTGAAAATAATCCTTCAATTTCGGCTCGGTTAGCTCCGTACCTTATAAATTCAGTTGAACCTCTTCCACCGACTAACAAACCGATGGCATCGATAATAATTGATTTTCCTGCCCCTGTTTCACCTGTTAGTACTGTTAGCCCTTTGTTCAGTGATACTATTAACTCATCAATAATGGCAAAGTTTTTAATGGACAGTTCTACTAGCATAATATTTCACCCTCTATAGCATTTCTAAAAAACGTTCAGTAATACTCGGACTGTCCTCTTTATGTTTGCAGATGATTAAGATCGTATCATCTCCGCAAATCGTTCCCATAATTTCATTCCAATCTAAGTTATCGATCAATGCTCCGATCGAATTTGCATTACCTGGTAAAGTTTTCATGACGATCATATTTTCTGAACGATCTATACTTACAAAGCTGTCCATAAGCGCTCTTTTCAATTTTTGCAATGGATTAAAGCGTTGATCAGCCGGCAAGCTATACTTATATCGGCCATCGATCATCGGTACTTTAACTAAATGTAACTCCTTAATGTCACGTGATACCGTTGCTTGAGTTACATTGTATCCTGAGTTTTTTAGGTGTTCCACTAAGTCGTCCTGTGTTTCTATCTCTTGATTAGTAATAATTTCTCTTATCTTAATATGACGCTGTCCTTTATTCATTTCATTCACCTGCTCATTCTTTTAATCAATATTCACTAATTGTATATTCATTATTTTACATGTATCCTCACTGAATTCAAGGTATTTACAAATATTTATAATAATTAATGTATAAATAATAAAACCCCAAGTTTATTCGCTATTGCATAAAACTGATAGTTGCATGTAAAAAAACAGAGGGGTCTCCCCCTCTGTTTAGTCTTTCTTCAATTGTTCATGTGCCTGACTTACAACTTCTTCTACTGAAAACAAAGGAGGAACGATATCTTCTTTTGAATTCCAGCGTAAATGTAACAAGAATTCAATATTACCCTCGCCGCCTTTTATAGGCGAGTAGTCTATACCGGCAATTTCATATCCTTCGTTTCTAGAAAAGTCTGTAATATCTTGTACAACTTTTAGATGTGTCTTTGGCTCGCGAACGATCCCTTTTTTACCCACTTCTTCTCTACCTGCTTCGAATTGCGGTTTTATTAAAGCGATCACATGACTGTTTTCTAACAACAATGTTTTTAAAACAGGAAGAATAAGTTTTAAGGAAATAAAAGAAACATCAATTGTTGCAAAATTAGGAAGCCCATGAATAAGGTCTTCTGCCTTGACATAACGAAAATTCGTTCGCTCCATAACACAAACACGCTCATCCGTTCTTAATTTCCAAGCTAATTGGTTATACCCTACATCTAAGGCATAAACTTTTTTTGCTCCATTTTGGAGAGCACAGTCGGTAAATCCTCCCGTCGAAGCTCCAATATCCAAAACGACAGCACCCTCTAACTTAAGATCGAACACCTTTATGGCTTTTTCTAGCTTTAAACCTCCACGGCTGACATAAGGTAATACATCTCCTTTAACGGTTAGAGGCGCATCTATACTGACTTTCATTCCAGGCTTGTCAATACGTTCACTTTCTACATAGACTAAACCAGCCATCACTGCCCGTTTAGCTTTTTCCCTTGTTTCAATTAAACCTTTATCTACTAGTAGTACATCAATTCGTTCTTTTTTGCTCATTCTCTATGCCCTTTGTCTTTTTCGAGGTACCATTGCCGTAATCTTTTCTGCAACTTTCGCTGAGGTTAAACCAATTTCCTCAAGCAGCTGAGAGACACTTCCATGTTCAATAAACTGATCTGGTATGCCCATACGCTCGACGACAACATTATGGAAATCATTATCGTGGAAAAATTCTAATACAGCACTTCCAAAGCTTCCTTGGACCGAGGTTTCCTCTAATGTTAGGATCGGGATATTAACTTCAGCCAGTTCAGTTAACATTTGCTCATCCAGCGGTTTGATTGAGCGGGCATTTACTATTTTCACTGACAATCCTTGTAGCGCAAGTTGACGAACTGCTTCTTCAGCTACTGGAATCATCGTACCAAATGTCAATATACAAGCATCATTACCGTCTTGGAGAGTTTCCCACTTTCCAATAGGTATTTGCTTTAATTGTTCATCCATTTTAATGCCGTAACCATTTCCTCGAGGATAGCGGACAGCAATTGGACCATCATCATATTGGAATGCTGTATAAATCATATGCTGAAGTTCATTTTCATCTTTTGGCATCAATATTACCATATTTGGCAAGTGACGAAGGTAGGCAATATCAAATACACCTTGGTGTGTTTCACCATCTGCCCCTACTAGACCAGCTCGGTCAATTGCAAACACAACATTTAAATTCTGACGACAGATATCATGAACGACTTGATCATATCCTCTTTGTAAAAATGTTGAGTAAACTGCAAATACAGGCTTTATGCCTTGGGTAGCTAATCCGCCAGCCATTGTAGTTGCGTGCTGCTCAGCAATTCCGACATCAAACATCCGATCAGGAAATTCTGCTGCAAACTTATCCAACTTTGTTCCGCCAGGCATCGCTGCTGTAATGGCTACTAATCGCTTATCCTCTCTAGCAATTTTTTTAAGCGTGTCACTAAATACACCGCTATAACTCGGCGGTCCAGGTTTTTTTACTACTTCTCCAGACTCCATCTTGTATGGCCCTAATCCATGCCACGTTCCCTCTGCGTCGTTTTCTGCAGGGGCATAACCTTTCCCTTTTTTCGTTAGAACATGAATTAATACAGGTCCTTTTGTCTTTTTGGCATACCTCATATTTTCAAGGAGATCGTCAAAATCATGACCATCAACAGGTCCTAAATAAGTAAATCCTAATTCTTCAAAGAAGATCCCTGAAACGAGTAAATATTTTAAGCTGTCTTTGACTCTTTCAGCTGTCGTAGCCAACTTTCCACCGAAAGCAGGGATTTTGCGAATTAACATTTCTAATTCTTCTTTAGCTTTATGATACTTCCCTGCGGTTCTTAATCGTCCTAACACATTGTGAAGGGCACCTACGTTCGGAGCAATAGACATTTCATTATCATTTAAAATGACGATAATATCTTTTTGCTCATGGCCAATATGATTTAAGGCTTCTAAAGCCATACCGCCAGTTAAAGCCCCATCACCAATAACAGCAACGACTGTTTCATCCGTTCCTTTTAAGTCACGTGCAGCTGCCATCCCCATCGCAGCCGATAACGAAGTTGAACTATGTCCAGTTTCCCATACATCATGTTCACTTTCACTTCTTTTTGGGAAACCGCATAAACCTTTATATTGACGTAAGGTGTCAAACTGGTCCGCTCTCCCAGTAAGAATTTTATGGACGTAAGCTTGATGTCCTACATCCCAGATAATTTTATCTTTCGGGCTTTCTAAACAGTAATGTAGAACCATTGTAAGCTCAACAACACCCAAGTTAGGACCTAAATGACCACCTGTAACCGATAACTTTTCTATTAGAAAGTGACGAATTTCAGATGCTAATTCTTCTAATTCTGTTTTGGATAGTTGCTTTAACATACTAGGGTCTTTTATATTTTCAAGTTCCATTAAGAACCCTCACTTTCAATTATTTATCTCTTTTTTTACTTTTTCCGTTCTTACCATTATTAACAAAAAGTGTTATTTTTAATTTTACCTCTAAAATATATAATATTCTACCGACATGATAGATAATAGGAGTAGAATATTGGATAGCTATTGTTTTTCCTATAGACTTTCCCCCAACAGTTATTGCAGCCACTACACTTGTAAATAAAACAGAAATAAAAAATTGGTCAAGTGACCCCTCACCATGTCCTAGTTGTAAGGATAGCTGAATGACTACATATGCTGAAGCCGTCCCACTCACAATTCCTGCTATATCACCAATTACATCATTACAAAAGTTTGCAAAGCGATCTGCGTTTCTTGTTATTCTTACAGCATGTTTTGCTCCTAATAGTTTCCTTGCAGCCATCGCATGGAAAGGAGCTTCATCTGCAGCTGTCGCAGCTACCCCAATTGTATCAAAAAACACACCTGTTAATACAATAAAAAACACTATAAGCATTCCAATGCCCCAGGTTACACCACTTAAGAGAAACGTCGATATAACTGAAAAAATAGCCGCTAACACAAGTGTGATAACGGCAATTGCTAAACTCCAATTTATGGATTTAATAAATGATTGTTTCATTTATATTATTTGTCACCTATCTTTTTAATTTAAAAGACACACAATTAAGCCATACACATCCTTTAAATATGTATAGTGCTGAGTGGTCATTTAAAGAGTAAATGCTGTGGCTTAGGTCCAGTAGGATTTCCCAGATACGTACCGGAGCGTCGCCGCTCTGGCGGTTTCCCATTAAACCTATCTTAGCGCCGTCACCAAACGCTAGACTGGATTACCACTTAGTCCACACTTCAATCCTCTTTAAATGTCTTACGAACAGTCTAGGAGTTTTCCCCGACAGCTCCTCGCTATTCTTTTATCCTCTTTTGCAGAGCAGATTTCATATGGCAAAGAGTAAACGTTGTTGGCCGACAACCTTTACACCTGCTTCCATAATCCCCTCTGACTCCACTCAAGGCAGGCTACGCTGCTGGCAGAACTACCCAAGTTTGCCTTAGCAGGTTCATACCCTATGTTACCACTATTGTATGCACCGCATACAGCAGTAAAATAAGGCCTCCGCGGTGTGAGGGTCAACGCCCACATGCCTTTGTGGATCGCCCTCACACCTTAACACCCAGCGCCGACCCAAAGCTGGGCGCCTCAAGCCGACACAAGGAGCTTCATCGATGTGCCCTTTAGCGGATTTTTAGCCCCGCCTTCAAGAATAGAGAGCCGACTAGAATACTGCACCACTCTCTCTTTGTAGAGTTATTATATCACTAGATAGAAAATCGCTCAATGAAAATGTCTGTCAGTCCTAAAACATGTTTCCGTTACTAACAGCTTAGTGGTCTCTTTCCACAATATAGTCGGTTATCGCCATTAACAATGAGTTTTCAAGCTTTACATTATATAAATATTCTTTTGCGCGATTTGTATGCTCGAATAATTTTTCTTTTGCCCCGTCCATTGTTAATAATGCAGGGTAAGTGCTTTTTTCTTTCCCGAAATCACTACCTACAGGCTTGCCAATCATAGCTGCGTCCCCTTCAATATCAAGAATGTCATCCTTAATTTGAAAAACGAGTCCAAGTTCCTTCCCAAACAAACGTAATTGTTCAATTTCTTCCTCTTTTGCTTCAGCTAAAATTGCTCCGGCTATAACGGAGTACGTTAAAAGATCACCTGTTTTATGATCATGGATGTATTCTAATTCCTCCAAAGTAAGGCTTTTTCCTTCACCTTCCATATCAGCAACTTGTCCGCCAACCATTCCTTCAGGTCCTGCAGCCTTAGCAAGCTCTTGCATTAACTTTACCTTCATTCCATCGGTTACATTTGGACTATTCATTTCACTAATTAATTGAAATGAATAAGTGAGCAGTGCATCTCCAGCAAGTATAGCCATTGCTTCACCAAACACCTTATGATTCGTCGGTTTCCCTCTTCGTAAATCATCATCGTCCATTGCTGGTAAATCATCATGTATTAAAGAGTATGTATGCAACATTTCAATGGCGCACGCGATATTAGTTCCAATTTTTTCATCACGATTAAAAGCATGAAGAGTTGCTAATAATAACACTGGGCGAACTCTTTTCCCACCGGCAGAAAGCGAATAAAGCATCGCTTCTTTAAGAGTAGGCGGAGCTTCTAAGTGACTTATACACTCTGGTAATTGCTGTTCTATTTCGGTTTTACTCTTTTGTAGAAATTGTTTAAGATCAATCACTCTGCTTGATCCTCCTGAAACGATGCTTCTTCTAGTTGGCCATCTTCGGTTAGAATTTGCTCTAATTGCTTTTCAACGACTGTCAGCTTATCGTGACAAAGCTTCGATAAGTTCATACCTTGTTGAAACATTGAAATCGCTTCTTCTAAGGGTACGTCACCTTGCTCAAGCTTTTCGACGACACTCTCAAGCTCAGTTATTGCATCTTCAAAAGATAACTCCTCACGGTTTTGCTCGCTCATCACTCATCCACCTTTAATAAAGTTTCCTTTTTAGTATCTAAAACTTGACACTTTACAGTTCCATCCATAACTCTAATTTGAACTGCGTCATCTATACTTACATCACTTACCGATTTTACTAACTCGTTATTATCATTAAATGCTAAACTATAACCACGTTCCATCATTCGTAACGGACTCAGTACTTCTAATGTCTGTACTTTATTATGAAATTGGTTTTGTTTTTCCTTTAGCAGCCATTTCATATTTCTTAGAAGTTGATCTCTTAAAAATAACGACTGTTGCTTAGCCTCTGCCAGCTTTGCATTCGGATGGTTCCTCATTATGTCTTTTGTTAATTGATTTATCTGTTCGGATCGTTTTTCTAGTAGTCGTCGCATTTCACGTTCAAGACGATCATATAAACGATCTAGCTCTTGCTCTTTTTGATGAACCAATTGTTGCGGGTAGCGAAAGGCATATGATTTTTGTAAACGGTTTAACCGCTGCTTTTCACGCTCGACCTTCTCCATTATAGCTCGGCGTAATCTAAGCTTTTGAAGATCGATGGCTTTGACCAATTCTTTTAGTTCTGGAACTGCTAATTCAGCAGCTGCTGTTGGTGTTGCAGCCCTTATATCAGCCACAAAGTCAGCAATAGTAAAGTCCGTTTCATGACCAACTGCAGATATGATTGGAACTTTCGATTCATAAATGGCACGTGCAACTGCCTCTTCATTGAAAGCCCATAATTCTTCAATCGAGCCTCCGCCACGACCGATAATTAACACATCAAACATATTAGCAGCGTTTGCTTGCCGGATTGCTTTTACAATTGAAGGTGCGGCACCTTCACCCTGCACCAATACAGGTAATATCGTGATATTAGCAATAGGAAAGCGTCTTTTTATCGTTGTAATAATGTCGCGGATCGCCGCCCCTGTTGGTGAAGTGGCAACCGCAATTCTCATGGCATAGTTTGGAAGCGACTTTTTCAAATGTGGAGAAAAAAGGCCTTCAATTTCTAATTTTTCCTTTAATTGTTCGTAGGCCATATACAAGCTTCCCACACCATCTGGTTGCATTTCTCTAGCATACATTTGGTACTGACCATATGCTTCATATACAGTGATTTCACCACGAATAAGCACTTTCATACCATCTTCTGGTTTAAACTTTAGAAACCGATTATTACCAGCAAACATGACCGCTTGCATTCGCGCTTGTTCATCTTTAATCGTGAAGTACATATGTCCGCGGTTATGATGTTTAAAGTTAGAAAGTTCTCCTCTAATCCATACATTTTGCAGGACATCATCAGTTTCAAATTGTCTTTTTATATATCGAGTCACTTCCGTTACAGATAATATATTTTCCCTAGACATAAGAACGGCTCCTTATCTTAACCTCGCTTTGCCGAAATAATCGTGTTATGTAATAGCATCGTAATCGTCATCGGCCCAACTCCACCAGGTACAGGTGTAAGATATGATGCAACTTCTTTTACTTCATCAAAAACAACATCTCCACACAATTTCCCTGTATCTAAGCGGTTAACACCTACATCTATTACTGCAGCCCCTTCTTTTACATAGCTAGCATCAACAAAGTTGGCTTTTCCTACAGCAACGATTAATATATCTGCTTGTTTTGTTAAGTCCTTCATATTTTCTGTACGTGAATGACAGTATGTAACAGTTGCATTCTCATTTAATAGAAGTTGTCCAACTGGCTTTCCGACAATATTACTTCTTCCAATGACAACTACATGTTTGCCTTCTAATTTAATCTCTTTAGACTTTAACATCTCAACAATGCCGAATGGAGTACAAGGAAGGAACGTTTCTTCTCCGATCATCATTTTCCCAATACTAATTGGGTGGAAGCCATCAACATCTTTTTCTGGACTGATTTTTTCAATTACCGCTCTTTCTGAAATATGCTTTGGCAGTGGCAATTGTACAAGAATTCCGTGTACGTCCTTATCATTATTTAAACTATCAATTAAATTTAACAGCTCTTCTTCAGCAATATCTTCTGGTTTCTCAATAAGTAATGAACGGATGCCGACTTCCTCACATGCCTTTACTTTTCCAGTTACATAAGACTTAGATGCAGGGTGTTCTCCAATTAAAATAACAGCTAAACCTGGGACAATCCCCTTTTTACTAAGTTGTTCTACTTCAACCTTCATTTCTTGTCTTTTGCTAGCAGCTAACTCTTTCCCACTAATAATCGTTGCTGACATTTTCTACACTCCTATCCCATTAAACCTATTTTTGTACATCCTTTTAGTTTTCTTCTTTACTTATCGCTTCTACAACTTTAGATAATACTCCATTGACAAAGCGGCCTGACTCTTCCCCGCCAAAAGCTTTTGCGAGTTCAATTGCTTCATTGAATGTAACATTCATCGGAATGTCATCAATGTATTTCATTTCGTGCACAGCCATACGAAGGACGGCACGGTCGACATTCCCAACTCTATCTAACGACCAATTCGAGAGATTTTTTGATAAAATACCATCAATCTCTTCTTGGTGTGAAAGCGTTCCTGAAACGATTTTTTCTAAAAATGGAGTTATCTCCTCACTGTCTTCAAGTGAGTTTGACAATGCTTCTTTCCATTCTACTGCTGTTAAGTCAATTTGAAAAAGAGCTTGAACGGCTCTTAAACGTGCTAGACGTCTATTCATACGTGTTTTCTCCTTCTGTTGCCTAATTATATGTTTGATAATAGCATATTCTGCTAGCTGATAACAGAGATTGCCGATATTTATTGAATATACGACTTTTTTGTAGAATTCTCTGAAGTGCAGCTATTGGACCATCATCAATTAGAAAACAGCCAAAGGCACAATCCTTTGGCTGTTTGTTTGCAAATAGTATTCCCATCGTCAAACCAGTTAATAACTATTTTAACTTTAAAATTTATTCTTCAGTAACTTCTTGCGGCTCTGTTTGGGCCTCAAATTGAACACCAACTACATGAACATTAACGGCTTCAAGGTCTATACCTGTCATCGTCTGTAACGCTTGTTTTACATTGGATTGAATTTTCTTAGCTACCTCCGGAATCGACACCCCGTAAATAATAATTACGGAAACATCAACAACTATTCCATCTTCTTTCAACTCAACTTTTACACCTTTGCCGTGATTTTTTCTTCCTAATCGCTCGGCAACACCTGTTGCAAAATTTCCCCTCATTGTTGCAACACCATCTACTTCTGATGATGCAATCCCTGCAATTACTTCAATTACTTCTGGAGAAATCTCTACTTTACCTAGGTCATTTTTTTGTTCCTCTAGGTCTATGATATGATTTTCTGCCATCTTACCGCACCTCCATCATTCAGCCTTATATTCATTTTACCATATTACGGTTTGGTTAAATCATATTGTTCTAAAAATTTCGTGTTAAACTCACCTGAAATAAACTTTTCATGACTAAGCAACTTTAAATGAAACGGAATTGTAGTATCAATTCCTTCGATTTCAAACTCTGCCAACGCTCGTTTCATCCTTGCAATTGCTTCTTCTCGTGTTGCTCCGTAAGTTATTACTTTGGCAATCATTGAGTCATAAAACGGCGATATTGTATATCCAGGGTATGCCGCTGAATCTACACGCACACCTAGACCACCAGGGGGTAAATATTTTGTGATTTTCCCAGGGGAAGGCATGAAGTTTTTACTTGGATTTTCGGCATTGATACGACATTCAATCGACCAACCATTAAGCGTAACCTCTTCTTGTGTTACTGACAGCTCCTTCCCGGAAGCTACAAGAAGTTGTTCTTTAATTAAGTCGATCCCAGTAACCATCTCTGTTACTGGATGCTCTACTTGGATCCTTGTATTCATTTCCATAAAGTAAAATTGGCGTAAGCGGTAATCATAGATAAATTCAACTGTCCCTGCACCTGAATAATTAACCGCCTTTGCTGCTTTAACAGCTGCCTCACCCATTTTATCTCTCATCTCTTGGTCCAGCGCTGGCGAAGGAGTTTCTTCTAATAGTTTCTGTAATCTTCTTTGTATACTACAATCTCTTTCACCTAGGTGAATAACGTTTCCGTAATTATCAGCTAGTACTTGAATTTCAACGTGGCGGAAATCTTCTATGTATTTTTCCAAGTAAACACCGGGGTTACCAAATGCAGTACTTGCTTCCTGTTGGGTAATTTGAATTCCTTTTTTTAACTCTGCTTCATTACGGGCTACACGAATTCCTTTTCCACCGCCGCCGGCTGTCGCTTTAATAATGACAGGGTATCCAATTTCGCCAGCCACTTTTAAACCTGCTTCAACATCTTCAATAATACCCTTAGAACCAGGAACAATTGGTACATTGGCATTCGCCATCGTTTCCCGTGCCACATCTTTAGTTCCCATTCTATTTATAGCCTCAGGGCTTGGTCCAACGAATGTTACATTACATGCTGAACAAATCTCTGCAAAATCAGCATTTTCAGCTAAAAAACCGTATCCGGGATGGATCGCATCGACCTCAGTTAAGGTAGCTACACTCATAATGTTCGTGAAGTTTAAATAGCTTTTGGCCGAAGGAGTTGGACCGATACAAAACGCTTGGTCTGCGAGCCTGACATGAAGGGATTCTTTATCAGCTTCTGAATAAACTGCGACCGTTTCAATACCTAGCTCTTTACACGCTCGAATGATTCGAACGGCTATTTCTCCTCGGTTAGCAATTAGAACCTTTTTTATCATCATAAACTCTCCCTACTCTGGTTGAACAACGAATAATGGTTGTCCATATTCTACTAATTCCCCATTTTGAACGAGTATTTCTACAATTTTACCGTTAACTTCAGCTTCAAGTTCATTCATTAGTTTCATTGCTTCTAAGATACAAACAATCGTACTTTCATTGACATGGTCGCCTGGTTTTACATAAGGCTGTGCATCTGGAGCTGGTGCAGCATAAAATGTTCCTACCATTGGAGATTTTATAGTGACATGTGTATCATTTACCTTCGTCTCAGTTCGGACTGGCTGTTCTGCCTCCACTGGCGCTTTTGCTGCAACTGTTTTCTGCTCTTGTGCTGTGACTGTTGGTTGAACGTTTTCACGAACTGCTGGAGCTTCAACCATTGTTGGTGTAATTAATGATGGGTTCGTGTTTCTTTTAATCGTTAATTTCGTTCCATCTTGTTCGATTTCCACTTCATCAATCGTCGACTTATCAATTACTCTTATCAATTCTTTTATATCTTGAACTTTTAACATAATTTCTTTTGTCCCTTCACGATCCAGCTATTTTTATTTATTCCGTCATTTCCTTTTCTTCTGTTTCTTTAACTACAACATCGTTTTTGTATTGACGAAACACAGGAAACTCAGATAAGTTATCTGGAATTTTACCGTTTTCTAATAAAATTAGTTTTACAATGTTTTTATTTCTTGCCATATGAAACTTTTCGCCATATTCATTTTCTTTTGTATATCGTTTGATGCTGTCGTAGTCTTCTTCTTGAATAGATACTGTATATGTATTTCCGCCTTCTGTTTCAAAATCCTGCACAAATCCCACTTCAAATTCAACAATTTGAATGTTATCATTCTTCAAGTTACGTGTTTGTTCAAATACTGCTTTTGCACCTTCTGTTAAGTCATTCCATTCCACTATAATCACCTCATAAAATCATACTTACAATCATTTAGTACTCCGATATTGACGTATTATACCATTTCATCGTTTCCTACGCATTATAGTATATCATGTTCCAAAAGAATAAAGATATAAACATCAGACATCAAAAAGAGACTAATATGATATTAGCCTCTTTAAATACGTGTTCAAAAAGGAGGACATCCTCTATAACTTAATCTTATTTTGATGGCTGATGCCCAACAACAACCAATCTTTCACCTAATTGCTCGTTTGCCATTAGAAGAATTTCATTCGCTTGCTCTTTTGATAGCTCATCTGCTTTTACAATGATTTTTACTTGCTCTTCTTCAGTTAATACTAAAACATCCTTATAACCTTTTGATCGAATTAATGTTTCTAATAAATTTTCTTTTTGCTCTAACGCTAATAAGTTATTTTGTTTTTCTAATGCTTCCACTTTTACCTGAGCCGGAACATCTGCTTCTGCAATGATATTTGTATACTCTTGAAGCATTTTACTGCGCGAAACTTCACGATCTAAGCGAATTTCAGTAAAGAACTCGTCACTATTAATTGCGGAAATCATTCCGTCTTCAACTTCGCCTTCACCTTCTTCGTTACCTTCAGTCATCATCTCTTCCATTTCATCTTCTTCAATATTTACAGAAACCTGCCCCGCATCTTCTTCACCCATCATTTCTTCAATACCTTCCATATCCTCGTCCATGTAAGCTAAGTCCGTTGTATTTTGCGGTTGAGATGTCATGTAATACACTGATAAAACTACGATTAAGCTAAGCATTGTTAATAACCATACTGTTTGTTTTTTTAATACCATTTTCTATTCCTCCTTAAATTTCTTAGGCATTACTGATACACGGTGAGCTGGAACATCAAGGACCCTGCTTACAGCTTCGACAACTCTTGCTTTCACTTGCATATTGTCAGCTCCTTGAGCTACAACTAGGACCCCGCGGATTTCAGGCTTTTGCTTTTTGACTAAAAGCGGCTCTTCACTGTCTCCTTTACGGACAATGACAACCTGTTCATCCCTCGTTAAGTCATCTACTTGTCTCGTTCCACCTTCACGGTCAGTTTCATCCGTTTTTTGATGCTTTGTATGAATGTTTCGTTCATACACCCTTTTCTCGGTTTCTGCTAAATTGATCATAATCGCAACTTCAGAAATACCTATCATTTGTTCTAAAACTTCCTTCAGCTGATTTTCATAGCGGATTTCATAGTCTTCCATTGTCATAGGGCCGGAAGAGCTACTTCGTCCTAAAGCTGGCTCTGCTTCTTCATTCTCTTCATGATTAAACACTGGTTCACTTGGTGGAGCACTTTGATCATCACCAATGAAATTTCCTAATATCATAAGTCCAACACCTACACAAAGAACCATAATCACGTATTGGATCGTATTTTTTTTCTTTGGACTGCCAGCTTTTTGGTCAAACAGCTTTTTTAGCCATTGCTTATCCCCTTTATCACCGTTTTCCATATCATTGCTCCCCTCCTTCCCAGGCTAAAGAAATTTTATCTTTAGGAATTTGCCACTCATCTGCTAAAAATGTTTGTATAGGGACTGTATCCAATGCTGTCTCTTCTTCAGAAGGCAGTTCTTTTCGTGTGTCGATATTTACCACGGAAACTGCTTGAACGAGTTCACCTTCATTTTCCTCTTCTGCCACTCTTTTAAGATGCACCGTTACTTTTACAATGGCATCCTCATCTGTAGTATCAAAGGCAAATTCATCGAGGGTAATTTGAACACTATCAACTTCTACATCAAACTTTGCCACCAACTCCTCTTCTACTTGTCTCTTCATTGGGACAGCCATCTGTTCTGATATATATGCACGTTGTCCTCTTTCTATTTCTATTTTCTTTTTTTCTATTGAATTTTCTAAAGATTTTTCTGAAATGTGTTCGTTATTTGAAAAATTTGGAAGTATATCGTTGATATCTTTAGAAAAAATGGAAAGCAATGGATTAAGAATAATAACTAGCAGCAGCAGACCAACAACCATCTTGACATAGCGTTGCATACTAGAATTCGGTAATAGGAGCTCCAAGATCGTCGCTAGTAAAATAAAAATAATAATATTCGTTAGCCAATCTGTTAAAAAGCTCATTTTTCACACTCCTTACCGCATCATTAATGAGACATTTCCGGCTGCAATGATAATTGTTAGAGCTAAGAAGAACATTAAGCATACTGTCGCTAAAGCTGCGAATATGAAAATAACTGACTTACCAATGATCGATAAACAATCAATAATTGGACCGCCCCCAAGCGGTTGAAGAACTGCAGCTGCAACTGTATAAATAATGGCAAGTGACAATACTTTGATCGCTGGAAATGCGCAAAGCATGAGAAGTATCGCTAGACCAGCTAGTCCAACCGTATTTTTCAACAGGACACTAGCACCCATTACAGTATCAGCGGCATCTGTAAACATCCTGCCGACAACTGGAACAAAATTTCCTGCAATAAACTTTGCTGTCCTTACTGTTATTCCATCGGCTACAGCTGACGTTGCACCTTGGACAGATATGACACCTAAGAAAACCGTTAAAAATACTCCTAAAATACCAATACTGATATTACGTAAAAAGTTTGCTAACTTCGTAACTTTGTAGTGGTCACTGAGCGTACTTACAATACTTAGTAACGCAGAAAGGAACAACAACGGCATGACCACATGTTGGATAAGCAGCCCACTCGTATTTACGAGAAAAACGATTAATGGATGAAACAATGCTACAGATGTGATACTTCCAACAGCTGCCATAAGGGCTAAAAGTAATGGTAATAAGGCGATCATAAAGTGGATCATATTATTTATTGCATCAGATGCATACGTGATCGCAACATGAAAACTATTTAGGGCTATGACAATTAAGACCATATAAGTAATTGCATAAGCCACTTTACTGATCGTATGTTGCTCAAAAGCATTTTGTAAGGATTGTAAAACCATTGCAAAAATGGTTAATAGTATAAGTGAGCCAAGAAGCTTTCCATTGACTAATAATTCATGAAGAAAAAATTTTATAAGTCCACCAAACCACTCTTTAATAGAAAACTCTTTCTCACCTTTTACAAATTCCATAAATGTGCCTTTTTGACTTTCTGGAAGAAAGCCCCCATATTCTGTTGCAATCTTGTCCCAAAATTCTCTAACTTCATCTACCCCTAATTTATCTAATTGTTCTTCTACAAAAGTGTGTTCATCCATCGATGGAGTCTCGGCTGATACTTGAATTGGTATAAAGAATAATAAAGCGAAAAAACATACGGTTAAGATGCGCATCTCTTCACCCCCTCTATAATTAATCAGGAGATGCTTGTACCACTCAATTTAGCCCGGAATTAATGAAATAATCATCTCGATAATAGAAGTTAAGATTGGAATAGCCATTACTAGAATTAAGATTTTTCCTGCTAACTCAATCTTGGAAGCGATTGCTGCTTGTCCAGCATCTTTTGCAATTTGTGCTCCAAATTCTGCAATATAGGCAATGCCGATAATTTTTAAAATGGTTTGTACATAGATCATATTTATATTGGCACTTTTAGCAATATCTTCGAGCATCGTAACCACTTTAACAATTTCATCTATGATAAATAAGAAAATCAAAATCCCGACAAATACGGTTAAAAGAAAAGCAAAGATCGGCTTTTGTTCTTTTACAACAAGAGCAAGGAAGGTGGTGATCAGCCCTAGTCCAACAATTTGAATGATTTCAATGGTCACCACCCCCTAACCTTGAAATAAGAATACACCTTTTATTTTTTGGAATAAGTCATCAACGATTGATGCCACCATATAAAGAACTACAACAAAACCGATGAGTGTTACCCATTGTGCCCAATCGTCTTTTCCCATTTGTTTTAGAACGGTATGAATCATGGCAACAACGATCCCTATTCCTGCGATTTGAAAAATGGTATTTACATCATATGCCACCGTTAAACCCTCCCTTATTCCTCAGGATGCAAATAAATGCTTATAACATTAATACAATAATGAGTAAACCTGTTAGAAAACCTAAACTTTTAATCATTTTTTCGTAGCGGTTTTGCCGATCTTTCGCTTCGCTTTCTTCACGCTCAAGATGATTGATCGTAAGTAATATTTGTTTCTGTTGGTTCGTTCGATCATGTTGCCCTAGTGTTGTACCAAATTGTTGCATAATTTCATATTCTGCATCGCAAAGTGCGGTAAGCTGCCATGTTTCTTTCAAGCTTTCTTCCCATGCAACTGGTACACTTTCTTCCTGATCCTTCAGCCTTTGAGCAAATCTCGAAAAGAAATAGGACACTGGCTTGGGCATTTGCTTAGCTAAGTTATGACAAGCTTCCGCTAATGGTGTCATTCCATACATAATTTCAGCTTCTAAGGATTGAAGGGCAATTTTTAATTGTCTAAGTTGGCGTGGACGTTCGCTTAACCTTCTTGCAATTTCAAAACCGACCCAAGTTGTAGCAATTAAAATGATGATTGCACCTATAAGCTTCAAATGGCGCTCACCACATCTTTCCGAAGCTGATTACGAATTCTCCGAATGGCGCCAGCAGAATTCCTTCTCGTAAGTTCAATACATCGATTAAACACATTAGCTTTCATTAAACCAGAAATAGTCGGACGGTGATCTAATTCTTCCATATCAAAACCATGCACTGTTGTAATAATTTTTACGCCAGCATGGATTGCTTCCATGATTGCTACGGCATCTTCCTGTCGACCTATTTCATCTACAATTAACACATCGGGACTCATCGAACGGATCATCATCATCATCCCTTCCGCTTTAGGACAACCATCTAGCACATCAATTCGATGCCCCAAATTATGTTGCGGTACACCTCGCACACTAGCTGCTATTTCAGAGCGTTCATCAACAATACCTACTTTACTAGGCGGTATATTTAGCTCGGGCACTCCACTACTGACAATCCGGGCAATATCTCTTAATAACGTTGTTTTCCCAGTCTGTGGTGCTCCGACAATCAATGTATTTTGCCACCCTTTTTGATAAATGTGCGGAACTACCTTGTCTGCAACACCTATCTTTTGTCTTGCGATCCTAATGTTGTATGAGCTAATATCTCTTAAAGCTTTCACTTGCCCTTGTTCAATAATCACCTTTCCAGCTAAACCAACTCGATGTCCTCCGCGGATCGTAATAAATCCACGTTTCAACTCCTCTTCAAAAGCATATAAGGAATATTGACTAAGTTGATTTAATAGCTGTTGACCGTCTTCTGGCCTAACCTTATACATTTGACTTCGAACTTCTGGATAGAAGGGTTTTCCACGAGCGATGACCTCTAGTGGCCGATTTACACGGATACGAATTTCTTCTAACTCTTTCTTTATTGAGTCTGGACACTGAGTAATAAGCCTGGCGATGGGCTCTGGCAAAACTTCTAGGACTTCTTTCATATTTCTCTCTCCTTCATCCTCAAAAAGCTAGTCTCAACCAAATGTATGCACAAACAGCTTGTTTATTCCTTATCTTTTAATACCAATAAGAATTAATGTTACTCCTAGGCCAATGAGTATGAGCTTACTTGCTGACAGTTTGTCTGCTAATCCTATGAGCCCTATTGTCATCGTAGTAATTAGAACAAGTGGCCCAACAATCGCTAATATCGCGTTGATAGCTACAGCTTTTTCAATACTGTTGAACTTAAGCATAAGCCCCGCCGCAGACAGCTCGATCAATCCTGAAATAACTCGCAATAAAACCATTCCTAGTAGCGCTGTTTCAATTCCTGTAAAGAAGCCTTTCATCTCATTCACCTCTAAGCGAAACTCTCTTTGTACAACCTATGTTGCAAGTGATCCGTTCAGAACAGCTTGTTTGAAATATAAAGAAAACTCGCCGTTGGCGAGTCTTAGAGGCAAAGACAGAGGCGTAGTTGCCCTTATACTTGGTACTTAAAAATTTTTACCCTCGTCGAGAACGTGTAAAAAAAGAAGCCGGAAACATTGTTCAGCTTCTTTCAATTTCGTATGGTTTCAGTTTTGGCAGTAAAAAAAGCTTGATGCAAATGCATCAAGCTTAAAAATTAGGCACGCGATACGTAATCACCGTTACGAGTATCGATAATTAAAACATCACCTTGGTTAATAAAGAATGGTACTTGTACTGTTAACCCCGTTTCAAGAGTTGCAGGCTTTGTACCTCCACTTGCTGTATCACCTTTAATTCCTGGTTCTGTTTCTGTAACTTCTAGTTCAACTGTATTTGGAACTTCTACTCCTAAAATTTCAGTTTGGTAAGTCATGATATGAACTTCCATATTTTCCTTTAGGAATTTTAATTCACGTTCAATTTGCGAAGCCGACAGCTCAATTTGATCATACGACTCGTTATCCATAAATGTGTGTGTATCACCACTTGCATATAAGTATTGCATTTTGCGGTTTTCAATATGTGCTTTAGCCACTTTTTCTCCAGCACGGAATGTTTTTTCTTGGATCCCGCCTGTACGAATGTTACGTAATTTCGTACGAACAAACGCAGCACCTTTACCTGGCTTTACATGCTGGAATTCAAGCACTTGCCAAATTCCGTTATCTACTTCAATCGTTAATCCAGTTCTTAAATCATTTACAGAAATCATCTTTTATCCTCCATCGTTCAATCAATTGTTAGTTCACTATAAAAATATACCATACATAATCCACAGGGTGCATAATTTATTCGCCGACGAAAAGAAGTTCCTTAGTCGATTTTGTAAAAGAACGATTTCCATCTTCAGTAATGAGAGTATCATCCTCAATACGGGTACCGCCTACACCAGAAATATAAATTCCTGGTTCAACCGTCACAATCATACCCGGCTCCAAAACCGTATCTGATTTCGTTGATAATGATGGTCCTTCGTGAACTTCCATTCCTAGACCGTGTCCAGTTGAATGACCAAAATACTCGCCATACCCTTGCTCGGTAATATAATCACGAGTTAAAGCGTCAGCTTGTTTTCCAGTCAGACCTGGCTTAATCCCGTCCATTCCTCTTTTTTGCGCTTCTAAAACTGTATCATAGATCTTTCTTAACTCATCACTTATTTGACCAACTGCAAGTGTACGAGTAATATCTGAGCAGTATCCTTGATAATAGGCACCAAAATCAAGTGTAACTAACTCTCCTTTTTCAATGACCTTATCACTGGCCACACCGTGAGGAAGAGCCGAACGTAATCCTGATGCTACAATAATATCAAATGATGATGACGCTGCGCCTTGTTTTCTCATGAAAAACTCCAGTTCATTGGCAACATCAAGTTCTGTTATACCTGGTCTTATGTATTTCGTAATATGATCAAAAGCCGCATCAGCTATTTCTGCTGCTGCCGTAATTATTTTGAGTTCATGCTCATCTTTTATTAGTCGAAGCTTTTCCACAACGCCACTTACAGGAATAAGTTCTCCTTGTACTTGTTTTTTATAGATTTCAAACGTTTGATACGTCGTATGATCACTCTCAAAACCTAACTGACCAATCCCCATATTTTTGGCTTGCTTAGCTACTTCTTCAAAAATAGGTCCCGTATGTTGTACAACCTCAAAACCAGTCGCTTGGGCTTGAGCTTGTTCCACATAACGAAAATCTGTAATAAATTTAGCTTCTTTTTCTGAAACAAGTGCTACTCCAGCTGTACCTGTAAAATTCGTCATATACCGACGATTATAAGGACTTGCGATCAATAATCCATCAATACCTTGCTCTTTAAATGTTGCACGTAAATTCTGTAAACGTTCCACTTAACTTCCCCCTTTAATAATTGCTTGAATTGCAAGTTCATAACCAGTAAAACCTAACCCAACAATTTGCCCTCGCGTAACAGGTGAAATGACCGAGGTATGTCGAAAAGTTTCTCTGGCATGCACATTTGAAATATGTACCTCAATAACAGGTACTGAAATACTAGCTACTGCGTCTCTAATGGCATAACTATAGTGAGTAAACGCCCCAGGGTTGACAACAATTCCAGCACAGCCAGTTTCTTGGGCTTCGTGAATCCAATCAATAATTTGACCTTCAAAATTGGATTGCTTACATACCACTTCATAACCTAGACCTTTACCATATTCTACAAGTCTACTCTCTAAGTCTGCTAGTGTTTCATGACCATAAATATCAGGCTCTCGCATTCCAAGTCGATTAAGATTCGGTCCATTAATTACAAGAATCGAGTTCATTGATTCTTTCTCCTCTTTTTAAAATAGCTCTTTAAAGTAGATAAATGATGATCATTGATTTGGGCCCTTGTATAAAATAAATACTACGCACCGATCAATTTTCTAATCAGTTAATGAGCCCAAACCGCCAATGACTACACTTTAGAAATTACTCTAACAAAGCCTAAATACTTTTCTTTATGGTTTATTCTACCATAGTTTTTTCTTCTTTTGCCAATGAACGCGTTACCATTATGATGATTGTACTCTTTTCAATTCTTGATATTCAAAGGAAATTGAGTATCCAATAAACACACCATATAGCAAATACAAACATAAAGTAGTTATTATAGTGTTAAAATCTAGGTTTGCCACACTTTTAAGTCCAGGGAAAATTGGATTTAATAAGTAAAACACAATTAACCACAAAATAATTCCATATACAGCTCCGGCCCACATATTATTAACCTTTTGAAGTAACAGCTTATAAATGAATGCAACAAGAATTGATAACAATCCGATGACAATAATCCCAACGATTTGTCCCATGTAACCATTCTTCCAATCGCCTAAAGCCCACGGCATTAATACAAGAGCAGGACCAATTCGCGCAAAATTAAAAAAGAAGGCAATATAACCGATCGTACTCCATAATACCCCCCCGACGACCCCAATGGTTGCAATTTTGGCATTATATGACATCGGGTCATCTTTTTGGTTTTGTTCTAATGATTGTTGATTTTCCAATGTTCAACACCTCCAATTGTAGTATGTCCCATCTTTTTCTATAGTTTTCATTAAATTTCAATTCCATTCATTTGGTCGGATTATGGATAACTTTAGAAAATTTCTAGAAATATGTGTAATTTAAAAAATAAAGGGGAAATCTATGAACAGGAAGATATCAATAGAGGAATTATGGACATTGTTGTAGAATATAAATTAAAAAATAATAATTTATGTTTAGATTTGTTGACTTATGCAACTATGATAATGAGGCAAGCCGTCTCATACACATATATTGAAATACAGTGTTAATAAATTCTTTGTAAATTCTCTATAAAACAACTTTTGCTAATTCTTTGGAGGTGAGCCAAATGTCTCGTAAAATGTACAATCCGCTTGTTTTAATCCTTATTGGGTTAGCTGTGTTCGGCTTCTTTTATCGACTGATTACAGAGCCGCTGCAATTATTGACCCAATTCCTTATTTTTGGGGCGATAGCTGCTATCCTATTTTTCTTGTACAAACGCTTCCTTGCGAAGCAATTTGGAGTGGAAGGGACCTCTCACCGTCCGAAACAGCCGGTCAAAAATAAAATAAAGAAAACGACCAATGTCATCCCGCATCGTAAGAAGGCAGGACAAAAGAAAGCATCTAATCGTACGCTAAATAAACGAAGTTCAGCACCAACTTTAACAGTGATTGAAGGAAAAAAAGGAAAGAAAAAAAATCGTGCACTGTTTTAAGTTGCGCGATTTTTTCTTTATCCATGAAATAGGAAATATTTTCACATATAATAAGAGAGAGTCTTATATTTCTATTCGTTTATGAAAGGAGGTCAAACATGATTGAGTCTAACTTCCTCAACTGGTTACTATCGATAGAACATCCGATCCTTGATTTTTTCATGTCACTTTTCCAACTGATTTGCTATGAATATATTTATTTCATATTCATTCCAATTATTTATTGGGCTATACACAAACAGACCGGATTTCAGCTTTTATCTTTATTTCTATTTTCCATGTATGTTAACAGCTTTATTAAAGATGTTTTTATGATTGAGCGACCAGAAGTTACACCACTTGATAACGGATATTCATTCCCGAGCGCTCATACACAAGCGGCGACTACGTTTTGGGGTTATCTCATTCCTGCCGTAACTAAACAATGGTTTACTATTTTTGCTTGCTTAATGATTGCATTAGTTGCGTTTTCTCAGTTATATTCCGGAGCCCATTGGCCATTTGATGTCTTAGGGGCCATTATTATTGGAGCGTTTCTAGTTTATGCCAGCTATCGTTCATTAGACTGGACGGGTGGGATGCCTGAGCGAATTAAACTTTCACTTTGGGTCATTATTCCTGTTGCACTTTTTGTTCTCTCCCCGGATCAAGCTTTATTTAGTGGTGTATTACTTGGTGCTGGTATCGGCTATCATCTAGAACAAACTAAGAACCGGATGGATATTAAAGTTACTTTTATCAGGAGAGTTATCGCTATAATTATAGGTTTAATGGGGATTATTTCCCTTCAGACGATCGGACTGTATTTACCAGATCAAGTGGTTATTGAATTCATTTATGCAATTGGTATCGGATTATGGATTACTTATATTGCACCGATTTTATTTGTCAGTTTAAAAATTTATGGACAGCAAGGAAATAAAATCGGGGTGTAACTGTTGTTAGTACACCCACTTTTTTAAAAACTTGTGTGTACGCTCTCTTCCTAATAGAATGAGAGCTTCTTTTTTTTCCTCAGATAAATCGAAATCCGTGGCTTTTACATCTGTTACAGGAATAAATACAATATTTTTGGCGTGTTCCTTCACGATGTAACGGACATCGTGAGCTTTACGCATTGTTTCAAACAACGACTGGAACATATCAATCCCATTCTTAATTTCATGCGGTGGAATTTCATCTAAGTCTGGTGTCAACCTAAACCCTAATACAGGTCTTACAATCTTTTGATTTATGTCTTTCATAAATATCCATAAAGGAAAATTACTCAGAACCCCGCCGTCAACTATATATGATTTTTTACCAGATGGATTGTATACTTTAACTGGTTCAAAGAAGTAGGGAATACTGCTACTCATTCTTACTGCTCTTGCAATAGAGAATTTTTCTGGAATAATACCATAGGCCGGTAAATCATCAGGAAGGACAACAATTTGCCCTCTGCTTAAGTCAGAAGCAATAATTTTAAGTGTTCCTTCTGGTACATCAGCAAATGTTTTTATTCCTTTCTTGGCCAACTTCTCATCAATCCACTGTTCTAATGCATCTCCCTTATACATCCCTAAGTTAAAATACAATTGCGCCCATTTCATCCATTTAAAAGGAAGTATTGTTTTTCTACCGTCCATAAACTCAGCCACATTAAGTTCATTCAACATGTCATTCAGTTCATGACTCGTATATCCAGCTTTCAATAGTGCTGAAAATAATGCGCCCGCACTAGTACCTGCTAATCTCTCGAAAGTATACCCCTTTTCCTCGAGAACTTGCGTTGCCCCAATAAACGCAAATGCACGAACGCCACCTCCAGCAAAAACACCATCTATTTTCATAACCTTCTCCTCCTCACAATATAAAATATGTGTCATTCGTCTAAGGAGGTACAATAGTTGAGGTTTTTTTTACGGAAATCCAATAAGTATAGGTGGACAACGTGAAATGCGTGGGTGACCTTTAGGAAAGAGCACAACCAGCAACATCATTATTACACAACAGCAATAACTAGGATAAAAACACAAAAGGCTGACTCCATCTGGACACTAAATGTGCCCTTTTGAGTCAGCCTCTTCTTCATTTCGTTTTTGAACATCACGCAATTCATTAATGCGTTTCTCATCTTCCTGAAAATATTGAACGAGATCACCAATACGGTCTATTGCGTCCCAACTTAAATGATGTTCAATTCCCTCAACATCTACATAAATGTTTTCGTTTGTTACACCAATTATTTTCATAAAGTCTTCTAATAAGTCATGGCGGTATACTAAACGCTTACCTATTTTTTTTCCTTTTGGAGTTAAAACCAATCCACGGTATTTCTCATATATTAAGTATTCGCTTTTGTCTAATTTTTGAACCATTTTTGTAACGGAAGACGGATGAACTTCCAATGCCTCTGCAATATCAGAAACCCTCGCATACCCTTTATCTTCTATAAGCATATAAATCCGTTCTAAATAATCTTCCATACTAGGTGTTGGCATCGGTACTCCTCCACTCCATTCGTCTCGTCTCTTGTCCAATTAAGTCTAAACTATATTTTACTATAACTGAGGTTAGACAACAATGTTTTTCGACTCCAATTATTTACCAAGAGGTTAAACACATAAAAAAACAACCCCAAAATGAAAGAGTCTGGCATCATTCTCGCGTTTTATAGTGGACATACATAGAAGGCACGCACTATGAGCGAAAGAGCCAGACTCTTGTTATTCATCTTTGTTTATTTTTATCGTTTATTTCTTATAGGCCACACTTTAATTGAGCGCCACAACTTGTGCATGTGTTGCACCCGCCAAGGTCTTCCACTGTCCCTTCACGACAAACAGGGCAAGTATCTCCAACTTCAGAACCAAATGTTACTTTAGTTGAACGAAGATCTGCAATTGTATCTACTAATACAACTGGTTGCCTTTTCGTCGAACTTTCTGGTGCTTCGTTATCAAATGTATTTTCTTCAGCACTTAACGTTAACACTTGAGCGTCACGACTTCCATCAACATAAACCGTGCCACCCTTAGCTCCGCCTTTGTATAGACGTTCGTACACTTTTTGTACTTGTTCCACTGTGTAGCCTTTTGGAGCATTTACGGTTTTTGATAAAGAGCTGTCAACCCAACGTTGGATAACACATTGTACATCCGCATGAGCTTCTGGAGCTAACTCCATCGAAGAAACAAACCATTCAGGTAAGTTGTCCTTACTAGTTTCAGGATTATCATTCAAGTATTCTTGAACAATCTCAGCATTTACTTCGATAAATTTCCCTAAGCGGCCACTACGGTAGTACGAGAATGAGAAGTATGGTTCAAGACCTGTTGATACACCGACCATCGTCCCCGTAGAACCCGTAGGAGCTACGGTTAATAAATGAGAGTTACGGATCCCATGTTCAAGGATTCCTTGACGAATATCCTCAGGCATTTTCTTCATGTACCCTGTATTAATGAATGCTTCTCTAAGTGCAACCGTGTCTTCGTACGTTTCCCCTACTAAGAAAGGAAAACTTCCTTTCTCTTTCGCAAGGTCAATACTTGTACGATAAGCTGTAGTTGCAATCGTCTCAAAAATACGGTCTACCAGTTGATCTCCTTCTTCAGAACCGTAAACTGTTTCACAATAGATGAGTAGGTCATGTAATCCCATTACTCCAAGACCAACACGTCGTTCACCTTTGGCTTGTTTTGTATTTTGCTCTAAGAAGTATGGCGTAGCGTCAATTACGTTATCTTGCATACGCACACCAACATCAACGGTTTGCTTTAACTTTTCAAAGTCTACAACTTTATTTTCTTTATCAGCCATTTCAGCTAAGTTAATCGCTGCAAGGTTACAAACTGAATATGGCGCAAGTGGTTGTTCCAATAATGTTATCCTATCGGCTTTTTATCCGATAGTTCTTACAGTTGAATTCCTGCAAGTTCAGCATACCTTTTCATTATACACTTTTTGATATATCTTTCATAAATTTTATAAGCTCTTTTCTACCTTTAGCTTCCCCGAATACAGATTTACTCACTACTCGTATATCTCTTACTTCAAACTTTTTCTCTATTTCATCTAATAATGGTTTAATCGTTGTTTTGATTTTATTCAATGGTGTTGCTTGAACAATATCTTTATTTTCGATTGACCATTTAATTATATACTCTCTGATATCATAATGGATTGAGCTTCTTTTATTTAAGTATGCTTCTGTAGCTAGCTTTATGGCTATTTGACCTGAGCAGTGATTACTACAATACTTTTTATCCGATGTTATGAGTGTTTCAAAATTCGTACCGCAACTTAAACACTCTCTAGTTTCTCTTGGTGTTTTAATTTTTCCCTTTTGAGCCAATCCACTATTTCTTAATCCTGTTAACATCCTTTCCTTTGCCTCACTGTTAGATGCCCATAGTTTTTTTGTATGATTACCAATTTTTATTTTGGCTTCAACACTATGCTTCATGTTGTAATGACCATTTAAATTACCAGCGAGTGATTTATTAACAGTAGTTTTATCAGATTCAATCCATTCATTAATTGTCGAAGTTAGAGAAAAAGGTAAGTCTTTATAAATATTGAGCAGTTCGTCATATGAGATCAATTCACATTTAATATTATAGAGGTTTTTAATCGCATTTAATGCTCTTTGTGCCTCTTCTTTTGCTTTATTATTTCTAGATTTGATCTCAACAATTTTAATTACTTTCCCATATTCATCATAAAAGAAGAAGTCTGGCTTATAAATTTTATATCCTATATCAAAATCTTTATCCTCATATCCCCACGGTATAGAATGGTGCTCAAGGAACTTAGCATATGCATATTCATATGAGCTACGGAGGTAACGGCCTTTATAAAAACCTGCATAACCTCTATTCATCATATCACCACTTTACCATAGTAAATGAGCTGTACAATGCTGCGGCCTCTTGGATGGGTTATATTCTCTATTTCTAGAGGTTCACCATCTATGCGTTGCCCCTGACTAAAGTTTTACGTTTAGCCTTCGGTTCGGATTAGCATCTCAGCCTTCCCGCTTTATTCCGCAGTTTTTTACGTGAGGCAAACTAAGCTACTCTACCACACGGATTCGTTGCAACTACCTTTTGACCATATGCTTTAGCATTCGTCATGTCGTTTGCATTATCAATAAAGAAAATTCCAGGCTCAGCAGAATACGTCGCGCAAATATTGATTAAGTTCCATAATTCACTCGCCTTAATCGTGCGGTACGTTCTGACTTTAAAGCCACGTTTTTCCCACTCGCGTACATCACCATAATCATGCCATTCTCTATTATAAATTTCCATTTCTTCTTCCGTATAATTCTCAACATCCGGGAAGCGTAATGGGTAATTTGCGTCTTTTTCAACGGCTTCCATAAATTCTTTCGTTAAACAGACTGAGATATTCGCACCTGTTAAGAACTCAGAATTATTAACCGTATACGTTCCTCCAACTGCTAGCTTTTCTTCAGCTTCTTTAATGATTTTATCGTTAAATCCGCCTTGACCTTCGACATTTTTAAAGTTAACAATTCCTTGATACATTGCTTGTTCCACGTTTGAAAGCGGGTTGAACTTCAATTTATCTTTTACTAGCTTTTTTATTTGATCATCTTTAGTCGTCTCTAATAAGAAACGTAGTATACGAGGGTTTTGCATTTTAGAAATAATGAATTCTAGAATGTCCGGGTGCCAATCTGATAGCATTATCATTTGAGCACCACGTCTTGAACCGCCTTGCTCAACTAAATGTGTTAACTTTGCAATATCATCTAGCCAAGATACTGATCCAGAAGATTTCCCATTTACTCCTCTTGCTAGCGTGTTTCGAGGACGTAATGTTGAGCCGTTTGTTCCAACCCCGCCGCCACGGCTCATAATCTCCATTACTTGTTTGCGGTGTTCAGAAATACCTTCTCTTGAGTCTTTTACATACGGCATCACGTAGCAGTTAAAATAGGTAACGTCCGTTCCTGCACCTGCACCATATAAAACTCGTCCAGCTGGTATAAAGTTCATATAAACTAGTTCATGATAGAACTTTTCAAATGTTTCTTGGCGTTTTTTCTCATCTACTTCAACAGATGCTAACCCCGTAGCAACACGCTTTGCAATTTGCTCATAATAAATTTCTAATGGCTTTTCAATTGTATCTAGTGAGCGTTCGACGATGCCTGTTTGCATTTCGTTCGGTTCATCTAAAACACCATGAAATTCTTCATCAACGAGTACTTTCGCTTTATTAGCTTCTCTATCAATTTCAAGAATAAAACCAAAGCCTCTCGCTGGGAATTTAGGATCATCTTTCACAGTAAGAACGACGAAATCCCCTTCTTTTAGTGTTTTCTTTTCTGTGTCTTTAAATGTGTAACGATCGAGCATTACAAGGCGGGAAACACCTTTTTTCGTAATGTTCATGTCTCCTGTTATTGGGTGAACTTGAGGAAACACCTTAATATCATCATTGAGTCTTTCTTTGTTGATCGTCATCACTTTTGACATCATCATCGTCATACAAATAAGCTCCTCTCTTTTGTATCTTATCTATTTTTCTTCTGCTGAACATGTTGTATGTAGCAAAGAGGTTTAATTTTTGAAAGTTACCAACAATTTCTTGATTACGGGTAACTTGGACAAGCGTAACATAAAATAAATCCCAAATCAATATATTGTGTATCAAAGAATTAAATATATACTATATATTGTGAAATTGATCGTCCGTACATCTTATTTGTCAATGTTAAAAGAAATGAAAGAAACAGAGATATTTCGAGAATAGAGTAAATTTACTACTTAAATTCGACGTAATCAAACAATTTTCTTTGTTGCATTTTAGTAATAGTCTAAAAGGTTGGTTTGTCGCGTTTTTAACATTTCCTTAACAACTTTTAGGTAATAATACCTAGAGAATCTCTAAAGCGAAAATGATAAATTGAAGTACAAGACATTATAGGAGGTAAAATTAATGGACTACGTTCTTTACCAAAATCGTATTATACCAAAAAATGAACTACATATTGATATGGATGATAGAGGATATAATTTTGGGGATGGAATATATGAAGTTGTACGTGTTTATAACGGAATTCCATTTGCAATGGATGAACATCTCGATCGCTTACAGCACAGTGCATCAGAACTTGATATGACAGTGCCGTATTCTATGGAAACAATAGAGAAACTCGTCTATGACTTAATTCAAAAAAATGAAATTAACAGTGGAATGATTTACTTTCAGCTAACAAGAGGTATTCAACCACGTAATCATTTATACTCACGAGATATAGAACCTGTTCTTAGCGGTTTCTCAAAGCCACTTGAAACTAATGTCGAATGGCAGCAGAACGGCCTTGATACGTGGATGACAAAAGATATCCGTTGGCTTCGCTGTGACATAAAAACCATTAACTTATTAGGGAATATCATGGCGAAAAGAGAAGCAAGTGATAATAATTGTCATGAAGCGCTTCAACATCGTGAAGGGCTGGTAACTGAAGGTTCATCTTCAAATCTTTTTATTGTTAAAGATGATGTTATTTATACACATCCATCTACCAATTTAATTCTTAATGGCATCACGAGAAGAATTACCATCCGTTTAGCTTATCAAATAGAAGCAACAATTAAAGAGAAACCATTTACGTTGGAAGAATTAAAACAAGCTGATGAAGTTTTTATTACAAGTACAACAATGGAAGTTACTCCCGTTCGTTCAATTAAAGGAGATCTAACCGCTTCGTATAGTATTGGACCGTGGACAAGGAAATTACAACATGCTTTTACAGACTACAGAAAGAAGCAGCAGTAGACACTGCTGCTTCATTTTTTATAATTCCAACTATCATTTGCATATCTTTCATTCGCAATATTTTGAACTATTTCTTTTTCTTCTTCCGTTAGTGTGTAAGGTTCTAATTTAATATCAAGCCCACGTTCAAATCCTAGCTTAAATGCTTCCTTCGCCTCTTCATAACTAACAGGTCGCTCTCTTAATTCATTAATTGCAACAGCTTTATTTTTAAAATTCTTTTGCAGTCTCTCACGCACCCGATCACTCGGATATTTAAATAGATCAAATAATTGGTCCTCGTCTAGATCTAAAATGATAGACCCATGTTGCAAAATAACCCCTTTTTGCCTCGTTTGTGCACTTCCCGCAACTTTTCTACCTTCAACGACTAATTCATACCAAGAAGGGGCATCGAAACAAACAGCTGATCGTGGATTTTTTAAAGCATCTTTTTCTTGCTGCGATTTGGGGATAGCAAAATATGTGTCTAGTCCTAGTTCTTTAAATCCTTCTAGCAGCCCCTGTGAAATAACGCGATACGCCTCAGTAACTGTTTTAGGCATTTCCGGATGCGCTTCAGAAACTATCACGCTATATGTTAATTCTTTATCGTGAAGGACCCCTCTACCTCCTGTCGGCCTGCGAACAAAACCTAAGCCATACTTTTTCACGGCATCCATATTTATTTCTTTTTCTACTTTTTGAAAATAACCAATGGATAATGTAGGGGGATTCCAGCCATAAAAACGGATCGTCGGTGGAATAACACCCTCACTGTGCCAATTTAATAAAGCTTCGTCTAACGCCATATTATAAGCTGGTGAACTGAAGCCAGAATCAATAAACCGCCATGTCTCTTTCATCATACATTTCCTCTTTTCTACTACTAAAATACAAACCTAAGTGTATCAAAAGTCGAATTAAAACAAAAGAAACAAACTTTTGTTTATACATTCTCAATAAACTCCTTAAATAAGCAATTACTTAGTAGACAAACCATAAACTACTACCAACAATTACTTTGCGAAAAATGCCTTCCATGTTTATAATAAATGAGGGAACTATTGATTGTTGTAAATAAAGGAGTGTTTTTGTCAAAAATGGAATGGATTTTATGGGGTTTACTTTTTGGATTATTAGTATTTTTTATTGTGAAACGTTTTATTAAGCCTAAATATTTAACAGAGTTAACGCAAGATGATTTCATTAAAGGCTACCGAAAAGCTCAACTTATTGACGTCAGGGAACCAAAAGAGTTTAATGGCGGTCATATTCTAGGGGCACGTAACATTCCAATGTCTCAATTAAGACAACGAATGAACGAAGTTCGTCCTGACCAAGCAGTTTATTTATACTGTCAGTCAGGTGCAAGAAGTCGTCAAGCTGCTGAAATCTTAAAGAAAAAACGCGGCTGTGAAGACCTTAATCACCTTAAAGGTGGATTTAAAAAGTGGACAGGAAAAATTAAAAAGAAATAAATGTAGTTGAGGATGTTTTCTCATACGAATTTTAAGCAAATAAATCGAAAGAAGAGGACTAGATATTTTTCTAGTCTTTTTCTTATGGATTTGATGTGCTATTTTTTATTAACTGAGAGTTGCTTTACCTAGTTAGCTTAAATACATTCTTATAAGTCCGTATTTCTATAAAAAAACTAGACAGCAATTAACTGTCTAGTTCTTTACCATGTTTACATTTCTTTTTCATAACGTAGTACTGGCTTTCTTGCAGCTGTCGTTTCATCTAGCCGACCAATAACCGTATGATGCGGAGCTTCTTGAACGATTTCTGGATTGTCATCTACTTCTTTTGCAATTTGGATCATTACATCGATAAACTCATCAAGCGTTTCTTTTGACTCCGTTTCAGTAGGTTCAATCATCATACACTCTTCAACGTTTAACGGGAAGTAAATCGTTGGTGGATGATAACCAAAATCAAGAAGACGTTTAGCCATATCCAACGTACGAACCCCTAATTTCTTTTGACGCTTACCAGAAATAACAAATTCATGTTTACAATGCTGTTGATATGGTAAATCAAAGTAAGGCTCTAAACGTCTCATCATATAGTTAGCATTTAACACTGCATACTCAGACACTAGGCGTAATCCAACAGGTCCCATTGTTCGGATATACGTGTAAGCACGAACATTAATACCAAAGTTGCCATAGTAAGGTTTAACACGACCAATCGACTCAGGTCGATTATAATCAAGACGATAGGTCTCTCCATCTTTTACGATTAATGGTTTCGGTAAATAAGGAATTAAGTCTTTTTTAACCCCAACTGGGCCAGAACCTGGGCCACCACCGCCATGCGGACCAGTAAATGTTTTGTGTAAGTTCAGATGCACTACATCAAATCCCATGTCTCCAGGTCTAGCAATTCCAAGAATAGCATTTGAATTGGCTCCGTCATAGTAAAGCTTACCGCCAGCATTATGAATAATCGTTGCCATTTCAACAATATGCTCTTCAAATAATCCTAAAGTATTTGGATTCGTTAACATCAGGGCAGCTGTATCTTCTCCAACTACCTCTTTGAGATGCTCTAGGTCAACTAAACCATTATCATCTGTACGAACCGTGATCGAATCAAAACCTGCTACTGTCGCCGATGCTGGATTTGTTCCATGTGCAGAGTCAGGAACGATAACCTTTGTACGCTTTGTATCTCCATTTGCTTCATGATAAGCACGGATCAACATTAACCCCGTCCACTCACCGTGCGCCCCTGCAGCGGGTTGAAGAGTTACTTCGTCCATTCCTGTGATTTCAGCTAATGACTCTTGTAACTCAAATAATAATTCTAATGCCCCTTGAACTTGCTCTTCTTCTTGATACGGATGAATATGAGCAAACCCTTCATAACGAGCTACATTCTCATTAATTTTTGGGTTGTACTTCATCGTACATGATCCAAGTGGATAAAAACCTGAGTCAACACCATGATTACGTTTAGATAGAGCCGTGTAATGACGCATTAACTGAAGTTCTGATACTTCTGGAAGCTCAGGCTCGTTCGTACGAACAAATTCTTCAGGAAGTAATTCAGCAAGATCTACTTCTGGTACATCACATTCAGGAAGGCTATGACTAATACGTCCTGGCTTACTCATTTCAAAAATTAGTGGTTGATTTTTACTCATTGATAGCCGCCCCCAATACACCAGCAAACTGGTCAATTTCAGTCTTTGTACGAATTTCTGTAATCGTTACTAACATATGTCCTTCTAGTTCTGGGTACGTTTTACCCAAATCATATCCGCCGATAATGCCTTGAGCAAACAACGCTTGATTTACTTCTTTTACAGGTTTGTTTAATTTAATGACAAATTCATTGAATGTTGGATGAGAAGAAACAACCTCTACGCCTGCTTCTTGCAGTTTCTTTTTGCCATATGCTGCTTTTTGAACGTTCTGGATAGCCATTTCCTTTACTCCAGACTTTCCAATTGCCGTCATAGCCACTGATGCAGCTAAAGCGTTCAGTGCTTGGTTCGAACAAATATTAGAAGTCGCTTTTTCACGACGAATATGCTGTTCACGTGCTTGTAACGTTAGAACGAAACCACGTTGACCTTGATCATCTGTTGTCTGCCCTACTAGACGGCCTGGAATTTTACGCATCAGCTTTTTCGTTGTTGCAAAATAACCGCAGTGTGGACCGCCATATTGTGTTGGTATACCAAATGGTTGCGCATCTCCAATAACAATATCTGCACCAAACTCACCAGGTGGCTTTAGTGCTCCTAATGCAAGTGGGTTACTTGATACAACAAACATACCTTTTTCAGAATGCGTAACTTCCTCAATTGCAGCTAAGTTTTCAATTGCACCAAAGAAGTTAGGGTATTGCACAATGACACACGCAGTTTCACTATCGTACTTCGCTTTTAAATCCTCTATATCCGTAACACCATCACGAATGTCAATCTCCACCACTGTTAAGTTTTGACCTTTTGCATTCGTTTTTAACACGTCACGTGCTTCTGGATGAACAGCTTTAGAAACAAGTATTTGCTTTTTCTTTGTTTGTCCTGCACTCATCATCGCAGCTTCTGCAAGCGCTGTTGGTCCATCATACATAGAAGAGTTCGCAATATCCATACCTGTTAATTCACAAATCATCGTTTGGTATTCAAAGATGGCTTGAAGCTCACCCTGAGAGATTTCAGGTTGGTAAGGTGTATACGCTGTATAAAACTCAGACCTGGAAATCACATGATCTACAACTGATGGAATATAATGCTCATATACGCCTGCACCTAAAAATGACGGCATTTGTTTAATATTTGTATTCTTTTTTGCAAGACCTTGAAGGTATTTTACTAGATCTGGTTCTGTTAATGCTTCTTTAATATTTAAGTTCCCTTTAAAGCGAATGTCCTCTGGAATATCATTAAAAAGATCTTCTATTGACTGTACACCAATCGTCTCAAGCATCTCTTGCTTATCAGACTCGGTCATCGGTAAGTATCGAAAACTCATCGTTTTTCCCCCTATTTTTGCCTTTTATAAAATGGTGTTTGAATTACTTTAGCTTTTAAACGTTTTTTCCTAACTTGAACCTCAACTTCTGTATCAATTGCGGTAAACTCTTTATCAATAATGGCTAAGCCAATATTCTTCTTTAATGTTGGAGATTGTGTACCTGTTGTTATAACTCCAACTTGGTTGTCATCAACAAAAACTTCATACCCCGTACGAGGAATTCCTTTGTCAAGCATTTCAAGGCCAACAAGTTTTCTTGTCGTTCCTTCCGCTTTTTGTTTCTGTAGTGCCGCTTTCCCAATGAAATCAGCTTCTTTATCAACTTTTACAGCAAAGCCCAAACCAGCTTCAAGAGGAGAAATTTCTTTCGAAAGTTCTTGACCGTATAATGGTAGTTTAGCTTCAAAACGTAACGTATCTCTAGCCCCTAACCCGCACGGGAAAACCTCACCATTCTTACCCTCTTCTAAAATAGCTGCCCATAATTTCGCTGCGTCTTTTTCTTCACAATAAATTTCAAAACCATCTTCACCCGTATAGCCAGAACGAGATACGAGAGCTTTAACCCCAGCAACATCTGCATTATCTTTGAAACGGAAAAAGCCAATTTTTGATAAATCTTCGTTCGTTAATCGTTGTAGTACAGATTCTGCTAATGGACCTTGTATCGCAAGTTGAGCAACATGATCTGAAACATTGACTAATTCAACCCCATCAATGATGTGGCTTTCTAACCAACTAGCATCTTTTTCTGTATTGGCAGCATTGACGACAAGTAGATAGTCTTCATCATTACGTTTATAAACGAGTAAGTCATCTATCGTTCCTCCGTCTTCATAACACATCAAGGTATATTTTGCTTGCCCTGCTTCCATATTTGCTAGATCATTTGTCATGACTAGCTGCAAGAACTCTAATGCCTTTTCACCCTTCACTTCAATTTCACCCATATGGGAAACATCGAAAAGCCCGGCTTTAGTTCTTACTGCTTCATGTTCCTCTTTAATGCTTGAAAATTGAACCGGTAAATCCCATCCACCAAAATCAATTGTTTTAGCGCCATGTTCTTTATACAAGTCAAATAATGGTGTTCTTTTTAAAGTTGACATGTCAATCCTCCTTAAATATTTAGCAAGAATACAAGATAGAAGGTAAAAATAAATTGTCGCTAGATTAATGCAATTAACTGAGATTAAGTATGATTCAAGATATCTGACCTTAATCTAGACAGGACTAAAATATTTATTCTGTTTATAAAAAAAGACAGAGAAGTACATACTAAATCTATGTACTTCTCTGTCCTGATACCAGAAAGTTTCTTCCTTACTATATGAAGAAGCAAGGAATGTCTTCGTGGGTGGTTCTTAGACTACTAGTCACTGAACACTCTCCAGAGTCGCGTCGAGCAAGAGTCTGTTTGCCTGAGAGATTCACTTTCGCTTGCTCCTTCGGCGTCGCCAATTTGTTCTAAATCCGAACAATATACGAGCTCTCCCCTTGCTTTCATTCGCCATTATAAAGTTTTCAGTTGAAAATTTTATGTTTTAAACAAAATATTATATTAATATCCTATCAATTGATGAGTAGAAAGGCAATATAAAATTTTCAGGAAAGGGTGATATTTCTTGAATTTAGACGTTTTATTTGAAACATCTTGGCAAGAAGATTTTTGCAAAAGGTTAGATGAAGATGGTCCTTGGTCGAACTGGGAGCTGTTTCAATTAGCTTATGAAGCTGAGCAACATTTATCCATCCCAGAGTTTCATGGACTTCAAGCACCAAAGCATCTGCCTCATTTAGAGCCGTACCCTCATCAAATTGAAGTTGCAAATACTGTAATTGAAAAAATGAACGGAAAAGCAATTTTAGCTGATGAAGTTGGATTAGGTAAGACCATCGAAGCTGGACTCATTTTAAAAGAATATATGATTCGCGGGCTCGCAAAAAAGGTATTAATTCTAGTCCCTGCTTCACTTGTTTCTCAATGGGCGTACGAGTTAAATCAAAAATTTCACATTCCAGCAGTTCCACAGAAAAAAGCATACGTATGGGAGCAATGTGATGTAGTCGTTGCTTCAATTGATACGGCTAAACGAAATCCACATTTTGACATTGTGATGAAACAAGATTATGACTTAATTATTATTGATGAAGCTCATAAATTAAAAAATCCTAAAACCAAAAACTATGAGTTTGTAAAAAACCTAAAGAAAAAGTTTTGTTTGCTACTTACAGCAACACCTGTCCAAAACAGATTAGATGAAATCTTTAATCTTGTTTCTCTTTTAAAGCCTGGACATCTTGGAGATTTATCAACGTTCGAAAAGAACTACCGATCCAATCAACGAGCTCCTAAAAATGATGAACAGTTGCGTGAGTTAGTTAATAAAGTAATGGTGCGAAACAGACGTGAAGAAACGGGAATAGAGTGGACCAAGCGGATTGTACAAACGGTGCCAATTACATTTAGTAAGGAAGAAAGAGAGTTATACGATGCCATTTCTTCTTTAAAACACGACCCGAATGTTTTGACTAGCAGCTTTGGCATGCTCACACTGCAACGAGAAATTTGTTCAAGCCGAGAAGCCGCTTTCATGACATTAAAAAACATGATGGACAAAGCTAAAGAAGAAGGTCGTCCGTTAAATAATGCCGATCGGTTTATTAAAATGATTGAGAATATTAAACAAAACTCAAAAGCTGAAAAAGCACTTGAAATTATTAAAGGCATAGATGGGAAAGTTATTATCTTTACGGAATACCGAGCAACACAACTATATCTTCAGTGGTTTTTAAAGCAACACGGTATTTCTTCTGTTCCGTTCCGAGGCGGTTTTAAACGGGGTAAAAAAGATTGGATGAGACAACTCTTCCAAAATCACGCTCAAGTCTTGATAGCAACCGAAGCTGGAGGCGAAGGAATTAACCTTCAATTTTGCAGCCATATCATCAATTATGATTTACCGTGGAACCCAATGCGGATTGAGCAACGAATTGGGCGTATTCATCGTTTAGGTCAAAAAAATGATGTTCGTATCTATAACTTTGCCGTAGAAGATACGGTAGAACAACACATTCTTAAATTGTTGTATGAGAAGATTAACTTATTTGAACGTGTCGTCGGTGAGCTTGACGACATCTTAGCCAAATTAGAACTCCCTTCACTCGAAGAACACGTTTCTGAGATTTTACTTCACTCGGACTCAGAAGGAGAAGTCCGTGTGAAAATGGATCATTTATCCGCGATCATTAATGATATTCCTACTGAAACAGATCCTAATGAGGAGAGCGATACACATGCAACAGCAACACATCCATAATTACTTAGAGCGTTATTTTACAGCCAATCAAAGCCCTGTCCTACATAGCGGCGATGGCTATCTTCAAGTTCAATTATCCATTGAACTTGATAAGACATTAATGAATCGCCCGTTTTATTGGCATTACCTTGAAAAAACAGGTGGGACACCTCAGCCGATGCAGATGACCTTAGTAACAGATCAGACAAAAGCTCCTGAAGAAATAAAAGGTGAACAAATACACTTTGGATCTCCTAGGTTACACCAAATCTTTCAAACAACGAAAGAGCTCGGCGGATTTATTCGAATGTATGAAAATATTCAAATGGTTTCCCATGGATCGATCCCTCTTCAACCATGGCTTTGTACAAATGTGAAGATCTCGTTTCAGTGCGATCGGAAAAAAGATGTCATCTTATCATTAGGGTTAAATTTAATTCACGGCCAAATCGTCGATCATTTTTTTGACAGGATAAGAGAAAAAGATTTAACTCCCAAAATTCCTGATTTTTGTTTTACCTTATCTCCGCTAATTACACCGAAAAGCGGATTACTGAGGGTAGAGCGAACCATCGAGAATTTTATTAATCAACAAGATAAAAATTGGGCAATCGAAGCAAGAAAGCGCTGGGATGAAGATTTACAGCTATTAAATCGTTTTTATGAGGAAGTTGATGAAAAGCCTGAAAGCTACGAAACCGAAAAAGAAGCACTTCGCAGTCAATATGAACCAAAAATTCACGTACAATTTATCAACGGTGGAATGTTCTATTTAAGACAACAGTTCTTTTCCTAAAATGCAAAAGAGGCTGGCCATAATAATGGCAGCCTCTTCTCTGTTTAGTGAGCAACTGGTGCACCAGAGATTAATGTCATAACTCCAAACCAGCCAAACACTGCTAATGAAATTGCTGCAAATCCTACAGCAAAAAAGTTCTTTTTGCGCACTTCACGAACTAGTCCCCATGCACAGAAAAGAGCAACTAAAGTCATGTTAATTCCAAGAAACACGATGCCTTCCCCCCTTATGTATAACGCTTTTACTACATGCATTTTCACTTATATTATAATAACTTACGAGGGATGTTTCATTATAAACTTGAAAATGTCACAGAATATCCCTCTATAGCTTGACTCATTCTACCTCATTTTACTCTTTTTTTTTGAAAATGTCGAGGCTTGGAAAAAAGAATCCTAAGTACTTATAAAATGGTCAAGAGATGACAAGCGTTTTTTTCTGTTATAGAATTTTGGTCGTAAGTGCTTATTCTATCTATAACCTCGGTTTATAGGAACTCTACATGAATTTCATATGCATTTGCATATCCCTCAATTAATTCTTTTACGTGAAAATCAACATAATAGGTTTGCTTGGTCAAATCATAAGCAATTAAATTTTCTTCCATTTGTATAGTTGCCATTTTTATTTGCACTTCTTCACCATGTACAATTTTAAATGGTAACACAAGTTCACGATACAAATAATAGAGTTTGCCTTTCCAACCATAATCAGCAAACTTTTCATAAACCGTTAACTCTTCAAAAAGTAAAAGTTCATGAACTTCCTCAATCAGATCTAAATTTGAAAACTGATTAGATAAGGCAGCAATAGCATTATGTTCAGTAAAAACATACATCGATTCAGCTTCATCGAAAGGATCTTGCTGGTAGATTTCAAAATAACAGCCCTCTAATGTGTTTATATCAATATTAAGGTTATTTTTTAACTCTAAGGCAAAGCCACTATTCACGACAGCCAACTCCATTCTTTGAACAACGTATGTATTCAGTGTAGAATAGGATTATATAAACTGCAATGGAGGAGATTTTATGAATTGGAAGCAAGTACCACTAGGTCCACTTCAAACCAACTGTTATTTACTTATGAACCAACAAAAAGAAGCCGTCATCTTTGACCCAGGTGGAGACGGACCACAATTAAATGCCTACCTAAAAAAAGAAGGAATTACACCATTAGCTATCCTACTCACTCACGCTCACTTCGATCATATCGGAGCAGTTGATGATGTAAGGAATGAGTGGGGTATTAAAGTTTATTTACATAAAAATGAAACAGAGTGGCTTGGAGATTCAACAAAGAATGGTTCTGCTTTTTTCTTAGGAAATCAGGAAATTATTATTAATGACGCAGATCATATCATTCACGGAGAAGGAACATTATCGATTGGTTCTTTTGAATTCAAAATTTATGAAACACCTGGTCATTCTCCAGGAAGTGTTTCTTTCTATTTTGAACCACTCGGTATTGTTTTTTCAGGAGATGCCCTATTTGCTGGCAGTATCGGCAGAACAGATCTGCCTGGAGGGAATCATCAACAATTATTAGACTGTATTCATGATAAACTACTCGAACTGCCTGAGGATACCATCGTAGCTTCCGGTCATGGACCGACAACAACAATTGGTCAAGAAATGGACTCAAACCCATTTTTAAGCGGTTTCTAGTAAAATTCCCGCAAAAAATGCATAAAAAAATTGACCTCCTATCTTGGAGGTCACAAGGGGAGTAAATCGTATTGATAAATGAACTATGAGGGGGAGGGGGACTCCCAAAATCATTGTATTCACCAATGTATTAAAATTATATTATAGACTTTACACTATGTCAACAGTATTAACGTGAATTTCTTTCGGTCTACTAAAAGTATTCTAATATGATAATTATGCGCATTTTAAGGGGATTTTATGACACATCCAATCATTTCTTACATAAGGAATCAAACAAATCAAAAAATAAATTATGCTGAATATATGGCAAAAGTACTTTATGATCCACAGTATGGTTATTATATGAAACAAAAGGAGAAAGTTGGAAAAAAGGGTGACTTTATCACAACAAGTAATGTTCATTCTATTTTCGCCAAAGTATTTTGTTCTATTTTTCATGAGGTCATAACGAAAAATAATCTTCCATTCATAATCTGTGAAATTGGCGGCGGAACTGGTCGCTTTGCTTATGATTTATTAAAAGAATGGAACGGAAAATATCCAGATACATATGAAGAACTGTCGTATTTCTTAATTGAGGAAAGCCCTTATCACAGGGCAATGCAAAAAGAGATACTTGGAGAATTTAACAACGTTCACTATTCTTCCTCCATTGATCAATTGAATATATCTACTTTTGAAGGAATTGTATTTTCTAATGAATTAATAGATGCATTACCTGTACATGTGATAGAAAAACACAATAACGTTATTAATGAAGTTTTTATTACAGTAAATGAATTAGATGAATTAACGGAAGTGAGAGTACCACTTGAGAATAAAGAAATTCAAATGTGGCTAGACACCTATGGACCAAAGTTAAATAATAACCAACGAATCGAAATTCCGTTAGCCATGCAGCAATGGATTGAAAAAATAAGTCAGTTCGTAGATAAAGGGGCGATCTTCACAGTTGATTATGGGTATTGGAACGAAGAGTGGCAACATCCGGAACGTCGGGATGGCAGTTTAAGGGGCTACTATCAGCATCAAATGATTGGCAACCCCTTACTCTATCCGAGCGATATGGATTTAACGACTCATATCCAGTTGGATCCTTTTATTAAAATTGGTAAAGAGCATGGGCTGGAGACACAGCTCGTTGCAACTCAAGATCAGTTTTTACTCCAAGCAGGAATTCTTAACTACTTACAAGAAAATTACGATCCTAATCCATTTTCTGAAATAAGTAAGCAAAATCGAGCGATACGATCCCTCATTACGGATGGTATGAGTAAAGCGTTTCATGTTATCCTTCAAACAAAAACACTTTCAGTAACCGAAAGCCTGTCTTTCTTAAAAGCTGAAAAAGAGGCTGACTCATAAGTGTCAGCCTCTTCAGTATGTAAACCGAAGTTACATATTAGTGATTTCCAAAGCCTGGTACAAGTAGGAAATGCGAATACCACGTAAAACCTACAAAGAAAACAGTTAAGTATGCACCAAAAAGGTAAATGTACACTCGCTCTGATAGATTTAAGTAGCTTAATGCAACGAAAGCTCCTGTTTGTGCAAAAAACAATAATGCCATGTTATACATACTTCCAACGAAGAAAAGTACTGCAAAAATACCTGTCCAGAAGCCTAAAACACGAAACATACGATCCATTCCTGTCCCCTCCTTCTCTATGTCTTAATCCATTGATCAACAATAGTACATGTCTATGCTAATCATATCATAAAAAAATACAGTACACTACAATTATATATGACAATTAAATTGATTGTAAATGACTTATCCTTGTCTATATCGTGTCTTTCTATAATTATTTATATTGCGTGTCCTCTTATAGAATAATCGTCGTATAGGAACAAGCAATGCATCCTTCATCTTTCATGGATTGCTCTTCTTTGAGTATAACTTTCCCAAAGAAAAACTCAAATATACCAAGTAATAGAGAATAATGCATAGAACATAATGGAACAGAGTGTTCCCGAATAGCCTCTTTAAAAGTACAATTATAAATACTAAAACTTACTTGTTTTTCTTCTTGGTTAAAACTAATTTCAGGGTTTAATCCTTGATTTAAGGCAATTTGCTCAATAAATCTAATTTTTTCTTCATCGTTAATACCTTCAATATTACGATTTATTCGAGCTAGGAATGTTTTAGCCGATTCCATTCCAAATTTATAACCAATTTTCTTTAATGCTTCTACTCCTTCGTCTCCAAAGCCAGCTAATGTCTCTAAACACAACTCAGCTAGGCGCTGATAGTCTCGATATGGAAACTGAAGACTAACAACTTCATCTGATAGTCGGTAAAAACGACTAGGTCGACCACCCTTACCCGTCTTCTTTGTCTCTGAAACTACCATATTTACATCTTCTAATTTAGTTAAATGTAAACGAGCCACATTGGCATGAATGTTGAACTGGTCCGCTATTTCCTGAACTGTAACATCACCGTGTCGTTTCGTAACATATTGATATATGGAAAACCGAGTTGGATCTGATAAAACGCTAGTTATCTTAAGTGTTTGTTGCTCCAAATTACGTCACTCCCTCTTCATGTCTTGTACCATTATAATACAATTCAATAAACAATCAAATCAATTTTCAAAATTTGTAGTTTTTTGTCAAAAAAACATAAAAAAGATGACCCAACTACTGCTTACACTCAACCTGCTATTTTAATTACAAATTAAAACATGGGTGCGAGTCAAACATAATGGATTGAGCCATCCTTCTTAAATGCTATTATTTTTTTCGTTTTCGATTTTTTTTTAATATCATTGATAAAGCTAGTGGTATCATACCGAACATTTGATATTGAATAGGCGGTCTGGATTCTTTCCTTTGCTTTCTCAATGCGATGCGCTCTTCTTTAGGGCGATCCACATAAGAAACAAATTGTTGAGTAACAAATTTTACATAGTCGTTAAATGAAGACAATTTTCCCACTCCCGAACCAAGCATTTAAAATTATTATTGTCACTTTGAGCGGTACTCATTCAAGATCAAAAGAATTTTATCAACAATTTCAGAAATGGATAAATTGGTAGTATCAATTTTATAATCAGCATCTTCGTAAAAAGGCTTTCTTTGCAAAAACAGCTCATTTACCTGTTCTTTTGATTTATTTTGTAAAAGTGGTCTTGTAGTATCGCCTTTAGTTCTTTCTAATATTCTCTCAATGTCACAATGTAAATAAACAATGCTCCCCTTTTCTCGCATAATCTCTCGGTTTACTTCATTGACAACAATACCACCACCTGTTGTTACAATCGTATTTTCGACAGGTAACTTTTTTAACACATCCGTTTCATATGACCGAAACGCTGCTTCTCCTTCTTCCTGAAAAATCATTGCAATACTTTTATGTTTTGTCGTTTCAATCTTTGCATCTGTATCTAATAGTTTATAATTTAATTTTTCTGCTATTATTTTTCCTATAGTTGATTTGCCAGCCCCCATAAATCCAGTTAAAAAGATAATCTTTACCCCATCGTATACTCTATCCATTCCTTCACCCTCATTTTATCTTTGTCTAGTAGAAATCGAACGACTCTTTGTCTTTCCTTATCTGTCCTTACTTTAAGTTGTATGTTTACTGTATCATGGGTATCTTCTAAAATCCAATATACGGCTGTACCTTTTTCATAATTAAAAGCACCCGTTGAAGAAAGTCGATTGGTTGTTAGGTCATCAACTAAATCAACCGTAGCCATCTGCAATAAGGACTCTAAGAGAAATATCTCTTCTTGTTCTGCATAAAACTTTTTTTCTGTCAGGTACATATCCAATACATGCATTAAAGCTAAAGATAAAAGTAAACAAAAAATTAAAGTGATAGGAAGAATAAAACCCTTTTGCCCATTTTTCTTCAACTGTTAACCTCCAAAGAACATACGAAAGAGAACCGTCGCTCATGCCTTTTCCTATTAGTATCAACTATTTCTACTATTACACCATGAGGAACTAATTGGTAAGACACAGACGATACATGACGTAAAAAGACATCATGTCCTTGTTGATTAACTCTCCTTCGAATAAGTTTTCCGTGCTTCTCAATTGAAGTAACTGTACCATCTGGTTTACGGAGCTTAAGTGTATCACCCGTAACTTCAATTTCACTTGTCTCTCTTACTTCCATACTAAATTGATTAAAAAATAATTCCACTTGGAACTTATGGGGTTGTTCAGTTGGAGGAGGAAGGATAGGAATACTTTTGATAACGAGAGGGAACACAGAGGCAATGATCAATAATAGGGTAAAAGCTATGATAACTTCAATGAATGTAAATCCTCTTTGATTTATTTTTTGGCATATCCGCATTTTTCATAATCACGTCCATTTTTACTTGACCAGGAAAGACACACTTTAATATCTCTTTCAGTCACCTGAGTCACTGACCATTGAAATAATATATCGTCTTTTTCAAACACTCCATCTGGTAATTGATTTTCAAATAACCAACGTTGAAGCGTTTCATTTATACTTTCATTCGCGACATTTTCTTGACGGATTGTTATTCGTTCATTATAGACCTTTATAAAAGCGGGAAAAACGGAAAGAGATAGGATAGTAAAGATAAAAATCGAAGCAATTACTTCTAGTAATGAAAAGCCTTTATTTCTCTTCAATATAAAAGCGCCCCTTCCCTATGTGAAACACGATCACATACCGTTGACTGCCCACATACATAAATAACGTCCCAGCTTTACTTATATTTCCGTTAGAAAGGAACCTGACATCAGTAAAACCTAAAGAACCACGTTCAAAGGTTACATCGATATTAATGGGCTGTTCATAAACAATTTGGTTATTTTGCCGGATCCCATAGCAGCTACGTTCAGAATTGAAGTAAAAAACAGCGTGAGCGCCATTAGATATCGCAAGTTGCTGAGCATAATATAAATCGTTTTCTAGTTGAGAGAGGAAAATATTTCTTTCATATGAAGAATAAGTGGAGTTAAGAGAGATCAGTGTAACAGAACTGACAACAGAAATGATCGTTAATACAAGGAGAAGTTCAACGAGCGTGTAGCCTTGTTGTTTTAGTTTCATTCTTTAACTACTTTACCATTTTCCAGCTTTAGCTTTGATTTGTCTGGACATGACAAATTACTAGCATATTCTTTCAAATCATCAATACTTGCAGGAGGACTTCCTACTTCAACTGTATAAGCACCAACCTGTGCTTGAAGCAGATCAATCGTTGCATCACACCCTTTCTCATTAGCAACTTCAGTATTTTTCGTCATATTTGGTACAGCGATGAGCAGCAAAATTGAAATGATCATTAACACAATAAGCATTTCGATTAAAGTAAAACCTTTTTGTAATCTAAGCCACTTTTTCATAGACAACACACTCCTAATTAGAAGGGGGATAAAATAACTAATGATAGGGATGGTAACATTAATATCACTAAAACAAGGGGAGATTGGGGATATGGATAAGATAGAGGGCTTACTGATCTTCTATTTACGACATCACTCCTTATAAATTTATAAATTGATAATACAATAAGTTGAGTTGAAAATCCTTATAATTACATAAAATTAACATATCTTTAAAAAACAAAAAAAACCTCAAGTTTTAACTTGAGATTAGAATATTGTTTATGTAGTGGTGCGGGTGAAGGGACTCGAACCCCCACGTCAAAGACACTAGATCCTAAGTCTAGCGCGTCTGCCAATTCCGCCACACCCGCAAATAAATGGTGAGCCATGAAGGACTCGAACCTTCGACCCTCTGATTAAAAGTCAGATGCTCTACCAACTGAGCTAATGGCTCATGACGTTAATTCATGATGTTTCTCATGTCGTATCGGACGATGTTTCGCTTTGTGGTCCTACCTGTTCCTTCCTCTACTAGTAATGCTTTGTAGCACGCTGTGTCGGAACAACTCGTAGCAATTTCACGTTGTCTTGCTCGTAACTGAGCTAATGGCTCTTGTATTTCATTTTCAACTAGCATTTAGTTGTTACAGGTTAGTCGGTTTAGACTTCCTCTTTTCCTAGTAACTAACTTCCATCTACTAGTTTCTAATAATGGTGACCCGTACGGGATTCGAACCCGTGTTACCGCCGTGAAAGGGCGGTGTCTTAACCGCTTGACCAACGGGCCAGATGACACTGGCGGAGAAGGAGGGATTTGAACCCTCGCGCCGGTTGCCCGACCTATACCCTTAGCAGGGGCACCTCTTCAGCCACTTGAGTACTTCTCCTTATTAATGGTGGGCCTAAGTGGACTCGAACCACCGACCTCACGCTTATCAGGCGTGCGCTCTAACCAGCTGAGCTATAGGCCCATAAATATTAAATGGAGCGGGTGATGGGAATCGAACCCACGACATCAGCTTGGAAGGCTGAGGTTTTACCATTAAACTACACCCGCAGGTTATTCACTTAAAAAGTCATGCCTCTTTCTCTTCTAGCAACTTCATTGATGAAAATGCGTCGAGGCAACTCGCTGTAAATCATAGAAGCCTTGCTCGTGGCTGAGGTTTTACCATTAAACTACACCCGCATTTTATTTGCTTATAGAAGATGGTCGGGAAGACAGGATTTGAACCTGCGACCCCCTGGTCCCAAACCAGGTGCTCTACCAAGCTGAGCCACTTCCCGGAACTTTTTTATTTTACAAGAATGACACAGATGGGGAGTAAAACTCCTAAACTCGTATTCCTACTCAAATTAATCATACAATTTAAGAATGCGATGCGTATGGAGCGGAAGACGGGACTCGAACCCGCGACCCTCACCTTGGCAAGGTGATGTTCTACCACTGAACTACTTCCGCATAATGGCTGGGCTAGCAGGATTCGAACCTACGCATGACGGAGTCAAAGTCCGTTGCCTTACCGCTTGGCTATAGCCCAATACATTAATAAGTTATTAAATGGGGCGGCTGATGGGAATCGAACCCACGAATGCCGGAACCACAATCCGGTGCGTTAACCACTTCGCCACAACCGCCATATCAGGTTAAAATGGTGGAGGGGGACGGATTCGAACCGCCGAACCCTTAGGGAGCGGATTTACAGTCCGCCGCGTTTAGCCACTTCGCTACCCCTCCAACTTATGGCGGTCCCGACGGGAATCGAACCCGCGATCTCCTGCGTGACAGGCAGGCATGTTAACCGCTACACCACGGGACCACTGTTAATTACATTTTTCAGAACATATACTAAAATTAGACGCGATAATTTTTTTGGTTGCACTCTCCAAGCACTACTTATATTATCTTCCTAGTAGTAATTCGAAGTAGATGCGATAATTTTTTTGGTTGCGGGGATAGGATTTGAACCTATGACCTTCGGGTTATGAGCCCGACGAGCTACCAGACTGCTCCACCCCGCGGTAATATAAAAGTATAATAAATATGGCGGAGGAAGAGGGATTCGAACCCCCGCGCGGTTTAACCCGCCTGTCGGTTTTCAAGACCGATCCCTTCAGCCGGACTTGGGTATTCCTCCGCATAATTAATGGTGGAGCCTAGCGGGATCGAACCGCTGACCTCCTGCGTGCAAGGCAGGCGCTCTCCCAGCTGAGCTAAGGCCCCATCAAAATATAAAAATATAAGCCTAGCGACGTCCTACTCTCACAGGGGGAAGCCCCCAACTACCATCGGCGCTGAAGAGCTTAACTTCCGTGTTCGGCATGGGAACGGGTGTGACCTCTTCGCTATCGCCACTAGACTATTAAAATTGTGATGAGCTTCGAATTTCTTCGTTGACTGCGCTCTCTGCGTTGCTCATGTACCCTTTAAACGTACATTCCGCTACTCGTGAGCTTGTCGCCTCGAACTTCTCGCTTCTAACAATTTTACTGGATTTTTAATAAATCCTTATTAAATTGAGAGTGGTTCTCTCAAAACTGGATAATGGCTAGATGAATTCAACGCTTTATTCATTTGGATAAGTCCTCGACCGATTAGTATCTCTCAGCTCCACGTGTCGCCACGCTTCCACCCGAGACCTATCAACCTCATCATCTCTAAGGGGTCTTACTTACTTAACGTAATGGGAAATCTCATCT
>NZ_JAOTPO010000020.1 GCF_029028005.1 Alkalihalobacterium chitinilyticum
AGGCAGTTAGGCTCCTTCTTCACCTAACCACCAACCAGATGATAGAGTGGTTGGGTCAAGCGGGTTGGGCTTGATGCATCCACGGCATCATCTATGCTTTTAAAAAGTGAAGAAGGGCCTACTGTTTTAATAATATGGAAAAACTAAAATTCGTTATTTAGGTGTCCACTTTCTTGACATAAGTCCACTCAGTCCTCATAGGTCATCAAAACTATGATTTTAGTATAAATAAGAGCCTCTCAGTCCGTGAAACAATAGACGAACATCAATCATTCCAATGACACAATCCTCGCGAAGCCAAATTATCTATTAAAACCATACACCCGTACCCCTCGAAGCAATAGCACCGAACTTAGTTAAAAACAAAACAATAATCCTAACCATCCTTACTATTATCATTCTTACTAACGTCGAATTTAAAGGCGAAGGATCTTGTTTTAGGTCGAGAAAATGGAGGTTTTGTTACAATTTCAAAACTTGAGCATAAGTTACTAACAGTAACGGATAATCTGTAATGTTTCTGCTAATTTGTGTTATCAAGAAAGAGGATTTTTGCATGTTAATCTCGAAAAGATTCTTTAAGATACATAAAACGCATAAAATCGAATGAAACTCATATTTTGGGCAATAATTATAGGTGTATGTGTTTGCAACTCTCTGTTATTTTTTTTATAATTAATATAGTCAAATATAGTCAAAGTCAAGGGAGGGGGCATGATGAGAAATATCTCTGATATTATTGAGCAGTATTTAAAAAGTATTTTAACAAATAGTGATGGCGAGCTTATAGAAATTAAAAGAAGCGAACTTGCGAAACAATTTCAATGTGTTCCATCACAAATAAATTATGTGATCAGTACGCGCTTCACCATTGAAAGAGGCTATATTGTTGAAAGTAAACGCGGCGGAGGCGGCTACATTCGAATAATAAAAGTAAAAGCGCACAATAAAGCAGATCTCTTTGAACATATGATACAACTCATTGGTGAAAAGGTAAGTCAAGCCAATGCAGAAGACTTGATTTCAAGGTTATACGAAGAGGGTGCTGTATCTAAGCGTGAAGCGAATTTAATGTTTAGTGTGATTGATCCCACATTATTTAATACGAATAACCCTTTACTGCGGGATTATATTCGGGCGAATGTTCTCAAATCCATGCTCCAAACTTTAAAATATCGAGAGTAGCTATGGTTTTCTTCTCATACAATCCGTACCTAATGTTTGAAGGGAGAGGTGGTTTTCATGATTTGTCAGGAGTGTAATAAACGCCCTGCCACTTTACACTTCACTAAAATAATAAACGGTGAAAAAACCGAGTTCCATATATGTGAACATTGTGCGAAAGAAAAAGGAGAGTACTTTCCAGGGTCGAATAGTTTTTCTATTCATCAATTGTTGTCAGGTTTATTAAACTTCGAACAACCTGTTTCTAAAGGGCAAACGTCAGGAATAAATCCAAGGCAGCCATTAACTTGTAAAAAATGTGAAATGTCTTATGAACAGTTTGTTCGAACTGGTAGATTTGGGTGTGCGACTTGTTATCAAACCTTTAGTGATAAACTTGATCCTATTTTAAAGAAAGTCCATAGCGGTAATCACTCACACTCAGGAAAAATACCTAAAAGAATCGGTGGAACTATAGAGGTTCGCAGGAAGATTAATACGTTAAAAGAGGCGTTACAACAGCACATTGCGAAAGAAGAATTTGAAGAAGCTGCGACTGTAAGAGATCATATCCGTTCTTTAGAAAAATCGATATTCAATCAAGGGGAGGCGTAATTTATGTCACTTGAACGTTTTATTAGTGAAGCAATCAGCCCTTGGATGAAAAAAGATGGACCAGATTCGGATATTGTGTTGAGTAGTCGAATAAGATTAGCTAGGAACCTAAAAGATTTTACGTTCCCTATTCTCGCTACTATGGAGGAAGCAAAGTTAATTGTTAACCACATTAGCACAAACTTATTGAAAAACCCTTATAACTCAGTTGGCCAACTAGAGTTACTCCATATGGATGATTTAAAAGCGAATGTAAAGAAAGTTCTGGTTGAAAAACATTTAATCAGTCCTCATTTATCAGAAGAATCAAAGCATGGTGCAGTGCTATTGAGTGAGGATGAATCCGTCAGCATCATGATTAATGAAGAAGATCATCTTCGGATCCAATGCTTGTTTTCTGGATTTCAGTTAAGCGAAGGGCTAGTACTTGCTAGTGGATTAGATGATTGGATTGAAGATAAGTTGACGTATGCTTTTGATGAAAAAAGAGGGTACTTAACTAGCTGTCCAACGAATGTAGGAACTGGCTTGAGGGCTTCAGTTATGATGCACCTTCCTGCCTTGGTCATGACACAACAACTAAATAAGATACTACCAGCTATTAATCAACTAGGTTTAGTTGTTCGAGGAATTTACGGTGAAGGTAGTGAAGCCTTAGGGAACCTGTTCCAAATATCAAATCAAATGACGCTAGGAAAATCAGAACAAGATATTGTTGAAGACTTACGTGGAGTGGTTATGCAATTAATTCAACAAGAACGCTCAGCAAGAGAAATGTTATTACAATCCTCAAAAATCCAATTAGAGGATCGTGTCTATCGTTCTTTTGGAGTTTTATCAAATAGCCGAATTATGGAGTCAAAGGAAGCGGCACAGCGCTTATCAGAAGTACGATTAGGAATTGATCTAGGTTTAATTGAAGGTATTTCAGGCAATATCCTTAATGAACTTATGATATTAACTCAGCCAGGATTTTTACAGCAGTTCGCCGGGGAAACGCTCTCTCCAAATCAAAGAGATGAGCGAAGAGCAGCACTAATTAGAGAACGTCTCAAACTAGAAGACGTCCGGAAATAATCTTGGAGGTGGATGAATATGATGTTTGGAAGATTTACAGAAAGAGCTCAAAAAGTATTGGCTTTAGCACAAGAAGAGGCGATCCGTCTTGGTCATAATAATATTGGGACTGAACATATTCTACTAGGTCTTATTCGTGAAGGAGAAGGTATTGCAGCCAAAGCCCTTCAAGCATTAGGTTTAGGTTCAGATAAAATCCAAAATGAAGTAGAAACGTTAATCGGTACTGGTCAAGAAGGAACGAAGACCATCCACTACACTCCACGTGCAAAAAAAGTCATTGAACTTTCAATGGATGAAGCAAGAAAATTAGGTCATTCCTACGTTGGAACTGAACATATTTTATTAGGATTAATTCGTGAAGGAGAAGGTGTAGCAGCGCGTGTCCTGAACAATTTAGGGGTTAGCTTAAATAAAGCTCGCCAACAAGTACTGCAACTACTTGGAAGCAGCGAAGCATCAGGTGGCAGCCAACAATCTGGAACAACTGCACATGCCAACACACCAACGCTGGATAGTCTAGCGCGTGATCTTACCGCTATTGCTAAAGAAGAAGCGTTAGATCCTGTGATTGGAAGAAGTAAAGAAATTGAACGTGTGATCCAAGTTCTTAGTCGCCGTACAAAAAATAATCCAGTTCTTATTGGTGAACCAGGGGTTGGTAAAACAGCGATTGCAGAAGGTTTGGCCCAAGCGATAATAAATAATGAAGTTCCAGAAACTTTACGTAATAAGCGTGTGATGACTTTAGATATGGGTACGGTTGTAGCCGGTACAAAATATCGTGGTGAGTTTGAAGACCGTTTGAAAAAAGTAATGGATGAAATTCGTCAAGCTGGTAACGTAATCTTATTTATTGATGAGCTTCATACTCTAATTGGAGCTGGGGGAGCTGAAGGAGCAATTGACGCATCAAATATTTTAAAGCCTTCACTTGCTCGCGGAGAATTACAATGTATTGGTGCTACTACTATAGATGAGTACCGTAAGTACATTGAAAAAGATGCGGCTTTAGAGCGTCGTTTCCAGCCAATCCAAGTTAACGAGCCGACAAATGATGAGTCTGTTCAAATTTTAAAAGGGTTACGTGACCGTTATGAGGCGCATCACCGTGTAACGATAACAGATGCTGCGATTGAAGAAGCAGTTAAATTGTCCGATCGTTATATTCCTGACCGCTTTTTACCAGACAAAGCGATTGATTTAATTGATGAAGCGGCTTCAAAAGTCCGTTTACGTTCCTATACTGCACCACCGAACTTAAAAGAACTTGAAGGAAGACTTGAAGAAACTCGAAAAGAAAAAGATGCAGCAGTTCAAAGCCAAGAGTTTGAAAAAGCTGCTTCATTACGTGACTCAGAACAACGTTTACGAGAAGAACTAGATTCTATGAAAAATGAGTGGAAAAAGAAACAAGGACAAGAAAATACTGAAGTGACGGTAGAAGATATTGCCCAAGTCGTCACGAGTTGGACAGGAATTCCTGTATCAAGACTAGTAGAAGAAGAAACAGACCGTCTTCTACGTATGGAAGAAATTCTTCACAAACGTGTAATTGGTCAAGGGGAGGCTGTAAAAGCTATTTCTAAGGCCGTTCGTCGTGCACGTGCCGGTTTAAAAGATCCAAAACGTCCAATTGGCTCATTTATCTTCTTGGGTCCTACAGGTGTAGGTAAAACGGAACTTGCTCGTGCGGTTGCAGAAACGTTATTTGGCGATGAAGATGCGTTTATCCGTATTGATATGTCCGAATATATGGAAAAGCATGCAACAAGTCGTCTAGTTGGTTCGCCTCCAGGATATGTTGGTCATGATGAGGGTGGACAGTTGACCGAGAAAGTACGCCGTAATCCATATTCCGTTATATTACTAGATGAAATTGAAAAAGCGCACCCTGAGGTATTTAATATTTTACTACAAGTACTAGAAGACGGAAGATTAACGGACTCTAAAGGCCGTACAGTAGACTTTAGAAATACTGCTGTTATTATGACGTCGAACGTAGGTGCTAGTACCCTTCGTAAAAACAAATCACTAGGTTTCACGGTAGATAGTGAAGATCAAAACTATAAAGATATGAAAGGCAAAGTAATGACGGAGCTAAAAAACAGCTTCCGTCCAGAATTCCTAAATCGTATCGATGAGATTATAGTCTTCCATTCTCTTGAGAAGAAACATATCCGTGAAATCATTAGTTTAATGGCTGAACAATTAGAAAAGCGTCTTGCTGAACAAGGAATTCAATTTGAATTAACTGAAGCAGCCAAAGACAAAATTTCGGATGAAGGATTTGACCCAGAGTATGGAGCGCGTCCACTGCGTCGAGCCCTGCAAAAACAAGTCGAAGACCGTCTATCTGAAGAATTATTAAAAGGAAATATTAAAAAAGGACAAAAAGCGATTATCGATGTAAAAGATAATGAGCTTGTCGTTGAAACAAAAGAAAGTGCACAAGTCTAAAAGTTATAGCTCAAAAGACGGGAACTGGGGGAGATACTTTCTCTTTCAGTTCTTTTTAATCATACAGTATAAAGAAGGAAAACCCGTCGACTTATATGTTCTTTTGTTAATAAGTCGTGTTTTTCTAAAAACCATTCATGATACAATTAACATAAGAGTAGGTTATAAAGAGGGGAACAGAATGGCGAAAAAGAAAACGAAGTTTGTATGTCAAGAATGTGGTTATGAATCAACGAAATGGATGGGGAAATGTCCAGGCTGTCAAAGCTGGAATTCGATGGTCGAAGAATTTGTTGAGTCTGCGACGAAAGGGCGAAGCTTTGTTACCGGAGAGCGTACTGAAACTTCAAATCGACCACAATCCATCACAAAAGTAGAAAATGAACTTGAGGAAAGAATTAGTACTGAAATGAAAGAGTTAAATCGTGTATTGGGCGGAGGCATAGTGCCAGGCTCACTCGTATTAGTTGGTGGAGATCCCGGTATTGGGAAGTCAACGATCTTACTTCAGCTTTCTTATCAGTTAGCTAAGAATTCTTATAAAGTGCTTTATATTTCTGGAGAAGAATCAATGAAACAAACCAAGCTAAGGGCAGACCGATTAGGTGTCTTAGCTGATCAATTATATGTACTATCGGAGACTGATGTTGATTACATTGAGAAAGCGATTAACGATATTCAACCAACACTCGTTGTGATTGACTCTATTCAAACGGTGTTTCAGCAGGATGTTACGTCTGCACCGGGGAGTGTTTCACAAGTCAGAGAATGTACTGCGGCGTTTATGAGAATAGCCAAAACGAAAGGAATTGCCATTTTTATCGTCGGACACGTTACAAAACAAGGTTCAATTGCTGGTCCTAAATTATTAGAGCATATGGTAGATTCCGTTCTTTACTTTGAAGGAGAAAGGCACCATACCTATCGAATATTGAGAGCAGTGAAAAATCGCTTTGGATCAACGAATGAAATCGGGATATTTGAGATGAAGGAAGGCGGCCTAGAAGAAGTCGTTAATCCATCTGAAATCTTTCTAGAAGAAAGAACAGAAGGGGCTGCAGGCTCGACAGTCGTGGCTTCGATGGAGGGTACAAGGCCAGTTTTAGTTGAAATTCAAGCACTTGTTTCGCCTACAAGCTTTGGTAACCCTAGAAGAATGGCTACAGGAATTGACCATAATCGAGTGTCTCTCTTAATGGCAGTATTGGAAAAGCGAGTTGGTTTGCTATTACAAAGCCAAGATGCCTATTTAAATGTAGCCGGCGGGGTTCGTTTAGATGAGCCAGCTATAGATTTAGCTATTGCGTTAAGTATTGCATCCAGCTTTAGAAATCAATCTACGCAACCGACAGATGTAATGATTGGAGAAGTAGGATTAACAGGAGAAGTTAGACGAGTAGCTAGAATTGAGCAACGAATAAATGAGGCGGCGAAGCTTGGATTCAAGCGGGCGATTATTCCTCAAAAAAATATCGGAGGCTGGACGATCCCAAAAGGCATCCAAGTCATTGGGGTGGAAACGCTTGAAGATGCTCTAGATGTTGCACTAGGAGGCTAAAAATGGAAGAACGAAGAAAAGGAAAGTTTATCACCGATATTTTAAAACTAGTAGCGCCAGGGACAGCATTAAGAGATGGTATTGATAATGTACTAAGGGCTAAAACGGGCGGATTAATTGTTTTAGGGTACACCGCAGAGATGCAAAATATTGTGGATGGCGGTTTTTTTATCGATTGTGAGTTTTCACCAGCTTACTTATATGAACTAGCTAAAATGGATGGAGCCATCATTTTAAGCGAAGATGGAAAACGCATCTTATATGCCAATACGCAACTTAATCCTAATAACTCCATTTCTTCGAATGAAACAGGTATTCGTCATCGAACAGCTGAGCGGGTTGCAAAACAAACAGGGAACTTAGTCATCTCAATATCACAACGCCGTAATGTTATTACGCTGTATAAAGGAGAGCATCAATATTCATTACGAGATATTGGCGTTATTCTAACGAAGGCTAACCAAGCGATCCAAACGTTGGAAAAATACAAAACAGTATTAGACCAAGGGATTACAAATCTAGGGGCATTAGAGTTCGAGGAACTTGTCACGTTTCAAGAAGTATTTCAAGTCATTCATCGAGTACAAATGGTATTACGCATAAAAAACGAAATCTTAAACTATGTAAACGAGCTAGGCAGCGAAGGGCGACTCATTACAATGCAGCTGAATGAACTTGTCTCTAATATTGAAAAAGAAGCGGTTCTTTTAATTAAGGACTACGTCAAAGAGAAGTCACAAGATGCTTATGAAACGTTAAAAGATTTACAAAAGCTATCAAACGAAGAATTACTAGACGAGCAGCTTGTCGTTAAGTTGTTAGGATACTCGAAAAACTTCAATATTCAAGAGCAGACCGTCTGTCCTAGGGGATATCGTATACTGTATAAAATTCCACGTTTACCATCTCTTGTGATAGAGAATTTAATAGATACATACGGGGATTTAAGTCAAATTATGGTTGCATCTATTAAAGAGCTTGATGAAGTTGAAGGAATTGGAGAAGCGCGTGCCAAGATGATCAAACATGGGTTAAATCGAATTCAGGAACAATTATTTATAGATCGGCATATATAATCTATTTCGACAAAAAGAGTATTTTAGTTGTAGTATGTTGACGAATTTAGGGGATAGATATATAATGGAGAGTTTTGGATTGACATTAAACAAGTACATCTGATACGGTTAAGTGTATAACACTTACAAATTTTTGTGTGAATTTGTGGAAAATATAGGTTGACACGTTTCAAAAGAAAAAGTTTGTCTATAATAATAAAAGGAGGTGAAATCATGCTAAAACGAATAGTCCAACTATTTTTTGTCCTAATAGGTGGGACATTAGGGTTTCTATTCATTCCTGAAGTAATTGAAATCCTAAATTTTGGTGAGTTACCAAATTGGGTTATGAGTTCTTATGCAGGAGCTGTTTTTGGAGCAATTATTTTTTATCTTTCTACTTTTTGGTTAGCTGATTATATCGTTGGTTTGATGAAGTTGATGGAAGAAGCCATTGTCAAAGCACCGATAACCGACGTACTTTTTGGGACAATGGGTCTTATTGTAGGTTTAATTGTTGCATATTTAATCGGGATCCCCATTGACGCCATCCAAGTACCTGTGATCAGCTCAGTTTTACCGATCTTTATTACTTTTTTCTTGGGTTACTTTGGTTTTCAAATTGGATTTAAAAAGCGTGACGAACTTATAAACCTCTTTTCGGTCGCACAACGCAAAGACAAAAAGAAAGATGGAGACGTCGAAAAAGAACGAAGCGGTTCGATGAAATTATTAGATACTAGTGTTATTATCGACGGTCGCATAGCAGATATTTGTAAGACTGGTTTTTTAGAGGGGACATTAATCATTCCTGAATTTGTATTGGAAGAACTACAACATATTGCGGACTCTTCGGATGTGCTAAAACGAAACCGTGGTCGCCGCGGATTGGATATTCTGAATAAAATCCAAAAAGAATTACCAATCAAGGTTGAAATCTATGAAGGCGATTTTGATGAAATTCAAGAAGTCGACAGCAAGTTAGTGAAGCTGGCGAAATTGCTTTCAGGAGTTGTCGTTACAAACGACTTTAATTTAAATAAAGTTTGTGAGTTGCAAGGTGTACCTGTATTAAATATTAATGACTTAGCAAATGCAGTTAAGCCAGTTGTACTTCCTGGTGAAGAATTAAATGTTCAAGTGATAAAAGATGGAAAAGAGCACAATCAAGGTGTCGCTTACTTGGATGACGGGACGATGATCGTTGTTGAAGGCGGTCGAGATTACATTGGTAAACAAATAGATGTTATTGTTACGAGTGTTCTTCAAACAAGCGCAGGACGAATGATTTTTGCTAAGCCTAAATTACTTGAAAAAGCATTATAGAAATATTTGTGCGAGTGGTGAGGAATTATGAACTATTCAGTAGTTATTCCTGCAGCAGGGCAAGGAAAACGAATGAAGGCAGGACAGAACAAACAATTTTTGCAATTATCCAGCATTCCACTTATTATTCATACTCTTCTTGTATTTGAAAAAGATCCCTGGTGCCGTGAAATCATTCTAGTTACTAATCAAGAAGAGAAAGAAGTCATGAAGAATTTAGTTCATGATTTTAACCTTCAAAAAGTGAATGACTATGTGATGGGTGGCTCAGAAAGACAATATAGTGTCGCTAATGGATTAGACGCGATAAAAGATGAAACGATCGTCCTCATTCATGATGGTGCTCGCCCTTTTATTGAACAAGCCAAAATCCACGAATTAGTTCTATGTGCAAATGAAACCGGAGCAGCTGTTATAGCGGTTCCTGTAAAAGATACGATTAAAAAAGTAACTGAAAGCAAAGTCGAAACAACGATGGAGCGTTCAAGCTTGTGGGCTGTTCAAACCCCACAAGCTTTTCGTCTGTCACTTATAAAAAAAGCACATGAGCTGGCGAAACAACAGTCTTTCTTAGGAACAGATGATGCAAGTTTAGTTGAAAATATGAATGAAGTTGTGGCAATCGTTGAAGGTGATTATTTAAATATGAAATTAACAACACCAGAAGACCTATTATTTGCCGAAGCAATATTAGCGAGTCGAAAGGGGAAAGAATGATGATTAGAGTTGGACAAGGCTTTGATGTTCATCAATTAGTAGAAGGACGTCCGCTTATTATTGGTGGAATTGAAATAGATTATGAGAAAGGCTTACTGGGTCATTCCGATGCAGATGTTTTGTTACATACGATTGCTGATGCGGCCTTAGGTGCAATCGGGGAGGGGGATATCGGAAAACATTTTCCTGATACAGATCCTGAATTTAAAGATGCCGATTCAGCAAAGTTGCTGGAACATGTCTGGGAGATTGTAAAAATGAACGGTTATTCACTGGGAAATATTGATTGTACGATTATTGCCCAACAGCCCAAAATGGCGCCTCACATTTCCCGAATGAGAGAACGAATTGCCCAACTGTTGGAGGGTACTGTTGATCAAGTAAATGTAAAGGCAACGACAACTGAAAAACTTGGTTTTACTGGCAGAGGTGAAGGTATCGCTGCTCAAGCTGTTATTTTATTAACAAAAGAATAAACAGCAGCTTGAATATAAACTCTATGGAACATGTGTGTCTTTGCGTCAAGTTTTCCTAAAACGCTTGACCGAAAAGCTTCAGTTCGTAATAATATGTTACAGAATAACTATGCGAAACGAGAGAATGGGAAGGTGTCACTATGTCAAATGAAGTGAGAGTACGTTTTGCCCCTAGTCCTACAGGGCACTTACATATCGGAGGAGCAAGGTCCGCTCTTTTTAATTATTTATATGCGCGAAATCAAGGCGGGAAATTTATTTTACGTATAGAAGATACTGATCAAGCAAGAAATGTAGAAAGTGCCCAGGAGAAGCTGTTAGAGAGCTTAAAATGGCTTCAAATTGAGTGGGATGAGAGTGTAGATATCGGTGGTGAATACGGCCCATATAGTTGTATGGAGCGTTTAGATATTTATAAAAAATATCTTCAACAGCTGATTGATGAGAAGAAAGCGTACTATTGTTATATGACGGAGGAAGAACTTGAAGCAGAACGCGAAGCTCAAATCGCTCGAGGTGAAAATCCGAAATATAGTGGCAGAGATCGAGATTTAACAGAGGAGCAAAGAAAAGCGTACGAAGAAAAAGGTCTTAAACCAGTTGTGCGCTTCCGTGTACAAGAAGGGAAGACGTATGTGATTGATGATGCGGTTCGCGGCGAAGTAAGCTTTGAGTCTGATGGAATCGGTGACTTTGTTATCGCTCGAAAAGACGGAATTCCAATGTACAATTTTGCCGTAGTGGTTGATGATCATCTAATGAAAATTTCCCACGTCATTCGCGGAGAAGAGCACTTATCAAATACGCCGCGCCAGGCGATGCTTTATGACGCATTTGGATGGGAAGTACCCAAATTTGCTCATGCTTCACTTATCCTAAACTCAGACCGTCAAAAAATGAGTAAGCGTGATGAATCAATTATTCAATTTGTAGAGCAGTACCGTGATTTAGGATACTTGCCTGAAGCGATCGTTAATTTCTTAGCACTGTTAGGCTGGTCGCCGGTTGGAGAAGAAGAAAAGTTTACAAAAGCGGAGCTAATTGAACAATTCGGCTTAGATAGAGTAGCAAAAGCCCCAGCTGTATTTGATACCGATAAATTAGCATGGATGAACAACCAATACATGAAAGAAGCTGATTTAGATCGTGTAGTTGAACTGGCTTTACCGCATTTAATTCGTGCGGGTAGGATTCCGCAAGAGATGTCTCCTGAGCAAAAAGATTGGGCAAAGCGTTTAATTGGATTGTATCAAGAGCAAATGTCTTACGGTGCTGAAATCGTTGAGCTTACAGAGTTGTTTTTCAAATCAGAAATCGATTATAATGAAGAAGCAAAAGGAATATTAGCTGAAGAGCAAGTTCCTGAAGTACTGCAACAGTTTATTAATGAGCTTGAAGCAACAGAAACATATACGGCAGAAAACATTAATAAGGCAACAAAAGCAACACAAAAAGCAACCGGGCATAAAGGGAAAAAATTATTTATGCCAATTCGTGTAGCGACAACAGGACAAACGCACGGACGTGATCTTCCAGATACTCTTGAGCTGCTTGGAAAAGAGATGATCATTCAGCGTCTGAGGCAAGCGTTACAACATAACTAAACAAGTTAAAACGAAGACAAGGTAGAGTAGGAACGTAGCTGTCTTTTCAGAGAGAACCATCTAGGCTGAAAGTGGTTTAAGATTAGTCGTTCTGAAGTTGCGCCTTAGAGTCTCTTATTGAACGCTTAAGTAGGTAAGAGCGGTTACGCCGTTATCGTAGAAGAGGAGAAGCAATAATACATTGCTTAAACAGAGTGGAACCGCGCCGAAAGCGTCTCTGTGCATATGCACAGAGACGCTTTTTTCTATGCGCTTTTCACCATTTAAGTTAACAAGGCGATGGGGGAGGTACGTATGAAGAAAGTTTTTCAAACGTTAAAAAATGATATTGATGTCGTATTTGAACAAGATCCGGCGGCCAGAAGTCGTTTAGAAGTCATTTTTACCTATTCCGGTGTACACGCCATTTGGTCTCATCGGTTGGCACACTGGTTTTGGAAACGAAAGCTGTATTTCTTTGCCCGTTCGATTTCACAGATTAGTCGCTTTTTTACAGGAATTGAAATTCATCCAGGAGCACAAATCGGTCAGCGTTTATTTATTGACCACGGAATGGGAGTCGTTATTGGGGAAACGTGTGAGATTGGTGATAATGTAACCATTTATCAAGGTGTAACATTAGGCGGAACTGGTAAAGAAAAAGGAAAGCGTCACCCAACGATTGAGGATAATGTCTTAATTGCCTCAGGAGCAAAGATCTTAGGATCATTTACAATCGGAGAAAATGCGAGAATTGGAGCGGGGTCTGTTGTTCTCAAGGAGGTACCGAAAAATTCTACCGTCGTTGGTATCCCTGGAAAAGTAGTGCTTCAGGATGGAGTGAAAGTAAAAGGGGATTTGGACCACCATAATTTACCGGATCCAATTTCAGATAAGTTTCGTGAGTTAGAAAATCAAATTGATGCACTTCGAACGGAAATTGAATATTATAAGCGAAAACAGGTTATTGAAAAAGACTAGGATTAGGAGTTGAATTGCTATGGCAATCTATTTATATAATACACTCAGTAGAAAAAAAGAAAAATTTGTTCCGATTGAAGAAGGTAAAGTAAAGATGTATGTATGCGGACCTACTGTCTATAATTACATTCACATTGGTAATGCAAGACCGGCTATCGTCTTCGATGTGGTTCGTCGATATTTCCAATACCGTGGATATGAAGTTTCGTATATTTCAAATTTTACCGATGTGGATGACAAACTTATTCGTGCAGCAAAAGAATTAGGTGAAGATGTACCAACGATTGCTGAGCGATTTATTCATGCGTATCACGAGGATACTTGTGCATTAGGCGTAGAAAAAGCCGATCATCACCCGAGAGTAACAGAAACGATACCAGAGATTATCGACTTTATCTCGGCTTTAATTGAGAAAGGCTATGCTTATGAAGTTAATGGTGATGTTTATTATCGAACAAGAAAATTTGATGGATATGGGAAGCTTTCTGACCAGTCCGTGGAAGATCTTCAGTCAGGAGCACGTATAGAAGTTGACCTAGGGAAAGACGATCCGCTGGATTTTGCGCTATGGAAAGCAGAAAAAGCAGATGAAATCTCTTGGGATAGTCCTTGGGGAAAAGGGAGACCAGGCTGGCATATTGAGTGTTCAGCGATGGTAAAAAAATATTTAGGCGATACAATTGATATTCATGCTGGAGGTCAGGATTTAACTTTCCCTCACCATGAGAATGAAATCGCTCAGTCTGAAGCTTTAACTGGGAAAACGATGGCAAATTACTGGATTCATAATGGTTATATTAAAATAGATAACGAAAAAATGTCGAAATCACTCGGAAATTTCGTGTTGGTACATGACATTATTCAACAACATTCACCAGATGTCGTAAGGTTCTTCATGTTGCTTGCTCACTATAGAAGTCCGATTAATTTTAGCGGTGAGTTGTTAGAAAGTGCAAAAAATGGGCTGGAGCGACTTCAAACTACAGTTGAAAACCTTAAACATCGTTTAGCTGAAAGTGCAGATCTAGGGAAAGAAGCGGAGACGTGGATTGGAAAAGTAGACAGTTATAAAGAACGCTTCGTAAAGGAAATGGATGATGACTTTAATACGGCGAATGCCGTTTCGGTTCTGTTTGATCTCGCTAAAGAAGCGAATGTTTATTTACGTGAAGAACAAACTTCAAAAGCTGTGTTAGAAGCATTTCATAAGCAATTAACTGAATTAGGTTCTGTATTAGGGATCAAACTAGAGGTAAAGCAAGAATTACTGGATGAGGAAATCGAACAGTTAATTGAAGATCGTACTAATGCTCGAAAAAACCGTGACTTTGCCTTAGCAGATCAAATTAGAGATGATTTAAAAGCAAAAGGAATTATTCTTGAAGATACACCACAAGGCGTTCGCTGGAAGAGGTCATAGTTCAATGAAAATTAGTGATCATAGTATCGATGCTAAACAGTTAAATGCATTAGCATTAGCGTACATGGGTGATGCAATCTTAGACACCTATGTACGCTGCCACTTAATTGCAATTGGAAAAACAAGACCTAATAAGCTTCATCATGAGGCAACTCGTTATGTTTCAGCTAAGGCACAAGCTAAAGTAATTGGTACGTTACTAGAAGAAAACTTTTTTACAGAAGAAGAACAGAGTGTCATTATGAGAGGTCGTAATGCTAAATCAGGAACAATCCCTAAAAATACAGATCATAATACGTATCGTTACAGTACGGCTTTCGAAGCGTTACTTGGCTATCATTATCTATTAGGTAATCAAAGTCGATTGGATGAAATTATTCAAAGAATGTTCTTTTTAATAGAAAGAGAGGGCTAGTTCGGTTATGAGTAAAGAAGTAGAATTCATTATGGGAAAAAATCCAGTTATAGAGGCACTAAAAGCATCTCATCCGATCAATAAAATCTGGATAGGTGAAGGCACTCAAAAGGGACAAGTTGCTAAAGTGCTGCAACTTGCAAAAGAAAATGGCGTAATCGTTCAACATGTACCTAAACGAAAGCTTGAACAACTCGTTGACTCACCAAACCATCAAGGTGTAGTTGCTTCAATTGCTGCGTATCAATATGCTGAAATGGATGATTTATTTAAGCGAGCTAGAGAGCGAAATGAAGATCCATTCTTTCTCGTTTTAGATGAAATAGAAGACCCGCATAATTTAGGTTCGATTATAAGAACAGCTGATGCGGTTGGGGCTCATGGTGTGATCATACCAAAACGAAGAGCGGTAGGGTTAACTCAAGCTGTGGCAAAAGCTTCAACGGGAGCAATTCAACATGTGCCAGTTGTACGCGTAACGAATTTAGCTCGGACAATGGACGAATTGAAAGATAAAGGTTTATGGTTTGCAGGAACGGATGCTCAAGGAACTGAAGATTATAGGCAAGCGAACTTTAATATGTCCATTGGTCTAGTTATTGGCAGTGAAGGAAAGGGAATAAGCCGCCTGATTAAGGAGAAATGTGACTTTCTAGTAAAAATCCCGATGGTCGGTCAAGTAACATCTTTAAATGCTTCTGTAGCAGCAAGTCTTTTAATGTACGAGGTTTACCGTCACCGCAACCCATTAGGCAGGGGCTAAAATGAAAGATATTTTGTTAGTGGATGGCTATAACATCATTGGGGCATGGCCTGAACTAAGGATATTAAAGAACAAGGACCTAAATCTGGCTAGAGATCAATTAATTGAAAAGATGGCAGAGTACCAAGCTTTTACAGGAATTAGAGTTATGTTAGTGTTTGATGCCCATATGGTTCCTGGAGTAGGTAAGAAGTATAAAAATCATCGAGTGCAGGTGATTTATACCCGAGAGAATGAAACAGCCGATGAACGAATCGAAAAACTAGTAAAGGAACTCAAAAACGTCGTAACTCGAATTTATGTAGCTACATCCGACTTTACTGAACAGTCTGTCATTTTTGGCAGCGGTGCCTTAAGGAAGTCTGCTCGTGAGCTTCAAATTGAAATGGAGACGGCAGAAAAAGGCATTAAGAAAGATGTCGAAAACAGGCGAAAACCAGCAATTTCGACAAGAATTTCACTTTCTAAGGAAATGGCTGAAATTTTTGAAAAATGGCGTCGAGGCGACTCTTGAGTGGTTGACGCTTCCAAAAAAGGTACTATATAATAATTTTATATCTAAACATCAGTCATGGTCGGAGGGATTTATGTGAGCACTCAAATCAAGGAGACGATACACCCGAATATAGGACAAACTGAAGATGAATTATTAGTGGAGAAGGTTAGAGAGGGAGATAGCGCGGCTTTAGAGTACTTGATTAATAAGTACAAGAACTTTGTACGCGCAAAGGCGAGATCATATTTTTTAATTGGTGCTGATCACGAAGATATTGTACAGGAAGGTATGATTGGTCTTTATAAAGCGATACGTGACTACAAAGAGGACAAGCTTTCTTCGTTTAAAGCGTTTGCAGAACTTTGTATTACGAGACAAATTATTACAGCTATTAAAACAGCAACCCGTCAAAAACATATTCCACTAAATTCATATGTATCCCTTGATAAACCATTGTATGATGAAGAATCAGATCGAACGCTCCTTGATGTCATTTGCGGCACTAAAGTGACTAATCCTGAAGAATTACTCATAAATCAAGAAGAATTTGATGACATAGAGCTTAAAATGGGTGAGATTTTAAGTGAATTGGAACGTAAAGTTTTGATGTTGTACCTAGACGGACGGTCGTACCAAGAAATTTCAGCAGACTTAAATCGGCATGTGAAATCAATAGACAATGCACTACAAAGAGTTAAGAGGAAGTTAGAGCGGTACGTTGAATTAAAAGGAATAAGTTTATAAAATTAGAAACTAAGCATAAGGTTGCTAAAGTGAAAGTGTACACTGGATACAAAGGTGTAAGTTGGAGCAGAGTTAGCCTTATGTTTATTTTTTTGTTTTTATGCACATAATGGAAATGGACCCCAATTGCTTTATTGACACTAATTAGCCGTTATGATAGAGTTTAAAAGAATGTAAGCATTTCTTAATTGTTTTTTTCGGAGGTGCTCGATGCGGAAAAAAGCTGTACTAGCCTGTTCAGAATGTAAATCAAGAAATTACACAACAGATAAGAATATGCAGAACCAAGCGGTCCGCATTGAAATGAAGAAGTTTTGCAAAATTTGCAAAACACATACACTTCACCAAGAAACAAAATGAAAAGACAGCAAGTCTTTTTTATTATTTAATAAATGGTTGCTTACTCAAGTGATGAGTGCTGGAGGTGTCATGATTGGCTGAGCGTGAAAGAACAAGCATTTGGAAATTTTTACGTCAAGTAATGGCTGAATTGAAACGAGTAACTTGGCCGACGCGCAAAGAGTTGACACGTTATACGTTAGTCGTACTCGGAACAGTTGCTTTTATTTCAGTCTTTTTTGCAGTAGTTGATCTAGGGATTTCAAGTTTGCTTCGTTTAATTTTAGGATAAAAGTTGATCGAGTAATTCTTGGAGTTTATCCATAGAGGAGGGAAGGACAAGTTTAGTCCTAAGATGTATGGAGAAAAACTGGTATGTTGTTCACACTTATTCTGGTTACGAAAACAAAGTGAAAACTAACCTTGAGATGCGAGTCGAAACAATGGATATGACAGATAAAATTTTCCGTGTTCTTGTTCCAGTTGAAGAAGAAACTGAAATTAAGAATGGAAAAAGCAAAACTGTTACAAAGAAAGTGTTTCCTGGTTATGTACTTGTTGAAATGGTTATGACCGATGATTCTTGGTATGTTGTTCGTAATACGCCTGGAGTTACGGGGTTTGTAGGGTCAGCAGGGGCGGGTTCTAAGCCGACTGCTTTACTGCCAGAAGAAGTAGAAGGAATTTTAAAACAAATGGGTGTTGATGAACCGAGAGCTGATATTGACTTTGAAATTAAAGAGTCAGTAAGAGTAATTGAAGGTCCTTTTGCGAACTTTATCGGTACGATTGAAGAAATTCAAGCTGATAAAAGAAAAGTTAAAGTACACGTCAATATGTTTGGTCGAGAAACCCCGGTTGAATTGGAGTTTACTCAAGTTGAAAAGGTAATCTGATCATAAGCCCCTTGAGTTAGGGGGCTTTAATTTTTTTCAGATGCTGTCTTGTTTCAGTGTCTATTTAAGGTGGTTTGTTATCTTTTGACGCTAAATTGGATATAAATAGTTTTTAAAAGAACTTGATATCTTAGTTTCAAAGTGATAATATTATTTTGTTTGATATGGGTATTCAAAAAAGTGAATACCTGTTAATGAGTGGGAGGGTGAAAACCCGGTTACCACATCACGGACTAAGGAGGTGTGTCGCGTGGCTAAAAAGGTTATTAAAATGGTTAAGTTACAAATTCCTGCAGGGAAAGCAAACCCAGCACCGCCAGTTGGTCCTGCACTAGGACAAGCTGGAGTAAACATTATGGGCTTCTGTAAAGAATTCAATGCTCGTACTTCTGATCAAGCTGGTTTAATCATTCCGGTTGAAATTACGGTATTTGAAGACCGTTCTTTTACATTTATCACTAAAACTCCACCTGCTGCAGTTCTTCTTAAGAAAGCAGCTGGTATCGAGTCTGGTTCTGGTGAACCGAACCGTACTAAAGTCGCAACTGTTAAGCGTGACAAAGTACGTGAAATCGCTGAGACAAAAATGCCTGACCTAAACGCAGCTGATGTAGAAGCAGCAATGCGTATGGTTGAAGGAACAGCGAGAAGCATGGGAATCGTTATCGAGGACTAATGTTTGTTGCAGGAGGTTGCGATTAGGAGGAATCCTTACCTGACATTTTGTTGGGTTCGCAACCTTTATTAGTGGGAGGTACTACCGATAAAACCACAAACGAGGAGGAAAAGAAAGTGGCTAAACGAGGAAAAAAATATCAAGAAGCTACGAAATTAGTAGACCGTGATCAAGTTTATTCTGCTGAAGAAGCAATTGAACTTGTAAAAAAAGCATCTACTGCTAAGTTTGATGAGACAGTTGAAATCGCTGTTCGTCTTGGTGTAGATCCTAAGAAAGCAGATCAACAAATTCGTGGAGCAGTTGTACTGCCAAATGGTACAGGTAAAACTCAACGTGTGTTAGTATTTGCTAAAGGTGAAAAAGCGAAAGAAGCAGAAGCTGCTGGCGCTGATTATGTTGGAGATGAAGATTACATTAACAAAATCAGCCAAGGTTGGTTTGACTTTGATGTAATCGTTGCGACTCCTGACATGATGGGTCAAGTTGGTAAGCTTGGGCGTGTATTAGGACCAAAAGGTTTAATGCCAAACCCTAAAACAGGAACAGTTACTTTCGAAGTAGAAAAAGCTGTTAATGAAATTAAGGCTGGTAAAGTAGAGTACCGTGTAGATAAAGCTGGAAATATCCACTGTCCAATTGGTAAAGTTTCTTTTGAAACAAATAAACTAGTTGAGAACTTAACTACAATTATTGATACTCTAAACAAAGTTAAACCTGCTGCAGCAAAAGGAACTTACATGAAGAACGTTGCTGTTGCATCAACAATGGGTCCTGGTGTAAAAGTTAACGCAGCATCTGTTGGTAAATAATTTATTGACATTAGTCGATCGATAGAGTATACTAATTTAGGTATTCTATTAATCGAGTTATTAATAGCAATCCATACCGTAGACAGTAGGTGCGTTAATCGCTTAATCCCCTACCGAGGTTGTCATTTATGTTATATCTATGACTAACATGACCTCCGTATGTCTACATGCGGAGGTTTTTATATTGGCTTCTGAACGGTATGAAAGAACCATAGGAGGTGTAAGAATGAGCGTACTTGCAAAAAAACAAGAGGTCGTAACAGAGATCGCTACTAAACTTCGTGATAGCAAATCAACAATTATCGTTGACTATCGTGGATTAAACGTAGGTGAAGTTACTGAACTTCGTAAACAACTTCGTGAAGCGGGCGTCGAGTTCAAAGTATATAAAAATACGATGGCACGTCGTGCGACAGCTGAAGTAGAATTAACTGAGTTAGACGCACAACTAGTTGGACCAACTGCAATTGCTTTTGGTACCGAGGATGTTGTTGCACCTGCAAAGATCATCAATGAGTTCGCAAAGAAACATGATGCTCTAGAAATTAAAGCTGGTGTAATCGAAGGTCGTATTGCGACTGTTGAAGAAGTAAAAGCTTTAGCGGAACTTCCATCTCGCGAAGGTTTACTTTCTATGTTGCTTAGCGTACTTCAAGCTCCTGTTCGTAACTTTGCATTGGCTACAAAAGCTGTTGCAGAGCAAAAAGAAGAACAAGGCGCGTAATTGTTTCAGTAACTTAAGTTTCGGATAAAATATTAAAGATCTGATTAGGAGGATTTATCATGAGTAAAGAGCAAATCTTAGAAGCAATCAAAGAAATGACTGTATTAGAATTAAACGACTTAGTAAAAGCAATCGAGGAAGAGTTTGGTGTAACTGCAGCTGCTCCTGTAGCTGTTATGGGTGGCGCTGCTGGTGGCGACGCTGCTGCTGAGCAAACTGAATTCGACGTAATTCTTACAAGTGCTGGCGGATCTAAAATCAACGTTATTAAAGTAGTACGTGAAATCACTGGTCTTGGCTTAAAAGAAGCTAAAGCTATGGTAGATGGTGCTCCAGCTCCAATTAAAGAAGGCGTTTCTAAAGAAGAATCTGAAGAAATGAAAGCTAAACTTGAAGAAGCTGGTGCTTCTGTAGAAGTTAAGTAATTTCATAAAAAACAGACTGGGTGAGGCTAAGCCGCACCCAGTTTTTTTCATTTTAATGACTATAAGTATTCCTTTTTAGACCATAATTAAAGTAGACTCTATTCTTTTGTTAATAGAGCCGCAAACAAAGTAAAGTTTTGATGAAATGTGGGGTTGTTAAGATGACCAATCATTATTATTCAGAAACGCCTAGTGTTGAGAGTAATAGAAATCGTTTTACTTTTGACCTTAGAGGAAACACATTGCGATTTATTTCAGATGCGGGGGTATTTTCGAAAAAGGAAATAGACTTTGGGAGCCGTCTATTAATAGAGGTTTTTCAATTTCCTAATGTAGAAGGTGATCTCTTAGACATGGGGTGTGGCTACGGTCCGATTGGCTTAGCTTTAGCAAAAGAAACTAAGGATCGAACAGTCTACATGGCTGATATTAATGAACGTGCCGTACAGCTGTCAAAAGAAAATGCCAATGAAAATAAAATTAGTAATGTTGAAGTTTTCCAAAGTAATCTATTTGAAGCAATTGAGAAAAATGACTTCGCTGCCATTTTAACAAATCCACCTATTCGTGCAGGGAAGGACACAGTCCACCAAATCTATGAACAAGCACATGCTAAGTTAGTTTCAGGCGGACAGTTATGGATTGTTATTCAGAAAAAGCAAGGGGCACCATCTACCATTGAAAAGTTAAAGATGTTATTTGCCACAGTTGAGGTTGTTGAAAAGAAAAAAGGTTATTTTATAATTTGTGCACAAAAAAATTGACTATAATATTCAGTTGTGTTATTGTTATTTAATGCGTATAACTGCCAATTTTCAGACACATTTAGTAGAGTAAATCAAGTAAAATTTACTGTATAAAATGGATATGGTTGGTTATACTTATATAATCGTCGTAATGGTAGGAAATAGTTGTGATAACATTATTATCCAACTACTCTTATAGCTCAATGGTTATGATCTTTTGAGTGAAGAACATTATAATAAGCGAGATTTGAGGGGTGAATCAGTTGACAGGTCAACTAGTTCAGTATGGACGCCACCGCCAACGAAGAAGCTATGCGAGAATTAAAGAAGTATTGGAATTACCAAACTTAATTGAAATTCAAACTGCTTCTTATCAATGGTTTCTTGATGAGGGTTTGCGAGAAATGTTTCAAGACATCTCACCGATTCAGGATTTTACAGGGAATCTAGTCTTAGAGTTTATCGACTACAGTTTAGGAGAACCAAAATATCCAGTAGATGAATCAAAAGAACGAGATGTTACATATGCTGCTCCTTTGCGTGTGAAAGTTCGTTTAATTAACAAGGAAACTGGTGAAGTAAAAGAGCAAGAAGTATTTATGGGTGATTTCCCGTTAATGACGGAAACAGGTACGTTCGTTATTAATGGAGCAGAGCGCGTAATTGTATCGCAGCTTGTTCGTTCACCAAGTGTTTATTATAGCAAAAAAATAGATAAAAACGGTAAGAAAGGGTTTACTGCAACTGTTATTCCTAACCGTGGAGCATGGTTAGAGCTTGAAACAGATGCCAAAGATATTGTGTATGTGAGAATAGATCGTACTAGGAAGATACCTGTTACGGTTCTTTTGCGTGCGCTAGGTTTTGGATCTGATCAAGAGATCATTGACCTTCTAGGAGAAGATGAGTACCTACGTAATACGTTAGAAAAAGATAATACTGATGGTACCGATAAAGCGCTATTAGAAATTTATGAGCGTTTACGCCCGGGTGAACCTCCTACTGTAGATAATGCGAAAAGCTTATTAGAATCAAGGTTCTTTGATCCGAAGCGTTATGATTTAGCGAGTGTAGGTCGTTACAAGATTAACAAAAAGCTTCACATTAAAAACCGTTTGTTTAACCAACGTCTAGCAGAAACATTAGTTGATCCTGAAACAGGTGAAGTAATTGCGGATGAAGGTACAATGCTAGATCGCCGTACACTTGATCGAATCATTCCATATCTAGAAAACAACGTAGGCTTTAAGCAAGTTGGGGTTTCTGGTGGAGTTGTAGAAGAGGGCGATGTTCAGCTTCAAACGATTAAAATTTACTCTCCAGATGATCACGAAAATGAGCAGGTTATTCAAGTAATCGGGAATGGAATGGTGGAGCAAAGTGTAAAACATATTACACCGTCGGATATTATTGCTTCTATTAACTATTTCTTTAACCTATTACATAGTGTTGGGGATACAGATGATATCGACCACTTAGGTAACCGACGTTTAAGATCTGTAGGTGAGTTACTACAAAATCAGTTCCGTATCGGTCTTTCAAGAATGGAAAGAGTAGTGCGTGAACGTATGTCAATTCAGGATCCAAATATGATTACGCCACAAGCGTTAATTAATATACGTCCAGTAATTGCGTCAATTAAAGAGTTCTTTGGAAGCTCTCAGTTATCTCAGTTCATGGACCAAACTAATCCTTTAGCTGAATTAACACATAAACGTCGTTTATCTGCATTAGGGCCAGGTGGATTAACACGTGAGCGTGCCGGGTTTGAAGTTCGTGACGTTCACTATTCTCACTATGGTCGTATGTGTCCAATTGAAACACCTGAGGGACCAAACATCGGGTTAATCAACTCACTTTCGAGTTATGCAAAAGTAAACGAGTTTGGCTTTATGGAGACACCATACCGTCGTGTTGACCCTGAGACTGGAAAAGTAACTGCACAAATTGATTACTTAACAGCTGACGAAGAAGATAACTACATCGTAGCCCAAGCGAATATGAAGCTTGGTGATGATGGGTCATTCTTGGATGAAAATATTATCTCTCGTTTTAAAGGTGAAAACATTGTTGTATCTAGAGATCGTGTCGACTACATGGATGTATCTCCTAAACAGGTTGTTTCAGCAGCGACTTCTTGTATACCGTTCTTAGAAAACGATGACTCGAACCGTGCACTTATGGGAGCGAACATGCAACGTCAAGCAGTTCCGTTACTTCGTCCTGAATCACCGATTGTTGGTACAGGAATGGAGCACGTATCTGCAAAGGACTCTGGTGCAGCGATTGTAGCTAAGCACCGTGGGCTTGTTGAACGTGTTACAGCCCGTGAAGTTTGGGTTCGTCGTCTAGAAGAGGTAGATGGAAAAGAAATTAAAGGTGATTTAGATAAATATCGTCTTCAAAAGTTTGTTCGATCTAACCAAGGAACGTGCTATAACCAAGTACCAATTGTCAGTGAAGGAAACATCGTAGAAAAACGTGAAATCGTTGCAGATGGACCTTCAATGGAATTAGGTGAAATGGCTTTAGGTCGTAACGTTATGGTCGCATTCATGACTTGGGAAGGTTATAACTATGAGGATGCGATTATTCTAAGTGAACGTTTAGTTAAAGATGATGTATATACATCTGTTCATATTGAAGAGTATGAGTCTGAAGCTCGTGATACGAAGCTCGGTCCAGAAGAGATTACTCGTGATATTCCTAACGTTGGTGAAGATGCACTTAAAAACCTTGATGAGCGAGGAATTATTCGTGTAGGGGCTGAAGTAAAAGACGGTGATATTCTCGTTGGTAAAGTAACTCCTAAGGGGGTAACAGAACTAACTGCAGAAGAAAGACTTTTACATGCCATCTTCGGTGAAAAGGCTCGAGAAGTTCGTGATACATCATTACGTGCACCACATGGTGGAGACGGGATTGTACTTGATGTAAAAATCTTCAACCGTGAAGACGGAGATGAATTACCTCCAGGTGTTAACCAATTAGTAAGGGTATATATCGTTCAAAAACGTAAAATTCATGAAGGTGACAAGATGGCGGGTCGCCACGGTAACAAAGGGGTTATCTCAAGAATTTTACCAGAAGAAGATATGCCTTATTTACCAGATGGTACACCGGTGGACATCATGTTAAACCCTCTAGGGGTACCTTCGCGTATGAACATCGGACAAGTGCTTGAACTTCACATAGGAATGGCAGCACGTTACTTAGGAATCCACGTGGCATCCCCGGTATTCGATGGTGCAAGTGAAGAAGATGTATGGGAAACACTTGAAGAAGCTGGTATGGCTCGAGACGGTAAAACAGTATTGTTTGATGGACGTACAGGTGAGCCATTAGATAACCGTGTATCTGTAGGGATCATGTATATGATCAAACTTGCTCACATGGTTGATGACAAACTACATGCTCGTTCTACTGGACCATACTCTCTAGTAACGCAACAACCGCTAGGTGGTAAAGCACAATTCGGTGGTCAGCGTTTTGGTGAGATGGAGGTTTGGGCACTTGAAGCTTACGGTGCTGCTTACACATTACAAGAAATCTTAACGGTTAAGTCCGATGACGTAGTTGGACGTGTTAAGACGTATGAAGCCATCGTTAAAGGTGAAAATGTCCCAGAACCAGGAGTCCCAGAATCATTTAAAGTATTAATCAAAGAGCTTCAAAGTTTAGGAATGGACGTTAAGATGTTATCTAGTAACGAAGAAGAAATTGAAATGCGTGAGCTGGATGATGAAGACGAACAGGCGAATGAGAAGCTAAATTTAAATATTGAAACGACAGAATCTAATGGCTAAATAGATTAGAGGCTTTAAGAGGATAACTTACTTGAGATTAAGTAGTGGTGTTTTTAGACTATCGCAATCATTTAAGTTGTCCTCACCATTTCAACCTTAAAAACCTTAAGATGGAAAGGGAGGTTGGCCCCTTGATAGATGTAAATAATTTTGAGTTTATGAAGATTGGTCTCGCTTCACCTAACAAGATTCGCTCTTGGTCACGTGGAGAAGTAAAGAAACCAGAGACAATTAACTATCGTACGCTCAAACCTGAAAAAGACGGCCTATTTTGTGAAAGAATTTTCGGTCCTACAAAAGACTGGGAATGTCATTGTGGTAAATATAAGCGTGTACGCTACAAAGGTGTTGTATGTGACCGATGTGGTGTTGAAGTTACTCGTGCTAAAGTTCGTCGTGAGAGAATGGGTCATATTGAATTAGCGGCACCAGTTTCTCATATATGGTATTTTAAAGGCATCCCTAGTCGTATGGGTCTTGTCCTTGACATGTCTCCACGTTCACTTGAAGAAGTTATTTATTTTGCTTCTTATGTTGTTACGGAACCAGGCGATACGCCATTAGAGAAAAAACAACTACTTTCTGAGAAAGAATATCGTACATATCGTGATAAATATGGACGTTCTTTCACTGCGCAAATGGGAGCAGAAGCGATTAAGAAGTTACTTGCTGATATCGATCTTGATAAAGAAGTAGACATTCTTAAAGAAGAGCTTGCTACTGCACAAGGTCAACGCAGAACGAGAGCTATTAAGCGTCTTGAAGTTCTTGAAGCTTTTAGACATTCAGGGAATGAACCTTCTTGGATGATCCTAGATGTACTTCCTGTTATTCCACCAGAATTACGTCCAATGGTTCAGTTGGATGGTGGTCGTTTTGCTACTTCAGATTTAAACGATCTGTATCGTCGTGTAATCAACCGTAATAACCGTCTGAAGCGTCTATTAGACTTAGGTGCTCCAAATATTATCGTACAAAATGAAAAACGTATGCTACAAGAGGCTGTAGATGCGTTAATAGATAACGGACGTCGTGGTCGTCCTGTTACAGGACCAGGGAACCGTCCATTAAAATCACTTTCTCATATGCTAAAAGGAAAGCAAGGGCGTTTTCGTCAAAACCTTTTAGGAAAACGTGTTGACTATTCAGGTCGTTCCGTTATCGTTGTAGGACCAAACTTAAAAATGTTTCAGTGCGGACTACCGAAAGAGATGGCTCTAGAGTTATTTAAGCCGTTTGTAATGAAAGAGTTAGTAAGTAAAGGGTTAGCACACAATATCAAAAGCGCCAAACGTAAAGTTGAGCGTATTCAACCAGAAGTTTGGGATGTCCTAGAAGAGGTTATTAGAGAGCATCCGGTCCTTCTAAACCGTGCCCCTACTCTACACAGATTAGGTATTCAAGCGTTTGAGCCGACACTAGTTGAAGGTCGTGCGATTAAACTTCATCCATTAGTTTGTACAGCGTATAACGCAGACTTTGATGGAGACCAAATGGCGGTTCACGTACCTTTATCAGCTGAAGCACAAGCTGAAGCACGCATATTAATGCTAGCTGCTCAGAACATTCTTAATCCTAAGGATGGTAAACCAGTAGTTACGCCTTCACAGGATATGGTATTAGGAAACTATTACCTGACACTGGAAAGAGCTGGTGCCAAAGGTGAAGGGTCTATCTTTAAAGATCCTAACGAAGCGTTAATTGCATATCAGAATGGCTATGTTCACTTACACAGCCGAATTGCGATTCCGGTTGCTTCGCTAAACAAAACAACGTTTTCTGAAGAGCAATACAATATGCTTCTATTGACGACGGTTGGAAAGATTATCTTCAATGAAATTCTTCCAGAATCATTCCCGTATGTTAATGAACCTACTGGGAAGAACTTAGAAGAAGCATTACCTGAAAAATACATGGTACCAATGACAACAAATGTAAAAGAAGTTTTTGCAGAGCGTGACATTGTAGCACCATTTAAAAAAGGTTTCTTAGGTAATATTATTGCTCAAGTATTTAAACAATTTAAAATTACAGAGACGTCGAAAATGCTTGACCGTATGAAAGATCTTGGTTTCAGATATTCAACGAAAGCCGGTATTACAGTAGGTGTTGCAGACATCGTTGTATTAGCTGAGAAGAAAGAAATCTTAGCGAAGGCTGAAGAAAAGGTAGAGAGAGTAGTTAAGCAGTTCCGTCGTGGTTTAATTACAGAAGAAGAAAGATACGATCGAGTTATCTCAATTTGGAGTGAAGCGAAAGATATCATTCAAGAAAAACTAATGAAATCTTTAGATCACCTGAACCCAATCTTTATGATGAGTGACTCAGGTGCCCGTGGTAACGCATCTAACTTTACACAGTTAGCAGGTATGCGTGGTCTAATGGCCAATCCGTCTGGTCGTATTATTGAGTTACCGATTAAATCAAGTTTCCGTGAAGGTTTAACAGTATTAGAGTACTTTATCTCTACGCATGGTGCTCGTAAAGGTCTAGCCGATACAGCATTAAAAACAGCAGACTCAGGTTACCTGACTCGTCGTCTTGTTGACGTTGCGCAAGATGTCATCGTTCGAGAAGATGATTGTGGTACAGACCGTGGTCTTGTTGTTGAAGCAATTAAAGAGGGCACAGAAGTGATTGAGAATTTATATGACCGTCTTGTAGGACGTTTCTCGTTCCAATCTATTCGTCATCCAGAGACTGGTGAAACTCTTATTGATAAGAACGAATTAATTGACGAAGATATCGCGAAACAGATCGTTGATTCAGGAGTGGAAAAGGTTACGATTCGTTCCGTATTTACATGTGATACTCGACATGGGGTTTGTAAAAAGTGTTATGGACGTAACTTGGCTACTGGTAGTGATGTCGAAGTTGGTGAGGCAGTCGGTATCATTGCGGCACAATCAATTGGTGAGCCAGGAACACAGCTTACGATGCGTACCTTCCATACAGGTGGGGTAGCAGGGGACGATATCACTCAAGGTCTTCCGCGTATTCAAGAGTTGTTTGAAGCTCGGAATCCTAAAGGTCAGGCTGTTATCTCTGAGATTGAAGGAACGGTTGTTTCAGTAAATGATAGCTCAGACAAACGTGAAGTCGTTGTTCAAGGTGAAATGGAAACTAGAAACTATGCGATCCCGTACGGTGCAAGAATCAAGGTAATTGAAGGAGATTCACTAGTTCCAGGTCAAAGTATTACGGAAGGTTCTATTGATCCTAAAGAACTTTTACACGTTAAAGGTGTAAAAGGTGTTCAAGAATACTTGCTTCGTGAGGTTCAAAAAGTTTACCGTATGCAAGGGGTAGAGATTGGTGACAAACACGTCGAAGTAATGGTTCGTCAGATGTTGAGAAAAATTAGAGTCGTTGATAACGGTGAAACAGCCGTACTACCAGGTGCTCTTATTGATATTCACCAATTTAATGATGAAAATGAAAAAGTACTCCTTGAAGGTGATCGTCCTGCAACAGGCCGTCCGGTGTTATTAGGTATTACCAAAGCGTCACTAGAAACAGAATCATTCTTATCAGCAGCATCATTCCAAGAAACAACAAGAGTTTTAACTGATGCAGCTATTAAAGGTAAGAGAGATGAGTTACTAGGTCTTAAAGAAAATGTAATTATTGGTAAATTAGTTCCAGCCGGAACAGGAATGACACGTTATCGTAACCTGAAAATCATTTCTGAACACGATAAGCAGGAGGAACTAGAACAATTAGAGCCGATGGAAGAAGTTGCAACACAAGAATAAATTTTAAATCAGAGTTGACATCGTAATTCGAGAGTGATATTATATCGTAGTGTGCCTGAGAAACCCTGTAGCTTTGGAGGATTTAAAAGATGTCTTATGATAAAGTGACACAGGCAGAAAATGTTGTCATAGGTACTAAACAAACGATCAAAGCTCTCGAACAAGGGAACGCAATAGAGGTCATCATAGCCAATGACGCTGATGCTAGAGTTGTTACTAAGGTGCAATTATTAGCTCAGAAAAAAGGCGTACCGATAACAGCAGTTGATTCTATGAAGAAACTTGGAAAAGTTTGTGGAATTGATGTTGGAGCTGCCACTGTAACACTGACAAAGTAATAACGTTTTTGCCAACGCGATGTCGATCGCTTGGCAAAAACTTTACTTTTGTTTAAAAAAGAACCACCAGGATCAGTGGTCTTACAATTTCTTAAAGAAAGGAGGAAAAACAATGCCTACTATTAATCAACTTATCCGTAAGGGACGTCAAGCGAAAGTTAAGAAGTCAGACTCACCTGCATTAAACAAAGGTTACAACAGCTTTATTAAAGCTCAAACTAACCAGTCTTCACCGCAAAAGCGTGGTGTATGTACTCGTGTAGGTACAATGACGCCGAAGAAGCCGAACTCAGCTCTTCGTAAATATGCTCGTGTACGTTTAACGAACGGAATTGAGGTTACTGCTTACATTCCAGGTATCGGTCACAACTTACAAGAGCACAGTGTTGTTCTAATTCGTGGTGGACGTGTAAAAGACTTACCAGGGGTACGTTATCACATCGTACGTGGTGCTCTAGATACAGCAGGAGTTCAAAACCGTATGCAAGGTCGTTCTAAGTATGGAACAAAACGTCCAAAAGAAGCTAAGAAATAATAAAAAATAGGTTTACAAGACGAAAGGAGGGGAAATAATGCCTCGTAAAGGACCAGTAGCAAAGAGAGATGTTTTACCAGATCCTCTTTATAATTCAAAATTAGTAACTCGCCTTATCAACCGTATCATGGTTGACGGTAAGAAGGGTGTTGCTGAAAGCATCCTTTATAACGCTTTTGAACTAGTAAAAGAGCGTAGCGGAAATGACCCTATGGAAGTTTTCGATCAAGCGTTAAAAAATATCATGCCAGTTCTTGAAGTTAAAGCACGCCGTGTAGGTGGAGCTAACTATCAGGTACCTATCGAAGTTAAACCTGAGCGTCGTACGACGTTAGGACTTCGTTGGTTAGTAAACTATGCTCGTCTTCGTGGAGAAAAAACGATGGAAGAGCGTTTAGCTAACGAAATTCTTGATGCAGCAAACAACACTGGTGCATCAGTTAAGAAACGTGAAGACACGCATAAGATGGCTGAAGCTAACAAAGCGTTCGCTCACTATCGTTGGTAAAATAAAGACAAAAAATATTCTAATAATCATTTAATGATTGAAAGGAGAAATACACTATGGCAAGAGAGTTCTCCTTAAAGAATACACGTAATATCGGCATCATGGCCCACATTGATGCCGGTAAAACTACAACAACAGAACGTATCTTATTCTACACTGGTCGTATTCATAAAATTGGTGAAACTCATGAAGGTGCATCTCAAATGGACTGGATGGCACAGGAGCAAGAACGTGGTATTACAATCACTTCAGCTGCTACTACTGCCCAATGGAAAGGTCACCGAGTAAACATTATTGATACACCAGGTCACGTAGACTTCACTGTAGAAGTAGAACGTTCTTTACGTGTGTTAGACGGAGCGGTTGCAGTACTTGATGCACAATCAGGTGTTGAACCACAAACTGAAACAGTATGGCGTCAAGCTACTACTTATGGTGTACCACGTGTTGTTTTCGTAAACAAAATGGACAAGACTGGTGCAGACTTCCTATATTCATTAAAAACATTGCATGACCGTTTAGGTGCAAATGCGCATCCAATTCAGTTACCAATTGGTGCTGAAGACGAGTTTCATGCAATTATTGACTTAGTAGAAATGAAAACAAGATTCTATGCTAATGACCTAGGAACAGAAATTACTGAAGGTGAAATTCCAGAAGAGCATAAAGCTCAAGCGGAAGAGTACCGTACTAGGTTAATAGAAGCTGTTGCTGAACAAGACGAAGAGTTAATGATGAAATACTTAGAAGGTGAAGAAATTACGATTGAAGAATTAAAAGCAGGAATTCGTACTGCTACTTGTTCTGTTAATTTCTTCCCAGTTATTTGTGGTACAGCATTCAAGAACAAAGGTGTTCAATTAATGTTAGATGCTGTTCTAGATTACTTACCATCACCGCTTGATGTACCGGCAATTAAAGGTATTTTACCGGATTCTGAGGAAGAAACAACTCGTGAATCAAGTGATGAAGGTCCGTTCTCTGCTCTAGCATTTAAAGTTATGACTGACCCTTATGTTGGTAAGCTTACGTTCTTCCGTGTATATTCTGGAACATTAGATTCAGGTTCTTACGTTGTTAACTCAACAAAAGGTAAACGTGAACGTGTTGGACGTATTCTTCAAATGCACGCTAACAGTCGTGAAGAGATTTCAACAGTATATGCTGGAGATATCGCTGCTGCAGTTGGTCTTAAAGACACAACAACTGGTGACACTTTATGTGATGAAAAGAATCAAGTTATTCTTGAATCAATGGAGTTCCCAGAACCAGTAATTTCACTATCTGTTGAGCCTAAGTCAAAAGCTGACCAAGATAAAATGGGTATGGCTCTTGCTAAACTTGCAGAAGAAGATCCAACATTCCGTACACATACAGATGAAGAAACTGGCCAAACAATCATCGCTGGTATGGGTGAGTTACACCTAGATATCATCGTTGACCGTATGCGCCGTGAATTCAAAGTTGAAGCTAACGTTGGTGCTCCTCAAGTATCTTATCGTGAAACGATCCGTAAAGCGGCTAAAGTTGAAGGTAAGTTTGTTCGTCAGTCAGGTGGACGTGGACAATACGGACACGTTTGGATTGAGTTCGAACCACTTGAAGAAGGTGCGGGATTCCAATTTGAAAACAAAGTTGTTGGTGGTGTAGTTCCTCGTGAATATATCCCGGCTGTTCAAAATGGAATTGAGGAAGCGTTACAAAACGGTATGCTTGCAGGTTATCCGCTATTAGATCTAAAAGCTACAATCTTTGATGGTTCTTACCATGATGTTGACTCAAATGAGATGGCATTTAAGATTGCGGGTTCTATGGCTCTTAAAAACGCAAAATCACATTGTGCTCCAGCAATTTTAGAGCCAATGATGAAAGTAGAAGTAGTAGTTCCAGAAGAGTATATGGGTGATATCATGGGTGATGTTACTGCTCGTCGTGGACGTGTTGAAGGTATGGAAGCTCGCGGGAATGCACAAGTAGTTCGTGCAATGGTTCCACTTGCTGAAATGTTCGGATATGCTACATCTCTACGTTCACGTACACAAGGACGTGGAAACTACACAATGCACTTTGATCACTATGAAGAAGTGCCAAAGAGTGTTTCTGAAGAAATCATTAAGAAACAAACTGGACAATAATATTCAGTAGTTATTGTTTCTTGAATGAGTTTATTGTAAGCTAAGAAAGGTGATAATATATGGGTATTTCACCTTTCTTATCCATAATAATTGATACGTATTTAAGGGAGGAAAAGTAAAATGGGAAAAGCTAAATTTGACCGTTCGAAAACACATGCTAACATTGGTACAATCGGACACGTTGACCATGGTAAAACTACTTTAACAGCTGCTATTACAACTGCTTTAGCTAAAAAAGGTGGAGCAGAAGCTCGTGCATATGATCAAATCGATGGAGCTCCAGAAGAGCGTGAGCGTGGAATCACAATTTCAACTGCACACGTTGAGTATGAGACTGAAACACGTCACTATGCACACGTTGACTGCCCAGGACATGCTGACTACGTTAAGAACATGATCACTGGTGCTGCACAAATGGATGGTGCGATCTTAGTAGTATCTGCTGCTGATGGTCCAATGCCACAAACTCGTGAGCACATCTTACTTTCTCGTCAAGTAGGTGTTCCTTACATCGTTGTATTCTTAAACAAGTGCGACATGGTTGACGACGAAGAGTTACTTGAGTTAGTAGAAATGGAAGTTCGTGACCTTCTTAATGAGTATGACTTCCCTGGTGACGATGTACCAGTTATCCAAGGTTCTGCTCTTAAAGCTTTAGAAGGAGACGAAGCTTGGGAAGCTAAAATCTATGAGCTAATGGATGCTGTAGATTCTTACATCCCAACTCCAGAGCGTGACAACGAAAAGCCATTCATGATGCCAGTTGAGGACGTATTCTCAATCACTGGTCGTGGTACAGTTGCTACTGGACGTGTTGAGCGTGGACAAGTTAAGGTTGGTGAAGAGATTGAAATCATCGGTCTTGCTGAAGAGTCTAGCAAAACAACAGTAACAGGAGTAGAAATGTTCCGTAAGCTTCTTGACTATGCTGAAGCTGGTGACAACATTGGTGCACTTCTTCGTGGTGTATCTCGTGATGACATCCAACGTGGTCAAGTACTTGCTAAGCCAGGTACAATCACTCCACACACAAAGTTCAAAGCTGAGGTTTATGTACTTTCTAAAGAAGAGGGTGGACGTCACACTCCATTCTTCACAAACTACCGTCCACAGTTCTACTTCCGTACTACTGATGTAACTGGTATTTGTAACCTTCCTGAAGGTGTAGAAATGGTTATGCCTGGTGACAACATCGAAATGACTGTTGAACTAATCTCACCAATCGCGATTGAAGAAGGAACAAAGTTCTCAATCCGTGAAGGTGGACGTACAGTTGGAGCTGGCGTTGTAGCTTCAATCCAAGAGTAATTAAGATATAAGAAGTTCCTCGATATAATCGAGGGACTTTTTTTGTTTCTACCTGAAAAGAGAGCTAGTCCATATATATACTAAGCATATTACTGGATAGGTTGAAATAGAAGACCATCTATATTTGAATTCAATACAATTTAGATCCTTATATACTTCTTATAAAAAACTGCTTGTATGTTTTAGAAAATGTCACTTATAGAAGGAAACCGTATAACTATATTTTCATTAATAATGATCTATATAATAGAAAGTACTTTTTGATATCGGGTATACAAAATATTTGGTTGATAATAATGGAAAATATAAACTTGATTACTTGACTTGAATTTAAGTGCATAAGTCTATATAATAGTAAAAGTGTGATCGACAGAAAAAAATATACTTGCATTTAGATGTTAAGTTATATATAATATTGAATGTTGGTCTGTGACAGCGATGATGCGAAAGGTTGCTGACACACCCGGCCCCATTGCCATGGCAGGGTGTGAGGAAATTTTCGCGGAGTATGTCTGTTTATTAAAATGGACGATAAAGGAGGGGCTTAAATGGCAAAACAAAAAATTCGCATCCGTCTTAAAGCTTACGATCATAGAATCCTTGATCAATCGGCAGAGAAAATTGTAGATACAGCGAAGCGTTCTGGGGCTAGTGTTTCTGGACCGATCCCGCTTCCAACTGAAAAGAGTGTGTATACAATCCTTCGTGCGGTACACAAGTATAAAGATTCTCGTGAGCAATTCGAAATGCGCACGCATAAGCGTTTAATCGATATTGTTAACCCAACACCACAAACTGTTGATGCATTAATGAGATTAGACCTGCCATCTGGCGTTGATATCGAAATCAAACTTTAATATTAACTTATGTAAAGTTTGAGCAGTTCATTAATACATTTCGTAAATTTAACTATAAAATAATGGCAAAAAAATAAATTGAGTGAAAACACAGGAGGTGTGACTAATGACCAAAGGAATCTTAGGGAAGAAAATCGGTATGACTCAAGTGTTTGCAGAAAACGGTGATGTAATTCCTGTAACTGTAATTGAAGTTACTCCGAACGTTGTTCTTCAAAAGAAAACTGTTGAAAATGATGGTTATGAAGCAATTCAATTAGGTTATGATGATCAAAAAGCTAACCGTGTGATTAAGCCTGAAAAAGGGCATGCTGACAAAGCAAACACAGCACCTAAGCGCTTCGTGAAAGAAATTCGTAACGTAGATCTTGCTGCGTTTGAAGTTGGTCAAGAAGTCAAGGCAGACACATTTAACGCAGGTGACGTAGTAGACGTAACAGGAACTTCAAAAGGGAAAGGTTTCCAAGGTGCAATTAAGCGCCACAACCAATCTCGTGGTCCTATGTCTCACGGTTCTCGTTATCACCGTCGCCCTGGTTCAATGGGTCCTGTAGCTCCAAACCGAGTATTTAAAGGTAAAGCTTTACCTGGACGCATGGGTGGAGAGCAAATTACAGTACAGAATTTAGAAATCGTTAAAGTAGATACAGATCGTAACCTTCTTTTAGTAAAAGGTAATGTTCCTGGTGCTAAAAAGAGCTACGTAACTGTTAAAAGTGCGGTTAAAAACGACTAACGTTTAATGGAAAGGAGGACACATCATGCCTAAAGTAGCATTATTTAATCAATCCGGCTCACAAGTTGGGGATATTGAATTATCTGATGCAGTATTTGGTATCGAACCAAATGAGCATGTTCTACATGACGCAGTAGTCATGCAACAAGCATCTTTACGTCAAGGTACTCATAAGACAAAAGGACGTTCTGAAGTACGCGGCGGCGGAAGAAAGCCATGGCGCCAAAAGGGAACTGGACGCGCTCGTCAAGGGTCAATCCGTTCACCACAATGGGTAGGTGGAGGAGTAGTATTTGGTCCAACACCACGTGATTACGGTTATAAATTACCTAAAAAAGTACGCCGTTTAGCAATCAAGTCAGCTCTTTCTAGTAAGGTAAAAGCTGCTGAGATTGTTGTTCTAGAGGAATTAGCATTAAACGCACCAAAAACAAAAGAAATGATTTCGATCTTATCAAACCTATCTGTAGATCGTAAAGCATTAATTGTAACTGCTGATTACAACGATGCTGTAGCATTATCTGCTCGTAACATTCCAGGTGTAACATTTGTTTCTGCTGAAGGAGTAAATGTACTTGATGTTCTTAAGCACGATAAGTTAATCATTACTAAAGGTGCAGTTGAAAAGGTAGAGGAGGTGCTAGCGTAATGTCAAACGCTCGTGATATCATTAAGCGCCCCGTAATTACAGAACGTTCAACTGATCTAATGTCTGAAAAGAAGTACACGTTTGAAGTGGACACTCGCGCGAATAAAACTGAAATTAAGAGTGCAATTGAAGAGATCTTTGGAGTGAAAGTGCAGAAAGTTGCTACGATGAACTACAAAGGAAAATTCAAGCGTTTCGGTCGTCACGCAGGGTATACTGCAAAACGCAAAAAAGCAATTGTTACATTAACACCAGAAAGCAAAGAATTAGAATTCTTTGAAGGTGTATAAGTTTAACAGATAAGGAGGGAAATCAAGATGGCGATTAAAAAGTATAAACCGACCAGTGCCGGTCGTCGTGGAATGTCAGTTTTAGATTTTTCAGAAATCACAACTGACAAACCAGAAAAGTCACTATTAGCGCCTTTACACAATAAAGGCGGTCGTAATAATCAAGGTAAATTAACTGTACGTCATCAAGGTGGCGGACACAAACGTAAGTATCGTATTATCGATTTCAAACGCAACAAAGATGGTATTCCAGGCCGCGTTGCTACGATCGAATACGATCCAAACCGTACAGCTAACATTGCACTAATCAACTACGCTGATGGTGAAAAGCGTTACATCATCGCTCCAAAAGGATTAAAAGTTGGAATGACTATCGAGTCAGGTGCAACTGCAGATATTAAAGTAGGGAACGCTCTTCCTTTAATTAATATCCCTGTTGGTACAGTTATCCACAATATCGAATTGAAGCCTGGTAAAGGTGGACAATTAGTACGTTCTGCTGGTGCAGAAGCCCAACTTCTTGGTAAAGAAGGAGATTATGTATTAGTTCGTTTAAAATCAGGTGAAACTCGTTATATCTTATCTACTTGCCGTGCAACAATCGGTTCTGTAGGAAACGATGAGCATGAACTAGTTAACATTGGTAAAGCAGGTCGTTCTCGTTGGTTAGGTAAGCGCCCAACTGTTCGTGGATCTGTTATGAACCCTAACGATCACCCACACGGTGGTGGTGAAGGACGTGCTCCAATCGGACGTAAATCACCAATGTCTCCTTGGGGTAAACCAACACTTGGTTACAAAACACGTAAGAAAAACAAAGCTTCAGATAAGTACATTGTACGTCGTCGCAAAAAATAACGGGGTTGTTTCACGGTTCATTCGAACCGTGGGTCAATCACGAAGGGAGGTTTATTCATGGGCCGTAGTTTAAAAAAGGGACCTTTTGTCGATGATCATTTAATGAAGAAGGTCGAAGTTATGAACGAAAACAATGAGAAAAAGGTTATTAAAACTTGGTCTCGTCGTTCAACTATTTTCCCTGAGTTTATCGGGCATACAATTGCAGTTTACGATGGTCGTAAACATGTTCCAGTATATGTTTCAGAAGACATGGTCGGACACAAACTAGGTGAATTCGCACCTACACGTTCGTATAAAGGTCATGCTGCTGATGACAAGAAAACAAGACGTTAATTAAGAGGGGAGGTCCTTGACAATGCAACAAGCTAAAGCTGTAGCTAAACAAGTGCGTGTGGCTCCTCGTAAAGTTCGTCTAGTTGTGGACTTAATCCGAGGTAAGCAAGTCGGTGAAGCAATCGCTATCCTGCGCCATACACCAAAAGCTGCTTCTCCAATTGTAGAAAAGCTTTTAAATTCTGCAATCGCAAACGCAGAGCACAATTATGAAATGGAACCAAATAACTTATATATTAGTGAAGCATTCGTTGATGAAGGCGTAACTTTGAAACGCTTCCGTCCACGTGCAATGGGTCGCGCTAGCCGTATTAACAAGCGCACAAGCCACATTACAATCGTTGTTTCAGAAAAGAAGGAGGGATAAGCGTGGGTCAAAAAGTCAATCCGGTAGGACTTCGTGTCGGTGTCATTCGTGACTGGGAGTCAAGATGGTACGCTGAAAAGGACTATGCAGACTTACTACACGAAGATATTAAAATTCGTGAGTATATCGAAAAACGTTTAAAAGATGCATCTGTATCTAAGATCGAAATCGAGCGTGCTGCAAACCGTGTAAATGTAACTGTTCATACGGCTAAGCCTGGAATGGTTATCGGTAAAGGTGGTTCTGAAGTAGAAGCACTTCGTAAAGCTTTAAATGAACTAACTGGTAAAAGAGTTCATATCAATATCTTTGAGATTAAAAATGCTGATTTAGATGCTAAATTAGTAGCTGAAAACATTGCTCGTCAATTAGAAAACCGTGTTTCTTTCCGTCGTGCAATGAAGCAAGCACTACAACGTACTATGCGTGCTGGTGCTAAAGGAATTAAAACACAAGTATCAGGTCGTCTAGGTGGCGCTGATATCGCTCGTGGAGAACACTATAGCGAAGGTACTGTTCCACTTCACACGCTTCGTGCAGACATCGATTATGGAACTGCAGAAGCAGATACAACTTACGGTAAATTAGGCGTTAAGATCTGGATTTATCGTGGTGAAGTCCTTCCAACGAAAGGAACGAAAAAAGAGGAAGGGGGCAAATAATTATGTTATTGCCAAAACGTGTAAAATACCGTCGTGAACACCGTGGTAAAATGCGTGGTCGTGCAAAAGGCGGGACAGAAGTTCATTTCGGTGAATATGGTTTACAAGCGCTAGAAGCTTCATGGATTACTAACCGTCAAATTGAGGCAGCGCGTATTGCAATGACACGTTACATGAAACGTGGCGGTAAAGTTTGGATTAAAATTTTCCCTTCTAAACCTTATACTGCAAAGCCTTTAGAGGTTCGAATGGGTTCTGGTAAAGGTGCTCCTGAAGGATGGGTAGCAGTAGTAAAGCCAGGGAAGATTATGTTTGAGATTTCTGGAGTATCTGAAGAGGTAGCACGTGAAGCATTACGTTTAGCTTCTCACAAGTTACCTGTTAAATGTAAATTTGTAAAACGCGAAGAAGTGGGTGGTGACGCAAATGAAAGCTAATGATCTTCGTAACTTAACGACATCTGAAATTGAACAAAAAACGAAGTCACTTAAAGAAGAATTATTCAACCTTCGCTTTCAATTAGCGACTGGCCAGTTGGATAATCCAACCCGCATTCGTGAAGTTCGTAAGGCAATTGCTCGTGCAAAAACAGTGTTGCGCGAGAGAGAACTTGGGATTAACAACGGCTAATTTGAGAGGAGGTTTGCTTAAATGGAACGCAACCAACGCAAAGTGTACATCGGACGCGTAGTTTCAGATAAAATGGATAAAACAATTAGTGTTCTTGTTGAGACATATAAGAAAGATCGTTTATATGGGAAACGCGTAAAGTACTCTAAAAAGTTCAAGGCCCATGATGAAGAAAACACAGCTAAAGTTGGCGATATTGTTAAGATTATGGAGACTCGTCCATTATCTAAAGACAAACGCTTCCGTTTAGTAGAAGTAGTAGAAGAAGCAGTTATTATCTAACTTATTCTTTTTAACCTGAAGGGAGGTAAGATCGTATGATTCAACAGGAGAGTCGTTTAAAAGTTGCTGACAACTCTGGAGCTCGTGAAGTTCTATGTATTAAAGTTTTAGGTGGTTCAGGCCGTAAAACTGCTAACGTCGGTGACATTATCGTTTGTTCTGTAAAACAAGCAACACCAGGCGGCGTTGTCAAGAAAGGTGACGTTGTTAAGGCGGTTATCGTTCGTTCTAAGAGCGGCGTACGTCGTACAGACGGATCTTACATTAAATTTGATGAAAACGCAGCGGTAATTGTACGTGATGATAAAGGTCCTCGTGGAACTCGTATCTTCGGACCAGTTGCACGTGAGCTTCGTGAAAAGCAATTTATGAAAATCGTTTCTTTAGCTCCGGAAGTACTATAATATACATCATCCCTTTTATAAGGAGGTGCGATGATTACATGCACGTTAAAAAAGGCGACACAGTAAAAGTGATATCTGGTAAAGATAAAGGTAAACAAGGCGTTATTTTAGAAGCATTCCCTAAGAAGGACCGTGTACTTGTTGAAGGTGTTAACATTGTTAAAAAACATGCTAAACCTTCTCAAGATAACCCTCAGGGTGGAATTGTAAGCAAAGAAGCTGCAATTCACGTTTCTAACGTAATGATTATTGACCCTAAAACGGGCGAACCAACTCGTATTGGTTATAAAGTAGAAGATGGTAAAAAAGTACGTATTGCGAAAAAATCTGGCGAAGCACTAGATAAGTAGTCAGTGTTGAAAGGAGGTCAATCGTATGACTCGTTTAAAAGAGAAGTATAAAAGTGAGATCGTTTCTTCTTTAGTTGAAAAGTTTAACTACCCATCAGTAATGGGAGTACCTAAAGTAGAAAAGATCGTTATTAACATGGGTGTCGGTGATGCTGTTGCTAACCCTAAAGCTTTAGACAAAGCAGTTGAAGAATTAACACAAATTGCTGGTCAAAAGCCGTTAATTACAAAAGCTAAAAAATCAATCGCAGGATTTAAGTTACGTGAAGGTATGCCGATCGGTGCGAAAGTTACACTACGCGGTGAGCGCATGTACGATTTCTTAGATAAATTAATTACAGTTTCATTACCACGTGTACGTGACTTCCGTGGAATTTCGAAAAAAGCTTTCGATGGTCGTGGAAACTATACATTAGGTGTGAAAGAGCAATTAATCTTCCCTGAAATTGATTATGATAAAGTTGATAAAGTACGTGGTATGGATATCGTTATTGTAACGACTGCAAACACGGATGAAGAAGCTCGTGAGTTATTAACACAAATGGGCATGCCATTCCAAAAATAATCGGCTAAGCCGAAGAGGAGGGAAAACTTTGGCGAAGAAATCAATGATCGCAAAACAGAAACGCCAGCAGAAGTACAAAGTACAAGAGTACACTCGCTGCGAACGTTGCGGACGCCCGCATTCTGTAATGAGAAAGTTTAAATTATGCCGTATTTGCTTTAGAGAACTTGCTTATAAAGGTCAAATTCCTGGCGTTAAAAAAGCTAGCTGGTAAACCCTTAAATGGGAAGGAGGTAATATAGATGGTCATGACAGATCCTGTTGCAGATTTGCTAACTCGCATCCGTAATGCGAACGTAGTTCGTCACGAGAAATTAGAAGTACCTGCTTCTAACATCAAAAAACAAATCGCTGAAATTTTAAAGCGTGAAGGTTTCATCCGTGACTTTGAATATATCGAAGATAACAAGCAAGGTGTTATTCGTATCTTCTTAAAATACGGTGCAAACAACGAGCGAGTTATTACTGGATTAAAACGTATTAGTAAGCCTGGATTACGTGTATACGCAAAAGCTACGGAAGTTCCACGCGTATTAGGCGGATTAGGTATTGCTATCGTTTCAACATCTAAAGGTATTATGACAGATAAAGATGCACGTCAACAACAAGTAGGCGGAGAAGTATTAGCTTACGTTTGGTAATCAATAAAGGTAAGATTGGAGGTGTAAGATATGTCACGTATTGGTAAGAAACCAATTGAAGTTCCAAGTGGAGTAACAGTTACTCTTAACGACAACGTAATTACAGTTAAAGGACCTAAAGGTGAACTTAGCCGTAATGTACACCCAGCAATGGATGTTAAAGTAGAGGAAAACCAAATTGTTATCGAACGACCAAGTGATAACAAGGAACACCGCTCTTTACACGGAACAACTCGTAGTATCATTAGCAACATGGTTGAAGGTGTAACAAAAGGATACGAAAAAGGACTAGAGTTAATCGGGGTAGGTTACCGTGCTACTAAATCTGGTTCAAAATTAGTATTAAACGTAGGTTACTCTCACCCAGTAGAGATCGAGCCTGAGCAAGGTATCGAAATCGAAGTTCCTTCTAATACAAAAGTACTTGTTAAAGGTATCGATAAAGAGCGTGTAGGTGCTATTGCAGCTAACATTCGTTCTGTACGTTTACCTGAGCCTTATAAAGGAAAAGGAATCCGTTATGAAGGTGAATATGTACGTCGTAAAGAAGGTAAAACTGGTAAATAATAAATAGTTAACGGAAAGGAATGACGTTCAATGATTACGAAGCCTGACAAAAATTTGGCGCGTAAGAAAAGACATGCTCACGTTCGTCGCACGATCACAGGTACTCCTGAACGTCCACGTTTAAATGTTTTCCGTTCTTCTAAACACATTTACGCACAGCTAATTGATGATGTGAACGGTGTAACATTAGCATCTGCGTCAAGTTTAGATAAAGAACTTAACTTAGAGAACGGTGGAAATAAAGAAGCAGCTAAAGCTGTTGGAGAACTTGTAGCTAAGCGTGCAGTAGAAAATGGGCACAAGACTATCGTATTCGACCGTGGGGGTTATTTATATCACGGACGTGTTCAAGTATTAGCTGATGCAGCTCGTGAAGCTGGATTACAATTTTAATGTAAAAAGGAGGGAAACTAAATGCGTATCGATGCAAATACGTTGGAGCTTGAAGAAAAAGTTGTTGCCGTTAACCGCGTAGCTAAAGTAGTAAAAGGTGGACGTCGTTTCCGCTTTGCTGCATTAGTAGTTGTTGGTGATAAGAACGGTCATGTCGGCTTTGGAATGGGTAAAGCTCAAGAAGTTCCTGAAGCAATTCGTAAAGCAATTGAAGATGCAAAGAAGAATTTAATTGAAGTACCTGTAGTTGGTACAACAATTCCACACCAAATCTTAGGTCACTTCGGTGCAGGACGAGTATTACTTAAGCCAGCATCAGAGGGTACTGGGGTTATCGCTGGTGGACCTGTACGTGCAGTACTAGAGCTTGCTGGTGTAGGTGATATTCTTTCTAAATCATTAGGATCAAATAATCCTATCAATATGGTTCGTGCAACTATTGAAGGTCTTAAAGAACTTAAGCGCGCTGAAGAGGTTGCTAAATTACGTGGTAAATCAGTAGAAGAACTGCTAGGATAAGGAGGGAAAAGACGTGGCTAAAAAGTTAGAGATTACCCTCACTAGAAGTGTTATCGGACGTCCTGAGGACCAACGTATTACTGTAAAAACTTTAGGCTTACGCAAGATGCATCAAACTGTAGTGCAACAAGATAACGCTGCTATTCGTGGTATGGTTAATAAAGTAGCACATTTAGTAACAGTTAAAGAAATCGACGCGTAATTGAAACTTACTTAAGAGGAGGTGGCAACATGAAACTTCATGAGTTGAAACCTGCAGAAGGGTCTCGCAAGGTACGTAACCGCGTTGGACGTGGTATCGGTTCTGGAAACGGGAAAACAGCTGGTCGTGGACACAAAGGACAAAATTCACGTTCAGGTGGAGGAGTTCGTCCAGGATTTGAAGGTGGGCAAAACCCAATCTTCCGTCGTTTACCAAAACGAGGATTTACTAACCCTACTCGCAAAGAGTTTACAATTGTAAACCTTGAGACGTTAAACCGTTTTGATGCAGGAACTGAAGTTACACCTGAGCTATTAATCGAAACTGGTGTAGTTAAGAACGTTAAGGATGGTATTAAGATCCTTGGTAACGGCAAGCTTGAGAAGCAACTTACAGTGAAAGCTAATAAGTTCTCTGCTACTGCTGTAGAAGCTATCGAAGCTGCTGGCGGAAAAACTGAGGTGATTTAATGTTCCGGACGATCTCCAACATTATGCGCGTTGGTGACTTAAGACGAAAAGTTATATTCACACTACTAATGCTTGTTGTTTTTCGGATCGGTACATTTATTCCTGTACCGGGATCGAATAAAGATGTATTAAATTTCTATGATCAAGCAAATGCTTTTGGATTTTTAAATACTTTTGGCGGTGGAGCATTAGGTAACTTTTCGATTTTTGCTATGGGAATTATGCCGTATATCACCGCATCCATTGTTGTACAGTTACTTCAAATGGATGTAGTGCCTAAGTTTGCAGAATGGGCAAAACAGGGTGAAGCAGGTCGTCGGAAATTGGCTCAAGTCACTCGTTATGGAACAATTGTGTTAGGTTTTATACAAGCACTAGGAATGTCTATTGGTTTTAATACGATCTTCCCAGGATTAATTCCTAACCCAACTGTTCCTACCTATTTATTTATTGCACTCGTACTTACGGCGGGAACAGCATTTTTAATGTGGCTTGGGGAACAAATCACTGCAAAAGGAGTCGGTAACGGTATATCGATTATCATCTTTGCAGGTATAGCTGCTGGTATTCCAAATGCTGTGAACCAAATTTACGCTATACAAATTGAAACTGCTGGTGAACAACTGTTTTTAAGTATTGTCACAGTTTTACTATTACTTCTTGCAATCCTTGCTATTATTGTAGGGGTAATCTACGTTCAACAGGCATTACGTAAAGTACCAGTTCAGTATGCAAAGCGTCTTGTTGGAAGAAGTCCAGTTGGCGGACAGTCAACGCATCTACCAATTAAGGTAAATGCAGCTGGGGTTATTCCTGTAATTTTTGCTTTATCATTATTTATGTTTCCACCAACGATCGCAGGTTTCTTTGGTGGTGAAAATACTGTAGCTCATTGGGTTGCAACTATTTTTGATATTAATAACCCGTACGGCATGATACTTTATGCATTGCTCATCATTGGGTTTACTTATTTCTATACGTTTATTCAGGTTAATCCTGAGCAATTAGCAGACAATCTGAAGAAGCAAGGCGGTTATATCCCTGGTATACGACCAGGAAAGACGACGCAGGAATATATTACACGTATCCTGTATCGACTGACACTAGTTGGAGCATTATTCTTAGCTGTTGTCTCAATTATTCCAGTCTTCTTTACGACTTTCATGGGATTACCTCCTGCAATTCAAATTGGCGGAACTGGATTATTAATTGTCGTTGGTGTAGCATTAGATACGATGAAACAAATTGAGAGTCAGTTAATTAAACGTCATTACAAAGGATTCATAAAGTAACTAGAAACTAAGGGAAAGAGCTGTTTCCCTTAGTGTTATAGTTATTAATTCGGTAATGGAGGGGAAGAAAATGAATTTAATATTAATGGGGCTTCCGGGTGCTGGGAAAGGTACTCAAGCAGAAAGAATTGTTGAGAACTATGGAATTCCACACATCTCTACAGGAGATATGTTCCGTGCAGCAATTAAGAATGAAACTGAACTAGGTATGAAAGCAAAGTCATTTATGGATGCAGGCGAGTTAGTACCTGATGAAGTTACAATCGGTATTGTTCGTGAGCGTTTAAGCCAAGCAGACTGCGAAAAAGGATTTCTATTAGATGGATTTCCGCGTACAGTCGCTCAAGCAGAAGCTTTGGATGAGATGTTGTCATCTCTTCAGAGAAGAATTGACTATGTTATTAATATCGAGGTTCCAGAAGAAATTCTTATGGATCGATTAACGGGAAGAAGAGTTTCACCTACATCAGGGAGAACATATCATGTTATATTCAACCCTCCAAAGGTTGAAGGAATCTGTGACGTTGACAGTAGCCAATTGATTCAAAGAGATGATGATAAACCAGAAACGGTAAAGAAACGCCTTGAAGTTAATATTAAGCAAAGTAAACCACTTCTTGATTTCTACTCAGAAAAAGGTGTACTTCGTGATATCGATGGGTTACAAGAGATTGGGCAAGTGTTTGAAAACATTGACCAACTTCTGAAAGGAATAAATGCATGATTATTTGTAAGACTGAACGTGAGATCGCCATTATGCGCGAGGCGGGTAAGATCGTTGCCCTCACACATCAGGAGCTAAAAAAGCATATCCAACCTGGTATTACTACCAAGGAATTAGATAACATTGCCGAGAAATTGATTCGTTCCTATGATGCGGTACCATCCTTTAAAGGTTACAATGGATTTACGGGTAGTATCTGTGCTTCAGTAAATGAAGAGTTGGTGCATGGTATACCAGGTAAACGTGTTCTCAAGGCTGGAGATATTATTAGTATTGATATAGGTGCTCAATACAATGGATATCATGGTGACTCTGCATGGACTTATGCTGTCGGTGAAATTACAGAAAGTGACCAGAACCTTATGGATGTAACAGAAACATCTTTATACAAAGGGTTAGAGGAAGCTAAACCAGGAGAAAGACTTTCGAATATCTCACATGCGATACAAACTTATGTAGAAGCACATGGATATTCAGTAGTAAGAGAATATGTAGGTCATGGTGTAGGTCAAAACTTACACGAAGATCCACAAATTCCACACTATGGTCCGCCAGGTAAAGGCCCTCGATTAAAACCTGGTATGGTCCTGGCCATTGAACCAATGGTCAATGCTGGAACTCGCTATGTGCGAACACTAGCAGATAATTGGACTGTAGTTACTACCGATAGAAAAAACTGTGCGCACTTTGAGCATACGATTGCTATCACAGAAACTGGGTATGAAATACTGACAAAAGTGTAATTATGAAGGTGATGGAAGATGAAAGATCCTGACTCGCTACCAGTTATTGGTCAAGTCGTTGAAGTAATAAGAGGTCGTGATCGGGAACGGTTTTGTATAGTAGTTGGTATAATAGACCATCGCTTTGTTTTAATAGCAGATGGTGATTATCGCAAATACGATAAAGCTAAGAAAAAAAATGTCCAACACCTAAAAGTCATTGATTATATCTCAGATGAAGTGAAAAACAGCATTAATGAAACTGGTCGTGTTACCAATGCCAAGCTGCGGTTTGCGATACAAAAGTTCTTAGAACAATATCATTTACTGAAGGAAGGAGAGTAAATTCATGGCGAAAGAGGATGTAATTGAAGTTGAAGGTACCGTAATTGAGCCACTACCAAATGCAATGTTCCGTGTCGAGTTAGAAAATGGTCATAAAGTATTGGCTCATGTATCAGGTAAAATTCGTATGCACTTTATCCGCATCTTACCAGGTGATAAAGTGACTGTTGAATTATCTCCATATGATTTAACGCGTGGCCGAATCACATATCGTTATAAATAATCCTTAGGTATTTGTCGGTTTAGATATAGTTTACTATGCTCAAATGAGAGCTTGATACGAGCACTCCGTAATATAAGGAGGTAAATATAATGAAGGTCAGACCATCAGTAAAGCCAATCTGCGAAAAATGTAAAGTTATTCGTAGAAAAGGTACAGTTATGGTAATTTGTGAAAACCCTAAGCATAAACAAAAACAAGGTTAATAACAAGGAGGTGCTGTAATTCATGGCACGTATATCAGGTGTTGACATTCCTCGTGACAAACGAGTAGTAGTGTCCTTAACATACATCTATGGAATCGGAAGAAAACTTTCATCTGAAATCCTAGAAAAAGCTGGCGTATCAGAAGATACACGAGTTCGTGATTTAACTGAAGATGAGTTAGGTAAAATTCGTGAAGTAATCGATGCTTATCGAGTAGAAGGGGATCTTCGTCGTGAAATCTCTTTAAACATTAAGCGTCTTATCGAGATCGGTTGCTACCGTGGTATCCGTCATCGTCGTGGTCTACCAGTTCGCGGACAAAACACGAAAAATAATGCTCGTACGCGTAAAGGTCCACGTCGTACAGTAGCTAATAAGAAGAAATAGTAAAGGAGGTTAGGTTAAAACATGGCTAAAAAGACTAATACACGTACAAAACGTCGTCAACGTAAAAACGTTGAAAGTGGTGTAGCACATATTAAGTCAACTTTCAACAATACGATTGTTACGATTACTGATGTACATGGAAACGCAATTTCATGGGCTAGTGCTGGAAACCTAGGATTTAAAGGTTCACGTAAATCTACTCCATTTGCTGCACAAATGGCTGCTGAAGCCGCTGGTAAAACAGCAATGGAAAACGGTATGAAAACGCTCGAAGTAACTGTTAAAGGTCCTGGTGCAGGTCGTGAAGCAGCTATTCGTTCTCTTCAAGCAGTAGGATTAGAAGTTAGCATGATCCGTGACGTTACGCCTGTTCCTCATAATGGTTGCCGTCCACCAAAACGTCGTAGAGTTTAATAAAAGAAATCCAATTTCTTGTATAGATTTCCTAAAAGTGTTAATAATGGTTAAGACGAGATTTTCCCTATGAAACGGTTCTTGCTTTTATTAACGATGGTAATGCGTATGGGAACTGCCTAATGGGGAATCCGGTTAGGCAATCCTTACGGGTCAACCGGAGTTCGACGTTTTGAAGGAGGGTTTGTTGAATGATTGAAATAGAAAAGCCAAATATTGAAACGATTGAAGTTAGCGAAGATGCTAAATACGGGAAGTTCGTAGTTGAGCCACTTGAACGTGGGTATGGAACAACTTTAGGGAACTCCTTACGTCGTATCCTCTTATCCTCTTTACCAGGAGCTGCTGTAACGAGTGTACAGATTGACGGTGTGTTACATGAATTCTCTACTATCGAAGGTGTAGTAGAAGATGTGACTACTATCATTCTTAGCTTGAAACAACTTGCTCTTAAAATCTACTCGGATGAAGAGAAGGTTTTAGAAATTGATACACAAGGTGAAGGTGTTATTACAGCAGGTGACCTAACACATGATAGTGATGTAGACGTATTAAACCCTGATCTTCATATTGCGACTTTATCTAAAGGTGCTAGACTACATATGCGTTTAACTGCTAAACGTGGACGTGGTTATGTTCTTGCTGAAGATAATAAGTCTGAAGATCAGCCAATTGGAGTTATCCCAATTGACTCAATCTACACACCTGTATCTCGAGTGAATTATCAAGTCGAAAATACACGTGTCGGTCAAATTACCAACTATGACAAACTCACCTTAGATGTATGGACTGATGGAAGCATTCGTCCAGAAGAGGCAGTATCGTTAGGTGCAAAGATCTTAACTGAGCACTTAAACATTTTTGTCGGTCTTACAGATCAAGCACAAAATGCTGAAATTATGGTTGAAAAAGAAGAGGATCAAAAAGAAAAAGTGCTTGAAATGACGATTGAAGAGCTTGATCTTTCTGTTCGTTCTTACAACTGCTTAAAGCGTGCTGGTATTAATACCGTTCAAGAATTAACACACAAAACAGAAGAAGACATGATGAAAGTACGTAATCTTGGACGCAAATCTCTTGAAGAGGTCCAAGAAAAGCTTGCTGAATTAGGCTTAGGTCTTCGTAAAGAAGAGTAGGTTCTAATAGGGAACGCTTAGCACTGTGCTGTTCTCTGTTTTTCTTGTGTTTTACCATAAATCGTCGTGCCTGTTTAGGCAATCATATAAGCGTTACAAAGGAGGGAAACAGACATGGCATATGCAAAATTAGGTCGTGATAGTGCTGGTCGTAAAGCATTATTCCGTGATTTAGTTACAGATTTAATTATCAACGAGAGAATTGAAACTACTGAAGCAAAAGCTAAAGAACTTCGCCCTATCATTGAGAAGATGATCACTCTTGGTAAACGTGGTGACCTTCACGCACGTCGTCAAGCAGCATCTTTCGTACGTCGTGAAGTAGCTAATCAAGAGACAGGTGAAGATGCAATTCAAAAGCTTTTCGCTGATATCGCTCCTCGTTATGAAGAGCGTCAAGGTGGATATACTCGTATTCTTAAAGTAGGTCCTCGCCGTGGTGATGGTGCACCAATGGCTATTATTGAGCTAGTTTAATTCTGATCCAACATATATATTTGACGACAAAGGGCGTGACAGGTTGTGAGCGAATAGCTCCCACTCACAGCCCTTTTTTTATATAGAGAGAACGTTAGGGTGATGATCATGGTCGATCCAATCCAAATTAAGGACCTTACTTATAAGTATGATACTGATGGAGAAGAAGTATTAAAGAAAATATCACTAACTGTAAAAAAGGGAGAGTGGGTTGCTATCATTGGCCATAACGGCTCAGGCAAGTCAACACTGTCTCGTTTTTTAAATGGATTACTTGTTCCTGAAGCGGGAGAAGTAATTATAAATGGAATGGATACAAGAGACGAAGATAAGATGTGGGAAATCCGTAAGTATGTCGGACTTGTTTTTCAAAACCCTGAAAATCAATTAGTTGGTACGACAGTCAAAGATGATATTGCCTTTGGTCTTGAGAATAACGGAGTGCCAACGATGGAAATGGAAGAACGAATTCGAAATAGTGCTGAAAAAGTGGGAATTGCTCACCTGTTATCCGAAGAGCCACATCGGCTATCTGGTGGACAGAAACAACGCTTAGCCATTGCTGGTATTATAGCAATTCAGCCTTCTGTTATTGTTTTAGATGAGTCGACATCCATGTTAGACCCACAAGGTCGAAAAGAAGTGATACAAACTGTCCTACATTTAAGAGAAACAGAAAACATCACGGTTATTTCGATTACCCATGATATTGATGAAGCATCTCTAGCAGATCGTATTCTTGTTATGAGTGATGGGGAGATTGTTCGTGATGGTGCTCCTGAAGACATATTAACGGATGAAGAATTCTTGATCGATCAAAGCCTCGATGTTCCATTCTCAGTGAAGTTACAGAGGTACTTATTGAAAGAAGGCATCAACTTAAATCATGTGACATTGTCGCTGGATGATCTAGTGGAGGAACTATGGAAATTAAAGTCGAACAGTTAGGACATACGTACATGCAAGGAACCCCCTTTGTAAGGGAAGTTCTTAAACAAGTGTCATTTCAAGTTCCTGCTGGCTCTTATACGGCGATTATCGGTCACACAGGGTCTGGGAAGTCGACGTTAATTCAACATTTAAATGGACTGCTTCGACCAACACAAGGCCGAATAACAATTGGAAATACTGAGATTATCGCAAATCAAAAGGCAAAAGACTTAAAGAATCTTCGCAAAAATGTAGGGCTTGTGTTTCAATATCCTGAGCATCAATTGTTTGAAGAGACGGTCGAAAAAGATATTATCTTTGGACCTTTGAATTTTGGCGTCCCTGAAAGAGTAGCGAAACAGCGAGCGAAAATGCTAATGCCTCTTGTCGGGTTATCAGAAGAGTTTCTAAAGCGCTCTCCTTTTGAATTAAGCGGGGGGCAAAAGCGCCGGGTAGCGATTGCAGGGGTACTAGCTTTAGAGCCTAAAGTACTTGTATTAGACGAGCCTACAGCTGGTTTAGATCCAAAAGGTCGACGTGAAATTATGGATATGTTTTATCGTCTGCATCAAGAAAATCAGCTCACGACAGTACTCGTTACGCATCATATGGAAGACGCTGCGTTGTATGCCGACCAGATCATTGTAATGAATCAAGGGGAGATTGTCATTAAAGGACGCCCAGAGGAAGTGTTTTCAAATCTAAATCACCTGCAAGAAATTGGGTTAGATGTCCCTGAAACATTAGCTTTTATGAGTAAATTGGAAAAAGTATTTCAACAGCCTATGCCTCGTGACTTGTTTACTGTGGATCAAGTTGCGCAATTTATTAAGCAATATATGCTTGAAAAAAGGTGACACTATGTTTCAACACATTTTAATAGGTCAGTACGTAGAAGCCAAATCAATCTTGCATCGGTTAGATCCACGCGCAAAGCTATTAGCTGTTTTTTTACTTGTCATCATTGTTTTCTTTGCGAACAGCTGGGAGTCATATGCGGTGGTCGTAAGCTTTTGTTTGGCTGCCATTCTAATTTCAAAAGTCCCTATTCGTTTTATATACAAAGGTTTAAAGCCTATTTTTTTACTCGTTCTTATTACACTTATTATTCATCTATTATTAAATAAAGAAGGACCACTTGTGTTTCAGTGGGGGCCGATTAAGATCTATGAGTCAGGGATAACGCAAGGTGTTTTTATTTCTATTCGACTTCTTATTTTAGTCATCTTTACCTCGCTTTTAACGTTAACGACAAAACCGATGGATTTAACCGATGGTCTAGAAAGCATTTTATCGCCATTTAAGCGCTTTGGATTACCTGCACATGAATTAGCGTTAATGATGTCAATATCACTTCGGTTTATTCCAACGCTTCTTCAAGAAACAGAAAAGATTGCAAAAGCTCAGATGGCCCGGGGTGTTGACTTTACAAGCGGCCCGCTTAAAGAACGGATGAAAGCTTTTATACCTCTTCTTATTCCGCTGTTTATCAGCTCGTTTAAACGTGCTGAAGATTTAGCTTTAGCGATGGAAGCAAGGGGCTACCGCGGCGGTGAAGGACGGACAAAACTTCGGCAGCTTTACTGGTCATTGCATGATACAAGTATGGTTGTCTTGATCGTTTGTTTTGGTATTGGATTATTCTTTCTAAGAGCATAAGGTGAGGTGAGTCCATGCGACGCTATAGATGCATCATTTCGTATGATGGTACGGAGTTTTCTGGTTTTCAAATACAACCTCAAGCGAGGACAGTTCAAGGGGAATTAGAGAAAGCTCTTAAAAAAATTCATAAGAATGAAATCATTCAAGTGTACGGTTCCGGAAGAACAGATGCAACTGTTCACGCTGTTGGACAAGTCATTCACTTTGATACACCGCTCAATATTCCAGCAGAGAAGTGGGGGCGAGCTCTTTCTGCTAATCTGCCCAATGATATTGTTGTCCAAGAAGTTGCTGAAGCAGATGCAGATTTTCATGCGCGGTTTCATGTCATTCGTAAAGAATATCGTTATCGTGTGTTAAATCGAAAGGTACCAGATGTATTTTGTCGCAACTATACGTATCATTTTCCACAGGAGCTAAATGTTCAAAAGATGAAAGAGGCTGCTAAAGTATTGTTAGGAACACATGATTTTACGTCTTTTTGTTCGGCTGGCTCTCCTGTTGTCGATAAAGTTCGAACCATCTATGAGCTTAATATTATACAACAAGATGACGAACTGATATTTAGCATTATTGGGAATGGCTTTCTTTATAACATGGTGCGGATTATTGTCGGAACATTATTGGAAGCAGGCACAGGAAAACGCGAAGTCGATGAAATGAAAGATCTCATTCTAGCAAAAGATCGAACAGCTGCTGGTAAAACCGCACCAGGACACGGATTATACTTATGGAAAGTAGATTATCAATGAGAAGGTATGAGTTATTGAATTTCTGTAAATAAAAGAAGTAGAAAAATTTTTTACAAAACAACTCATCCCCGTGTAACAAGTTGTTGACATTAGCTGTTATATATTATATGATGTTAGATGGTATTTCTAAATGAAACCCACTAGCCCCGGGTTGTTTAGGCTTGTTATTATAAACAATGCAATTACCATAAAAAATGAAACTAAAATTATGAAAGCTTTAAATAGGAGGGAAAATCATGCGTACAACATTTATGGCAAAGCCAAATGAAGTTGAACGTAAATGGTATGTTGTTGATGCAGAAGGCCAAACATTAGGTCGTCTTTCAAGTGAAGTTGCCTCTATCCTTCGTGGTAAACATAAACCAATTTTTACACCGAATGTAGATACAGGTGATCACGTAATCATCATCAACGCATCTAAAATCGTTCTTACAGGGAATAAATTACAAGACAAAATTTACTACCGTCACACAAATCATCCAGGTGGACTTAAGCAAACGACTGCTGGCGAAATGCTTCAAAACAAGCCAGAGCGTATGTTAGAGCTTGCTATCAAAGGCATGCTTCCAAAGAACACACTTGGACGTAAACAAGGAATGAAATTACACGTTTACGCTGGTAGCGAACATAAGCACCAAGCACAAAAACCAGAAGCCTATGAGCTTCGTGGTTAATTAATAAGGAGGGTATTACTTTGGCACAAGTACAATATTATGGTACAGGTCGCCGTAAGCACTCTGTTGCACGTGTTCGTTTAGTGCCAGGCGACGGTCGTATCGTTATTAATAATCGTGAATTCAATGAATACTTCGGTAACAAAGAAGTATTAAAATTAATTATTGAGCAACCATTACAAGAAACAGGAGCAGTTGGACAATACGATGTTATTGTTAACGTTACTGGTGGTGGATATACTGGACAAGCGGGAGCAATCCGTCATGGTGTATCTCGTGCGTTATTAGAAGTAGATCCAGAATACCGTGGGTCATTAAAAGCTGCTGGTTTCTTAACTCGTGATGCTCGTATGAAAGAGCGTAAAAAATACGGTCTTAAAGCAGCACGTCGTGCACCTCAGTTCTCAAAACGTTAATATACCTACGTTTCAAGGCTCTCACTCATTATGGGTGAGGGTCTTTTTTGTTTTTTCAGCTTCCTAGGACAACTACCGCTTCATACATTCCTTTGTTTGAATACATTGATAGTAATTTTTCAAAGGAGATGGTGTTGATGGTTGCAACGAAACAGCTAATCGTGTGCTTTAAGCCTGGGACAAGAAGGTCTAGTTGTTTGCAGATGCACAAAGAGATGAAGGCGAAGCTAGTAAATGAGATCAAAGAAATAGGGATACACGTCGTCACCGTACCAACGAAGGAGTTCCCATCATGTCTTTCCAAATATGCTTCATCTCGGGATGTTCGGTTTGTGGAGGAGGATCATGAGATACAGCTTTCACCGATTACAAGTGCAACAGATTTTTCATCGTTAGAAACAGTAAGTGGTTCAGCTATTATAACGAACGATCCGTTATTGGAAAGGCAATGGGGGCTAGCAAACGTGAACGCACAAGGTGCATGGGAGCTGGCACGTGTTTCTCCTGCCTCAGCAAGGATTGCCATCTTAGATACTGGTGTAAACCGGAATCACCCAGACTTGCGGGGGAAGGTCACTCATCATGCGAATTTCTCAGGTTCCCCAACCGTTGAAGATATTCATGGACATGGAACTCATATTGCAGGGATTGCTGCAGGTACGACGAACAACGGAATTGGAATGGCAGGGATGAGCTATAATTCAGCCGACATTATGAATATAAAAGTTCTAGGAGACACAGGCAGCGGGACACACAGCAATGTTGCTCAAGGGATTATTTACGCTGCTAATCTAGGAGCAGATGTCATCAACTTGAGTTTAGGTGCACCAGATAGCAATGAGACGCTGAGAAGCGCGGTCAATTATGCAAATAATCAAGGTGTCTTACTAGTTGGGGCAGCAGGGAATAACTCCTCAAATAACGCACAGTATCCAGCAGCATTTAATCAAGTCCTTGCGGTAACCGCCACGAATCAAAACAATGAGCTTTCATCATTCTCCAACTACGGGTCATGGGTGGAAGTTGCTGCGCCGGGTCAAGATATTCTCTCAACCTTTCCTGGGGAGTCAGGAGATTTGATGGGCTATAAGGTTTTATCCGGTACTTCACAAGCTGCTGCTATTATTAGTGGTCTAGCAGGATTAATGAAGGCGACCAATCCAACGTTAAGTAATAGAGATATTAGATCGATCATTCAACGAGCTTCCATTCAATCCGTTTCAGGAGAAGGAACCATTCGATATGGTAGAATTGATGCTATGAGAGCAATTCAGCTAGCGAGAAATACTAGAAGTAGTCAGCGAGGACAAACGAACAATCTCGCACCTGTTTGGTTGAATACGACATTAATTAAACCCTCTTTCGGTGCTTGGAATGATTTTTAAACAGTTATGGATTGAAAATACAACTCATAAAAGCATCTGAAGGAGTTCAGGTGCTTTTATACTGGATAACGTGTTCGGATCATAATCCAAATATTAAAAAGATACCTTAATTAAAAAGTAAAAGGGTTTCTAAAAAAGTTAGAGAAGTATGTAGAGCAAGTAATTTGATACTTCAAGTCATGCGATGGGAGCCATACGAAATGAATATAACCAAATTAGATACTTTCGATATATTAGATAAGATTACAGATGGCTTTTATGCGTTAGACTCTAACTGGAACTTTATTTACTTAAACAATGAAGCAGAGAAAATATAAAGTCGTTCAAAAGAGAAGCTGTTAGGAAAGTGTGTGTGGGAGGAATTTGATGATGCAATAGATTTACCAATCTATGCCCATTACCTTTCAGCAATGGAAAGTCAAAAGTCTGTCAATTTTGACTTTTATTATCCTTCGATGAAGCAATGGTTTGACGTTCGGGCTTATCCCTCTCCTGAGGGGCTGTCTGTTTATTTTCTAGACATTACCGAGTCCAAGAGAAAGAATATCCAAAGGGAACAACATTATCAATTACTTTTTAAAAATAATCTAGATGCAGTTTTTTCATTAGATCTAGCTGGTAGATATGTGAGTGTGAATAAGGCCTTAGCAAAATTAACGGGTTATGGAGAAGAAGAATTAGTCCATCAATCATTTTATCCTCTTGTGGCAGATGAAGATTTGCAAAAAGTTATTTATTACTTCGGTGAAGCGTCTAAGGGTGTACCGCAAACCTATGATTGTAGAATGAACCATAAAAGTGGCAGAGTCATTCATTGTAGGGTGACAAATACCCCAATTACTATAGAGAATGAAATTACTGGAATTTATGGCATTTGTAAAGATATTACATTGCAAAAGGCTGCTGAGGAAAGTATCGAGAATGCAAAGAAATTATCATTAGTAGGACAATTATCTGCTTCAATAGCGCATGAAATTAGAAATCCGTTAACGACTATAAAAGGATTCTTACAGCTAATACATGCAGAAAAAGAAATAAATCCAGTTCATATTGAAATTTTATTAAGTGAGATGGACCGCATCGAGTTAATTACTAGTGAGTTGTTGCTTTTAGCAAAGCCTCAAGCTGTTGAGATAGGTGAAGAAAATTTAACAGAAACAATAAACAATGTTGTTACATTACTTCAATCACAAGCGCTTATGAAAAATATTGATATTATTTTTGAGCATGATCCTGTTGATTCTATTCGTTGTGTGAACAACCAAATGAAGCAAGTTTTTATTAACCTCATTAAAAATGCAATTGAAGCGATGTCAGAAGGTGGAGTTATTAAAGTATTCCTTCTCGATTTCAATCCAGACACAGTTATAGTTGAAGTAGTTGATCAAGGGAGCGGAATTTCAAAAGAATTAGCTCCTAATATCGGTTTACCGTTTTATTCAACAAAAGAAAAAGGTACAGGGTTAGGAATGGTAACTACATACAAAATTATTAACGATCATGGTGGTAAGATTGAATTTGAAAGTACGTTAGGTGAAGGAACAACTTTTCGAATTTATTTACCGAAGAAATTGAAAAAAGAGTACGTAAAGTCCAATCGTATGTAATGTTAACTAATTAGAACAAATGTTCGTAAGGTCCATTTCTATTAGTCATGGATCTTTTTTAATACTACTGGATGAAAGTGTATGTTAAGAGGATGTAAAATTCGATTGATAAACTAAAAATTCTATAGTAGTGTAAGGGAGTAGAATAATTTAGAATATCGTTTGCATTTAGATATAAATTGGAAATAATGGATTTCCAATTTATTTTATAACATTTTGTGCAATCGTTTTCACTGTTTATAATTAAACTAAGAAGGAGTAGACGACATGGGGAAGAAAATTTACCAAAAGAATGCTGCTATTTTTGTCTTATGTATATTTGTCTTGAGTATGTTCACGAGTTATTTGCCAGCTACATTAGTATTAGCTGAAGAAACAATGACGGGCTCTACAGCTAATGTAACCAAGGTTTTTAATTCTAACTTTGAAAGCGCTTTAGAAGTTGCGAACGACACTGGGGAGCGCCAGATTTATTTTGTTTATGAAAGAGAAGATCAGCAGTACGATGGTTGGAACATCTGGGTATGGGATACAGAATATAAGGATGATCAAATCGATTTTATTGAATATAAAGACGGTAAAGCGATCGCAAGGATTAATATAGGTCCTGATACCGAACGTGTTGGATTTGTGCTCCGTGATACTGATGATTGGAATACGGCTACAAAGGATGTTGAACAGGATCGATTTATTGATGTAAATAAACATGATCACATCACACAAGTTTTTGTAACGAGTGGGGAAATAGCTTTTGAAACGGTTAGTGATACGGATACGGATGCACCTTCTTCTAATGTAGAAACGAACGTTGAAGTTGAGTTAGAAATAGAAGGGTCAACATATCCAGAAGTCATTAACTATAATCAAAATGCTGTGTTAACTTTATCGATTGAGAGTAAAGAAGAAGTAGCCCTGCGTGAAATCTATGTTGATTTAAGCGAAGTAGGTGGAAAGGAAAAAGTTGCGATTGATACTGATCTTAAAGAAGTTTCGTTTGCTGTTGATCGCTCTATAACCGCAGGTGTTAAATCGCTACCGATTGTTGTCACTGACCAATACGGGAACCGACATACAGATGAAGTAACAATTGAAATTGCGGCTAGGACGTTCATGGGTGAAGCAGACTTTGATTGGGATGAAGCTAGAATTTACTTTTTATTAACGGATCGCTTTTTCGATGGAGACCGATCTAATAATGATCCTTATGGTATTGGTTATAATACAGAACAACGTGGAACTTATCAAGGGGGGGACTTTAAGGGAATAACAAACAAGCTCGATTATTTATATGATTTAGGAATTAACACCATTTGGATTAGTCCAATTGTAGAAAATATTAGGTATGATGTTCGGCATGAGTATCCAGATACACCTTATTATGGGTACCACGGGTATTGGGCAAGTAATTTTGAAGAACTGAACCCTCACTTTGGGACAATGGATGACTTCCATGAATTAATTGACGAAGCACATGATCGTGGAATGAAAATTATGATTGATGTCGTTTTAAACCATACAGGCTATGGGTTAAAAGAAGCGGATGCGGTGTATGAAGACGAAATTCCTTTCTTTCCGACTGCTGAAGAAAGAGCGCGTTTTGCTGGAATGCTTCGTGATGGGGGAACAGGTACGGTTCGAGGTGAACTGGCGGGCTTACCGGACTTCTTAACGGAAGACCCTGCAGTTCGTGAACAAATTATTCAATGGCAAGTGGACTGGATTGAAAAATCAAGAACGCCTAATGGAAATACGATCGACTACTTTCGAGTGGATACTGTGAAGCACGTTGAAGATACGACTTGGATGGCATTCAAAAATGAGTTAACAAAGATTATGCCTGAGTTTAAATTAATTGGAGAGTCTTGGGGAGCAGGTCCTAATGATGACCACGGATACCTAAACACCGGAATGATGGACTCATTACTCGATTTTGATTTTAAAAATGAGGCACGTAACTTCGTAAACGGTCAATTAGAAAATGTTCAACAAAACTTAGAGGTTCGAAATGCACAGTTGAGTAATGGGGCAACTTTAGGGCAATTTTTAGGAAGTCATGATGAAGCAGGATTTTTAGAGCTAGTTCGTCAAGATATCGGCAAATTAAAAGTCGGGGCTGCATTACAAATCACAGCTAAAGGTCAACCCGTTATTTATTACGGTGAGGAGCTTGGCCTATCAGGTTTGGATAACTATCCATATTATGATAATCGCTATGATATGGCATGGGAAGATATAGAGGATAATGAAGTACTAATACACTATAAAAAGCTTTTAAATATCCGAAAAGATTATTCGGATGTGTTTTCTAAAGGTACACGATCACAAGTAGCAGGAAGTGATGAAGAAGGTTTTAGTATTTTTGCTCGGTCGTTTAATGACAAATCCATTTTAGTCGGCTTAAATACAAATGATGAAGTGAGTGAGGCTACATTTGAAGTACCTTTTACTGGTAATGTTATGGACTTGTATTCAAATCAAGTCTATGAAGTCGTCGGAAATGAAGTAAAGGTCCAACTTCCAAGTCGAAGTGAGGGCGGGACAGTTATTTTAGTGGAAAGTATAGACGGGTTAGAGAGTATAGAAGCGCCGGTTACAGCTGACAAAAATGATCATGTGCCAGCAGTAGTCAGTTATTTGTATTGGATAATTATCGTACTATTAGTAGTAACAGCGGTTGGGGCAGCTTATCTGGCTAAAAAAAGAAAATAAACATTAGCCTTTGTCACTAAATTGGATAAATTCAACGGTATTTCCATCGCATGAGTATTATTAAATCTCTTGATACTAATGAAAAAGGTATTGAGGAGAGGTTCTAATGACAGTAATCACAACATTCTCAGAAAAACAACGTGAGAAGCGGTGGAAGTTTGAGCGTAAGATATTAAGACAATTATCGTTAAATGATCTTAAGAAAGATGCCCAGCAACATTTTGAACCTTTGTTTCCATTCCATTTTCAGTATGAGCCGTTTTTGATTGATCCAATTATTGATGCAGCGATTGATTCATTTTTAATTGGAGCTGAATTTAGTCGCTTCGGATATTACGGTGAAGCGTTACGAGATGTTAGGTTTCGTTGTGAAGATGAGTTAAAAGATATTTATACACAACTATTTTATATACTTGAAGCCTGGTACACCTATCGAGATATTGGGTTAGATTCATTATATTTAGCCGTAGAGCAATTTGTAGAAAAGTGGTGGGAAAAAGGTTTTACAGAAGGAACAAAACGTTATCGAATGCGTCTTCATTAATCTAGACAAGTTTCTGTTCATATTTTCCTCCTTGTCCCAATATAAATAAAGGGAAGAGGACGTAGGAGGGACTGGGAATGAAAAAGTGGATTAAAGGGGGCGGATTCGCTCTAGCGGTTGTTGGATTACTTTTTATTGTGCAATACCAATTTATTAGTGATGACTCATGGTCAACTTGGCAACTTCCCTTGTCTGGAAAAGTAATTATACTTGACCCTGGACATGGCGGACCAGACGGCGGGGCAGTATCCAAAAGCGGGTTGCTTGAAAAAGATGTTACCTTAGAAATTGCACTCGATCTTAGAGATTATTTACAAGAAGCAGGTGCACTTGTTTTAATGACTCGAGAAGAAGATAAAGACCTAGCCGATTCAGATATAAAAAAAATACGTCACCGTAAAGTGCAGGATTTAAAGCGGAGGGTAGAGTTAATTAATGGTTCGGACGGTGATATGTTTGTCAGTATTCATTTGAATGCGATTCCTTCGCCAAAATGGAAAGGTGCACAAACGTTCTACAATCGAACGATAGAAGAAAATGAGTATATTGCAAAATTTGTTCAAGATGAAATTCGCAGAAATTTAGAAAATACACATCGAGTGGCAAAGCCGATTGGTAATGTGTATCTCATCAAACAAGCCAAAATTCCGGGTGTTCTTGTCGAAGTAGGTTTCCTTTCTAATCCAGAAGAAGCACGATTACTGGAGAAGGAGAAATACCAACAAAAAGTTGCGGCTTCCATCTATCAAGGAATACTCAGATATTACTCAGAAGAACCTGTGCCTGCTTCCTAGTGTGCGTAAGCGTAATCAACGTATTCCTCATGCGAGTTATGCTATACTAACTATATCTACATAAAAAGGATGGTGTACTCGTTGTTAACAGAAGAAAAAGTATTAAGTGCATTGAAAACAGTAATGGATCCTTTTTTAAATAAGTCCATTGTCGAAGTTGATTCGATTCGTGAAATTAAAATTAAGGATAATCATGTAAGTTTAAAAATTGCCATCGCTAAAACAGGAACAGCTGAACAAATGCAGCTACAACAACAAATGGTCAATGTATTAAAATCGGCTGGAGCTGAATCAGTGGGGCTTCGTTTTGAAAACTTAACAGAACAAGAATTACAACAGCGTGGTGGAGTTGAACAAAAACAAGCTCCATCTCTGCTTACATCTAAAAATACTACGTTTATCGCGGTAACCAGTGGTAAAGGCGGGGTTGGTAAGTCAACCGTTTCCGTTAACTTAGCGACAACTTTAGCACGACTAGGTAAAAAAGTAGGCATTATCGATGCTGATATTTACGGCTTTAGTGTTCCAGACATGATGGGAGTTGAGGAACGCCCTAAGGTGATCGCAGAACGTATATACCCTGTTGAACGATTTGGAGTAAAAGTGATTTCTATGGGCTTCTTCGTTGAAGATAACGCTCCTGTTATTTGGAGAGGACCAATGTTAGGAAAAATGCTTAACAACTTCTTCAGTGAAGTAGAGTGGGGCGAGCTGGATTACTTAATTTTAGACTTACCTCCAGGTACCGGAGATGTTGCTTTAGATGTTCACACGATGCTTCCACTTTCAAAAGAAATCATCGTTACGACACCTCATGCTACTGCTGCATTCGTTGCGGCGCGTGCTGGAGCTATGGCGATTAAAACGAATCACGAAATTATCGGTGTAGTAGAAAATATGGCTTACTTTGAAAGTAAAGTAACCGGTGAGAAAGAGTACGTATTTGGAACTGGCGGCGGTGAGCGTTTAGCTGAAGAATTAAAGACGGAAGTATTAGGCCAAATTCCATTAGGACAACCAGAGATCAATAAGGATGATTTTGCACCGTCTATTTATGATGAAAACCACCCGATTGGAAAGATCTACACAGAGATTGCTAAACGTGTGATTGATAAAGTAGAAAGATAATAAGTTTGTAAGTAATTAACATAAGTAACCAATATGAAAAGCAGTCCCTTATTTCGGGACTGCTTTTTGTTTAAAAAACTTCGCTGAAAACTTATGACTCAGTACGTATCTCCACTAAATGAAAAAGAAGAAGGTTAATCGGTTGTAGTTTTAGCGATTGTTACCGCTAAACGGCGTTTTTCAGTCTAAGAGCCTTCCTCGCCACCTTCATCTTCTTCCTCTTGCGCTTGTTCTTCCTGCTTTTCAGCTTCTTGTTGTAATTGTTCTGCGGTCACTTTACCTAAAATTTGATTGACCTTCGCAACAAAGAAGGGACTTTCAAAGGCTTCAGCCATCACTGTCATAACTTGTTGTCTGTATTCTCTTGTTTTCATTAAATCCAATGCAGCTTTTTCCATTTCCGGATCTTTAAGAATATCCATCATCATTGCTTGATACTCCGGGTCTTTCATTAAACTTTTAAGCATTTCCTCAGTTTCTTTCTTTAAACTTTCAGCTAATGCTTGGGCAAATTCAGGATCTTGCATCGTATCTTCCCAGAATGCTCTTGCTTCTTCGGAAGTTAACGTACTTTGAATCGTTTCTTTTACAAAAGCTTGTTCCATAATGAGGTTTTGTTGAACTTCCTCATCAGTTATTGCTTCTGATATAGCCTTTTTTCCTTCCTCGGTCTGTAACATGTCGACCATCATTTTCTTTGTACTTTCGTAGTCAGGTTGAGCAGCTTGACTATTGCCTTCTGCTGGTGCGCACCCTGAAACAATCGATACAAAAATTGCTGGAATTAGGATGAGTTTGTAAAATCGCCCCATTAATCTCTTCCTTTCGATCATTTTGTCATTAATATGCAATATTTCTACAAATTTTATGCATATCTTAAAGGGATAACCTAGATTTTTTACAATGTCATTGGTACAATCAATAAAGCAGAATAGAAGATGGAGGAGCGTTCATCGTGAATAGCCGTAAAGTTGTTTATTTGTTTTTTACATCACTATTAATAGGAAGTATTAGTGGTGCAATAGTAGGACTTGCCCTCGATTGGTCGGTGTATACTGCAGAAGGGGCAATGAATTTTCTCTTTGGTTTAATTTGGTTGTTAGGAATAAGTGCTGCCTTTAGTATAATCAGTCAAATGGGCTTCTTTGCTTATTTAACCGTTCATAGACTAGGGTTAGGTTTATTTAAAACAGCAAAGCTGTGGAACAAAGTTCAAGTTGTCGTAATTGCTTTTGTCATTTTTGATTTAATCTATCTTCGTTACCTGGCATTTGCACAAGAAGGTGAAACGGTATTTCATTATGTTTTAATGCCAGTACTACTTCTCATATACGGTCTTATTGTTGCTTATTTCAAAGCTAAAGATACAAATCAAGGGGCATTTATTCCAGCGTTATTTTTTATTGTCGTAGTTACCACGATTGAATGGGTTCCTGCGTTAACGGTTAATGATCCTAAATGGTTATGGATTTACTTTGCACCGTTACTAGCAGCGAATACGTGGCAGTTATTAATTTTACATCGTTTAACAGGAAATCAAGCTAAATAAAAAAAAGAAACAGTTGGGCGCATCCAACTGTTTCTTTTTTTAAATTTTAGTTATAGTCGCCGGTGAGTATAGGGTAGTAGATCGGTTTATAAATGGGAACAAACTTCGACATCATTTTTAAAAACTTTTAAACACATTACAATAGGTAGATTAAGTAGATATTTTATTTAATCTCTTCACTTTTTGTAGTTGTACTTGCTATCAATTCACTAACCGTTACAAACTTATAACCTTTGCCCTTTAAGCGGTCAACAATTATAGGAAGGGCTTTATGAGTTTGTTTGGCAGAGTCAGACGCATGGAGAAGGATGACATCTCCTTTGTCTGCTGATTCTAAAGTTCCTTCGACAATTTTATCAACACCAGGGTTTTGCCAGTCATAAGAATTAACACTCCAATGAGTAATAGAATAATCAAGTTTATCAGCTATTGATAAAACTCGCTTATCAAACTGACCATGTGGCGGTCTAAGCAGGGTTGGCTTTTTCCTTGTAAGTTCACTCAGAACTTGATCGCCCCGGCGGATATCTTTTTTAATTTTTTCGTCATCCCACGAAGGATATTTTTCGTATTGGTAGCCATGATTTCCTATCTCATGACCATCTTCGACAATACGTTCTACGATTTCAGGATGGCGCTCAGCCCATGACCCGGAAAGGAAAAATGTAGCTTGAACATCTTTATCTTTTAGAATATCAAGGATGGGTATTGCTCGTTGGTCACCCCAACTGATATTAAAAGATAAGGACAATACTTTCTCATCTGTCTTCGCTTTATAAAAAGCTTGAGGTCCATCTGAGGTCGAAAAGACCATAATTTCATTTCGTTCTACAAATAAGATGCCAGCAGTAAAAAAAGCAGCAACAATAATAATGGATAATTGCTTTAACTTTTTTCCATTTAACACGAAAAAGAACTTCATCAAACCCCTCCCTGTCCAATTACTCTAAAATAACTCTATGCAATCTGGGACAAGATATGAATAAAATTCCTGATTTTAGAAAACAATTTTAAAACAGTCCTATACTAATTGGCAGAGGTGGAAAAAAATGCTTGGATTTTTATTAAACATGAAAGAAGTGCAAGAAGTAGAATATTTATTAAAGAGAGAGATGGAGGAATTACTTCTTGACTTAACAGATCCAAGAATAGATAACGTCGTAAAAAAAGCGATGGAAGAGAAATATCAAATCGTTTTTGGAATCTACCGCCGAGTGGCGTCACCTAAAGAATGTACAAAGTATATAAGAACACCACAGTACAAACACTTGAATTAATAAAAAAATCTACCTCGTGGATCTTGCTCTATTTAATAAAAGTAACACGGGGTAGAAAAAATATTAATAGTTGTTGACGAATAAAAATGGACATGCTATAGTATTCATTACGCACTGAGCAACGAACTATTCCGATAACATTTTATAAAAAAAGTGTTTGACTTCGGAATTGCGATGTGCTAAGATTTAAAAGTCGCCATTGAGGCGTTAACGAAAAAGTTCTTTGAAAACTGAACAAAAAGCCAAGCGAAATAAATGAGATACATGATATCTCGTCAATGTTTTAAAAACGTCACGTTTGTGACAGTGAGCTATATCAAACACTTTTATGGAGAGTTTGATCCTGGCTCAGGACGAACGCTGGCGGCGTGCCTAATACATGCAAGTCGAGCGGACCAATTAAGAGCTTGCTCTTATGAGGTTAGCGGCGGACGGGTGAGTAACACGTGGGCAACCTGCCCTGTAGACTGGGATAACTTCGGGAAACCGGAGCTAATACCGGATAATCAATGACACCACATGGTGTCATTGTAAAAGTTGGGATACTAACACTACAGGATGGGCCCGCGGCGCATTAGCTAGTTGGTGAGGTAACGGCTCACCAAGGCGACGATGCGTAGCCGACCTGAGAGGGTGA
>NZ_JAOTPO010000021.1 GCF_029028005.1 Alkalihalobacterium chitinilyticum
CATCCATTTTTATAATCATGAAAGATACCAAAAAAGATTAAACGGCCTCAGCCCTATGGAATATAGAGCTAAAGCCGCTTAAATACTTTTTATTATTTCCACTGTCTACTTGACAGGGGGCAGTTCAGTGTGCGCAGTCTTTTTTGTTTTATAAAGTGTTCAGTTTATCATGTTAACTGGCGCTAAGACTCCCGATTCAAGCCTTTGTGGAAGCAAAGGAGGATAATTAGGAGACGATTGGATACAGACGTTGTCACGTACGTTCTGTTGCAATGTCTTTGTGACTCGCAACGTTTGGGTTTCAATAATAACCCAATTGGTTCTACTAATTTTCAGTAGAGATGAAGAAAATCCACACTGAAAAGTTTCACTTTATAAAAATATTGCACTAGAATAATCATCAGCAAACTATTTTTATTGATAGTTTGAGTAGAGATTTAAGTAAAGTTTCATTTCAAATAATATTTTCCACAAAAAAACGAAAAATAATGATTGTAGAATGACCAAATAGGCAGTAAAATAAAGCTAACATTATATCCTTCCTAAAGGGGAGTAGCATTTACAGCAAAGTCGTCATTACGGGAAGTATCCCCGGCTTTGTTGGCAACGTAATCGTTGTTTGCAAGACCTTTACCAATTATTTTGGTGAGGTCTTTTTATATTCCGTGAAAAGGCATTATGACTAAATGATTGGTCGTAATGCCTTTTTATTTTTTCCTCTATGAAAGGAGTACACAAGATGAAGCAATTCGATAAATATGGAAACAGTGTTACGTTTAAAAGTGGAAATAAAATAGAAGTTGTAAACTATGATATAGATTTGAGATTAGTAGGTGTAGGAAAAAGTGCAGCGGTATTCAATATAAATTCGACAGGCTTAGCGCTCAAGGTGTTTCACCCATTATTTCATCATCTAGCAGTAGAGGAGGCGGAGATTTATAGAAGCCTAGAACAAATCCCGTATTACCCTACTTTACATGAGAGTGGCTCCAATTATATTGTCATTGACCTCATTGAGGGGAGTACGCTATACCAATGCTTAAATCAAGGTATTGAAGTATCAGATCAGATCATCTATGAAGTCGATCATGCCTTAATGTTAGCTAGAGATAAAGGACTGAACCCCTCAGATGTCCATCTGAAAAATATATTCATTACGACAAGTGGGAATATTATGATTGTAGATGTCGCACGTTTCAAGCAAGTACAATATTGCCCAAAGTGGACTGATACAAAAAAAGCATTCTTTAAATACTATCAAAAAGGAATTATTCCTAAGAAAATGCCAACCATTCTCCTTGATACCATTGGCACCCTCTATCGAAAATACAAATAATTTCTGTGAAGCGATGAATATGTTGAGCACAGTTAAAGTGGCGAGTACGAATAGCGTGAAGATTATTAAAAAACGTGGTGCCAGGCACCGTTAGTGCTTTAAAGCGCAACAGGTGCCTGGCACCACGTTCTTAATATTTGTGGTAAAATAATAATAGATATATTTATAAGATCTATTAGGGAGGGTAATACGTGAGATACTTACTAGTCATGCTATTAGCGGCAATACTATTAATCACAGCGTGTACGAAGCCGGTTGATGAAGAAATTGAGGATATTAATGAGCAGGCGACAGAAGAACAAGTAGAAGAAAACATAGATGAACAAGAGCCGACTGAAGAAGAGGCTAATAATGACGACGAGAAAAAAGAAAAGCCTAAAGAAGATCAAGAAAAAAACAACGGTTCAAATGATAAAGTAACAAAAGACCAAGATAACCAAAAAGACAATCAAGGCAGTACGGAACCTAAAGACAACCAACAAAATCAAACCGATAGAGACCCAAATGAACTCTTAACGGAACAAGAAGCTATCGCAAAAGTTAAAAGCTATCTACAGCTCCAATTTGAGCCAGATGTTCATGTTGTCGTTGACCATGAAGAAAACGGCAGATATTTAGTTCACGTATACGAAGTTATTCCTGGTAACAACGGTGTCGGTCACACATCCACTCGTGGCTGGTACTACGTAGACCGCAAAACAGGAGAGATTGAGTCGATGTTCTAAAGGACTGGACAGTGACAAACCTCAATCTTTTCAATAAACCAAAAAAGACATTGTTAATCCTTAACGATTACCAGTGTCTTTTTTATGGATATTCCTTCTTCCTTCTTCAAGCTCCCTCTCTCAAAAGTAGGCAGTAATCCATTTCTCATCTACAAGATCGACCTCCACAGTCAACACACATAAAACTCCTAGTAACAGTTGGCTATGAGGAAGAAATTTGCATCAAATGCAGGCGTATATAACTACCAATAACTAAGAAATAACAATAAAAAAATTACAAATACAGCAATCTATAAGAAATAGAAGCCTACCCTACTAAATATATCTCTGCACTGCAGCGCCATCCCTAAACAATTTGAGGGAAACTATGACTAATAGAGTTCCCGAACTTTCGACAATAAAACGACAAATTTCCTATAAAATAGATAGAGTAGAAAGTCGAAACAAGAAATAGTATGTCTAATAGTATATAAGTAAAGAACTATAAAAGAGAGAATGATCAACTGTTTTATCGAAAACCAGAGTCTAAACTCACGCTCTTCACTTCAATAAACTCTGACTTTTGTAACATTTCTGTAACCTACTACCATAATTTTCACTTTATAATAAAAAGAGCCAATAAAATAGACGATAAATATACATATAAGACAATATTAATGGTTCTTTGAATCTATAAGACTACTAATCTGCACTTAGGGGGAAAAACAATGAGTACAAAGTCGGTCGTAAAAAAAGCGGTAATTTCTTCAACGTTTGCTACAGGAATTGTATTAACTGCGCCGTTAATGGTAGATGCGGCACTTGGTGACCAACCGTTAAAAAAAGGGATGAATCATCCTGACGTCAAAGAACTACAAGAGGCATTAAGAGCTAAAGGTTATTTTACCTTCCATACTTCAACGGGTTTCTACGGAACAATTACGGAAGAGGCAGTAAGACAATTTCAGAGAACGCATGGAATCCAAACGACTGGAGTTGCGAATACATCCACTTTAAACTTACTTCTAAGCTCAAATTCGCAAAATAGACAGGCAACAAATACTCAAATCGCTTCATCATCAACAACATCAACAAGCGGTGCTCTTGCTCAAACAACAGGTCTTCTTCGTGCAGGGTCGCAAGGACAAGCTGTAACCGAGCTTCAAGAACGGTTGAAAGAAGCTGGTCATTTTAATCACCAAGTAACGGGTTATTTTGGAAGAGTGACGCAAAGCGCGTTAAGAGATTATCAGAAAAAACACGGCTTAACGATTGATGGGATTGCTGGACCACAAACCATTTCTCATATTCTTGGAAGAACGACTGCATCACAAGCATCAACACCAGCTCAGTCAACACCACCACCAGCCCAGCCTGCGCCAACTCAGACAACAAATGCAGTGCCGGCGTCTGGAACTACAGCAACTACTAACACACAAGTGTTACGCATAGGCGCTAGTGGAGCGACAGTTACTCAATTACAAGAGGCATTAAAACAGCTAGGCCACTTTGATCATAGAGTAACAGGCTATTTTGGCAGTGTTACGCATTCGGCGGTACGCTCATTCCAAAGAAGTCAACAGATTACTGTTGATGGGATCGTTGGTCCGCAAACACTTCGTGCAATCGAAGCGGCTGCAAATGGTGACACGAAAACTGTTCAAAGCGAACGACAAATCAAATCCGACACAGTAACTGCACAACCTTCGCCACCTGCACAGCAAGGTTTTAATGTAATGAACTTAATCGCTGATGCGGCTGACTTAGTAGGAACACCTTATTTGTGGGGGGGGACAACACCAAGAGGATTTGACTGCAGCGGTTTCATTCAGTATGTATTTAGGAATCAAGGGGTATCTATCCCCCGTACAGCTGCGCAACAGTGGGCGGCAGGAAGGTCGGTTGACAAGCCGAGTGTAGGAGATCTCGTTTTCTTCCAAACGTACACAAACGGTCCGTCACATAATGGAATCTACATAGGAAACAATCAGTTTATTCATAGTGGTTCATCCACTGGTGTAACAGTGACAAGCATGAGCAACAGTTACTGGAGTCAACGCTACCTAGGGGCGAAGCGCCTTCATTAAAAATAATAAAAGCATAACAATATTCCTATAAACCAAATCAACAGAAACTGCATTCTCCATCTCGTCATGGAAGATGCAGTTTTTCGTTTTGCAAAGGTGCTGTTCCATTCCGAAAATAGGACCTTTATGATACGATAAGAAAAGAATTTTTACATAAGTAAATAATCAAAAATCTGATTATAACTACCAATTTAAAAACAAACCGCCCACATCAGAACGATAAATAATGCATTACCTTATATAAAAAAAGCAAATACATTCATGGGAGTGATGGCAATGATCCTCGTAACAGGGGCTGCAGGATATATAGGAAGCCACATGTGTGTAGAACTACTTGAAGCCGGGTATGACATAATTGCGGTCGACAATCTTTCCAATAGTAAAAAAGAGGCACTAGACCGAGTTGAAGAAATCACAAAAAAGACGGTTACTTTCTATGAAATTGATCTACTAGACCGTGAAGCGCTTGAACAGGTATTTGTTAAACATAAAATAGAAGCCGTCATCCATTTTGCAGGATTAAAAGCGGTTGGAGAGTCAACGGAAAAGCCACTCCAGTACTATCACAATAATATTTCTGGAACGCTCTCCCTCTGTGAACTTATGGATAAATACGGGGTGAGAAAGTTGGTGTTTAGTTCGTCTGCAACAGTTTATGGCCAGCCCGATCGTGTCCCGATTTCTGAGGACTTCCCACTGAGCGCAACGAACCCTTATGGACGAACAAAGTTAATGATTGAGGAAATCTTGCACGACCTTTACGCATCGGATCCAAGCTGGAGTATTTCCCTGTTGCGTTACTTTAATCCAGTCGGTGCCCACCACAGTGGTCGGATTGGCGAAGATCCGAACGGCATACCGAATAACTTGATGCCTTTTATTGCCCAGGTCGCAATTGGGAAACTTGATCAATTGCAAGTGTTCGGGGACGATTATGAGACGAAGGACGGCACGGGTGTGAGAGATTATATCCATGTCGTTGACCTCGCAAAAGGCCATTTAAAAGCACTGGTAGAAGTAATGAAAACTACCGGAATAAACACCTATAACCTCGGGACGGGAAATGGTTATAGTGTTCTAGAAATGATAAAAGCCTTTGAAAGTGCGTCTCAACGTAAGGTCCTCTACCAGGTTGTAGAGCGCCGCGCTGGAGATATAGCTTCCTGCTATGCAGACACGACAAAGGCGAAAACAGAGCTAGGTTGGACAGCCATAAAAGGAATTAAAGAAATGTGTGAAGACGCCTGGAGATGGCAAGTGAATAACCCAAATGGATATGAAGGAAACAACCGTTCTAGATAATTGAATATACGCAAATCAAAGTGAACCTAGTAATCGCAAAAAGGAGAATGTCAGATGTCTTTAGATCGATGGAAAGCAGATATAGAATATGAGCTGAAGCAAGTCAATAAATCGCTTGAAGCTACGAATGCTGCATTAGAAGAGCTAAAAACAAAGAAAGAGATTGTCGATGAAGTCTGTTCAGAAGTAGCCTCCAACCGTTTGCAAGATAATGTCGGCTACATCTTTGAGCTGCAAGAAGATCTCCAAAAAAAGATCAACGATAAAACCATTGAATTGATCAAATTAGAAGAAAACCCTAAAAAGCAGCAACTCGAACTATTAATAGAAAAAATCATCAAAAAGCTCGACATAAAATAGCCACACCAGCGATGCCCTCGCCCCGCAGCGCCACAATAGCGGTGCCAGGCACCTTCAACCCTTTACCGCATTGAAGGTGCCTGGCACCACGTTATTTATTAGTTTCACCACTCCATCAAATCTCTCTCCATCCGTTTACCGCTGCCCCCAAACGATCATACTGTTAATACACCTAATAATATGGAAAACTGTGTGAATAAACGACGATTTTTACAGAGATATGCTATAATTATTTGTTGGAAAAAGACAATTTCAGCCAGAATGAATCGTCAAACAAACCAGTTTGGCGCGAAAGGTCGGTTATAAAGTGGGAAAGATAAAGGTATTATTTTTCATCTATCAAATGGGCGGAGGCGGTGCAGCACGTACACTGCTAAATATTATTAATAATCTGGACCGAAACAAGTTCGCCCCAATGCTAGTAACTTTAAATATGAACGGTTCCTATGAAAAGGAATTAAAAGAAGACGTTAAATTTATAAAACTAGAAACCACTAGATTAAGCCGCTCGATTGGTGATCTAGCCAATATTATTAAAACCGAAGAAATCGACATCGTATTTAGTACGATCCCGAGAGTCAACACAATCGCTATCCTAGCTAACGCACTGTCACGTTCGAAAGCAAAGAACGTCATTCGAGAGGCAGATAATTTAGGTGGCAGCTTCCGTGAAAACCTTCAACTGCTTGTATTTGGAATGGTATATAAACGCTCAAGTCAGATTGTCTCGTTATCCGAAGGGGTTAAAGAAAACCTCGTAAAGCGATATAAAATTAAGCCAAAAGATATTAAAGTCATTTATAATCCTGTAGATGTTGACAACATTAACGAGCAAATCAACAATGGGACTATCAACCCGGATCATCAGGAGATCTTTAATACGACAGATAAAATAATCATCACTGCAGGGCGTTTAGTCCCGCAAAAAGACCAGCGTACGCTTCTAAACGCCTTTGCGAAAGTCAACAAACAGGAAAGCAGTCGCCTGGTCATCCTCGGGGAAGGTCCGCTAAAGGATGAACTTCTGCAGCAGGCTGCACAGCTCACTATTGAAGATCGTATACACTTTGTCGGCTTTCAAAGTAACCCGTATATTTATTTCAGTAAAGCTGATTTATTTGTATTAACATCCATCCATGAGGGGTTCAGCCACGTGATCGCTGAAGCGTTAGCCTCGGGGACTCCGGTCGTCTCAACCGACTGTAAATCAGGACCTGCAGAAGTTTTGGACGGTGGTGTATACGGGGCGTTATGTCCGGTCGGTGACGCAGATGACGTAGCGTTAAACATGCTACGCATCCTGCAATTAAATAAAGAGGAACGTGCAGACATCATCACGAAAGGCCACATGAGAGCTGGTCACTTCGATGCGAAACAAATTGTGAAGCAGTACGAAGCCGTGTTTCTTGAAACGTTGAAAAAATAATGCCCTATAGAGGTCTTGTCCTTTATTGGATCTAAAGCATCCCCCCTCATATAGAAAGAACGGATCGGTAAAGCTCTCACTCAATAAAACAGATGGTGCCAGCAGCCCACATCTAGAAGAAGCAGAAGGGTCAAACCCTCAAAAGCTCTAATTGAAGAAAGAAACAGAAGGGGGCGGGCGACTCGCAGACCCCCTATAAGGAAGTGTAAAACAATGCCTACGACAAAAAAAGTTGTGCATATTACGACTGTACATCATCCGCTCGATCCGCGGATTTACTATAAACAGTGTCAATCGCTGCAACAAGCAGGCTACGATGTGACCTTAATAGCACCTGATGGAGATCAAGTCATTCAAAACAGCAACATACAGGTGGTACCCATTAAAAAGCACAAAAATAAGTGGCTGCGCATGCTGTTGTCTTCGGTACAAGCCTATAAACAAGCACGAAAGCTAAGTGCAGACTATTACCAGATCCATGACCCCGAGCTCCTACCAGTGGCGTGGCTGTTAAAAAATAAACACAATGTCGTCATCTACGACATTCACGAAGATTATGAAACAAGCATTATGCAAAAAGAATATATCGCCAGGCCCCTGCGAAAATTCGTGGCGAAAACGTACCGCTTCATGGAAAAATTCTTTTCGAAAAACCTCGAACTGATTCTCGCAGAAAAATACTATAAAGAAAAGAACCCGAGTGGGACATGCATTTTAAACTACCCGCTCTTAAATGAAAAGGTCATCAACCATGAGGTAAACGAGCAACCTACAGAAAATAAATTGATTTACACAGGTAATGTATCGGTGGAGCGTGGGGCGCTCATTCAAGCGAGAATCCCGCAAATCGCCGAAGGCACATCCGTCCACGTTTACGGAAAATGCCCGAAAGCATTAGCAGACAAAATGTACGAGCAAGCGGGCCCGCGTAAGGACCAGTTACACATCCAAGGAATTGACAGCTACGTTCCGAAAACGGAAATTGACCAAGCCTATGCTTCTACTAAGTGGCTGGCAGGAATTGCGCTGTTTCCACCAGACGAGCATTACTATAAGAAAGAGCTGACAAAGTTCTTTGAATACATGAGCTTCGGGCTTCCGATTATTTGTTCTAACTTTCCAGTGTGGAAGGCCTTTGTTGAACAGCATGCCTGCGGGATTGCAGTCGACCCTACGAATGAAGCGGAAATTCAACGGGCGATTACGTATTTAAAAGACAACCCAGCTGAAGCCCTGCAAATGGGGCAAAACGGAAGAAAAGCGGTCCTCGAACAACTCAACTGGGATAAGGAAAAAGAGAAATTAATTTTATGGTATGATGAACTTCGTAAAGAAGACAAGGTTTCGGTCCAAGAAAAAGGAAGAGATTATTCTTAATTATATGGTGATTACATTGGAAAATCATAACCCGTTAATTTCGGTCATAACACCGGCTTACAACGCTGAAAAATTCATAGAGGCGACCATCCAATCTGTCCAAGCCCAAACGTATAAGAATTGGGAAATGGTCATTGTTGACGATTGCTCGAAGGACCATACTATAGAGATTATCCAGCAGTATCAACAAGAGGACCCGAGAATTAAGCTGATCCAACTGCAGCAAAATAGTGGTCCTGCCGTAGCGCGTAATACGGCCATCCGAAATGCAAAAGGACGCTATTTGGCCTTTTTAGACAGTGACGATCAATGGACGCCTGAAAAGCTGGAGAGGCAGTTGCACTTTATGCAGGAGCAGGATATTGCTTTTTCGTTCACGCAATACGACGTCGTCGATGAAGCGGGAACCGATACAGGAAAAGTGATTGAAGCTCCTGAAAAAGTGACCTACACTGACCTTCTGAAAAATAATGTCATCGGTTGCTTAACGGTGATGATTGATACGGAAAAAACGGGGGAAGTGGAGATGGTCAACATTCGCTCCCGCCAAGACTATGCCTTGTGGCTAGATTTAAGCCGAAGAGGGTTCCAGCCGTTTGGCTTAAACCAACCGCTTGCGAAATACCGTGAAGTCGGCAACTCGCTTTCCAGCAATAAAGTGAAAATGGCCCGCCAAAACTGGCATGTCTATCGCGAAATTGAAAGATTGAGCCTGCCGAAGAGCTTGTGGTATTTTGGGCATTTTGTATATTTTAAATCGAAAAAATACTTTTTAAAAAACAGTTGATATAGGTATATAGGATTATAAATTAAGAAGTCTACCAAAGTGGTATTCTAAAACAATATGGGAAAATTGTGTATAAAGTCGCGCCTTTATCACATGGTTTTTCATATTTTTGTTTTAAAATCCTCATAAATGGTAGACTTCTATTTCGTTAGTCATTATACTTTATTGTAGATTTAGTGTTTCGAGTAACGAATGATAGAGAGGACCAATATAATAAGGTATACGATAAATTAATGATATAGGGGTTGCTAGCTTTATGAGTGTTTTACTTGAAGAAAAGAGAAAAGATGAATGTATCAACTCTATAGATAACAACTTAGAATGTCTTGATCACTTTACAAAAGACGTTGTTTTGGGTGTCGACAAAACAAAGCTATGTTCCTTTGCGGTTGCCCTTGAAGGCTGGAGACGAGGTTTAGAACTAAAGTGGTATACAAAAGACGCAGAAGAATTTAAAGATTTTATCGTGTTCGGTGTTAACCCCCCTGGACGCCTCTTTTCGTTAAGTTCTAATGAACGGACACATTACTTTTTTAGAACACGAGGAGATAAAGTTTCTAATCTAGCAGTTGAAATATGTGCAGATAAAGATGAAACGAAAAACTGGCTTGAAAGAGCTGGGGTGCCTGTTCCATTTGGAAGAAGATTTGATGAAACGAGCAGCGATGAAGAGATTATATTAAGTGCTGAAATGATCGGCTTCCCTCTTGTTCTTAAGCCGACAAATGGTAGTTTAGGTGAGGGAGTCATTACGAACATTAGAAGTGCGGAAGAGTTAGCCGAATCGTTAGTCTATGTACGCCAACAGCTCGGTTATTCAAATGTAATTATGGAACAATTTATTCCTGGTGAGGAGTACCGAGTGTATGTTGTTGATGGGAAAGTAATAGCGGCCTATAACCGTATCCCATCACATGTCATTGGAGATGGCCGGCATACTATTGATCAACTAATTGAACTGAAAAATGAAGAAAGAAAAGTAAACCCTCGCTTAGCAAGTTGTTTAATTGAAAAAGATCAAGAGGTCAAAACCTATATTAAGAGATTTGGTTATTCGTATGACAGTGTGCCATCCGCTGGAGAAGAAGTCTTTTTACTTGAGAAAAGTAATGTTTCATCTGGAGGAGACCCAGTTGACTATACGGACAAAATGCCAGAAGTCATTAAGGACGTGGCGATTAAAGCGGTCAATGCAATTCCAGGTCTTATCCACGGCGGGGTCGATATCATCGTCAACGGAGATATAGGAGTAGTTATTGAACTAAACCCTACTGCACAAATTGGTGGTAGTTTATTTCCAGTCGAAGGACAAGCTCGTGATATTCCTAAAGCGATCATTGATTATTATTTCCCAGAAACAGTCGATTCGGAAAAAACATCCTTTTATTTTGACTTGAAAAAAGTCCTTCAGCCATTATACAGTCGTATCGCTTTAGAAGTAAAAGTATCACCGCCGCCAAGTGGGAAAGTATATGCGAAACGGTTTGTATTACAAGGTGAATTTCCAGAGTTAAAATATCACATGTGGTTACGAAAAAGAGTTTTTGAACATGGGTTAAATGGGTACGCAAAAACACTTGCTAATGGAAGCTTAGAAATCATCATTGCAGGAACAGATAAAGATGTGATCGGTGAGTTTAAGAGTGTATTCGCTGAACCGCAAGATCGGGCCGTAATCGATAAGGTGGAAGAGTACGAATGGGATCGCGCTGTCAAAATCGGCTTTGATATTACTGCAATTCAATACAAGGTCAACCTTGAAAAAGTTTTGAAACAAAAAAATAAAGAAATTGAAAAATTATCAAAACAGCTTACAAAGTCGGAGAAAGTTGAGCAAAAGCTTGAGAAGCAATTGCAAAGAATGCAACGAAGTCGCGTATGGCGCATGACGCTTCCGTTAAGAACGTGTGCAACGACAATTAAACGTCTTATCCGACCAAGAAAACCAGTGTAAGTGATTGAACGATGGATGAAAAATATACGACAAAAAGACCACGAGTAAGGACTTGTGGTCTTTGTCATTTTTATGGCTTTTAATGGTAGGTAGTAGAACGATAACTAGATATATGTCACTTTTAGTATTATAATGTAGAATGAACTTTTTTATGCTTTCTATATAGGTGTCTACAAAGGACAGGTAAAGGGAAAAATACGAGTTAAAGTATTGTGGGAGCAAGAAATTTCGTATTGATTATTTAAGATTTAGGCGGTGCAATATTTTTTATGCAAAATTATATAGCTGAAATATCTAAAAGAAAAGATTTACTATTTTATCTAGTCAAATCAGGGTTAAAAGCCGAACACCGTAATAGCTACTTAGGCTATTTTTGGTGGCTATTAGATCCATTATTAAATGTAGTCGTTTATTATTTCTTAGTGTCTGTCATTTTAGGTCGTGGCGGTGAAAACTATGCTGTTTTTCTCGTTATCGGATTAATTGCATGGCGCTGGATCAGTACGACAGTGAATACGTCAGCGAAGTCGATCATGAAGTATTCATCCATTATAAATCAAGTGTATTTACCGAAGTCGATATTTCCGTTTGCGTTTACCTTTACGCAGCTGGCCAACTTCGCTTTCGGTCTTATTGTAGTGGCGATATTTTTAGCGGTCTATGGAATTATCCCAGGCTGGCAAGTTGTGTATCTACCTATTATTATACTTGTCCAATTAGTATTCCTTATTGCGCTTAGCTTGTTATTTGCCTATATTACCGTTTTTGTAAGAGATATTGATTACGTGCTGACTCATTTAACGCGTATTCTTTTCTATTCATCACCGATTATTTGGGAAGGTAGTCGTTTACCAGATGAATATCGTTGGATTGTAGATGTAAATCCTATAGCTATCATTATTAATTCATACCGTGATATTTTAATGTATCAAACGACTCCTGATTTATTTGGCTTACTTATTATCGGAGGTATCTCGGTAGTAGCTTGTGTTGCGATCTTATTCTATTACAGTAAAAACGAACACAAAATTATTAAAGCATTGTAGAGGTATCGATCATGTTAAAAATAGATTCGAACAACGAAGAGGCGATGAAAGAAGAGGTCATTCGTGCCGAAAACCTTGGGGTCTGTTTCGAGAGCGGTCAGACAAGAGATGATTATAAATCGAAAGTTTTAGACCTATTTAAAAAGAAAGATAAAGATGAGCAAGGAAAGCTGTTTTGGCCGTTAAGAAACCTTAATTTCACAGGCTATAAGGGTGAAATCTTAGGGATTATCGGTTCGAATGGTTCGGGAAAAACGACACTTTGTAAAATGCTTACAGGCATCCTCCATCCTGATGAAGGGTCTATTAAGGTTGACGGGAAAGTAACGGCACTCTTCTCTTTAGGGATGGGCTTCCAAAAGGAGTTAACAGGACGAGAGAACGTTTATTTAAACGGGATGATGCTTGGGGTCGAAAAGGCGAAAATTAATGAATACCTCGATGATATTCATGAGTTTTCAGGGCTAGGAGAATTTTTCGATCAGCCGATGAAATATTACTCAAGTGGAATGAAAGCGAGACTCGGTTTTAGTGTCGCTGCACACCTTGAGCCAGAAGTGCTTATTTTAGATGAAGCGTTAAATACAGGTGATCGTCAATTTAGTCAAAAAGCAGCAAAGAAAATGCAAGAGCTTGTAAAAAAGGCGAAGATGGTTATTTTAGTTACCCATAGCTTGCGATATGCAAGAAAAAACTGCGATCGGTTAATTTGGCTAGAAAAAGGGGTTATCCGCGAAATCGGGGAACCGAAACAAGTCGTTGAAAATTACAAGAAGACGATTCCGCCTCGTAAAGAACGGCAACGGAAAAAAAGAAAGTTAGAATTACAAAAAACGGATACAACTATTAAAGATAATATCATTGTAAAAGCAGAAGATGTCGCTGTTTCTTTCCAGTTAAACAAACAGAAATTTTGGGCATTGCAAAACGTCAATTTTGAAATTAAAGAAGGAGAAGTTGTCGCGATTATCGGCCACAATGGAGCGGGGAAAAGTACATTAACACGCTTACTCACAGGCATCCTGCAAACGGAAAAAGGGCGCTTAGAGCTTAACGGTGAAACAACCGCACTTCTTGGTTACGGTACAGGATTTAATGAACAGTTATCTGGTAAAGATAATATCTTTTTAAACGGCATGCTGCTCGGGATCCCACAAAAAAAGGTCGAAAAAGATTACCCGAAAATCGTGACGTTCTCTGAATTGGAGAAGTCGATCGAAAAGCCAGTGAAGCAATACTCGAGTGGTATGAAAGCAAGGCTTGGATTTAGTATTGCAGCGACGTTACAGCCAGATATTTTTATTATCGATGAAGCTCTATCAACAGGTGATATGGCGTTTAAACAGAAAGCTAGTGAAAAAATTCAAGATATGATGGAGCAAGCGAAGGCCGTTATCATCGTCACGCACAGTATGAGCTTAGTCAAACAGCTATGTACTCGGGCGATTTGGATGGAAAAAGGGCAAGTCGTCTTTGACGGCGATCCTCTCGAAGCGGTTGAGCGCTATCAGGAAAAAACGAAAGAAAGTAAAGGACCATTAAGAAAATAATTCGAGCATTATAAAATAAGGCGGCGGTGTGTTTTTATGTTGCGATTAGTAAAAAAAGGTGTAATCGAAGGGGCAGATTGGTTTCTTTATCGTTTTCTAAAAACGAAGCATAAGGAAAAGATGGCAAAGCTGTTCACTCAAAGTCAAAAAGAAGCATTGAAAAAGCTCATGAATCCTGGGAAAAAACGATCACAACTCAAAAAGATCGAACAAGTGAAATATCGCTTATATAACTTAGGATTTACAGAAAAAGGACTCACTCAATTAAAAGAGTTCGCGAATCAAAATGAAGAGTCTTTTCTGAAGCGTCTAGCGGCTTGGGAGCTAGCGGTTTATTATGCCAATTTATACAGTAAGGACGGAGCAAAAACCTGCCTTCACTATATAGAGCAAGCGACAATGAATGATAAGGATAAGGACTCCTTACGTAGAGCAGCGATCCTAAAGGCTGAAAGCTATCAACTGTTAGGTGAAGTAGACAAAGCGAAATCGGTCATTTCCGAGCGTTTAGCGTCACAAGCACATGTTGATCTCTACCTAGCAATGGCGAGTTTAACGAATGACTTGGGAGAAAAAGAGAAGTGGATTAATAAAATTTTCAAGCAGTACCAATTGCCTGAAGTCACCTTCACCGATGAGCAAGAAAACACTGCCTATGACCGATTATATGTGTCGAATGATAATGAAAAAAATAGTAGTACAAGTGCAGGGCAGACCGCTAAAGTTTCGATCATCATTCCTGCTTATAATTCCGAAACAACGATTGGAACTTCAATCGAATCGATGATGAATCAAACGTGGGAAAACCTCGAAATTTTAGTTATTGATGATTGCAGTACTGATAATACAAAAGCAGTGATCCAAGATTATGCTGAACAAGACGCCCGAGTCCGCCTGTTAACAACGGAAAAGAACAGCGGAGCATATGTCGCTAGAAACGTTGCTTTACAAGTGGCAACTGGGGACTATGTAACGATTAATGATGCAGACGACTGGTCACATCCAGAAAAAGTAAAAACACAAGTGGAACATCTAGAAGCGAATCCGAATACGATTGGCAACTTCTCACAGCAAGCACGCGCAACAGAAGATCTAAAGTTTTACCGCAGAGGCAAGCCAGGGATCTATGTTTTTGCCAATATGTCCTCGTTTATGTTTCGTCGTAAAAAAGTGTTTGAGAAGCTTGGCTTTTGGGACAGTGTTCGCTTTGCAGGCGACTCGGAGTATGTAAAGCGGATCAAGAAGGTGTTTGGTGAAAAGTCAATCGTTGAATTGCCAACAGCACCGCTCTCCTTTATGCGTCAGTCGGAAAGTTCACTTACAGGAAACTCGGCGTTCGGATTTCCAGGCTATTTTATGGGGGCAAGGAAAGAGTACGCCGAAGCCCATGAGCATTTTCACAGCAACAATGAAAACTTATACTACCCATTTCCACAGACACCGCGACCATTTGCGATACCAGAACTAATGCAGCCACAGCGAGAAGAAAAAGTCGATGGACGTAGACATTTTGACGTCATTATTGCGTCAGAGTTTCGTCTTCTTGGTGGAACGAATATGTCGAATGTCGAGGAGATTAAAGCACAAAAGAAGCTTGGTCTTCGTACAGGCCTTATTCAAATGTCACGTTATGATTTGAACTCGGTAACGGACGTCAACCCTAAAGTCCGTGAACTTATCGATGGAAACGAAGTATCTATGCTTGTGTACGGCGAAAAGGTCAGCTGTGATGTACTGATTGTCAGACACCCACCGATCCTGCAAGATTGGCAAAAATACATTCCTGAAGTCAATGCCAAGCATGTTCGAGTAATTGTCAACCAGCCGCCAAAACGAGAGTACAGTGCGGAAGGAACGATTTTATATGAATTGGGTCAATGCGCAAAGCATATGAAGGATTATTTTGGGCAAATCGGCCAATGGTATCCGATTGGGCCATCGATCCGTAAAACTTTGCATGAACACCATGCCGAAGAATTACCGTCCGTTTCACTAGCAGATGAGGATTGGGTCAATATTATTGATGTCAATGAGTGGAAGCGTGCAGAGAGTAAGAACGATCACGATACAATTCGGATTGGGCGCCATTCACGCGACCAATATGTGAAATGGCCAGATCAAAAAGAGGAGCTCTTGCAGATTTATCCGCAAACGAAACCTTATGAAATCTATGTACTAGGCGGAGCTAAGGCGCCAAAAAAAGTTCTAGGTGAACTGCCGGCTAACTGGACTGTCTATGAATTTGGGGAACTGCATCCGAAAGAGTTTCTCGATCAAGTAGATATATTTGTCTACTACACCCACCCTCAATGGGTCGAGGCCTTTGGACGAGTCATATTCGAAGCGATGGCCGTTGGCGTGCCTGTTATCATCCCGCCGAGCTATGAGCCGTTATTCGGTGATGCAGCTATCTATGCAGAGCCACATGAGGTGCTTACGAAAGTAGATGAGATCATGAGTGATCGTGAGGCATATGAGCGTCAAGTCGAGACAGCACAAGTTTACGTTGAGAACCATTTCGGATATACGAAACATGCATCGAGGTTGGAGGAATGCTTGCATGAAGAAAACGGTCAGTAAGCAAGAACAACTTGAACTCGTTCAGAAACGAACTGAGGAACTTGAAAAAAAGCTCGGAGACCTTGACCGTCAAATTGATCAGGAACAAAAACAGTATGAGCTTGCAAAGCAGGAGCGTGAACGGTTAGAAAGTGAATTTCAAGCCTTAAAACAAAACCGAATTTGGAAGTTAGCGAGTATAGTAGTTCAGGTGAAAAGGAACGGAAGGCTTCTTGCCAAAGTGATTACGGGTAAACGTTCCCTTAAAGATGTTTTCAGTCGTACGCATCAACAGAAACAGGCTGTGCAGCGCGTCAAAAAAGTGAAATACAGCCTTTACGAACTTGGATTTACTCAGAAGGCATTAGCAGAACTAGAAAACCTATGCATAAAATCGGATAACCCGTACATTCGCAAGCAGGCAGCGTGGGAGCTCGCCTTATGGCATGCGAACCAATACGATGAAGCGAATGCGAAGAAATGCCTTGAAATGCTAGAACGTGCAGAGATAAAGGAAACGACCAAACAGTCAACGCGCAGAATAGCGGTTTTAAAGGCTGAAAGCTATGATCTATTAGGTGAGGTTAATAAAGCTAAACAAGTAATTGACGAAGCATTAACTAGAGAAAAGCATATCGATTTGTATTTTGCCCGAGCAAGCCTAGAAGCATCGCAGCAAGAACGTCTAAACTGGATTAATAAAGGCTTAAGTCTTAAAGGAATAACTCCGATAGTAGAAGATGAAACCAAATCAGGTACATTATATGATCGCTTAGCAACAGCCACTATCAACCAGGACCAAGTCAATCAACGAGACATCGATCAGCATAAAGTAACGGTCATAATCCCAGCTTATAATGCTTCGACAAGTATTCAAACGGCATTGGATTCTGTACTTGCTCAAACATGGTCAAATCTTGAAGTGATTGTCGCTGACGACTGCAGCACGGACGAAACGAAAGCCGTTGTCGAAGACTACATGAATAAAGACCCGAGAGTCAAATTGATCTCCAATGAAAGAAACAGCGGTGCTTATACTTCGAGAAACAACGCGCTAAAAATCGCAACAGGGGAGTTCGTAACCATTAATGATGCCGATGATTGGTCACACCCTAAAAAAATCGAAGAACAAGTTCGCCATTTACTGCAAAATGAGTCGGTGATTGCGAACACGAGTGAGCAAGCGCGTGCGACGGAAGAGTTGAAGTTTTACCGACGCGGCAAACCAGGTGAATATGTGTTTTCCAACATGTCCTCCTTAATGTTCCGACGCCAACCAGCGATGGACAAGCTTGGGTATTGGGACTGTGTACGATTTGGTGCAGATGGCGAATTCAAGAAGCGACTCAAGCTTGTGTTTGGCAAGGATGCTGTCGTCGATTTGAAAACAGGGCCGTACTCGTTTCAAAGACAATCGGAAGGCTCCTTAACGGGCAGTCAGGCGTTCGGTTACCACGGATTTTTTATGGGAGCGAGAAAGGAATACACTGAAGTATATGAGAACCACCATAAAAGCGGTGGGAATCTATACTATCCATTACCGCAAACTACTCGTCCATATCCAATTCCAGAACCGATGTGGCCAGAGCGCGAAGAAAAGGTTGAAGGCCGAAGACATTTTGATGTCATTATCTCCTCTGAATTCCGTCTTCTCGGAGGAACGAATATGTCGAATGTCGAGGAAATAAAAGCGCAAAAGCAAATGGGCTTACGAACAGGACTTATCCAGATGGCGCGCTATGACCTGCGATCGGTAAAAGAACTCAATCCGAAGGTGCGAGAATTGGTTGACGGTGACCAAGTAGCGATGCTTGTGTACGGAGAAAAGGTGAGCTGTGACGTTTTAATCGTAAGACACCCACCGATTTTACAAGAATGGCAAAAGTATATTCCAGATGTTCAGGCCAAGAACGTTCGTGTGATTGTCAATCAACCGCCAAAACGAGAGTACAGCGAAAAAGGAACGACACTTTATACGATCGACCGATGCGCAAAGCAACTGAAAGAATACTACGGAGCTACTGGCATCTGGTACCCGATTGGGCCGTCAATTAGAGAAACATTACATGAACATCATGCCGATGAATTAAAGTCGATCACATTATCTGAGGATGATTGGGTAAACATTATTGACGTGAACGAGTGGAAGCGCAAAGAACGTCCACAGACGGGTGGAACAATTCGCATCGGACGTCATTCACGTGATCAATACGTCAAGTGGCCTGACACGAAGGACGAGTTACTGACGATCTACCCTAATTCGGAACGATATGAAATCCACGTATTAGGCGGTGCGAAAGCGCCGAAAAAAGTGTTAAATGAATTGCCAGGGAACTGGCATGTGTATGAATTTGGAGAGCTTCACCCAAAAGATTTTCTAGCCAAGCTCGATGTATTCATTTATTATACACATCCAAAATGGGTCGAAGCATTTGGACGTGTTATATTTGAAGCAATGGCTGCAGGCGTTCCTGTGATTATTCCGCCAAGCTATGAACCATTATTTGGCGAAGCAGCAATCTATGCGGAGCCATATGAAGTTGTTAGTAAGATTGATGAACTAATGGGAGACCGAGCAACATATGAAGGCCAAGTGGAAAAAGCACAGATGTACGTAGAACATCACTTTGGCTATACCAAACATGCTTCTCGGTTAGAAGAATGTTTTTTAGAAACCAAATCCCTTAAAATAAAGTAAAAAGAGGTGAGGACATGGTTGCCGATGAAAAAATGCAACAACAATTAAAAGAAAAGAACCAACAGTCAACATCACCTGATCCTACCTCTGAAGAAGCACCTATTGACCAACAACTAGAAGCGGCACAAGAGAAAGAACAAACTCTACTTGCTAGCCTTTTAAAAAAAGAAACACAATTACAGCAGCTACAGCGCAAACACAAACGGGAAAAGAAAGAAAGTAAAAAAATTACCCAAAGCAGAACGTGGAAGTACAGTCTTCCCATTAGAAAAACACTAACCATCAGTAAAAAAATCAAAGAAATCTTCAAAGCTAGTGAGTTTGAAAAGCTAAAAGAAGACTTTGAGGCTTTGCAACAATCGCATAAAGCGCTGCAAAGTGAACTGAACAAAACCAACGAAGCGCTCGTAAAAACAAAAGAGCAAAATACAGCAATGAAGATCGAGCTTGGCCATGTAAATAGTAAAGAACTTCACCAACAAGCGAAAAAAGCGAAAGAAAATGGGGAAGTTATAGAATATATAGACCAACTAGTGAAGCGGAAAAATGCTGCTGAATCCCATTATGGAGAAGCATTAACTAAGACCGCTCGGTTATTTAATAAAGAAAAGCCAGCTTCTAAACAGATTGTCTTTTCACATGTATTAAAAGGATTTCAAATGAATGGAATTCCTGAATTTATCGTCAGGGCGGCAGAAAATGAAGGGGAGTTGACGCTTACTAGCGCCTCCTCTTTCAGTGCATCATTAAGCAGGCGGGCAAGAGTCAGACAGCTTAGAGAACATACGCCCGAGCTTCTGTTAGACAATAAAGTAACAGCTTATACATTCGCCGATCAGTTAGGCGTCCGCAGGCCATGGGTCCGAGCTGAAAAATACAAACTAGTGGACCTCCCGATAGAAGCGGGCATTGTCATTAAACCGTCGGAAGGTGCAGGATCCCGAGGCGTTTACCTTGTGATAAGTGAAAGTGAAATTTATGATGTCAGACGTTCAAATGTGTTACCGAACTGGGAAGCGCTGAAGGAACAGATAGCAGAAGATTTAGCGTCTGGTGCGGTAACGGAAGACGAATGGCTGATCGAAGAGTTGATTTTAGGAGAGTCAACTGATCGACGCCCCGCAAAGGACCTTAAGTTTTACTGCTTTTACGGAAAGGTTGCTCTAATTTTAGAAATTACCCGCTTTCCAAATTTAAGATATTGCTGGTGGAACGCAAATGGTGAGAGAATAAGTACTGGTAAATATGATGACCAATTATTTACTGGAGAAGGAGCGACACAAGCGCAAATCGACCTAGCAGCGTCGATCAGTGCCGAAATTCCAACTCCGTTCATCCGAATAGACTTTTTAAAATCTAGCCAAGAGCTCATCTTTGGCGAGTTCACTCCAAAGCCTGGCAATTACGATGAGTTTAACCGTAAAACAGACCAATGGCTAGGGGATTATTATTTAGAAGCAGAAGAACGACTCATACAGGACCTACTCAATGGAAAGTCCTTTGATAAATATAAAAAGATACATTCATAACTTTAATTTATAGATCAACAGTGATGATTGATTTTTAGGAGGATGCACGATGGTGCAAAGTAAAGTAGAGTGGCTCCCTCATCTCTCACCTGAAGTGATGGAAGATGCACGAGGACATGAGCTGGATGCTTATGCAGTTGCTTTAGAAGGTTGGAGACGTGGGCTTACGTTGAGATGGCACGTTAAAGACTCTGAAAAATTTGCCGATATGAAAACCTGGTTTGTAGACAAACCTGGAAAGTTATTTTCTCTAAGTTCCAATGAGAGAACGCATTACTTTTTTAAAACAAGAGGAGATAAGGTAACCAACGAGGCAGTAGAGATTGGCGCTGATAAGGAAGAGACCAAGCGCTATCTTGAAAAGGCAGGAGTTTCAGTTCCTCAAGGCAAGAGGTTACTAGAAGATGCTTCGAATGAAGAGATAGAAGATTATGCTTCTTCTATTGGCTTCCCTATAGTCCTTAAACCAACGGATGGAAGCTTTGGCAGAGGGGTTATGACCAACATCCAATCTGCAGAAGAGCTTAGTGAGGCACTTACTCATGTTCGATCTAATTTAAAATATAGTGATGTGATTGTTGAGCGATATATCGCTGGTGAAGAATACCGAGTATACGTTGTAGGTGACCAAGTAGTTGCTGCAGTTAATAGAATACCAGCAAACGTTGTTGGTGACGGTTCTAGCTCGATCCAGTCACTTATAGAGCAGAAAAATCAGCTTAGAGAATTAAATCCACGCCTCATCAGCTGCTTAATTAAGGTAGACAGCGAAATGAAAAATTTCATTTCAGCACAAGGACTAACCCTAGAAAGCATTCCTAAAAAGGGAGAAAAAGTTTTTCTTACAGATAAAAGTAATATTTCAATTGGCGGCGATCCGATTGATGTATTAGACGAATTATCGGTGGAAGTAAAAGACACTGCAGTTCGAGCTGTACAGGCTGTCCCAGGACTGCATCATGTTGCAGTTGACCTTATCATTGAAAAAGATCAACCACTAGAAACCGCAACAGTCATTATTGAACTTAACCCGACTGCACAAATTGGATCATTATTGTTCCCAATGCAAGGACAAGCTCGTGATGTACCTGCAGCCATCATTGATTTTTATTTCCCAGAAACGAAAGAGATCGTAACGGACAAGGCGAAAATCTATTTTGATTTTCCAGATATCATTGAGCCACTTAAAACAAGGTCTGCAACAGTCACAACTGTTTCCGCTGCTCCAGTAGGAAATATTTATGCGAAAAAGTACATCGTTTCTGGTGACGTTCAAGGTATCGATTATCATCGTGGTTTAAGAAAACGGGCATTTGAGTTAAAACTTAGTGGTTTTGTACGTAATCTTGAAAATGATGATATTGAAGTCGTTGTTACAGGGACAAACCATGAAAATGTTGATGATTTTAGAAAGGCATTGTTCGAGGATCCAGAAAGATCCGATGTCCAGGCAGTCCAAGAAGAGCCATGGGACGGACCAGTAAAAGTTGGGTTTGAAGTAAAGGCTGACCTGAAAACACAAGTAGAGCAACTACGTCTGATGAAACAAGAAATGGACTTACTTGAAAAGGAATTTAAAAAAGTTGAACGTGAACATAGAAAGTATGCAAAGAATTTCACTTGGCGAATGACCTTGCCGTTTCGAAAGCTTGCGGACCTATTTAAATATATCGCACGTTCCTTTGGAGGGTGATTTACATGGAAAATAATCAAATCATTACTCTTCCTCATCTTACAAATGAAATGGTTGTAAGTGCTCGTAAAACGAAGCTATGTGCTTATGCTGTAGCGATTGAAGGCTGGAGACGTGGCTTAACTCTGAAGTGGTATACAATTGATTCTGGTAAGTTTGACAACATGATTACGTTTGGAGTAAATCCTCCAGGCCGTTTATTCTCTTTAAGTTCGAAGGAAAGAACGCACTATTTCTTCCGAACGAGAGGCGATAAAGTTTCGAATGAAGCAGTGGAAGTAGGAGCTGATAAGGATGAAACGAAGATCTATCTTTCAAAAGCAGGGGTACCTGTACCACAAGGAGACAAGTTTGGAGCAGACGCTACTGATGAAGAGATCATCAAGTATACAAATAGTCTAGAATATCCAGTAGTTTTAAAGCCAACGAACGGTAGTCTAGGTAATGGTGTTATTACGAATATAAAAGGTGAGAAGACGCTTAGAAAAGCACTCGCTTACGTTCGGTCAGATCTTGGTTATCGTGAAGTCATTGTAGAACGCTTCTTCCCCGGTGAAGAATATCGTGTCTATGTTATTGAAGATCAAGTGATCGCTGCATACAACCGCCTCCCTGCCAATATTACAGGTGATGGCGTTCATACGGTAGAAGAGTTAATCGAGTTAAAAAATCAACAACGTAGGAAAAACGCGCGTCTATTCAGCTGCCTCATCGAAGTCGATCAAGAAACACATGAATTCGTTGAAACGGCAGGCTATTCAATGGACAGTGTTCCGAGAAAAGGTGAAAAGATCTTACTCCATGAAAAAACGAACGTATCTGCAGGTGGAGATCCAATTGACGTGACGGACAAGTTAGCACCTGAAATTAAACAAATCGCGATAAATGCAGTGAAAGCAATTCCAGGTTTATATCATGGTGGTGTAGATATTATTATCGATCATAGTAAGCCTGTTGAGAAATCTGCAGTTGTCATTGAGCTAAACCCAACAGCCCAAATTGGGGGGATTTTATTTCCGATAAAAGGAAAAGCTCGCGACATACCATCGGCTATCATTGATTACTATTTCCCGGAAACAAAGGAAATCGGTAAAGAAAAACCAAACATTTATTTTGACTTTAATACGGTCCTAGAACCATTACAAAATAGATCAGCTGTTGAAGTTGAAGTCGCACCAGCACATGTAGGTAAACTTTATGCTAAGAAGTATATCGTTTCAGGAGCGGTCAAACGGGTAAGATACTATGAATGGATTAAAAAAGAAGCGTTAGATAGACAGCTAAACGGGTATATCAACAACTTAATGAGCGGTGAAATTGAAGTCGTTATAGCCGGAGCAGACAAAGACGTAGTGAACAACTTCAAAGACATCTTTTCAGAAAGACCTGATCTCGGTGAAGTGAAAAAGGTAAAAGAAGAAGTTTATAGATCACCAGTTAAAATTGGCTTTGAAATAAGCGAAGGCTTTAAAACGACAAGCCTGCGATCAGTAGAAGCGACGTTAAGAAAGATGGAGAAAGAAAAACGAAGAATCGAAAAAGAAATGAACCGTATGACCAAAGAGGTCAATAAGATCAAGCAAAGTAGATCGTGGAAGATGACGTTCTTCTTGAGAAATATTAGCAATTTCTTGAAAAAGGCTTTTTAATTTTTATTGTATTGCCATTCAAATAATGGTTTTTTATGGAGGGGTCAGCATTGAAAGAACAATACGATTATGTAATCGATAAGTTATCAAAAAAAGAAGCAGCAGGCGCACGAGGATTTGGCCTTTGTGCCTACCTAGTAGCTTTAGAAGGTTGGCGACGTGGTTTAACTCTTAAGTGGCATAATAACCCTCGATTAGTGACTGATATGAAAATACTAGGTGTGAATCCAATAGGGAAGACGTTTTCACTAAGTAATAATAATAAAACACACTTCTTTAACCGCTCAAGAGGGGATTTAGTAACAAAAGAAGCAGTTGAAATCTGCAGAAATAAAGAAAAAACAAAAGAGCTTCTTGATAATGCAAATGTCCCAGTTCCACAGGGACGACAGTTCTTAGCTGACACTCCAATTCAACAAATGACATCATATGCGGAAAGTATTGGCTTTCCAGTTGTTCTTAAACCTACAACAGGGAGTTTAGGTAGAGGTGTTTATGCGAATATTGTAGACACCCATGAGTTAAAAGAAGCAATTGAGGGTCTCCGTACAGAATTCAATTACGATGAATATATCATTGAAAAGTTTATTGCAGGGAACGAATACCGCGTATATGTTGTTAATGATAAAGTAATAAGTGCAGTAAATAGAATTCCAGCTAATATTACAGGCGATGGCAACAATACAATAAACAAGCTTATTGAAATTAAGAATTTAGAAAAAAAAGAAAACCCTTATTTACTTGGAAAAAAGATAAAAATTGATAATGAAATAATGAAAATGCTAAATAAAAAAGGTTATAGCTTAGATTCCATCCCACCTAAGGGCGAAACCATTTATTTGAGAGAGAAAAGTAATGTTTCTATGGGAGGGGACCCTATAGATGCGACAGATATTCTAACAGATGAAGTAAAAAAAGTTGCTGTAAATACGGTAAAAGCAATTCCTGATCTCTATCATGCAGGTATCGATGTTATCATTGATCCAGAAGATCCTAAAAAGTGCACTGTAATAGAAGTTAATGCAACTGCTGAGATTTCAATGCATGTCTTTCCTCTATTGGGACAAGCGAGAGATGTACCACGTGCAATCATTGATTTTTATTTTCCAGAGACGATCGAGGATCCATCGAATATAAAAAGTATTCTTCATTTTGACTATAAATCTATAAATGAAATGTTAAAAACAAGATCTGTCAGTGAAATAGAAGTAATGGGTTTCCCACAAGGTGAGTTATATGCGAAAAAGTACATTGCTACAGGTAAAGTTCAAGGTGTAGGTTATAGAAACTGGGTTAGGAAGAAGGCTATAGAACTTAATATTAATGGGTATGTCAAAAATTTAGAAAATGGAAAAGTAGTTATAGTAGCTATTACTCCAGATAAAGAAAAGTTGAGTAAGTTTAAAAATGACTGTGAAAATGGTCCAGACAAAGCTCGAGTTGAAAGAATAAATGAATACAATTGGAACCAGCCGACCAAGGTTGGGTTTGAAATTAGAAAAAAATCAAATTCAGAAGAAACAGTAGAGTTGACTAAAGCGCTTAATAAAGAAAAGGCTCAAAAAGCACAATTGCTATTAGAGCATGAACAATTGCAACAAGAAAATGGTAAACTACTTGAAAAGTATAATAAAATAAAAAAACAATATAGAAGTATTGAAAAAAGTAGGTCATGGAAATTAACATCACCACTAAGAAAAGCGAAGTTCTTATTAAAGGGTAGAAACTAAGGGTTCGATATATAGATAAGGAGTGGTTAATTTGTTTAACAAAATTTTAGGTAAAGATGAGAGCAAGAAGTTTACACTTGCAGCTACAGGCGATGTATTACTACATAATAGACTTTATAATAAAGCAAAGCGAAAGCTGAAGGCTGGATATGACTTTAATCCTATGCTTGAAAATGTAAAGCCATTATTTGAACAAGGTGATATTAAAATTGTAAATCAGGAGTCAATTATAGCCGGTGAAGAAATAGGTTTATCTTCCTATCCAAAATTTAATAGTCCAGTTGAAATAGGTTATACATTAAAAGAGTTTGGTGTAGATATCGTAAACTTGGCAAACAATCATGTTTTAGATAAAGGTGAAAAAGGTATTCTTCGTACAATAGATAACTTAAATGAAATTGGTATGCCTTATGTTGGAGCATATAATTCGCAAAAAGATAAAGATACACTTCGTATTATCGAAAAGAACGGTCTTAGGGTTTGCTTTGTCTCATGTACGAAAAGGATGGCTGGTGTAAAAATTCCAGACGGAAAGTCTTATCTAGTAGATAGCTTTGAAAATGCAAATGTAAGAAAAATTAGTAAGCAGATACAAAATATAAAAAAGGAAAATTTAGCGGATGTAATCGTACTATCAATCCATTATGGGAAAGAATATCACCTCTTCCCTACCAATGATCAAAGAGAAATATCTGCAACCCTATCAGATGCTGGAGCCGATGTAATAATTGGCCATCATCCTCATGTTCTTCAGCCTCCTGCCTATATTCTAAATTCAAGAGGAGTTAAGACGTTTACTGCATATTCTTTAGGTAACTTCTTCTCAGGTCAAAAAGGCTTATTTAGACAAATAGGGGCTTATTTAACGGTCGACATTGAAAAGAAAGATAAGAACTCTGTTGTAGAAGTAACAAATCCAAAAATGACATTAACATTTGTGGATAGTACAGATAAAGAGGATTACAAAATGCACCTATTAGAAGATATAGTTGCTCAAAGAGAGTATATAAAAACTCATATGGGCGATTTTAAATCTGCTGAAGTTTACGAGGAGATTAAAGAACGGTTACGTACGTGGATTCCAGACATGGAAATCTCATAAAATTATAAGCTAAATCATTAACCATTAGTTAAAAATATCCTATGAGGCACCAGCTTTAAATTAATGAGATAAAAGCGAAGTTAGTTTATAGAATGACTAAATTAGTTAACAAGAATGGGGCGAAAAGGTTTGAACAGTACTGATGAAAGATATCTACCTCATCTTAGAGGTGCTCTTCCTAAATATGCTCACGGTTATATGTCAAGTGGTTATAGTATTGCGTTAGAGGGCTGGAGAAGAGGCTTAGATTTAAAAATAAAAGTTAATTATCAGAGAAAAAAAGCGAAAGTAATAGAGTACGTACTAAGTAGTAAAGAAAAGTCTCATTATTTTCAAATTACAAGAGGAGATTTAGTCTCCAAAGAAGCTGTAAGAATTTGTGTAAATAAGGACCAAACAAAAGAATATTTAATTAAAGCAGGCGTTGAAGCTCCCAAAGGAGGGGTGTTTGAAGACAATTCAACTGACGAGGAAATTCTACAATACTCTAAAGAATTGGGTTATCCATTAGTATTGAAGCCAACAGATGGTACGGGAGGAAAAGGGGTAATTGCTAACATTAAAGATGATCAAGAAATGTTGCAAGCAATTACTTATGTCCGTGGTAAACTAGGTTTTAAAAGAGTGATTGTAGAGCAATTTTTTGCGGGAGAAGATCATCGCCTTTATGTTGTCGGAGATGAAGTTGTAGGTGTTTTTAAACGAGATCCTGCGAGTGTAACAGGTAATGGTAAAGATACCATTGAGGAACTATTGAAAAAGAAGAACGAAGATCGGATGAAAATTCCTTCACTCCAAAATAAGCCTATTATTGTCAATACAGAAACACATGAATTGCTAGGGCGACTTGGTTATACCATGCAATCTATACCGAAGCAAGATGAAGTGGTTTTTCTAAAAACCAAGAGCAATGTATCGTCAGGCGGAGAAGCAGTTGATGTTACAGATGACATTTCTGAAGAAATGAAAAAAATTGCAGTGGCTGCTACAAAAGCAATTCCTACCCTTTGCCAAGCTGGGGTAGATATGATTATTGATAAAGAAACAAATACTGGGGTAGTACTTGAAATAAATTCAAGGGCACATATTAGAACGCATTTATTCCCATCTTATGGGAAGGCAAGAGATGTTCCTTCGGCAATAATTGACTATTACTTCCCTGAAACAAAGGGGTATGATCGGGAAAATGCCTCGAAAATGTATTTTGACTTTGATCATGTATATAAGTCATTTTTAAAGGGCGCTACTGGATATATCGAGATCCCAAGTATTCCAACTAAAATTGAATTGAAACGTTTTTTATTTACGGCAAATAAATTTCCAGAAGATCTAGAAGAATGGATTCAGACTAATGCAGTAAAGTATAATCAGAGTGGATTTATAAAGAAATTAAGTCAAAGTAAGTTCTCTTTAATTCTTGGCGGTAATCAGAGTGAAATGGATGAATTTCTTACACTATTAGAAAGAAAGATAACCCGATCCAAAAATGACGTTGATGTCGAAATAAAAATGAGAACTACACCTGTAATGCAAGGGTTTTATGTTGAAGAAGCAAAAGAGAGTAGTCAGAAATCAAAACAAAATTCTTCAATAATAAAGAAAAGTAAAGACGCAATTAAACAAAACGAAAAGTTAAAAACCGAGAATAAGAAGCTAAGAAAAAAACAAGAACAACTTGTTTATAGTACGTCATGGAAAGTAACCAAACCATTAAGAGCAATTTCTAGACTGTTTAAACAAAAGTCATAATTTCTCTTGAAACCTAGCTGAATACAAAAACAAAACCAGGTTAACAAGGTACCCTGGTTTTGTTTTTTGAAATTTCATTAAAAATATATTTATAGTAATCTGACCGTAACATTGCAACTTCACCTAATACGGTCTTATAGCCTGGAGCATTATTGGTTTCGAATAGATAGATGCTTCCATTATCTCTATCAATACCTAAATCTAGTGCCAATGATGTTAGGTTGACATCAAATAGCTTTTCTAGTTTATAAGGAAAAGATATGCCAATACCTTCAATTGAATTTTTTATGGCTTCCCAATTGTCACCAAAGTTAGCTTTTAAAAACGGATCTAATTCGCTAATGCCGCCACCTTGACTTATGTTTGAAACTACTTTCTGGCCAATACCAATTCTAATAAAGTATTTTGCTACTTCCCATTCCCCCTTTCCATTTTTTTCAAGTCGTACCCGACAATCAAAGGGGTCATCGTAGCTGTTTCTAGAGTTTATACATTTTTGGAGTATATAACCACTATCCTTCAATTTTTTCTCAAAAAATTCTTGTAATTCTATTGTATTAAGTTGGTTTTCGCTTTTTTCAAAACCTAAACTATATGTGTCATTATCTATGGAAGATAAAATATAAATTCCTTGGCCCTTATGACCATTTCGGGGTTTCATAACAATTTTGTTATACTTTACTAAGAAATCAATAAAGTTACTAAATGTCGAAACCTTATCCGTAGGGATAATGATTTTAGAAAATTGACCATCTCTAACGATTTTTTCATTTATGACATCTTTTGAACCAAGCTTACCAGTAGAAAGCGTACTATTTTCTTGTAGGAAACGTATTTCGTCTTTGTGTTTAAAACAATATCTTGAAACATCAATAAACATAGGTACAGGTACTTCTTTTTTAATCCACTTATCATCTACAAGAATCTTTCCTTTGATAACCTTCCGTTCAATATCAATATTTGAGGCATTAAAATATACCAATTCTATACCGTTATACTTAGATAACTTAGCTAAAAGCTTTGTTAATTGTGGTGGGTTACGGAAATTTCTCATAAATCCTACAATCATATTAACAACTCCTAAAGAATTACTTAACACAGACACTTGATATATTAACACTAATTCACTTGATATATTAACACTAATAATTAATGATTAATAGTCTTCGATAGTTGCTTGTTCTTTGGTATTTATTTCAGTATTACAAAATAATGTACAATATTGAAATTATAAGAATTATAGTCGATACTAATAAGGTGTTCATTTGTAAATTTCTAACACTAGGGAGGTGAAACTAAAGTGAAAATTAGAAAGTCTATCAATATATTATTAATTATATTAATCTCTCTGTTCCACTTTAGTCCGCTATCAGTTCAAGCAACAGAAAAAGAAACAGTCAATATTCAATCACAGCAAGATCAAAATGATATTAAGCAAATTGTTGAGATTGAGGAAACAAATACCGACGAAGAAGCACTAACTGAAGTAATCGAATCAGAAGATTTATCTAGTGAAAAAAGCTCAATCGAAGAGGAGCAAGAGCTTGAAAATCAACCAGCAATAGAAGAACTGGAGAATTCTAACATTAATGGTGACACTAGTGATGAAAGTAGTGAAACACAATTAACTGGAACAGAGGATAATAACATTACTAACTTATCCGTTCAGACGGTAGATATTCTCCAAGTGGGAGACGTCGATGAGCGGGTCATTGAGTTAAAAAACAAATTAATACGTCTTGGTTTTGGTGGGATGAATGTAAATGCAACCTATGGTTCGTTTACAGCTCAACGCGTCAGTGAATTTCAAGCCTATTATGGTTTGCCAGCAAATGGAATTACAGATGAGGCGACTTTTTCAAAACTGGATGAAATTTTAGCAACCCCATTCCAAGAGGGGGTAAGGCATGAAGATACGATCGAGTTAAAAGAAAAGCTTATCACACTTGGATATGGTGGAATGAACGTTAATGACATGTATGGGTCGTTTACGGCATTACGTGTAAGCCAATTTCAATCAGATTATGGATTAAAAGCCCACGGTATAGCGGATGAAATAACGCTGACGAAACTAGATGAACTTTTCACGGTTTCAAATTTGTCGCTTCAAGTCGGAGATGTAAATGATAGAGTAATAGACTTAAAGATTAAGCTAATTCGTTTAGACTTTGGAGGAATGAATGTAAATGCAACTTATGGTTCCTTTACAGCCCAGCGTGTAAGTCAGTTCCAAGCCTACTATGGACTTCCATCTACAGGTATAGCGGATGAAGCCACCTTTTCAAAACTAGATGAAATTTTAGCAACTCCGTTTCAAGACGGTGTAAGACATCCAGACACGATTGAGTTAAAGAAAAAGCTAAATTGGTTAGGTTACGGTGGAATGAATTTGAACGACATGTACGGCTCATTCACCGCACAGCGTGTAAGCCAGTTTCAATCCGCTCATGGATTAAAAGCTCACGGTATTGCAGATGGGAAAACACTTGAGAAAATGGATACAGTTCTCTCTACCTCATTTCAAGTAGGAGGTAACCATAACAGTGTTATTGAGTTCAAAAGAAATCTAACACGTTTAGGCTTTGGAGGAATGAACTTAAATAGTGTCTATGGTTCATATACCGCCCAACGAGTAAGAGAACTCCAGTCCTATTACGGGTTGAAGGTAACTGGTAAAGGTGATATTGCAACATTAACAAAAGTTGAAACCATACTTTCTACACCATTGCAGGAAGGTAAACGCCATAACGATACAATACAGTTAAAGGAAAACCTGACTAGATTAGGTTTTGGAGGAATGAACCTCAACACCTCATATGGCTCATTTACGGCCCAACGTGTAAGTCAATTTCAGTCGTATTATGGACTAAGGGTGAACGGTATAGCCGATGATCGTACACTGGAAAAAATCAATCAAATTCTTTCAAGTCCATTTCGTGAAGGTGTGAGCCACCAAGATACGATAAAGCTAAAAGAAAACCTGAGTCGTTTGGGCTTTGGAGGCATGAATCTCAATACAGCATATGGCTCGTTTACGGCCCAACGAGTAAGAGAGTTTCAGTCCTACTACGGACTCGTAGTAAATGGTATAGCCGATGATCGCACTCTAGGAAAAATAAATGAGATTCTTAACAGCCCGTTCCAGCAAGGAGTCAAACATAAAGATACGATTAAGTTAAAAGAAAACTTAACAGTGTTAGGCTATGGTGGAATGAGTCTTAATGAAACTTACGGATCATTTACAGCCCAGCGAGTAAGAGAATTTCAGGCTGACAACGGGTTAAGGGTAAATGGTATTGCGGATGAAGTCACGTTAGCAAGGATTAGTTATGAAATAAAAAACCGAGTCGTTCGTATCATTTTAGACCCTGGACATGGCGGGCGTGATTCAGGTGCGATATCAAACGGACTACGTGAAAGTGATGTTGTGCTAGACGTAGCATTAAGAGCTGCCGAGGTGTTAAGAACCCAGTACGTAGGAGTTGAAGTCCAGCTAACAAGGACAAATGATACATTCGTTGCACTAGAAGACCGAGCGATTATGGCGAATAAATGGAAAGCGAATTACTTCGTTAGTCTACATATGAATGCTCTTAATGGAAGTGCTAATGGATTTGAGACTTATATCCATAATGGTATTGTTTCAAATGAGACAATTCAAAGACAACGAGATATTCACAACTTTTTAATTAATCGAATTGGTATAAGAGATAGAGGAATGAGAACAGCTGATTTTAGCGTTCTTCGAAACACGAATATGCCATCTATATTAATAGAATATATGTTTATTGATAACCCTACTGAAAATCGTAAACTACAAGATCCAAATTATCGAAGATGGTTAGGTCAAATCACAGCAGAAGCTATAGCACAATCTTTTAATTTAAAAAAGAGGTAAATAGACTAATTTCAAGAGGGGTGAACTTTCGTAGGTTCATCTCTCTTTTTTTAAAACCACAACTTATGACAAAAATATACAAACTAATAAAAAACCAAATAAAAACTATTGAAATTAATGTCGATATAAATCATACTAAATGAAGTATTCTTTAAAACTAGCACGGGAGGTAAATATATAAGTGATAAGTAAAAAGTCAAAAATATTATTAGTAGGTACTATAGTTATATTTTCTCCTTCATTCAGCTATGGTCAGTTTACGGTTGAAGCACTGGAAGATAGTAAAAAAGTAGTAGAGGATATAACAGAAGCAGGCTCAGAAGAACAAGGTTTGACTGGTAATGAAGAAGCTACAAGCACCGAAGAATTAACTGAAGAAAATGTTATACTACTAGAATTTAATGAAGAACAACAAGATGATATAAAACACCTAGAAGATACTAATCAATCTAGTAATATAGAAACAAAAAGTAGTGAGCAACAAATAGAAAAGGTTGAGGAAGAAGAGCCTCAACAAGTTGAAGCCTTAACTATTGAAACCGATCCTACTCTTAAAGAAGGGGTCGTACATGAAAGTGTTATAGAGTTAAAAGAAAAACTAACACGTCTAGGATTCGGCGGAATGAACATTAACGAAGTATACGGCTCATTCACAGCGCAACGAGTAAGTGAGTTTCAAGCTTATTATGGCCTAACCGCAGATGGAATAGCAGGAGAAAGTACGTTAGAAAAACTAGACGAAATCTTATCCAGTCCATTGCAAGAAGGGGTAAGACACCCTGATACGATAGAATTAAAAGAGAAGCTTGGTACATTAGGCTACGGTGGAATGAACATCAATGACATGTATGGTTCATTTACAGCTCTACGTGTTAGTCAGTTCCAAGCAGATCATGGATTAAAAGATCACGGGATCGTATGCGATGTAACTTTAGATAAAATAGAAGAGCTTCTTACAAGTGTAAGTCAATCAGGATTTGAAGAAGGAGTCGTAGATGATAGTGTCATAGAATTGAAGCAAAAACTAACGCGATTAGGCTTCGGCGGCATGAACATCAACGAAGTATATGGCTCATTCACAGTGCAACGAGTAAGTGAGTTTCAAGCCTATTATGGCCTAACTTCAGATGGAATCGCAGGAGAACGTACCCTGGAAAAACTAGACCAAATTTTATCAAGCCCATTCCAAGAAGGAATAAGACACCCAGATACGATTGAGTTAAAAGAAAAGCTAGGTAGATTAGGTTATGGCGGAATGAATGTAAATGACATGTATGGTTCATTTACTGCATTACGTGTTAGTCAATTCCAGGCAGATCATGGATTAAAGGCACATGGGATCGCGTGTGAAGTGACTTTAGATAAAATAGAAGAGCTCCTTGCAAGTGTGAGTCAATCAGGACTAGAAGTAGGAGTCGTAGATGACAGTGTCATAGAATTGAAACAAAAGTTAACACGTCTAGGCTTCGGTGGAATGAATATAAACGCAGTTTATGGCTCATTCACAGCGCAACGAGTAAGTGAGTTTCAAGCCTATTATGGTTTACCGGCAACTGGAGTAGCAGATGAACGCACTTTTGAGAAGCTTGATGAAATCTTATCAACGCCATTCCAAGAAGGAGTTCGACACGCAGATACAATCGAACTAAAGAAGATGCTTACTATCCTAGGTTATGGTGGAATGAACCTAAATGATATGTATGGTTCATTTACAGCCCTACGAGTAAGTCAATTCCAATCAGCTCAGGGTTTAAGAGCACATGGAATTGCTGATGAAAAAACTCTAGCAAAAATGGATGAAGCAATATCAAACATTTTTAGAGTGGGTAGTACACACGATAGTGTCATTCAGCTTAAAAAAGATATGACTCGATTAGGCTTTGGTGGAATGAATATAAACGGAGTATATGGTTCATTTACAGCGCAAAGAGTAGGTCAACTACAAGCTTACTACGGATTACCTTCAACAGGTAAAGCAGACAAAGCAACTCTAAGAAAAATTGGTGAAATTCTATCAAGTCCTTTTCAAGTCGGAGTCAGTCACGTAGGAACGATTGATTTAAAAGAAAAGCTAACTAGACTCGATTTTGGAAATATGAACATCAATGAAGTGTATGGATCATTCACAGCGCAACGAGTCAGACAATTTCAAGCTTATTATGGATTAGTGGTCAATGGAATTGCTGATGAGCGTACACTTGCCAAGTTGGATGAAATCTTATCAAGTCCTTTCCAAGAAGGAAGGGAACATAATGATGTAATCCAATTGAAGGAAAACTTAACGACGCTGGGCTACGGAAACATGAATATTAATCCAGTCTATGGTTCGTTTACAGCGCAACGTGTTAGAGAATTCCAAGCAGATCATGGATTAAGAGTTCATGGAATTGCCGATGAAGTTACATTAGCAAAAATTGATGAACAACTAGAGCAGTTAGCAGCCGCTAAGGAAGTCATCACGTTTACTCAATATAATCTAACGCTTACTGAAGCAGCAAATAGACAGTTGCAGCTAAATCCACCACCACAAACCGACATGTACCGTAATGCGCCAGCCTTCATTCACAGCAGTCACGTCGATGTTGTGGAGAGTGGGGTAATTACTGGTACTAGTGTAAATCTACGTACAACTCCTAGACTTGGAAGTAGTACAAATGTGGCAACAACAGTAAGCCAAGGAACAACGTTTACTATCAATGGTACAGTGACAGGCGATCCACATAATGGTAGTACAACATGGTACGAGATTAACTATGGTGGCAACACGTTATATGTCCACAGCTCTCTAGCTAGCAATTCGCAAGTGGCAATTGTAAGAAATAATGCGGTTGTAAGAGAATCAGCTAATACGTCTAGTCATATTTTTGGGGCTAGATCTCAACAGAACATAAGACAAAATGCTCAATATGTAGTTAACAGACAACTTACAGGTTCTTCATTAGACGGAAGTAACGTTTGGTATGAAATCAGTTTTGGACCATGGAGAAGTGCGAAGACTGGAGACTTTACACCATTCTTAGACCCTTCCAATAACGATAAATTCCAGCACTTAGTATTAGATAAGAGTGTAGGGGTAACAGCAGCACAATTAAACAATGTTCTTTCAGGAAGAGGAGTCTTCCACGGCAGGGGACAAGCGTTTATTGATGCAGGAAGAACACATTCAGTGAATGAAGTTTATTTAATCGCTCATGCGATGCTTGAATCAGGGAACGGAACTTCAAGATTAGCAACAGGAATAGAAGTTGGACGAAATAGCAGTGGTAATCTTGTACTAGTTACAGACAGCAACCGTTCAAGCTTGGGAGATATTAGAACCACTTATAACATGTACGGTATTGGTGCAAATGATGATGATCCATATCGTCTAGGCGCAATTCGTGCATATAATGAGGGATGGTTCACTCCAGAAGCTGCTATCATCGGTGGTGCTAGGTTTATTTCTAACAGCTATTTCGCTCGCGGACAAAACACATTGTATAAAATGAGATGGAATCACCTCTATGACACCAATGGAAATGGGTTCTTCCCACAATATGCAACTGATATGGGCTGGGCAGTAAAACAATTACCAAGAATTAAGAGTTTTTATGACCAGTTAGATAATGCAACATTACATTTCGATATTGTTAGATATCGGTAAAACAGAAGAAAGGAGCCTAAGAAGATGATCTTAGGCTCTTTTCTTCTGTTATTAGCTAAGTAAATTTAAGTATCTTGGTTGGGGTAAAGGCAAATAGTATTGAAAAAGTAGAAGAGTTAGTTATAGAGGAGGAAGAAGTAACCATATAGAGCGTGAATGAGGCCGAAGAAGTGTTTGAAAAGCAGATAGAGGTAACCATAGAGAGTGAATGAGCCCGAAGAAGAGTTTGAAAAGCAGATAGAGGTAATCATAGAGAGTTAATGAGGCCGAAGAAGCGTTTGAAAAGCAGAAAGAGGTAACCATAGAGAGTGAATGAGGCCGAAGAAGCGTTTGAAAAGCAGGTAGAGATAATCATAGAGGAGGGATAAGGTTGAAAAAGCGCTAGGATAGCAAGATGGGGTAATCATAGAGCGACAAATGATTCAATTAAGCAATTAAAACGCAAAAGAGACAATGGTAGCATACAAATCCAGTAAAAAATAGAGCATGATCCCCATTAACTATGATAAAAATTAGTTTTAAACACACATCTAAAATACTATGACTCATCCTCATTTATACAACTAACATATCCTGCCGATTTACCATGCCCAACAAGCTTATATTTTGTCTGTAACATCCTACGAATAGTCTTTTTAGATACGGGTTTATTGCACCATTCATGTATTTGATTTGTTGTGAGCTTCTCGTCTGGAAAAAGCATACGGAACTCCTCCACACTACGCAAAACAGCACTATCAACATCCTCCACGAAATCACAACTGCTGCAAATCAAATCCCTGTCATCTATTTTAGTGTCTATTGACCAACACCCCCTGCACATAATCCCTTTTACTAGCAACTCAAAGCTATATTGAGGAATACGCGCATACGGCGATTCCTCAATATGCAATGATAACAGATGGTCTGCTAACCTAGAGTGCTTCTCCTTTAGTTTTGCTGACTTTTTATTAAGTCGATCCAGAAACCGTTCAATTTGATGTGGAAAAATAATAGGTAAGTTAAAAGGGGCTTGATATAAATAAAAATCGGGATTAACAAAAACGAGGAATGACTCCACAGAAGAGGGGAAACCAAGGTCTTGAAGCAACCGAAATAGCATCTCGCTTCTTTTCAGTTGTAGCAGAAGATTTTTTGTTTCTATTTTAGAGTAAGTGTACCATCGATCATTTTCAATATAATAATCACCCTGATAATTTTTAACTTCAATAATATAAATCGTATCTGCGTAAATCAATAAAGCATCCAGTTGAATGGTTGAATTGTTAACTTCAAGCTCGATCCCGAATAAAATAAGGCAATCATTAGTTAAGGTTTCCAACCAACCATCAAACCGCTGTTCACCTACGAACCCCTTTTCTAGGTAACTATAATAATTCTCCTCCTTCTTTGACAGTTGCATTCTTGCGTTCAATGAGCGTAATACTATTAATTCTATTGTTTCTTTGCGCTTTTTTAATAACATTTATCGACTCCCTTCATCAGTTTCAGGGTCATTTTATGAGATATTCATTAAGAAACAAGCCTCTAAATATTATTATTTTGTAAAAGTTATTCCATTCCAATTATAAAAAAATGTCCCAATAATTCACCTGAATTCTGTTCAATTCACAAATTGTTACATATAATATACCTTTGAAACTTGGTTTGAATATGGTAAACTAACACCTAGTAGAATACAACTATAGGAGATTATAAAAATGCCAAATATAAATCCGAATCGATTATTGAGGTTTTCCATTGTATTCGTCGATTTAATTCTTATTTTTGTTGCGTATGTCGCTGCATTTAAAATTGCATCTAACTATACACCGATTGTACAACGAAACATTGATTCGTTTGTGAACTTACTACCATGGATCTTACTTATGGGAGTCTTTTTTATTGTCGTCTTTGAACTAGATCGTCTCGTCGAATATGACATGTGGGATTTAACACGTAAACTCGTTGTGACATCAGCGTTCTTTTTTGTCATTACGATCGCGATCTCATTCTTATTCCGTGAGTTCTCTTTACCGAGGTCAGTATTATTCTTGTCTCACTTTTTTATCTTTGTCTTCTTATACGCTTGGAAAGGGCTTGTAATTAAATTTAACCAGCTCACGAAAGGAAAGGCCGTTATCATCGGCTGCCACAGCGAGTATGAAACGATTAAAGGAAACATAAAGAAGCTAGTTAAAAAGCAAGAACAAGTTGATTTCATCGACCATAAAACACCGTACCAAGAAATAAAAAAGAGAATTGCCGACTATGATGCGGTCTTTGTCAGTTCATCAGTTAGTACAAAAGTGAAGAATGAAGTGCTATATTTAGCTTTCAAGAAAAATAAAATCGCATATGTGTTACCGACAGTTAGTGAATTATTATTAATGAAATCCACAATTACAACGTTAGACGACACGATGTTGCTTCAAGTCAAGCCGTTCTACATTAACGGTGGCTATTTAGTAGCGAAACGAATTTTTGATCTTACAACATCTGTAATATTATTGGCGTTAACATTGCCGGTTATGCTAATGACTGCGATTGCGATCAAAATTGAAGATGGTGGAAGTATTTTCTTCAAGCAAGAGCGTCTAGGTAAAAATAACAAGCCATTTAACATCTTGAAGTTTCGTTCGATGAAAGAAAATGCAGAAAAAGATACAGGCCCTACGCTTGCAAAAAGTGATGATGATCGAATAACAAAAGTGGGAGACTTTATTAGAAAAACACGCATTGATGAGTTACCGCAATTGATTAATGTGTTAAAAGGAGAGATGTCGATTGTTGGTCCGCGACCAGAGCGATATTTCTTCGCTGAAAACTTCCAAAGACAAAACATTTGGTTCAAAACACGTTGTGCTGTAAAGCCTGGGATTACAGGCTACGCTCAAGTGATGGGGAACTACACAACCGAAATGAACGACAAATTAAAATTTGACCTGCATTATATTCGTAATTATTCTTTATGGCTAGACATGGTTATATTAATGCGTACAATCTTAGTTGTCATTAACAAAGCGAAAGCAGAAGGTGGAGAGGTTCAAGAGCCACAAAGTGCGAAGGCTTTCGTAAGTGCTAGTAAAGAAGTAAGATAATAAATAGATAGTAGAGAAGGCTAGTGATGCTAGTCTTCTTTTCTTTGCTCGCTATTATAACAAAAATACAGTTTGACAATAGTAGTAAATTTGTCACTTGCGATACTAATTACCAGTTTATCTTTTATAAGAAATCATCTATATTATGATTAGGTAGTTTTAAATTAAATTAATAGAAATTACTTATTTTCATATATTTTGAGAACAGTAGAGGTGAAAGATGAAAAAGGTCTCTATCTTTTTAGTTTTATGGGTATTAGTATTATCTTCTCTTCATCCCGCATTTGCGACAACAATTGATGAACCAGAGAAGTTAATTGTAGTATTTAAGGATGAGATCATTGAGGATCTTATTACTGATTTAGATGGTGAAGTATTAAATACATTTGAACAGTTGACTACAGCTAAAGTAGAACTTCCTTTAGATGCCATTACTGAACTCGAAAACCACGAAGACGTTCTAATGGTTGAATTCGATCAACCTGTATGGATCAATACACAAACGGTTGATTGGGGAATGGAGAAAGTCAAGGCTCCCTTAGCTTGGCAGTCCGATTACACAGGTAAAGGTGTAAAAATTGCAGTACTAGATACTGGGATTGCTAATCACCGTGATCTTGTAATAGCCGGTGGGAAATCTTTTACATCAACGAATACAAGCGCATATCAAGATGATAATGGCCATGGGACTCATGTAGCTGGTATCATCGGTGCAAGAGATAACGGCTTAGGAACAATTGGAGTAGCACCTGATGCACAGTTATATGCTGTTAAAGTTTTGCGTGCAGATGGAAATGGGTTTGTATCTGATATCATTTCAGGTATTGACTGGGCCATTGCCAATAGTATGGATATCATTAATTTAAGTTTAGGAACAAAGCAACACCTAAATAGCTTTAAGCAAGCAGTCGACAAAGCGGAAAGCCAAGGTATTCTTGTTGTAGCGGCTGCTGGAAATGAAGGAACGGGCACTGGAGATACGGTTGAGTTCCCTGCTAGATATAATTCAGTTATTGCAGTATCAGCTATCGATATAAACGAAAGTCGCGGGTCCTTTTCTGCAAGTGGACCAGCTATAGAGGTGACAGCCCCTGGTGTTAATATCTACAGTACATCATTGAACAACGGATACACCAGATCAAACGGGACATCAATCGCAACCGCATTTGCAACAGGCGTGTTGGCCTTACTAAAAGAAGCCCATCCCAATCTAACAGCTGCTCAATATCGAAAGATGCTACAAGATATGGCTGTCGATATAGGACAACAAGGTAGAGATGAACATTTTGGATATGGAATAGTCCAAGCTCCTTTTCTGGAAGAAGACCAGCAAGAATTTAAGCTTCGAGTAGGAGATGTGGATGACCGTGTCATTGAATTAAAACATAAGCTAATACGTCTAGGATTTGGCGGCATGAATGTGAATGCAGTCTATGGTTCCTTTACGGCACAGAGGGTTAGCGAATTCCAAGCTTATTACGGGCTTCGGGCTAATGGTGTAACTGATCAAAAAATATTCGATAAACTGGATCAAATTCTATCAACGCCATATCAAGAGGGAGTTCGATATGCAGGCACTGTTGAGCTAAAGCAAAAGTTAAATTCGCTAGGCTATGGTGGCATGAATTTAAATGACATGTATGGATCTTTCACTGCATTAAGAGTAAGACAATTTCAAGCAGATCATGGTCTTAAATCCCATGGAATTGCAGATGAAATGACTTTAGCAAAGATTGATGAGCTTTACTCTAAGTTGCCTAATTTCGTCTTACAAGTAGGGGACGTACATGAAAGTGTTATTGACTTAAAGAGGAAGCTCATTCGATTAGATTTTGGTGGAATGAGTGTAAATGCGACCTATGGTTCTTTTACAGCTCAACGGGTACGTCAATTTCAAGAGTACTATGGACTCCCAGCTAATGGAATAACAGATAGTCGCACAATAGAAAAGCTCGATGAGATCTTATCTAGTCCTTTCCAGGATGGCGTTAGACATAAAGATACGATCTTCTTAAAGAAAAAGCTTCAATGGTTAGGCCTAGGTGGTATGAATTTAAATGACATGTATGGATCATTTACAGCTTTACGAGTTAGTCAATTTCAAGCTAATCATGGACTAAAATCTCATGGAATTGCTGACGAAAAAACACTAGATATGATGACTAAGGTTTTGCCGACCATATTTCAGGTAGGAAGTGTACATGATAGTGTGATCCCCTTTAAAAGGGATATTACGCGACTAGGCTTTGGTGGTATGAATTTAAACAGAGTATATGGTTCATTTACCGCCCAAAGAGTGAGGGAGCTTCAAGCTTACTATGGCTTAGAGGTTACTGGCAGAGGGGATATAGCTACACTAACAAAAATTGACGAAATCTTATCGAGTCCATTTCAAACTGGTAAACGACATGAAAGTACCATTGAATTGAAGGAACAATTAACGATTATAGGCTATGGCGGGATGAACATCAATCCGATGTATGGATCATTCACAGCTCAACGAGTACGTGAGTTTCAAGAGGACCACGGTCTCATAGTAAATGGAATTGTTGATGATGAAACATTTGCTAAGATCGAGGATTGGACGCAATAAAAGGCCTATAGAAATATTGAGAAGGTTAGAATTCTAACCTTCTTTTTATACGTATTGCATAAAGCCTTACATTTAAAAAGTTATGATAACCAACAGAGACAGAATCTCAAAACATTTGAGAAACATTATTTAATTTCTTGTAAATATTTAAGTTTCTAATTTTTTTCCGTTATAATAGGAACTGGTGATTTATCTCGTATTTTTCAGCGAGTTAGAAGAGCATTTGCGTAAAGGAATACGATGAGGTTTGTGTAAATTGGGTAGGGATATGCTTAGAATTTAAACCGAGATGAAATGAAATAGGCTCCCACCATTGACATAATCAACTGATCTTTAGTAGCTAAGATTTTGCTTTAATTCGATTACTTATAATTATTTATACATAGTGATAAGAATAAATTACGGGAGGGAGTATACAATGAAAGTCAGAAAAGCCATTATCCCAGCAGCTGGACTGGGTACTCGTTTTTTACCAGCAACGAAGGCGCAGCCGAAAGAAATGCTGCCGATTGTTGATAAACCAACGATACAATATATTGTAGAAGAAGCGATCCAATCGGGGATTGAAGATATTATTATTGTAACTGGACGTGGCAAGCGTGCGATTGAAGACCATTTTGATAAATCATATGAACTCGAAGAAACCCTGGCTGCAAAAGAAAAGTTTGAGTTATTAGAAGAAATTCAAGGAATCTCAAACTTAGCGAACATCCACTACATCCGCCAAAAAGAACCAAAAGGATTAGGACATGCGATTGCTTGTGCAAGCAGCTTTGTGGGCGATGAGCCATTTGCGGTTATGCTTGGCGATGACATCGTCGAGTCAGAAGTACCTTGCTTAAAGCAGCTGATCGATGTGTTCAACCATTACAGTTCTTCTGTTATTGGGGTTCAACAAGTTCCGGATCAAGATGTATCGAAGTATGGGATAATTAATCCGAAAAGTACTGAGATCGAACCAGGGACGATGCAAGTAAATGGTTTAGTCGAAAAGCCAAAAGTTGAAGAGGCGCCTTCGAATTATGCGATTATGGGTCGTTATGTCCTGCGTCCGGAGATTTTTGCTATTCTAAAACATTTAGAACCAGGCGCTGGCGGAGAAATTCAACTAACAGATGCAATCAACCAATTAAATCAATCACAAGCAGTATTAGCTTATCATTTTGACGGGAAGCGTTACGATGTCGGAGACAAGCTAGGTTTTGTCAAAGCGACTGTAGATTTTGCTTTACGCCGTGATGATTTAAGCGAAGATGTAGAAGCGTATTTACGTCAATTATTGAAATAATAAAAAGTAAATTTCAGGACTATCCAAGTTTACCGTTCACCTAAGAAGTGAATAGTAAGCAAAGGATAGTCTTTTTTTATTCTTTAAAATAGTCTTTCCTATTGTAAAAAAATTCATTAATCAAATCAGAAAAGAAGGCTATGAAAAATGTCGAAACAGTTAATAATAAAATAAATATTGATTAGAAATTCCTGAACGTGTGTACAATTTTGAAGAAGATTTTGTAGAAGTAGGTGAAAGTATGACGAGCCCATCTATATATGTCGTGGCCTTTTTCGTATCTTTACTCGTATCCGTCGGCTCCATGCCATTTGTGATAAAGTTTGCAAAACGATACGGTTTTGTCGACCAAATTAATCACCGAAAAATTCATAAAAAGGAAATGCCCCGATTAGGTGGGGTTTCAATAATTCTTGGGGCGATTGCAGGGCTGATTGTCATTCGTCCAGAAAGTGATTACTTATTTGGTATTGGGTTAGGTGCGCTAATCATTATTATTACGGGGTTAATCGATGATAGGTATGTGCTTGATGCGAAGGCTAAGTTCAGTGCCCAGATTGCGGCAGCACTCGTTGTGGTCGGTTCCGGCATTACCATTCCGTTTATTACTTTGCCTCTAAGTGGTCAATTTGAATTTGGTATTTTTACGTATTTAATTACGGTATTGTGGATTGTTGGTATAACAAACTCCATTAATCTAATAGACGGTTTGGATGGGCTTGCTGGAGGAGTCGTAACGATTGCATTAAGTACCATATTAATGATGGCTATCATTGACTCATTTTCGCAGCACTTGATGATTATTACTTTATCGGTTGTCTTAATCGGAAGTACGCTAGGGTTTTTATTGTTTAATTTTTACCCGGCAAAGATCTTTATGGGTGATACGGGATCGTTATTTTTAGGGTACTCTATTGCAGTCATCTCGATATTAGGTTTGTTTAAAAGTGTGACGATGTTCAGTTTGATCGTTCCAGTAATCATTTTGGCAGTGCCTATCTCAGATACAGTCTTTGCAATGATACGGCGTGTGTTAAATAAGAAAAAAATTACAAGCCCCGATAAAGAGCATATTCACCATTGTCTGCTCGCGATGGGTTATAGTCATCGAACGACGGTTATGATTGTTTACGGGCTGAGTTTGTTCTTTAGTGGCTTAGCGATGATCTTTACGAATGTCACCATTTGGACGGCGCTGATCATCATTGGTCTTATGCTGATTACAATTCAGCTGTATGCCGAGTTCATCGGTTTATTTGGCAAGAGCCGCCGCCCTGTGATAGATGCAGTCAAGCGGTTAGGGATGATGGATAAAAAATAAATCGTTTAACGAATTACATAGGAGTAGTAGAGGTAAATAGTGCCGTGCAGTTGATAAAGTGTGGAAAGCGGAACTAAAGCGAGAGAATATACATGAGCGTCACCGTAATTGGCGGGCGGAAGAGGTATTCATAGGTCCGGAATGAGGCCCGAGCGTTAGGGTAAACGTCGGAAGAGGTAACCATAGGTCCAGAATGAGGCCGGAGCGTCAGCGTAAACGTCGGAAGAGATAATCATAGAGCGGAAATGAGGCTCGAGCGCCAGCGCAAACGTCGGAAGAGGTAATCATAGAGCGGAAATGAGGCCGGAGCGCCAGCGTAACCGTCGGAAGAGGTAATCATAGAGCCAGAATGAGGCCGGAGCGCCAGCGCAAACGTCGGAAGAGGTAACCATAGAGCCAGAATGAGGCCGGAGCGCCAGCGTAACCGTCGGAAGAGGTAACCATAGAGCCAGAATGAGGCCGGAGCGTCAGCGTAACCGTCGGAAGAGGTAATCATAGGTCCGGAATAAGGCCGGAGCGTCAGCGTAAACAGCGGAAGAGGTAATCATAGAGCCAGAATGAGGCCGGAGCGCCAGCGTAACCGTCAGAAGAGGTAATCATAGGGTGGCAATGAGTCCGGAACGCCAGCGTAGCCGGCAGAAGAGGTAACCATAGAGCCGGAATGAGACTCGATCGCCAGCGGAACCGGTGGAAGAGGTAATCATAGGTCCGGAATGAAGCCCGAGCGTCAGCGTAAACGGTGGAAAAGGTAATCATACATCCAGAATGAGGCCAGAGCTGATGAAATAAGTGCAAAATTGGTAACCATAGAAAGCACAATAACACCCAAGCAGTTAATAAATTGAACAACTTAGTATCAAAATAACAATAAAGAAAGCTTATCCACATCGAACAAAAAACAAAACCGCCAAATCATTATCCTGATTGGCGGTCGCGATCTTCTATAAAGCACTAATTCGTCGGAAGTGTTGCTGGTTCTGTTTCTGTCTCTACTTGAGTCGTTCCTGTTCCATCAGTACTTGGTTCTACCCCATACACTGGTTGTGGTTCAATTAATCCTAGGTGCTCCTGCAGGCGTGTTGAGATCTCAACTACTGATTCGGGTACAGGTTCATAGTAGTAAACTCCGTTAATCGTTGAGTTGTTACCTTTGATTTGCAACTGTTCAATACTATTTAAAGATGAGGCATACGAATGTAATGCCACCATATTTCCAAAAGAAAGGTTCAAGCTGATATTATCAGCAATCGCTTCTAGCACATCGTCAAATCGCGCAATCGATTGGATCGAGGCACTCTTTTCTATGATCGCTTGCATCACTTGCTGTTGTCTTTGTCCTCGTCCGATATCACCGCGAGGATCTTGTTTTCTCATACGCGTATAAGCAAGAGCTTCTTCACCATTTAAGTGCTGCATACCTTCATAGAATTCATACCACACTCGATCAGTACCTCTTTCTGTAAAATCAAAAGGTACTTCAACTTCAATTCCTCCAATTGCGTCTACGATAGCAATAAAGGCTTGGAAGTCAACGCGGATGAAATAATCAATCGGTATATCTAAGAATTGTTCTACTGAATCAATAATCATATTAACGCCACCAAAAGCATGAGCATGGTTAATTTTATCCATTCGATCTCTTCCGGCGATGTTCACTCTCGTATCACGAGGAATATTCGTTAAGATAATCGAGTTATCACTTTTATTAAATGTAGCCACCATAATAGCATCGGTTCGTGAAATTGGCTCATCTGGACGTCGGTCCTCACCTAATAATAGGATGGATATATTATCTTTACTCGGGTCAACGGCTTCTACACGTTTTTCCGATTTATCCCCTCGATCTAATGCCACTTGAACATTCGAGGTCACATTTGCGATTTTCAATGTAACATAGGTAGCGCATCCAACTAAAAGTAAAACGGAAATAAGCGAAATAAGCAGTAGGACTTTTTTACCTTTCTTTTTCCGCTTTTGAGTGCGGGAAGCTAATTTAGACATTATATGATTTCCCCATTTCAGGATAAGAGTTTTAAATAACATTACATCTATCTATTGTATAAGAGAAGAAATTTGTCGTAAAGTGATATATCAATATTTTTAAAAAATAACTTCATATGAAAAGATTGTCATTACTTACAATATGCACAAGCAAGTTTAGTATTGTCTAGTATTCTCATGTTTTCATAATAAATGTTTATAGTTTTTTTGACATTTTACATAAAAGTATAAAAGTCCAACAGCTCAAACAAAAAACGAGGCTGACCTGTAGTCAACCTCGTCTAGTACATCAAACGATCCTAAGTTAGTTAATTAATCTCTAAGTGTTCTTTTAACTCGTTGCTTACTCGAGCAATTTCTTCATCTGGAACTATTAAATAATAAATACCGTTTATTCGGGTACCTGAACCAGTAATTTGTATTTCTTCAACACTGTGGCGAGCTTCCCGGTACTTCGATTGAATTTTATTCATAGCATCAAAATCTAAATCAGTCTTTACGCTGTTCCCTATGGCTCTTAACATATCATCAAGTCTAGTAATGGAACTAATTTGTGCTCCTTCTTGAATAATCCCGTGAATGACTTGACGCTGGCGATCATTTCGGCCAAAATCCCCACGTGGATCGTCGTAGCGCATTCGTGAATAAGCCAGTGCTTTTTCACCGTTTAAGAATAGTTCACCCTGTGGGAAGTTAAACCCTTCATAATTAAAGGAAAAGGTATTTTCTACTTTAACTCCACCGACAGCGTCAACAATATCCTTAAACCCTTCCATGTTTACACTAATATAGTGGTCAATTGGAATGCCTAGAAAGTTCTCAACTGTATCCATTGTCATACTAACGCCACCAAAAGCATACGCGTGATTAATTTTATCTTGTGTACCGCGACCGATAATTTCCGTTCGAGTATCCCTAGGAATACTCAACATTTTCACCGATTTCTCATTAGGGTTAACAGTCATGACAATGATCGTATCTGAACGGCCTTTGATTTCATCGCCGCTGGAGTCAACTCCTGTTAATAAGAAGGAAAGCGGTTCTCTCGAGTCGAAATCGACTAACCGTGTCTTTTCACGTTCAATCGGTTCATGCATTTCAGATGCAGTATCTTTTACCGTTTTAAATAGGTAGAACCCGTATCCGACAACTGATAAGCCAACAATACCTATAATAATAGAAGCAATGATAAGAATTTTCTTCATAAGATTGTGCCTCTTTCTATGTTTTTTTACATTTTTTGATAGACTAGCAGATTAATTATAGTAGGAAATTCTTATTTTCGCAATCTGAATTTTCATACCTTTAACTCACAAATATTAGAATCATCTATAAAAATTTACTAATCTCGATTTTTATCTTCAAATCTAGACCTTTTGTGCTATAATTCTCTTTGTGATTATTTGTTGAAATTAACAATTTTATAAGCTTCTTACTATTTAGGAGGAAAAGATGGAAGAGACAATTAGCTTAAAAGAACTATTTACGACATTAAGAAAAAGAATCAAATTACTTATTATACTCCCGCTAATTGCTGTAGTAGTCAGTGGATTAGTGAGTTACTTATTCTTAACCCCGATCTATCAATCATCAACACAAATTCTAGTTAACCAATCAAAACCAGATATGCAAAACTTAAGTCAAGCCGATCTCAGAACCAACCTTGAGTTGATCAATACGTATAATGTCATTATGAAAAGTCCGGTCATCCTTGAAAAGGTAATTGATGAACTTAACTTAAATATATCAGTAAGAGCATTAAACAATAGCGTAACGGTTGGTAGTGCACAAAATTCCCAAGTGGTCGAGATTACGGTACAACATGAAGACCCAGCAATGGCTGCACAAATTGCCAATACGATTGCAACTGTGTTTCAACGTGAAATTGTGAATATTATGAATGTCGATAATGTCAGTATTTTATCAGTCGCGCAAATTTCGGACAATCCGAGTCCTGTAAAGCCGAACCCAACATTAAATATGGCCGTTGCGTTTGTTGTAGGCTTAATGGCTGCTGTTGGACTAGCATTCTTATTAGAATACTTAGATACGACAGTGAAAACAGAACAAGATATTGAGAGTTTACTTGGTTTGCCTGTTATCGGCGTGGTGTCACAGATGGAAATGACAGGAACAGTAAAGAAAAACAGACGGAAAGCTTCTTAAGTAGGAGGACAAAATGGCTCGTAATAAACAAGTAAAAGATAATAAACGAAAATTAATTACGCAGGAAGACCCGAAATCACCCATTTCGGAACAATACCGCACGATCCGGACGAATATTGAATTTGCTTCGGTAGATGAGAAAGTCAAAACCATTCTTGTGACATCGGCTGGACCAGGAGAAGGAAAGTCAACGACAGCGGCCAACCTGGCAGTCGTTATGGCGCAGCAAGGAAATAAAGTGTTGATGATTGACTCGGACTTACGAAAACCAACGGCCCACTATACATTTGGCGTACCAAATATTGCCGGTTTAACTAGCCTGCTTACAAAACAGCACACAGCAGAAGAAGCGGTTCAAGTAACAAAGGTTAACAATCTTTTTATGTTGCCAAGCGGACCGATCCCGCCAAATCCGGCAGAGTTGCTAAGCTCACGCGGAATGACGTTATTCTTAGAGGCTGTAGCAGAGAAGTTTGATATTGTCATTATTGACTCGCCACCGCTTATGGCTGTTACGGATGCGCAAATTTTATCGAATTATACCGATGGAACGATTTTAGTCGTCGGAAGCGGAAAGACAGACCGAGAACAAGCGGTTAAGGCGAAAGACATGTTAATGGCTGCAAAAGCGAAAATTTTAGGTGTGGTCCTAAATGGGAAAGATCAAAAAGAGGGACAAAACTACTATTATTATGGTAGTTGATGTAAATGCAATAAAAACTTATACCTAATTGTCGAAATCTATGATAATATGGTAAAGGATTTACAGAAGAGGTGAGTAAAGTGATTGATATCCATTGTCATATCTTACCGAATGTAGATGATGGGCCAAGTCATATGACTGAGAGTATTAAAATGGTTGAACAAGCGATACAAGAAGGTATTACGACGATCATTGCTACTCCGCATCACATGAACAGCTCTTATATAAACAAAAAAGACTCGATACTAGAAGCCGTTCAGCAATTGAATGAGGAAGTTCGTACATTAGAACTTGATTTAAATATATTACCTGGACAAGAATGTCGTATTTATGGGGAACTTGTAGAAGACTATCATAAAGGCGACATTCTTCCTTTAGCGGAAAGCAACAAATATGTGTTTGTTGAATTTTCGTCCAATAGTGTCCCGCGATATGCGAAGCAACTATTCTATGATATTCAAATGGCGGGGTTAACACCGATAATTGTTCACCCTGAGCGAAATAGTAAGATCATAGAGTCACCAGACATCTTATATGATTTTGTCAATAGTGGTGTGTTAACACAGATTACCGCCTCGAGTTTAACAGGGCATTTTGGCAAGAAAATTAAAAAATTTACTGAAGACCTTGTTGATTTTAATTTAACACACTTTCTAGCGTCGGATGCACATGGCTTAAGTAAACGACCATTTCGAATGCGAGAAGCATTTGCCGAATTAGAAAAAAACTTTGGAACGGATATGGTTTATCAGTTTCATGAAAATGCCGATCTTGTAGTGAACGGACTTCATGTAGCAGTAGAACCTCCGGAACGAATTAAAAAGAAGAAGTTCTTAGGGATCTTTTAAGTTAGGTGATGGTTATGAAGAAAGTATCCGATTTTCCAAAGACCATAAATAAAACCGTTCGTTATATCAAGCAGGATGCACCTCTTGAAGATCTCGAGGCGATCCATCAACTCATTAAAACAGCCATAGATAGAAGAAAACAACTAGAAAATAGGTCGAGCAAGGCGACCTGTTGATCATATCTATTAGGCAATGTCTCCTTGCCGTTATCGATGGAGGCACTCGATCATGCTGTGGGGTTCAATATACTGAACCCTTAGGTGCATTGTCACCGATGGTATGGTGTGAGGTGAGGTTAAATGCCTCATTTTATATTTACAATAAAAATTTTAAAATTAAACAGCAGTTAAAACGCTTTCATAACTACTATATTGAGCCTTAAGCTATGTTTCTTTTGTATTAGGAAAGATGTATAGCTTAAGGCTTTATCCATTTGAACGATCTACTGAGGAAGGGGTAAGAAAATGAGTTACCAGAAACGATTATTAGGCTTAATGCTAGTCGACTCTGTAATTGTTTTATCATGTATTTTTATTAGTTACTTTTTATTATTACCAACGGGAAATACATTCTCAATGTTACTTATTGTTAGTTCTGTGGCGCTGCTATTAAGTCATCATCTATTTGCTTATTATTATAAGCTCTACAAAAAAGCTTGGGAATATGCAAGTATTAATGAGCTAGTAGCCATCGGAAAGGCGGTAACTTTTTCGATTATTATAACGGGGGGTGTACAACTCGTTCTGTTTCAGGACATCTATTTTCGTGCATTAGCGATTACATGGATGATGCACATCTTGTTTATCGGTGGTTCCCGTTTTTCATGGCGTATGTACCGAGATACATACATTAAGCCAAGTACTGGTATGAAACGAACACTTATTATCGGTGCAGGATCAGCGGGAACGATGGTCGTTAGGCAGCTTCAGCATAATGAAGAAGTTGAGTTAAATCCGGTTGCATTTATTGACGATGACGTAACAAAGCATCATTTAGAAATAATGGGGCTACCTGTTGTAGGCGGAGTAGACAAGATCGAAAAAGTGGTCGAGGCTAAGAAAATTGAACACATTATTATCGCGATCCCTTCACTTAGTAAAGAAGAACTTAACCACATTTTTAATGAATGTGCGAAAACAAAAGCAAAAACACAAATCATGCCAAAGATTGAAGATATTATGGTCGGAAAAATATCCGTCAACCAGTTCCGAGATGTGCAAGTAGAGGACTTATTAGGTCGTGAACCAGTAGAACTGGATATTGCCGGTATTGAAAACTTTATTAAAGGACAGACAATCCTCGTTACAGGTGCGGGTGGTTCAATCGGTTCCGAAGTTTGCCGACAACTTGTGAACTTTGAGCCGAAAGAATTGATCTTATTAGGACACGGGGAGAACAGCATTTATTCCATTGAAATGGAATTAAGAAGAAATCATCCAGCCCTTCAATTAGATACTGAAATTGCGGATGTTCAAGACCATGAAAAGATGTTTGCGATTATGAACAAACGTAAACCACATGTCATCTTTCACGCGGCTGCGCATAAGCATGTGCCGCTAATGGAACGCAACCCAGAAGAAGCGGTGAAGAACAATGTCATTGGCACGAAAAATGTCGCTGAAGCGGCAAGTGATGCGGGAGTTAATACATTCGTCATGATTTCAACCGATAAAGCCGTTAACCCAACGAGTGTCATGGGCTCAACGAAACGAATTGCCGAAATGATCATTCAGCATATGGACATGATTAGTGACACACGGTTTGTAGCTGTTCGCTTTGGTAATGTACTTGGAAGTCGCGGGAGTGTAATACCTCTATTTAAAGAGCAAATCTTAAGTGGTGGCCCAGTAACGGTTACACATCCGGAAATGGTTCGTTACTTTATGACGATCCCAGAAGCGTCAAGACTTGTGTTACAAGCCGGTGCGCTTGCTAGAGGTGGAGAGGTGTTTGTCCTTGATATGGGTGAGCCAGTTAAGATAGTAGATTTAGCTAAAAACCTTATTAAACTTTCAGGTTATACTGAAACTGAAATTCCAATTCATTTTACAGGCATGCGCCCTGGAGAGAAGATGTTTGAGGAGCTGCTTGGTGAGGATGAAGTGCACGATGAGCAGGTTTATCCGAAGATCTATAGAGGGAAGACGCCGATGGTGAATATTAATGTGGCGGAGCAGTTTATTAGTGAATTTGAGAAGATGCCTAAGGAGATGCTTCGTGAAGAGTTGCTTGATATAGCGAATTTTAGGAAGAGAGACTTACAAGTCTTAAGTGCAGTGAGGTGACGCTTCTTAAAAACATAATAATAAATAGTTTTCAAGTGTATATTGTTTATTTAATTACACGTAAAAATATAAAGCGAGGATTATTAAAATGAATGAAACAAAGTTAAGAAATATACCGTTTTCTCCCCCTGATATTACTGATGCTGAAATTGAGGAAGTTGTAAAAACAATGAAGTCAGGTTGGATTACAACAGGTCCTAGAACGAAAGAGTTTGAAACCAAAATAGCAGAATTTGTTGGCACAAATAAGGCTGTTTGTTTAAATTCTGCTACAGCAGCAATGGAACTTACTCTCCGTATACTAGGGATTGGCCCAGGAGATGAGGTAATTACTTCATCTTATACTTATACAGCTTCTGCTTCGGTAATAGATCACGTTGGTGCAAAAATTGTATTAGTTGATACAGCACCTAATTCTTTTGAAATGGATTATGAAAAACTGTCTGATGCAATTACTGAAAAAACAAAAGCTATTATTCCTGTAGATATCGCAGGGAAAATGTGTGATTATGATGCAATCTATAAAGTAGTTGAAAGTAAAAAACATCTATTTGAGGCAAACAATGACTTTCAAAAGTTATATAGTAGAGTAATTGTAATGACGGATGCAGCGCATGCTTTTGGTGCTGAAAGAAAAGGATTAAGATGTGGACAAGTAGCAGATTTCACTTGCTTTTCTTTTCATGCAGTGAAGAATTTGACGACGGCAGAGGGTGGGTCTGTTGTTTGGCGAAGTATTGAAGGTTTAGATGAGGACTGGTTATACCAACAGTTCATGTTGTATAGTTTACACGGGCAGTCAAAAGATGCACTAGCAAAAACACAAATAGGTGCGTGGGAATATGACATCGTTTATCCTGCTTATAAGTGTAATATGACCGATGTTATGGCTGGAATTGGTTTAATTCAGTTAAACAGATATGAAGAATTGATGGGTAGACGTCGAGAAATTATTGAAATGTACGATAGAGCTTTAGTGCCATTAGGTTTTGAAAGATTGCAACATTACGGTGATGACTTCCGCTCCTCAGGACATCTTTATTTAATAAGAATACCAGGGTTTAGTGAAAAAGAGAGAAATGAGATTATTGTAAAGATGGCTGAGGTTGGAGTAGCATGTAATGTACACTATAAACCGTTGCCGATGTTTACTGCTTATAAAAATTTAGGATTTGATATGGTAAACTTCCCCAATGCATATAAACAGTATGTTAATGAAGTTACGCTTCCACTTAATACTTTGTTAACTGATGTTGAAGTGGAGTATATAATTTCTAACTTGGTAAAATCCGTGAATATTGTTGGAGGGTATAATTAATGAAACGCAAAATATTAATTTTAGGTGTTGCTTCTGTACAAATGGATGCAATAGTAGAGTTAAAAAAATTAGGTTATGAAACTTACGCTTGTGCTATGGCAAATGATGGACCTGGTGCAGATGTAGCTGATCATTTTAAAGAAATAAATATTTTAGATGTTCAGTCAGTAGTTAATTATATAGTTGAAAACGATATTTCATTAGTTTATTCAGTAGGTTCAGATTTAGCTATCCCTGTTTCATCTCAAATCAGCGAGCGGCTGAATATGCCTCACTTTGTATCAGAACAAACTGCAAGAATTTGTAATAATAAAAATTTAATGAGAACAACTCTAGGTAATGATTTTAAAGGCAATGTGAAATTTCAAGTAGTTAATAGTTCGGAAGAAGAAATAGAGTTAGAATACCCATTCATTCTTAAGCCAGCTGATTCACAAGGCCAAAGAGGAGTAAGGTTAATTAATAATTCTGAAGAATATTTAGGCAGTTTCTATGAAGCTAAAAAGTATTCACGTTCAGGATTAGTTATATTAGAACAATATATTTCTGGACCGGAATTATCCGTAAATAGTTACATTGTAAATGGAGAAGTTATTTTCTTAATTCCCTCTGACCGAGAAACTTGGTCTGAATATACAGGATTAGTTCATAAGCATGTTGTTCCAACAGTAAATCTTACTACAGAAACTTCGTTAGAATTAAAAAATATTATTGAGTCGGCTAGTAAAAAATTAGGTATTTATAACGGCCCGGTTTACGCACAAATGAAATTAGAACAAGAGCAGCCCTATATAATTGAAATAACACCACGACTAGACGGATGCCATATGTGGAATATTTTAAATTATTATACTGGTGTAAATTTATTAAAGCTTACCTTTGAACATTTAATAAACAACGATATTTCAGAACTAAGCAAACAAAGAGAAGAAGTAAAGTGTGGATATATACTGGAGTTTATTTGTCAGCAGCCTAATACAGATGCAAATTACTTACCATATCAAAAAGAAATTCAGAATTCAATATATAACTTTAATTACTATAAGCAAGGAGAAAATATCCGGCCTGTAAATGGTCAATTTGATAAAATTGGTTATTTTATATATAAAGTATAAATTTATTATAAAAAGAGTTTCGTATTATTCCTAAGTTACGTAAGGCTTTCATCACGCATACAAGGAGTAGCTCCTTAATGAGTTTTGCTAGTGGGTCACTTTACGGTGATACCCTAGCCATTGATGCAATAAATGTGAGGGCCCTTACAAGTTTCCCTAAAAAAGAGAATGCTAAATAAGAAAAAAACGTGGTCGTAAATCCAAAGATAAACAGGAATAGTGACTATGGGAAATGGCTAAGAAAAAAATCAAAGCTCACGCTTTTTGAAATGTCAATTGAAGTATATTTAGACGTTTCCCCATTACTTCGTTCCACTGTTCTAATTTGATCCACTCCAAACTATTGACTGAAGAAAATTCCGTATAAAGAAGCCTGTTTGACCTACAAGAGATATCATATAGAAACTATCCACTGTTTTAATAGAAATTCTTAACGCAATTGTATCTGTCCTTTTTCGAGAAATCTCTTTATGGTTTTTAACTTACGAGTAATAGTTTCTTGCTTCCTGCTATTAATAGAATTATAGAGTATATCTCTACTATTTATAGGTATCTTAAATTATTAATTTCGATTATAACTTTGCTTAAGATTGTAATTTTCACTTTCTGATTTTACCCCATCTAAAAGTATCATATTAAAGCTGAAGAGTAGCCTAGATTATTCAGTTAATCTCAATGATGATAGTGCTTTCCCTTTTATTCATAGAAAATTGTTTTATTCGAATGAGGCTTGCGGCTATAATTTTGAGCCTGTATGAACAAACCTACGGATAGGAGCAGAAGCTGTCAATATTTATAATTATCGGGATAAACCAATGAAGCCTTTGGGTCAGAAAAAATGTATAGACTACTTTTAGTTCTCTTTCTCTATACCAGAAGATGTATAAGGTTAAGAAACAAACGATTTACAACGTTATACTGACTATTCTTTCGAAACTTTAGTAGAAATCTTTAGTCACAGGAGTGCAGTTTAACGTTAGATATCTCAAAGAAGTATTTGGGTTCAGTAATGTAAATTATTTTAACGGGAGATCAATCTGATTTATACTCAACAAAAATTTGCAAAAGTTCAACTCTAACTGAGAATTGTATAAATTACGTTGAAAACTATCTAAAAACAATAACAATACAAAATTCTTTACTTCATAAGCATTTAACAAAAGTCCCTTATATAAATAATTTAAATAGATGTTATATTAAAGCCATGATAAAAAGGTGAGGTTTATGATGAAAATAGCTATAACTGGTGGTACTGGATTTTTAGGTGAGTATGTAGTTGAAAGTATAAAAAAAGAAAACCAAAATCCTATAATTTTGTCAAGAAAAGAAATTGGTGAAATAGAGGTTGATTGTGAGGCTCGTTTTACAGATTACTCTAAGTTAGATCTATTAGAAAAACTTTCTGACATAGAAGCTGTTGTGCACCTTGCTGCTAAACGAGGAAGTCAAGGGAAGATATCTGAATTTCACGATAATGAAGTCATGACACAAAATCTATATGAAGCATGTCTTGAGCTTAATATATCAAATGTTGTATATGCCTCTACAATATCTATCTATTCAAATGAAGACTGGCTACCATGGAAAGAAATTCAAGTTCCTATACCTGAGTTAATGTATGGAGTAAGTAAGTTAGCTAATGAACACATAGGGAATATTTATTCAAGAAAAAAAGGTATGTCCATTAAAAATTTAAGGTTTGCTCACTTATATGGGTTTAATGAAAAAAATAATTATATGATTAACCGTTTTTTTAGACAAGCATATCATCGTGAACAAATTGTACTAAACACTAGGAGTGTAGCAAAGAGAGAATTTCTTTATGTAAAAGATGCAGCAAAAGCTGTTGTATATGCATTGAAACATCCTTCACTTTCTGGGACTTTTAATATTGGGAGTGGTGAAGCATATACAAATTATGAGGTTGCAGAGGCGATTAATACAGTGTTTGGGAATGATAACAACATAATGATTAAAGACCATACTGCTGAAGAAGGAATACATTCTTCATACATGGATAGCATGTTGGCAGAGAAATATCTATATTTTACACCTGACTATTCGTTTTCTGATGCTCTATCAGAAATATATAAATTGATGAGGGGGTTGGATGATGTACCGTTATGGTATTAAACGCTTTTTTGACATGGTGACTTCTTTGCTTGCATTGCCCTTTCTACTATTAATTATAATTCCGATAGCAATATTAATTAAATTGGAAGATAGAGGGCCTCTTTTCTACAATGCTCCGAGGTTGGGGAAAGACATGGAAGAATTTAAAATGTATAAATTTCGTTCTATGAAAGTAAATGCACCAGATATTCGAAACGAAGATGGGAGTACATTTAATTCTGAAGATGATCCTAGGGTAACAAGTATTGGAAGGTTCTTAAGGAAGACTAGTATTGATGAACTTCCTCAATTGCTTAATGTATTAAAAGGTGATATGAGCTTTGTTGGACCAAGGCCAAGTCCATTAGGGAATAAAGATCTATATCCAAAAGAATACTTTCGAAAATTTGAAGTTAAGCCTGGAATTACTGGTTATAACCAAGCTGTTTTAAGAAATAAATCTACAATGGAACAACGTGTCAAAAATGATATATTCTACGTTGAAAATATGTCATTGGTACTGGATATCAAAATTTTATATATGACATTTGTGTCTGTTATTAGATCGAAGAATATAAATAGATTTGAATAATGAAAAGAAAAAGGAGGGAATTTAGTGAATGATTGCTTGATACTTATAACCAATTATTATCCTTTTCATAAAGGAGAAGAGTATTTAGAAACTGAGTTACCTTATCTTGCAAATGGATACTCAAAAATATATGTTGTTTCAACAATGGCTGATAATAACATGAAACAAACTCGATCTGTTCCTAGTAATGTAGAAGTAATTAAAAGTGGTGTAAGTCATTCTCTAATTGGTAAATTAAAAATGGTTTTGTTTGGGAGTAAACGAGCATTTTATAGTAGAAAAAAACACTCATTGTTGGGTGAGGATGGAAATAGCTCTATTCTAAAGAGAGCATTTAGCTTTTATTTTGAATGTAGGTCAAATTATATTTATTCGGTTATAAAGGATAAATTAAAAGGAGAAGAATTTGATAAATTCAAAAAGATAACTATATATAGTTATTGGTTTTATGTAACGGCTAGAGTGGCTGTAAAGTTAAAGCAAGTGTATTTTCAAAAGGGGAAGATTTATACAATATCACGAGCTCACGGGTATGATATAAATGAACATGTAAATCCATTGAATTTTTTACCAGAAAGAAAGTTTTTATTACACTCTCTGGATAGTGTTTTTCCAGTATCACAAAACGGAGTAGACTTTTTAAAAAGTAAATACCCAGAATATAAAGATAAAGTTGAAGTAAAACGACTTGGGACAAAAAAGCAAAAGGCTCATATTCAAAATTCAAATGATAAATTAAATATTGTTACATGTTCTGTAGTTAGGAAATTAAAACGTTTAGACTTGTTGATTGAAGCTCTAGCAATTCTTCGCGAAAAAAATATTAATTTCAAGTGGACACATATTGGTGATGGTCCAGAATTTGAGAATATAAAAAAAATAGCTTCAGAAAAATTGGATGAGAATGAATATAATTTTACAGGGTTTATAAAAAACAATGAGGTATTAGAATGGTATAAAAGTAATTTAACAACTGTCTTTGTAAATATCTCATCATCGGAGGGTGTCCCAGTTTCAATTATGGAAGCAATGTCAAAGTCGCTTCCTGTAATCGCAACGGATGTAGGTGGAACAAAAGAAATTGTGGAGCCCAATGTTACTGGTTATTTATTAAAACGTGATTGTACAAAGTATGAAATTGCAGATAGCTTGATAAAAATTAATACTTTATCAAAAGATGAGTATCAAATCATGTGTAAAGAAGCTTTTTATCGGTGGGATGAACAGTGTAATGCAGAGAGGCTATATAGTACTTTTACAAAGGATCTTTTAATTAAAAGTTAATGTAGAGCATATCACTAAGAACTACTTAATTTTTGCCTGTTGGAATGAATATTAAATAGGCAAGAGGAGAATAAAATGGGGATAGTATTACGTAATCTAATATTAATTTTATCTTTGGGTCTTTTTATAATAGGATTATTGTTTTCTGACCCATATGTTTTACTTATATCTGTATTAATTATAATATTACAAAATTTTTGGTACGGATTCGAAAAATTCTATGAAAGAATAATATTCATTACCTTTAATGCAACTTTTTTCATATTTTTATTAGGTCGTATTATTGTTAGTGAATACTTTAACTATAATGTTAATAATTCTAACTTGTTTGGTTTAGCTTTTTTTGATGCCGAAGTTGTTAATCATATTTTAATCTCTCTTTATATTAGTCTACTTTCTCTTTTTATAGGGTTTCATTTTGTTCAAAAGTTCTTTAGTCAAAATAGTACTGTTAAAGAAAAAATTAAATATAAAACCGGTTATCTAGAAGCTTTTAGGATTTTTAGTAAGTACTTTTTTTACTTTACCGTAATTTTCCGTCTAATGTACCTATATGAAGCAATTTCTGTTTCCAATACAGAAGGGTACTATGAGACATTCGCTACGTTTCAATCACAAATGCCTTTGATTTTTATTATTTTAAGTAATATGTACGATGTTGCTTTTTTTGCTTTTCTGGCGACTAAACCAAGGAAAAAAGAAAGTGTACTACCTATAGGACTTTATATTATCGAAGGAATATTTTCACTACTATCTGGTAGAAGATCAGGTTTCATGTTAAATTTATTGATTATATTTATATATTTCTGCTTAAGGAATAAAGATAATAAAGAAAATATATATAAAAGTGCATTTAAATGGTTACCAAAAAAAGATAAGTGGGTAGGAAAAAAAGAAATTATAGCAACAATACTTGCATTGCCTTTAATTATGGTTCTGCTAAACATGATTGGTTATTTGAGGGCAGGATCTGAATTAACGAATGTAAGCTTAATTAATTCATTATACGAATTCTTTTATTCACAAGGGATTAGTGTTAATGTAATTGGATTTGCAAAAACTCTAGCGGATACTATTCCAGAAGGTAAGTTATATTCGATAGGACCTATTATTGAGTTCTTTGATAATAAAATAATTGGCCATTATATATTTGGGCAACCAATCTTTATAGGACAAACTGTTGAAAGAGCTTTAAATGGATATTTATTTTCTCATACTATTTCCTACCTAATAATGCCAAGGTTATATTTAATGGGAATTGGGTATGGTTCTAGTTATATAGCGGAACTTTACACTGATTTTGGTTATATTGGTATTATAATAGGTAGTATTATTTACGGCATTTTAATTAGTAAATTCACATCTTGGTTCTATTCAAATAATATATTAATAGTTTTACTAATACTATTAATGACTAGGGCGCTTTTGTTTACTCCAAGAGCAGGATATACATCTTTTCTAGTATCGACTTTTTCATTACCTAAAATTGCTGCTCTTATTATTATATTTATAGGTGCATATATAGTAAGAGAAATCATTATTAAAAAAAGAGAGAGAAGAGAATTTTTTTAATGTTGTGTCAAAGTATAAAATAAAGATAATTATAAATTGGAAGGAATAAATTAATTTGGGTAAAGCCGCAGTTGTTATTATGGTATTAACAGTTATTGTTAAAATCTCTGGCTTCCTTAGAGATATTGCATTGTCATATTTTTATGGTGCTACCGGTGTAAGTGATGCATACTTAATATCGCTAACGATCCCAGCTGTAATTTTTGCATTTATCTCTGTTAGTATTACAACGAGTTATATTCCACTATATACTCTTATTGAAAAACAAAAGGGACAAAAATATGGAATTACCTTTTCTAATAACTTGTTAAATATATTACTAATTATTTGTTCAATAATAGTGCTTTTTTGTGTAACGTTTACTGAAGCAATAGTTAAAGTATTTGCTTCAGGGTTTAATGGAGAAACTCTAGAGTTAGCGGTTATGTTTACAAGAGTAAGTGTAATAGGTGTTTATTTTTCAGTATTGATGGCCGTTTACAGAGGCTATTTAAATGTAAAAAATAAATTTGCTGCGCCTGCACTAGTAGCATTACCAAATAACTTAATTATTTTATTTGCAATATTTCTAAGTGCAATAAGTGAAAATTTGTTAGTTTTAGCTATTGGAACGTTAGTTGGTACAGTTTCACAGGCCGCAATATTAGTACCATATGTATATAAAGAGGGGTTTAGACCCAATTTGACCTTAGATATAAAAGATAAGTATATTAAAAAGTTTGGAATAGCTGCATTTCCAGTAATATTAGGAGTTTCAATCAATGAAATTAATGTTCTAATAGACAGAACTATTGCATCAAGAATTGTTGAGGGAGCAATTTCTGCATTAGATTACTCATTTAGATTAACACAGTTTATTAATGGAACATTTGCTGCGGCAATTGCGATTGCAATGTACCCTGTTATTTCAAAAATGGTAGTTGAAAAAAACAATAAAGGGTTAAAAAAAACTATTTCGAATTCAATAAATATGGTTAGTATAATTGTAATTCCTATTACAGTAATAACAATGTTATTTTCAGAAGATATTATTAAAATTCTTTATGGTAGAGGGGCATTTGACCAGACTGCAATTACTTTAACAGCTGGTACTTTGTTCTATTATTCAATAGGGATATTGGCTTATGGTTACAGAGAAATAATAACTAGGGCTTTCTTTGCAAATCAGGATACTAAAACCCCAATGGTTACGGCAGTATATGCTATGATACTTAATATAATTCTCAATATTATATTATCAAAGTATATGGGGACTTCAGGGTTAGCTCTTGCTACTAGTGTAGCAGGAATATTTGGTTCAGTCTTACTCCTATTAAACTATAGAAAAAAAATAGCTGAAATTAATTATAAAAATATAGCTACTATAACAATAAAAGTAACATTTGCTTCACTAATTATGGGGGGAGTTTCTTATATAATCAAGGTAAATTTAATAGAGAATATAAATGTGTTTTTTGCTTTAATTATTTCAGTAATAATAGCATTTTTCATATATTTTATTACTTTAATAGTATTAGAAGTTAAAGAGGTAAAGGAAATAACTAATATCATTCAGAAGAAAGTCATTAGAAGGAAAGAAAAATAAGTTAAAGAAAAAATATTTGGTATTGATATATATATAAGGTAATGTGAGTTGTAGCAATTAACGAGTTAAAACAGACCTGTTCTCTGGGGAAATTTAATTAATAAACTCTATATAAATTTTCTGTTTCAGTTTAGGGAGACATTATATGAACATTGACGCAAAACTCAGTACTTTCGTTTCACTTCTCACTTCTAGTAATACAAATGGTAAATTTCGAAAAAACTCTAACATTATTAAGAACTTGTGCCAGTAATATAAATTTCAAAAGGAAATGTAGGATAATTGCTTCGTAAACGACGACTAACGGCAGTTGGTATATAGTTTAGGCAATGATCGAAAGTGAACTCTGTTCTATACTATTCTAAAGAAGCTAGACGAAAACCAACGGTTATATATTAGAACTTATTACTAGAATAAAATCTAGTATTGAGTTCTTTATTTTTTGAGATGAAACAATAATATACATGGGTAACTACCCATAACTATACTAAAAGCAGTTAGAGGAGGTATTTGTTTGAATATACTAGTTACAGGTGGTACCGGATACATCGGCTCACACACTTGTGTAGCATTGTTAGAAGCAGGTCATTTCGTAATTATTGCTGATAATCTTTGTAATAGTAAACGTGATAATATCGAAAAAATAATAGAAATAACAGATACAGAAGTAATCTTTTACGAGATTGATGTAACGGATAAAGAGGCTGTTGATATCCTTTTTAAGGATTATAAAATTGATGCTGTTATTCATTTTGCAGGTCTCAAGGCAGTAGGTGAGTCTGTTGAAATGCCTCTAGCTTATTATTACAATAATATTGTTAGCACAATGGTTCTTGCAAAAGCTTGTGAAAAATATAATGTAAATAAATTTGTCTTTAGTTCATCAGCTACTGTATACGGAGACAATACTGTACCGTTTGTAGAAACTATGGACCTTTTACCGACAACTAATCCATATGGTGAAACAAAAGCGATGAGTGAGCGGATATTAACTGACATAGCAAAATCCAATCCAGCTTTCTCTACATCTTTGCTTCGTTACTTCAACCCGGTTGGTGCCCACGAGAGTGGTTTGATCGGAGAAGCCCCAAATGGTATTCCTAATAACTTGATGCCATTTCTAGCACAAGTAGCAAAAGGAAAATTGGACAAGCTAAAAGTGTTTGGAAATAACTACCCAACAGTAGATGGCACAGGCGTTCGAGATTATATTCATGTGATGGATTTGGCAGAAGGACATGTAGCAGCGCTTGATAATTTAACTGAAGGTGTTGAAATTTATAATTTAGGTACTGGTAGGGGTACAAGTGTATTAGAGTTAGTAAAAGCTTTTAAAGAAGCAAATAATATTGAAATCCCATTTGAAATTGTTGATCGTAGACTCGGGGATATAGCTTCATGTTATGCTGATACTACTAAAGCTAAAAAAATACTAGGATGGGATGCTAAACGTGATATTATAGCTATGTGTCGTGATGCTTGGAGGTTTGAGAAGAATTATAAAGAATAAAACTTATTGGCTAACTGAAATGAACCGCCTAGCCTTAGTAGCTGGGCGGTTTTTGTTCCATTTTCTAAAATAATTAATCCAAAGATCTTCCTAGATACTGAAAAGTATTAGAGATAGGGCATGAGATTTACTAATACCTATACGGTTTTATTTCACTGGATAATGGTAAAATAAATGCAAAATAAGGAAATTGTTTTTGGTTTTGTAAATATCCAACCATTATTAAGAGACCCCAAGAAGTTAGACACTGCTATTCTATTAGGTAGCCTGGTTAAGATTAGTTCAGTATTGCAGTACTTATTTTTAAATTTTGATTTTAACCGTTTCCTTTTCGAATTATACTTTGTTTCCTCTAGCTTGAAGTACTTTACTATACTTAACCATTTGAGAATGCCAGCCTTGAAATAATGTTTTAGTAGTTGAAGCTCTTCTTGTGCTTGTTCTAATGCCTTGTCCAACGTTTTTACAGTACGTTAGTCAAAGCCACCAATTGTAGAGGGACAATTTCACTGTTAAATAAATCTAATACAGGCGATAAATATAGCTTCACAGAATAATTAAAACTATGGAATATCCGTAATCCATTTTTCATTTAATGCCTCTGGATAAAAAATGCCCATTTTAAGCAGTACATTACAATCTTAGTACAGGTTGAATGCCAGCTTTCTGTTTCTCCCTTATATGATAAGATTGAAATGAGAAATCATAGTCTTCAACTCTTGTTTTTGTAAATATAAAATTGAGCCAGAGCGATCACTTCAAAAGTCATCTCCAAAAACATTCGTCTATTCAGAGAATTCTAGATTTAGGATGGGAACGTAACCTAGTTCATCTACGATGATCACATTAAACATCCCAGTGCCACTGTTATTCAACAAAAATTAAATTTTTTCTTCTCTACAATCAATCCTTTCTCTAAGTGATAAAGCGATTGTTTTTGTCAATATTAATTTGAGCCATAGTGATCACTTCAAAAGTGAGCCATTCTACGATACTTAGTTCCCATTAATGGGGGCAAGACACACAAACACCCCGCGCTTCCTATTGGTTATCTTTTTG
>NZ_JAOTPO010000022.1 GCF_029028005.1 Alkalihalobacterium chitinilyticum
CATTCTCAAACTCACGATATTGAGTCATCCACTGATGCAAGCAACTAAGCGGAATATCTAATTCCTGTGCAATATCTCTCATTGTTTTCCTTTGTCTTTGTTCTTGTGCGAATTTAACCGTTTGTCGCTTAAATTCTTCATTATACCTTTGCCGATGTTCACCCATGGGAACCCCTCCTTGTTATTATCATCATATCCAAAAATGATGTTCGTTAAAGGGGTGTCCACTTTTTATTCTAATTGCACTCAGTCCGTTAAATGCTTCAATGGGGTCGTTTTTGTTAAAATAAGGTCCTCTCAGTCCGCTAAAAATTTAAAACCTGTAGTAGTAATTTCTTTAGAATTCCTTATTGTAGGTATCTCATCCGAAGGAGCTCCAGTCCCTGCGTCGCTGACCAAGCGCCTTCCGCTTTTCTATTGTCTAGCTACAGGCGCCATCGGCTCGAGGTCGCTTCGGTCCATCCACTGTGTCCAAACCCAGGACACAGATGGCGGGCCCTCCAGCGCTTGTCGCCGATAAGCAAGCGCCTTCCGCTTTTCTTTGTATAATGTTGGCTTGGCTAAGGATAATAAGAGAAGTGAGTGCATTCGTTAAGGGGGATGTTTTGGGTGAAGAAGACAGTTTCTGCTTTCCTTTTTATATTAATCGTGCTTGGTAGTAGCAGTGGTTGGGTGCATGCTGAGGATTACTACGGTGAAAGTTATTGGAACCCGCAGTCGATTGAAGAACAGTACGAAATTATGGGATATCGATCGCTTCAAGTAGCGGTAAAAGAGTTTGAAAACTTGTATCAAAGAAAGGTAAGTCTGCCAAATAAACTGCCGTCAATTGAAATTACCCATACGTTTGGAATTATTGATTCCTATAGTTATCCAGCGAAATTAGAGATTGAGTATGTAAACGAGAATAAACCAAGGGAACAGATTAAAATGTTTATTATTCCTGAAGCGCAAGGAATATATAATAAAGCAAAGGTTGCTCGGTTATTTACATTAACAGATAATTCAAAGGCCATTCAATTAAGAGATAGATATCATAATATCTTAATTTTTCATAAAAATGGTTGGGAATACATCTTGGCCAATAGTAAGAGAATTGAGGAGCAAGTCTCCATCGATGACTTAATTGAAATGGCGAATTCAATACAATAAAAAAGGCTAACTCATACGCTGTTTAGGATAACCTTTCTGGTTATCCATCTAAGGGGACAGCGTATTATGAGTTAGCCTGTTTTGTCTAGCATAAGCGCCCGTTTAGCAAGACGGTCGCTAAACGGGCGCGCTTATGCTTTTGTTGTGTTACTTGTTTTCAAAGTCAAATAAATCGGTGGATAAGTAGCGTTCACCTGTATCACATGCGATAGCTACAACTACATCGTCTGGTGTTAATTTTTTTGCGACTTCTAGAGCTGCAAAGCATGCCGCACCAGAAGAAGGGCCAACGAGGATCCCTTCTTTTTGAGCAAGCTCAATCGTTGCCCAATAAGCGTCTGCATCTTCAATTTTTTTAATTTCATTATATACTTGTTGATTTAAGATCGGTGGAATAAACCCTGGACTTGTGCCAACCAGTTTATGTGGACCTGGTTTTCCGCCGGATAATACAGGAGAGCCTGCGGGTTCAACAACATGTACTGTAGCTTCTGGGTAAAACTTTTTTAATTCTTCACCTGTACCTGTAATCGTTCCGCCTGTACCAGAGGCAGCTACAAATGCCGATAATTTTTTTCCGATACTGTCTAATGCTTCTTTGATCTCTACTGCTGTTGTGTAGCGGTGAGCATCAGGGTTTGCTGCATTTTCAAATTGCATAGGGACAAAGCTGTTTGGTATTTCTTTTGCTAATTCATGAGCTTTTTCAATGGCCCCAGGCATTTTTTTATCACCATCGGTTAAAACTACTTCTGCACCATAGGCTTTAAGAATATTAATACGTTCTTGGCTCATCGTATCAGGCATTGTTAAAATCGCACGATAGCCTCTTGCCGCGGCATTCATAGCAAGACCAATTCCAGTGTTTCCGCTGGTCGGTTCTATAATCGTTGCTCCCGGCTTTAACAAACCGTCTTTTTCTGCTTGAATAATCATTTGATAAGCAGCTCGGTCTTTTACACTTCCACTCGGGTTAAAAAATTCAAGCTTGAGGTAAACGGCTGCACCATTTTTATCTGCAATTCGGTTAAGTTTAACTAAAGGGGTATGACCGATTAAATCCGCAATATTGTTTACAACTCGCATATAGTCACTTCCTTATTTTAATGTTTAGCTATAATACTTCCTCTTATTTTATCATAAATAAAAAAATAATTCCTATCAAATAGATTGGATTTAACTACTTACATTTTTTTATTTAAAAGGAATTACAAAAATTGTAACGACAAAATGTGAGAAATTCGTTAAACTATTTAGAAGAAGGTGTATGATATGAAACCGCATTTTTTCTTGGCTATACCAGTATTAGATCTTGCAAATCAAAGTTTGGTAAACTGGCAAGAGCAAAATAGAGATTACTATCCATTTAAAAAATGGGTGCATCCCCATGATTTACACATTACGCTCGTTTTTCTAGGACATGTGGAAGACAGCTTGTTACATCGGTTGGGAGACCATCTTGATGTAGTTGCAAAACAACAGTGCACCTTTAACTTAACCCTCAATGGGCTAGGCACTTTTGGTGAGAAAAAACATCCAAGAATTTTCTGGGCAGGTGTTAATAAAGAAGAACAATTGATTGAATTACATTCGAATGTTGCCAAAACATGTGCAAGTCTTGGGCTGGATATTGAAAACAGGCCATACCGTCCACATATAACGTTAGCAAGGCGTTGGACTAGTGACGATATTTTTTCATTAGAAAAAGCTAATCAATCATTAACAAAAGATAATTTAAGTACTTGGAAAGTCGATAAATTTCATTTGTATCAATCACATATTGGGAAAAGTCCAATGTATGAACCACTTCGTACTTTTTCTTTTTCAGCTGATGCATTTCGTACTAACAAAGAGGAGTAGTGTTACAATTGACAATCTTACGAATCATTATGCACATCGCGATATTATATTTATTCTATTGGGTCGGAGCATGGATCCAACAAACGTTTGATTTATTCATTCCGGGCAGTATTATTGGAATGTTGCTGTTGTTTGTGTTATTTGCCACAAAAGTCATAAAACCGAAATGGATTGAGTATGGAACTTCGTTGTTGTTAAGGCATATGCCTTTATTATTTTTACCAGTAACCGTAGGGGTTTTAAACTTTTTAGATGTCTTTTCAGGTAAAGGGTTCCTACTCGTAATTATTGCTTTAATTAGTACAATAATTGTAATGGTTTGTTCTGGCGCTCTCAGTCAACTGTTAGCAACACGAAAGGAGCAGAAATTATGAATGATTTTTTCTTAGCTCTTTTTTTTATTAGCTTAACAGTTGGTGTCTATTGGGGGGCTAGGCTCTTTTATCAAAAATATCCCTATCCATTTACACTGCCTTTAGTGGTAGGAACCATTGTAATGATAGCGATCTTGGTTGTGTTTCAAATACCGTACGATACGTATAGTATAGGCGGTGAATGGATTGAAAAGCTTTTGGGTCCCGCAGTCGTTGCACTAGCTTACCCGCTATATAAACAGTTAAGTATGTTGAAGAAATATTTCACCTCAATTGTCTTAGGTGTTTTCGTGGGAGCCATCATCGGGATCGTAAGTGGTTTGATGTTGGCGAAATGGCTTGGTGTTGAAGAAATGTTAATTTATTCTCTAGTACCAAAGTCGGTTACAACACCGGTAGCAATGGACGTTGCAAAGACGCTGGGCGGGGCACCGCCGCTGGCAGCTATATTTGTTATGGTTGCAGGAATTGGAGGAGTTGTATTAGCTCCTTATTTATTTAAATGGTTTAAGATTAATCATTTTATTGGAAAAGGTATTGGAACAGGGAGTGCATCGCACGCGATTGGAACAGCAAAAGCATTAGAAAATGGTGAAGAAGAAGGAGCGGCTAGTTCAGTTGCAATGACTTTAAGTGCCATCGTTGTATCGGTGTTAGGTCCGATGCTAGTTATCCTATTATATTAGTAAAAGGTTTTCAATGAAAAAAAGTCTGATAGATAAGCTATGTGAATACTTGTTGTTTTTTTTCACAGGCTATTAAGATAAAGAAGATAAGTATTACGGAGGTTCACGAATTGGCCCACTTGATCAAGTTAGAAGATTATATTTCTAGATATCAATTTGACATGCAACGTTATCCAACTCAATTTACGAGAATGAAAAAGGAACGTTGGTATTACTTAAAAAATGAATGGGAGCAATTGCAATATTCTAACCCGAATGAAGATATTCTACAAGTGAATACGCTTGCTGAAGAGATGTCATCGCAAGCGAACATCTTTAAGTCTACGGTTCAGAAATTAAAAAGATGGAACTTCTTTTTTAAAGATAAAAAGGGAGAAGAAGTAGAGGTAATTGAAATCGCAGGAGATGAAGAAGAAGATCGGTTGTCTTTAAAAGCTAAAAATCTTGAACATTTGAAAAAGTTATTTCTTGATGATTTATACCAATCGCAAATCATGTGGGCTAGTTCCTCATTACTGGAACGATCTTACTTAAATCCAAAATATAAATACGATCAACAATTACGCTTTTTTGCTCAGGAAATCCCGGATAATTTCTTTTTAATGTATTCACCGGTTTTTTGGATCAAACAGGCACCGGTTGATATGGATATTGTCCTAATCTCGCCAAGCGAAATTCAGTGCATTACGGTTTTAGAAGGAAGTGAACATAGTGTTTTTGAAGCTTCATCAGATCGTTTTTGGGTGGAGCACGTCCATAAAAAAGAAAGAAAATTATTAAGTCCAATTGTAGCTGCTAATAGAATGGCAAGTATCATTAAAGACATTCTGCAAGAGAATAATTGTGAATTTCCAATTAAAAGAACCGTCCTTTCAAAAGATTGTATCATTGATTATAAGGGTCAAGGATTAAAGGTGGAGTTAGTTGATAAACGTTCATTTTCGCAGTGGCATGAAAAGCTGAAAAAACACCCTTCACCTATAAAGAGCCAACAATTAAAAGTTGCTAAACTATTATTGGATCATTGTCATACTTCGGCTCATGTCCGTCAGAGAGTGGAAAGTGATAATCCAGATCAAGATCAATCATAATATTTGAAAAAATAGAGAATAGATAAACTAGAAATTGGGTATAATTTAATTTTATGAAGAGAAATTGAAAAAAGACTGACTGAATGGAAGTATGTTGGTATAAACGGCAGTTATTTAGACGCTGTTAGGAAGGTCTAGATAACTAGGCAGCCCAACAAATACAGTTAGTCTTTTTTAAAACGTGTAAAAGGGGAATTTTATGAAACGTGGACATCAAGAGTTTCAGAATATGTTAGATTTAAGGCAGCAATCTTTACTTGTGCGGCGACAATATAATTGGATGGGTCAGGAAGAATACTGTGTAGAGGTTAAAGGTATTAATGGCTGTGTTGGCCACGGTGATACATATAAAGAGGCAAAGGAAGATTTAATTTTGGCTGTTCGGTTGTGGTTAAAGAAAGAAGGCCGATTAGAGCTGCCACCGCTAAACGAAAAAGAAAAACCGTTGTTATATATTGAACCTGCGATGACCGATAAAGAGTTCAACCAAATAAATGTCATCGTAAAAGAATGGAATGAATGAAAGGTTGGCTTAGCCCATACAATGAATATAAAGCAGTTAAGAACGTTTAACTTCAGATATGTTAGCTTCAGACGTCTTCCGATGTAAGTAAACAACGGCTTGTCGTATTGTCCGATACTTCTTTAGGGGAGGATCTGTCTATACAGAGCTGAATCGTGCTTACACTTAGCTAAAAGGGGCTGCCAACAAATTGTGGCAGCCCTTTCCATTTTATTAAAAGACAATCGTTTTATTTCCATACGTAATGATGCGGTCTTCATTATGCCATGCCACCGCTCTCGCAAAGGTAACACGTTCAACATCCCGACCCGCTATTTTTAATTGTTCTGCTGTAAATCTGTGATTTACTCGAAGAACGTCTTGTTCAATAATTGGACCTTCATCTAAATCATCTGTCACGTAATGAGCGGTTGCACCAATCAGTTTTACTCCACGGTCAAATGCTCGGTCATATGGGTTGGCTCCAATAAATGCAGGTAAGAAGGAATGATGAATATTAATGATTTGCTTCGGAAACTCGGCAACAAACGTCGATGATAAGACTTGCATATAGCGAGCTAATGCAATGAAGTCAATATCATATTGTTTTAGAATTTGAATCTGACGTTGTTCAGCTTCTGCCTTTGTGTCTTTACTTACGGGAATATGATAAAATGAAATACCGTAAGCTTCAACCGTTTCTCTTAGATCCGTATGATTACTAATTACTAATGGAATATCTACTAATAATTCTCCAGAGCGCCATTTCCATAGTAATTCTAATAAGCAATGATCTTGCTTTGATACAAAAATGGCCATTCTCTTCATACGCTTTTCACTTTCAAGGCGCCATTCCATCGATAGCCTATCAGCAATAGGTGCTATTCCTTTTTGGATGTTATCAAACGATTGATCAAAATCATCCAAATCAAACTCGACTCGCATGTAAAACATGCCGCTTTCTGGATCAGTTGTGTATTGATCGGATTGCACGATATTTGCACCTTTTTCATGAAGGAAAGTAGATATCGTTGATACAATTCCAGGACGATCCGGACACGATATTAGTAATTTTGCGCGGTTTTCTAATTTTCTTTGTCTCATCTTTTTCTCCACCTTAATTTTTCTATATACGTTAGTTTAGAAAATAGTATCACGTTTGTACATAAAAAGAAAATAGTAAAACGAACGATGTCTGAATATTTAATTATATAAGGTTAATAATTTTGTGGTGGTTGAAAATAACCAATATACAGTTGATGAAATATACTATTAATAAAGAAAGTTAGGGGGCATGTCTATGAGGGCTTTTCAAGTTCAGAAAGCAGTAATAAAAAAAGTAGACCAAATAACAGTTATCATGTCCTCACCGTTTGAACAACAACTAGAAAATGATTACTTTAGGTTGCGAATGGGGAACAAAGAAATCCCAATTCTTCAAGTCAATATAACATCTAGTAATGAAGTGACGTTACAGCTCATGCAATCTATTGAATTTGGTAAAGAGTATACGTTATATACAAAAGATGGGGAGAGTTACTTTGTTGAAGTAGGTGAAGTCGTTCGGACGAAAGCGTTTGATGATATGTTTTACTATGAGTTAAATGATTTAGGGGCAAACTACTCTAAAGTTGGAACTACATTTAAAGTATGGGCCCCTACTGCAACGGAAGTAAGACTAGTTATTTTTAATGATTGGCAAGAGGAAAAAGGAATTGAAATTCCAATGGTTCGAAAGCAAAAAGGGGTTTGGAAGCTAACGTTACCAGGAGATCAAGATGGTTTGTTTTACCTGTATAAAGTTTGTGTCAATCAGAACTGGCAAGAAGCAGTCGACCCATATGCAAAAGCCTTAGCAGTAAATGGTTTAAAAGGAGTCGTTATTAATTTAAGGAAAACAAATCCACTTGATTGGCCGATAAAATTACCATTCCACAATCGAGATGAAACGATCATTTATGAAGCTCATATACGAGATTTTACGATAGCGACAACGAGTGGTATAGACAAAAAGGGGAAATATGCAGGTTGGCTGGAAGACAAAACAACAGGAGTAAATGGGACTGTAACGGGATTAAATTATTTAAAACAGTTAGGTGTCACTCATGTTGAACTTCTACCAATCAATGATTTTGGAAGTGTCGATGAGCTAAAGCAAGATAGCTATAACTGGGGATACGATCCAACCCATTATTTTGCACCTGAAGGCAGTTATTCGACTGATCCTGTCAATCCTTTTTTACGTGTTCAAGAGGTAAAGCAATTAATTGCGGCTTTGCATAAAAACAACCTTCGTGTCATTTTAGATGTCGTATATAATCATGTTTATATTTGGCAAACGAGCGATTTTGAAAAAATAGTTCCCGGCTATTACTTTAGATATCATTTAGATGGACAAATTTCTAATGGAACCGGCGTTGGGAATGACATCGCTTCTGAACGGAAAATGGTCCAAAAATTCATTATAGATTGTGTCTCTTTTTGGGTCGAGGAGTATAAGGTAGACGGTTTTCGCTTTGACTTAATGGGGATTTTGGATGTTGAAACTATGGATAAACTAGTGAAGCAACTATATCGTCTTAATCCATCGATCGTCTTGTTAGGAGAGGGTTGGAACTTACCGACTGCCTTTCCATTTGAAAAAAGAGCCGTGTTAGAGCAGGCAAAAACACTAGAAAAAGTAAGTTTTTTTAATGACCGTTTTCGCGACCGATTAAAGGGAAGCAGTTTTAACCATCAAGAAAAAGGGTTTATAAACGGTAACGCTGAAGTAACGGAAAGTACGAGAGAAGTATTGGCAGGGACAACAGGAGTATTTCAACCGCAAGATCAGTTATTTCTACACCCTCAGCAATCAATTAATTATATTGAATGTCATGATAATCATACATTATGGGATAAACTCACGCTATCCAATGGGGGAGATCCAGAAGAATACCGTTATAGAATGCATCGGTTAGGGACTTCAATGGTCTTAACCGCTCAAGGTATTCCATTTCTCCATGCCGGCCAAGAATTTTTTCGGACAAAACATGGCGTAGAAAACAGTTATAATTCGCCCGATTCGATCAATGCATTGGACTGGGAACTGAAAGATAAGTTTAAAGACAATGTAGAATACATTAAAGGCTTAATCGCGTTACGAAGGAAACATCCTGCTTTTCGTTTAAACTCGATGGACTTAGTCAAAGCACATATGAAGCCTTTCGACACGCCACCTCATGTGATCGGATATATGTTAGATAACCTGGCGGAAATTGATGAATGGAATCGAATTGCTGTTATTCATAACGGTAGCTGGTCAACAATTGAAGTTCATTTACCATATGATGGAGAATGGCAAGTAGTCGTTGACGATAATAGTGCGGATTTGATACCATTATATTCGGAAAAAGACAGGCACGTAAAAATTGCCCCAATTAGTACAAAAGTATTATTTCAAACATAAGGCAGAGTCTATTTAAAAACGGCTCTGCTTCATTATTCTGTGAAATTATACATAGGCTAACTCACAAATTTGGGTTATACTGTAGATAAGAAATGGTTGGGAAATAACTACAGATGAAATTGAGGGTGAAATGGTTGAAGTTTTTTTTAGGAGACGACTGGCAAGTAACACCAGCCGGTGGAGCAACAGGAGAAGCGTATATTGCACAGCAGGGTGACCAGAAGCTTTTTTTAAAGCGGAACTCGTCTCCATTTTTAGCCGTTTTATCTGCAGAAGGAATTGTACCCAAATTGCTTTGGACGAAACGATTAGAGAGTGGGGATGTCATTACTGCGCAGCGGTGGGTAAATGGGCGTGAATTGAAATCACATGAGATGAACGGTAAGAATGTTGCCCAATTATTGTCGAAAATTCATCGTTCTAGTGAATTACTAGAAATGTTTAAACGAATTGGCAATACACCTCTAACTCCACAAATTATCATAGAAAATCTACAAAAGAAGTTATCATTACTCCAATCATATGATGAAATTCTAGAGCACGGGTTGATTTATTTATTCAAACAAAAAGACAAAGTGGAACACAGTAAATTTGTTGTTTGTCATACGGACGTTAATCATAATAATTGGATTTTGAGTGAAAATAACGAATTGTACTTGATCGATTGGGATGGCGCCACCGTTGCAGATCCAGCACTTGATTTAGGTTTATTATTATATTTGTATATATCAGAAAGTCATTGGGAAAGTTGGCTTAGTCAGTATGGAATACCTTTAACACCTGAGTTGCATTTACGTATGCACTGGTATGTTGTGTCACAAACCATGTTTATTATACTTTGGCATATACAAAGGAACGAACCTGATCAGGTGGAACGTTGGGAAACATATCTTGTCGAACTGATTAGAGATCGTACCCATTAAGAACTGTCGATAAGAGAAGAAAGAACGTTTAATACTAGCAAATAATGCAAAATTCCCCAGGAAATATGGGGAATTTTTTTATTTATTTTGTCGTTATACAGTTGGTTTCACTCGAAACTTCCTTTATTGTTATGAAATTCAGTTAGGTCAGGCTCGTGTTATCAAGAATTTCAATCCATTGATTAACATCTTGATCTACAAAAGGTTGATGATTATCGACATTTAATTGTTGTATCGACTGAAGGGCTTGTAATAAATTGGGATCGTTGTGACTGTCGGCGATAAGAGACTGGGTAAGGCGATTAATTTGTTCATACTCATCTTTAGTCATATATTGCTCGGATGATTGATTTTTTAAAATATCAGTTAGCAGCCCGAGTTTATCGTAACTGTTCATTGGCATAACGGATACGTCCTTTCAGCATAATATACATAAGTCTAATCTTAGAATGCGTTAAGGAATGAATTACTATCCGTTAAATTTCTCTGCCTTTTCGTTGGTCGTAGTCAATCGTAACCGCTTCACTTCCTTTCATGACAAGGTGAAGTTCCTCGATCCAACGTTTTAAATTTAAGTCATTTAATTTAATATGTTCAATTGTATCGTCACTGTCCTGAATTGTTTTACAATAAGCGAGTATTTCTTGTAACGTTCCTTTGAAATTTGGATCAATTTCATCGGAAATGATTATTGAGATTTCATTCTTTAAATTCTCACACTGTGAAAAAGATGTTGTACCTTTTTCAAGTTGGGATTGTAGTATAGAAATGATAGGTTCTGTATTTACCAGCTTTTTATGTGACATCGTACTCCCTCCTTATGAGCTTGTATATAAAACGGATACCCTAATTAAAATTTAATAAACATAGGAAAATAAATAAGTTGTTGCAGTATCTATACATTTTAAAGGAAAGAACATATAATAAAATTTTGAGTATGAGATCGTGAGTGTTTCTAGGGAAATGGTTGATTATCAACAAGAACGATTAACAAACTGGTAGTAAAAAGGAGTGGAAGCATGCGTCTACGTAATAAACCTTGGGCACAAGATGAAATAGATAAAGAACCATCCATTGTCATTGCTCATCCAGAAGAATATAAAGGGAAATGGAAAGAACTGTTTGGTTACAATAATCCAATCCATATCGAAGTTGGAACAGGGAAAGGACAGTTTCTAACGAGGATGGGACAAGCTAATCCCAACATCAATTATATTGGCATTGAGAAATATACAAGTGTTATACATTCCGCAATGGAGAATGTTCGAAATGAAGCTGTCGATAATGTAAAACTCCTCAATAAGGATGTTTTAAATCTAGGGGATTATTTTCAGGATGGCGAAATTGACCGAGTTTATATTAACTTTACTGATCCTTGGCCAAAAGCGAGGCATGAAAAGAGACGACTCACCCATGAAGGGTTTTTAAACTTATATGAGTCAGTATTAAAGCCAAATGGAGAGATTCATTTTAAAACAGATAACCAAGCTTTATTTGAGTATTCACTTCATAGCTTTTCAAAATACGGGTTAATCCTTAATAAGGTAAGTCTAGATCTTCACAACAGTGATATGGTCGGAAATATTATGACTGAGTATGAAGAAAAATTCTCGTCTAAAGGGATGAGAATTTATAGATGTGAGGCAGTTTATCGTTAAGTGACTCGGCTGATAGCAAATAGTAAAATATTGTCTTTTGTAATGTATCCTTTGGGAATAACGATGTTTCCAAAGGATACATTTTTGTTTACTTAGAAAACAATTTTAGAAAAAAGAGTAATATATATTGCAAAACCGGTGCACAAAAATTGGCATGGATTTTGCAATTAGAAACTAAGTTCTAATTAGTAATTGCTGATAAAGTTTGGTGTTGATTTTCTCGCCTTTATTTCAACCTTTCAGTTCCTGAAAGGTATGGGAAATTACCATTTCACGTGATGAGCCGAAATTTATCAAAAATCTGCTTTAACTTAGCTACTTAGTGTAAAAGGGAGGGAGGTGTGATGAAAAAGTAAACACTATAGGTTTTGTAGTCTTCCAGAGTTCATAAAGACAAGGGTGAAAGAATGTTAAGGGTATTATCTAACCATCTAAAAAGGAGGAAATGCTAATGACAATTACGGTCGGTCAAATGCTTGATTGGTCAGCACAAAATTATGAAAATAAACTTGCTTTAGTGTACGGAAGAAAACATCAAGAGTGGACATTTTCAGAGTTAGACGAGAAAGTTAATCGCTTCTCGTCATCTCTCCAAAAGTTAGGAGTGAAAAAAGGAGATGTCGTTTCTACCTTTCTTTATAATACGAGTGAATTCGTTATAGCGTTATTTGCAGCAGCGAGGTTAGGTGCAGTTTTTAATCCAATAAATTACCGTTTAACGGCTCATGAACTAAAATACATTTTAACAGATGCGAAATCAAAAGTTCTATTGTATGAAGAAGAGGTTTTAGAAACCGTTGTTAAAACAAGAGAGCTAGGAGTTAATGTTGACAGCTTTGTTTACGTAGATACCGATACCCCTGATTTTAGTGTAAATTTTTATCGGCTATTAGAAGAAGGTGAAAACAGAAGATCAACTAATCAAGTAGATGAAGATGACATTTATATTATGATGTATACGAGTGGGACGACGGGAAGACCAAAAGGGGTACTTCATAAACATCGGGATATGGTACATCACAGTTTTTTAATGATGCAATGTATGGGTTTAACTAAAAATGACATTGGTTTATCGATTGCTCCATTAAACCATACGGCGGAACTGCATACTTCATTTTTACCGAGAGTACAGGTTGGTGCTACTAATATTTTATTACACCATTTTGACTCAACTGAAACACTTGAAGTGTTACAAAAGAACAAAGTAAGTCACTTATTTGCGGCTCCCACAATGGTGAATATGCTATTAAATCATCCAAACTTTGAAAAGTATGATCTTTCAGCCCTTCGCTTGCTAGGCTATGGGGGTGCTTCGATGGCTCCTGTGCTTATAAAAGAATTTGAAAAACGCACGAATGCTGGCCTTGTTCAAATGTACGGCACGACGGAGATGGGACCTGTTATGACGGTATTATATGAGGATGAGCAATTATCGAAAGCAGGATCAGCGGGGAAGGCTATACTCACTCATGAAGTAAGAATAGTAAAACCTAATGAGGATGGCACTCCTTCTCATCCAGAAAACTTATGTGAAGTAGGCGAAGTAGGTGAAATCATCGTAAAAGGCCCATGTGTAATGAAAGAATATTACCAAAGGGAAGAAGCTACCAAAAATGCACTAGCTTATGGTTGGTACCATACAGGTGATTTAGGTTCTGTTGATGAAGAGGGGTATATTTGGATTAGAGATCGAATCGATCATATGATTGTTTCAGGAGCTGAAAATGTATACCCTCGAGAAGTTGAAGATCGATTAATAGAACATCCCGATGTAGTTGAAGCTACTGTTATCGGTAAGCCAGATCTTAAGTGGGGAAAAATTGTAACCGCTTTCATAGTGGCGAAAAGTGACAGTAATTTAACGGAAGAAGAACTTGATGAATTTTTAATACAAGGAGATAAACTTGCAAAATATAAAAGGCCACGAGAATACCATTTTGTAGATGCTTTACCGAAGACACCAAGTGGTAAAATCCAAAAATTTATTCTGGAAAATCAATTCAGCAATAAAGCAACTTTATAGAAGCTAACTTACAGATCGCTAGTCTAATAGAATATAAAAATTAAAGGAGCGACTGCTAAATGGGGTTATATAAAAAAAGGAAAGATGGTAGTGAGCAACCGTATATATTAGGTCCGTTAAAACTAAGGTTACCGTTTATCCATTATAAAATGGAATATCCTGATTGGTTACAAGGTGCTATTCTTTGTGTAGTTCCAATGAGTATTACAGCTGTAATGATGGATACATTAGGCATACCATTTGAACTAGCTATAGCCTTTGTTATCATTAATAACTTCCTTTACTTGCTTCATACCCATTTTGGTGACCCATCTATAGCAGGGTGGATCACTGCAGGTATACCATTATATGTAGGGTTTCTAGCTGGTTTTCCTGAAGGAGAAGCGAGGATTTTAGCATTAATTGCATTGCAGTTAACCGTTGCAGTCATTTTCCTATGTATGGGAATTTTTAAAGGGGCAGATCTTCTTGTAAAGAGAGTTCCAACTTCTTTGAAAGCAGGGATATTACTTGGTGCTGGGTTTGCGGCGCTCTATGGGGAATTTGCAGATGGCGGTCGTGTTTGGACTATGCCTATTACAATCTTACTTGGAGCAGCTTTAGGTTTTTTCATGATGTTTTCAAAAACAGCAGCACCACTTCGTGAACGGTATCCATTCTTTAGATATGTAGCACAATTTGGAATTGCAATTCCGTTTGCTTTAGCATATTTATTTGGAATTATCATAGGTGAAGTAGGAATGCCTCAAATAAGTTGGAGTATTGTTGCACTACCAATTGGTGAAATCGTATCCACCTATAGTATTTTTGGAGTGGGATTCCCTCCATTAGGTTACTTTTTGCAAGCGCTTCCATTAGCAATTGCTGCATACATCATAGCGTTTGGTGATGTTCTAGTAGCAAGTTCCTTATTAAAAAACGCAGATGAAGTTCGAAAAGATGAAAAGGTTATTTTTAGCCCAGCTCGAAACAGTATCATTGTGTCAATTCGGAACTTTATTTCAGGTGTTTTTATGCCATTTCTTCCATTATCAGGTCCGCAATGGACAGGTGGGCAAGCGTTGGTATTAAATCGCTATATGAATAATAGTAGAAAACAAGTTGATAGTTATTGGGGTGGAGCTACAGGGATTTACTGGGGAATGAGTATTGCACTTCTATTAGGACCACTCGTAACGTTATTCCAGCCAGGTATTAATATTGGGATGGCGTTAACAATGTTAATTCAAGGTTATTTATGCGGTTACTTAGCAATGGAAATATTAAAAGAAAAAGGAACGTTAGAAAAAGGGATCGCTATTATTATTGGAGCTGTGTTAGCTACTCAAGGTGCAGCTTGGGGGCTAGGTGTAGGTATCGTCCTATGGTTGATATTAGAAAAACAATGGGTGAATAAAAAATCGATTCCACAAACAGAGGACGAATCAAAGAGTGTATAAGCAATTAATCTAGGTGCAGCCGTAACCGCACTCATGCTAGGAATATTAAAAAAACCAGTAAAATAATACAGAAAAGGCTGCGATGATCCGCAGCCTTTTTTCAATAGTACGTTTTTTCGGTAGCAGTTACCTTTAGTGCATTACTGCATTAAAGGTAACTGCTACCATTATATATATATCGTTCTGTTATTGGTTTACGTCTAAGATGGTTCCTGTTTTAGCGTCTACGATGAAGTCGTACTGGAGGTTTTCATCATTTTCTGTTGATGCGGTTAACCCGCCGCGGTACACTGTGTATTCAAGCTGATTTTTGTTCCACGTTTCGGGTATCATATGAATCCAAGACCCTGTTACATTAAATGAGTGAGATAACTTGTTTTTGACTTGTTTCAGTGCTCTTTCAGGTGCAATAAGATCTTGCCCTATCTTTGAGCGCAGTAAAAGTCCAGCAACAAGTCCAACTCCTATACCAAGTGCAAAGCGTTTCATTCCCAAAACAATCCCACCTTCATAATTAGTCGTTTCTTAAAGTATACTTAATTCTTAAGAGATTTCCAAATCAATACAGTAAAATAATACTCATTACTACGTTTCACTGGAAAAACAAGTGATCTTTCGGTAAAATAAGCCATGTACATAATATTTTTCGGAACTCGAAAGGAGTCTAGTCATGAACAAAGATACATTAGCTCTTTTTAAAACATTAACAGAATTACCGGGTGCCCCAGGATTTGAACATGAAGTTCGCCGTTTTGTTCGCACTGAGCTAGAAAAGTATTCAGATGAAGTAATCCAAGATAAGTTAGGTAGCATCTTTGGTGTTAAAAAAGGAAATGAAAGCGGACCCAAAGTAATGGTAGCTGGTCATATGGACGAAGTTGGTTTCATGGTCACTTCGATTAATGATAAAGGTCTTATCCGTTTTCAAACATTAGGCGGTTGGTGGAGCCAAGTATTACTTGCTCAACGCGTACAAATTATCACCGATAATGGACCGATTATCGGTGTTGTTGGATCAACGCCTCCACACTTATTAGAGGATGCTCAACGTAACAAACCAATGAATATTAAGGAAATGTATATTGATATTGGTGCTGATGATAAAGCGGATGCTTTGAAGATTGGCGTTAAGCCTGGTCAGCAAATCGTTCCAATTTGCCCATTTACACCGATGGCAAACGAAAAGAAAATTTTAGCGAAAGCCTGGGATAATCGTTATGGTGTTGGTCTATCCATTGAACTTTTAAAAGAGTTACAAGGGGAACAACTTCCTAATACACTATTCTCTGGTGCTACTGTACAAGAAGAAGTTGGACTAAGAGGTGCAGCTACTGCAGCCAACATGATCCAACCGGATATTTTCTATGCATTAGATGCTAGTCCTGCAAACGATGCAACAGGTGGCAAAGATGCATTCGGACAATTAGGTAAAGGAGCGCTACTTCGTATTTATGACAGAACGATGGTCACACACCGCGGAGTTCGGGACTTTGTGTTAGACACGGCTGAATCAAATAACATTCCATATCAGTATTTCCTTTCTCAAGGCGGAACAGACGCTGGACGTGTTCATACGAGTAATAACGGAGTACCATCTATTGTTGTTGGAGTATGTTCACGCTATATCCATACACATGCTTCCATTGTACATGTTGATGATTATGCGGCTGCAAAAGAACTATTAACGAAATTAGTAAAAACAACAGATAACAATGTTGTTGAGCAAATTTTAAAGAATAGCTAATGAAATAAGTTGCGATTTGGTTGAAAGTTAATATGAAATAGTACACAAAACAGAGGTGCAAATCACACGATGGTTGGCACCTCTGTTTCTAATGAGGTGAGAATATGAATACATATGCTGTAGGGTCTACGAATCCGGCTAAAATTAGTGCGGTCCGTTCCGTTTTTACAGAGGATAAGGTAAATATTATAGGAATGGAAGTAGGGTCAGGTGTATCAGCACAGCCGTTTTCAGATGAGGAAACAATGGAAGGTGCCCTGCATCGAGCGAAATCTTGTTTGGTCAATGAACAAATTCAGATTGGATTTGGTTTAGAGGGTGGCGTAACCGAAACAAAGGCTGGGCTTATGCTCTGTAATTGGGGGGCGCTAGTCGATCGAAATGGAGAAGTTATTGTTGCCAGTGGCGCAAAAATCGTACTGCCGGAACAAATCTCAGACCAAGTAAGAGCAGGGATCGAGTTAGGTGAGGTCATTGATAGGTATGCTAAAGAGCGAGATGTCCGTAAAAAAGGCGGAACAGTGGGTATTTTAACAAATGGTAGGGTCACTAGAAGTTCGATGTTTGAGCATGTCGTTCAGTTATTAGTTGGTCAGTATGAATTTCATAAGTTGAAATAATCTTGGAAAAAAGAAGGTTAACTTAATAGCGCTGTGAGCAATCCATTAAGTTAACCAATACGATATTAGTTTTCAAATACGTAAGCGAGTGCTTTTAAGGCTTGTTCAGGTGTCTCGCATACGACTTGTGCTTTATTTGCCAATTCTTTTAAAGGGTGGTGAAGTGAAGCTGGTCGTACAAGAATTAATGGCTTGTGTAAGGCTATAGCAGTTGCTGCATCCATCGCACTGTTCCATTGACGATATTGTTCACCAAATAATGCAATAACGACGTCAGCTTTCTGTAGTAGAATTTGTGTGCGTAAGTTGTTTATGCTCGATGCGGCTTCATCTTTAGCAATTGCATCCTGTTGTTTTCCTAAAATCTCTTCCCCGATATTGTCCGAACGTTCATGATTTTCCATCGGACCTGTGAATTCAATAGGCAGGTCCATCTGTTGAGCCAAATTCTTAATTTCTTCGCGCCAATTGTCGTGAATTTGTCCAGCTAAGTATACAGATAACTTCATTTACAATCATCTCCTTAAAAATAGCTAGCTCTATTTTAGCATTCATCGTTATAGGTCGAAACATCGAGTGCGAATAAAAGCCATAATAAGGTAAGGAAATAAGTACTATTTTCACATTAAGCCTAAGGAAGATAGTTGTCGAAAATAGGCTATACTTGTCAATAAAAATCATTTCAAGGTATTATAAATATAGGAAAGATTTTAATGAATTGAAAGGGCGATTACGGGTGAAGCCAATTTTCTCAATAGCGACTATAGTAGCATTTATTTTTTTTATATCAGCATGTCAAATTACTGAAGAAGAAGCAATTGAGAGGTCTCAACAAGCTTTTTCTGAACGTTTTGCTTCGACAGAAACAGTTGAAGTAAATTATGAAGGTGACCAAATTGATTTTTATTTACCGCAAGGAATGGAAATTACAGAAGAAATCGATTTTAATATTCAGCTAGAAAAAGATAATCAAATCTTTTTATTGTTTTTCATACCGGTTGAGCCATGGGATAGTGAAGTGCACTTAATACGAGATCAAGAATTTGAAATTGATGCCGTTGCTTTTGAAGCTCTGGAGAGTGAAGATAAGCTAAGTTATTTATCTATTTCTCCGAGCGAAGAAGGATATTATAAAATTATTGTTGGATTAGGCGGGGCGAAGATCACAACGATATCAGAGGTAGAAAATGTAGTAGATAGTACCGAAATAATGACTGAGATATTACATAGTGTTCAATATAAAGACTAAAACTAAAGTAAGTGAACTTTAGGAGGAATAAAAATGGGATTTCTAGAGCGAAAGGGAATTGACTTGTCTTGGAGAACCTATGTAATAACCGCATTGAGTTTTATGGCACTCGGTTTATTTTCCTCGTTAATCATTGGTCTAATTATCCGGACCATTGGGGAGCAATTGACTCGGTTTGAATTTTTAGGAACTATCCCGCAATTTTTAACGGAAATGGGCGTATTAGCGATGGGGCTTATGGGTCCAGCTATTGGTGTCGCAGTCGCTTTTGGTTTAAAAGCACCACGCCTTGTACTTTTTGCAGCTGTCGTAAGCGGTGCTGCTGGAGCTCAGCTAGGTGGGCCTGCAGGTGCGTTTGTTAGTGCTTTGCTTTCAACAGAGATTGGAAAAATGGTATCAAAAGAAACAAAGGTAGATATTATTGTAACTCCTTTTGTTACAATTGCTGTAGGGTTCTTTGTAGCCAACTTTATAGGTCCGGCTATTCAATCCGGGATGACCCAATTTGGAAGTTTGGTCATGTGGGCAACGGATCAACAACCATTTCTTATGGGGATCCTAGTAGCTACACTAATGGGGCTAGCATTAACAGCGCCTATCTCTAGTGCTGCAATTGCGATTATGCTTGAACTTGAAGGAATTGCTGCAGGGGCAGCTACGGTAGGTTGTGCCGCTCAAATGGTTGGCTTTGCGGTGAGTAGTTATCGTGAAAATGGAGTTTCGGGTTTAGCGGCCTTAGGAATTGGAACTTCGATGCTGCAAGTCCCTAACATTGTAAAGAACCCGTTAATACTCGTTCCGCCGACTGTAGCTGGGATTTGCCTTGCACCTTTTGCAACTGTCGTTTTTCAAATGGTTAATAACCCAGCAGGTGCTGGTATGGGGACGAGTGGATTTGTAGGGCAAATTATGACGTTTACGGCCATGGGATTTTCTTGGAATGTCTTTTTTATTATATTATTTTTACATATTCTTGGACCGGCTGTTATTAGCCTTCTCGTATCGGAATGGTTAAGAAAGATGAATTTAATTAGGTTCGGTGATATGAAAATTGAACAATAAATGATTAACAGGAGGAATGTAAAATGAAAGAATTGCAATCAATGGAAATGTTTAATACGGAAATACAATCAGGCACTAAGGTGGTTATGTTTTCAGCCGATTGGTGTCCAGATTGCCGAGTGATTGAACCGTTTCTACCAGAAGTAGAAGATAAATTTTCGCAGATTACTTTTTTATATGCAGATCGAGATAAGTTTATTGATGTATGTGCTGAACTGAATATATTTGGAATTCCAAGTTTTGTTGCTTATCATGATGGAAAAGAAGTTCATCGATTTGTAAGTAAAGATAGAAAGACCAAGGAAGAAATTGAAACTTTTTTATCAGAAGCATTAAGCAAGTGTTAAGTCCTATATCGTGTTATAATCAGTGCATGAAATTAGTTAGGGGGACGTTATATGGACCTTCATATGCTAAGGGAAACTCTTGAAAAGCGTTTAGAGCGACCAGAGTGGACGATTAATTATGATCAAGATGAAGATCGCCTTCGCATTGAAAATAAAGATATCCGAAAAGGGGCAAATGTTGCACTTAAGCCACTATTAACGAAGTATGAAAGAGTAAAGGATGAAGCGATCGAAGAAGCGGTACGGTATGTAGAAATTACGTTAACTGCGATGGAACGTGATATTTCTCTAGATGGAAGAGAAAAAGATATTTTTCCTGTGATTCGCGGGACGTCATTTCCAACAGAAACGAGGGACGGGAAAAAACTAGTATTTGATGAACACACAGCAGAAACCCGGGTGTTCTATTCTATTGATATGGGCAGCTATTACACACTCATTGATGAAGACATGTTAGAAAGAAATAAGTATACTTTAAAAACAATTCGCGAAGTTGCATTGTTTAATGTCAGGTCTTTAACTCATTCGTTAAAAGAGGACCAAGTAGCTGAGAATACATTCTACTTTTTAAATACAAATGATGGTTATGATGCAAGCCGAATATTAGACGAGTCATTGCTTGAAAAAATGAAGCAGAAAGCCAAAGGAACATTAGCTGTTGCCGTACCACATCAGGATGTATTAATATTTGCAGATATTATAAACGATACAGGCTATGATGTATTAGGCCAAATGGTGTTTCAATTTTTTACACAAGGACGTAATCCAATTACAGCTCTTCCATTCATTTATGAAAATGGCGAACTAGAGCCGACGTTTATTTTGGCGCAGCGAAAACCTAAACATTAAAAAACGTTGTTAAAAATATGAAAAATGTAATATCTTTGCCAACCACTAGAGATTTCTAGTGGTTTTTACGTTAAAATGAAAAGACTACCAAAATATTTTGTTTTGATAAGTATTACCTTAAATAAAGTAGGTGAAATAATGGTTTCCAAACATAAAAAATGGTTACGCAAAATCCAGGAGTGGTTTTTGGGTAAAGAAGAGACATACACGGTGGAGCCAGACAAACGAAAGCCTCAATACGGCAGATTAGAAGCAGACGACCGGTCTTCTGAGATGAGAGTCGTTCATCAATACCCGAAACAAGGAAAGTTCCGGTTTCCAGTAATAGAAGATGAAACAAAAACAACCACCAAGGAAAACCATCAATTTAATACTAAGAAAATAACAGAGAGGAAGGTAGAGAAAAAAGAGTCACAGCAACCCCAAGTAAAAACAAGAGTGGTTTCTACCTATAACGGCTCACGTGAAGAATATAAAAGTTCGAGCGAAAATAAACGTGAGTTATTCTCAAACAGTAACTTTAAGCCAACATACATTCCTTCTCCTATTTACGGCTTTAAAAAGCGCGAAGAAAAAAAGGATAACCCAGTAAATGAAAAAATTGATGTTGGACATGTCCCTAAAAAAGATAGCCTGCCGAAATCAAGTGAGATCAATGTTTGGCTTAATAGTAAAGAAGATAACTATGCCGATATGGAACGTGAGGTTGCTGTGACAACAGAAGATGTAATAGATACTCCAGATGTTACACTCCTCAAAGATATCTCGAACTTCAAACCATCCAATGTAGATCTAGAAGTTAAAAACTCGTATTCTAGTACGCGTGAGCAACAGTATCCGAGTTTTACTTATCAAAACAAACGAAATATGGCCGAAGAAAGTAATGAGGCAGATCAGCGAGAAGTAGAAACTTCGAATGGAGAGTACCGCCTTGAGCCAGAAGTAGAAGTGCCGAATGAAGAGTACCGCCTTGAGCCAGAAGTAGAGGAGCGGAATGAAGAGTACCGCCAAGAGCCAAAAGTAGAATCGCCGAATGCGGAGTACAGCCAAGAACAAGAAGTAGAATCGCCGAATGCGGAGTACCGCCAAGAGCCAGAAGTAGAAGTGCCGAATGCGGAGTACCGCCAAGAGCCAGAAGTAGAAGTGCCGAATGCGGAGTACCGCCAAGAGCCAGAAGTAGAAGTGCCGAATGCGGAGTACAGCCAAGAGCCAGAAGTAGAAGCGCCGAATGCGGAGTACAGCCAAGAGCCAGAAGTAGAAGTGCCGAATGAAGCATACCGCCAAACACAAGAGGTAGAATCGCCGAACGCGGAGTACGAACAAGAGCCAGAAGTAGAATCACAGCATGAAGAGTACCGCCAAGAGCAAGAAGTAAAACCAGCACCAGCAAGCACTGATCCTCAAGAAATAAAGGCAGCAGAAGAAAGTGTCGGTTACTTACATCAAGAAAAGACCAAGGAAGAAACGAAACGTAGTGAACTATCTGAAAAACGTACTGTACCGAACAGGGAAAGAGAAGCCATAACTCAACCTTCTGCACAAACGATACCGTTTAACGTTCTCATGTTGCCGCAAGACCGGATGGACAAGCAGCGAAAAGCTGCCGGTGAAGAAAATGAAAAGCTGACGTATCAATTTCCGCCTATTCAAATGCTTAATATTCCTCCTCGTCAAGAAGAGGAAAGCACGGATTGGTTAAATGAACAAGGTGAGATTTTAGAATCAACTCTACAAAACTTTAATGTGTCAGCAAAGGTGATCCATGTAACGAAGGGCCCTTCAGTGACAAGGTTTGAAATTCAACCGGCACCTGGAGTAAAGGTTAGCAAGATTACGAGTTTAACAGATGACATAAAACTATGTTTAGCTGCAAAAGATATTCGAATGGAAGCACCGATTCCAGGGAAACATGCGATCGGAATTGAAGTGCCTAATATGAAGAGTGATCCTGTATTTTTACGTGAAATCTTACGACGAGGAGAGTTCCAGAAAGGTTCAGCTCTTACGGTAGCATTAGGACTAGATATTTCAGGCCACCCGATTGTAACGAATTTAGCGAAAATGCCACACGGTTTAGTAGCAGGTGCAACTGGTTCCGGGAAAAGTGTGTGCATTAACTCAATCCTTGTTAGTCTTTTATATAAAGCAACACCAGATCAAGTAAAACTGCTGCTTGTTGATCCTAAAATGGTCGAATTAGCTCCTTACAACGAATTGCCTCATCTAGTGACACCGGTTATTACCGATGCCAAACAAGCAACAGCAGCCTTAAAGTGGGTTGTTGCTGAAATGGAACGAAGGTATGAATTGTTCTCTCAGCAAGGTGTTCGCGATATTGGCAGATACAATGACTTATATTCAGAAGAGCCTGCTAAGCCAGCATTACCGTATATTGTTGTCGTTATTGATGAGTTGGCAGATTTGATGATGGTTTCTCCACAAGATGTTGAAGAAGCGATTTGTCGGATTGCTCAAAAAGCAAGAGCTTGTGGTATTCACCTTTTACTGGCGACACAGCGTCCTTCAGTTGATGTTATTACAGGGTTAATTAAAGCGAATATTCCAACACGTATTGCTTTTTCAGTTTCGTCACAAGTCGACTCACGGACAATTATTGATATGAACGGTGCGGAACGCCTGCTTGGAAAGGGTGATATGCTTTTTCATGAAAACGGGACAGCGAAGCCGGTCCGAGTTCAAGGAACTTTTGTATCAGATGAAGAGATTGAAAGAGTCATTGAATTTGTAAAAAAACAAAGGAAGCCTCACTATTTAATTGAGAATGAGCATTTGAATAAAGTTCAAGAAATTGAAGGACAGGAAGACGATTTATTTGAAGAAGCATGTTATTTTGCCATTGAACAAGATGGTGCTTCAGCCTCTAGTCTACAAAGACGTTTTCGAGTCGGATATAATCGTGCAGCTAGGTTAATCGATATGATGGAGGCAAAAGGCATTGTCTCAGAAGCAATGGGAAGTAAACCGAGAAACATTTTGATGTCAGTAACTGAATTTGAAGAGAACGTTCTATCTTCTTCAACCGACTAAAAGTTGTCATCTTTCAACAGGTTTTTTATGATAAGAGAAAATCGGAAGACGACTGCATATCAGCGAGGGATTGGAAACCCCTCTAGAGAAGACACGTCTTAAAATGTAATTAACCACGTGTTTTTATTTTAACGGACTGAGAGGACGCTATTTTGCCTAAAACCACCTCATTTTAGTAATTAGCGGACTCAGAGGCTCCTATTTGGCTAAATTCAATAAAATACAGTACGAATATTAGTAAATAACGGCTTCTGAGTCCGCTAAGGTGTGTAATATTGACATTTCCGCTGAAATAACGGCCTGTGTGTCCGCTTAATGCAGAACACAACATGCAGTTTCATCAAATTTCAGTGAACGGATGTTCCTAACCAATAGGAAGCAAACGCGACAAGGCGCTAGGAGTTGTATCTACATAAAGATAAGAAAATACGGTCCTGTATGGATGAGATCCTTTAATCTAGGGAAGTTTATCTATAAATGCTTTTAACAGGAAAAGACCCAAGGAGATTAACAAATGAAAGAAATCGAACTCAAGTTACAAGGGAAAATAAAACGACTTACTAACAAAACATTTAAATTTGATGAGCGAGTAAGAGAAGGCTGGTTTTCTGCCGTTTATTTCTTGAAAACTCGTGAAATCGTCGAAAAACATAAACCGAATAATATCGTTACGATGCAGTTCTTTCAAAAAAACAATGCCGTGCTATGCGGAACGGATGAGGTTATTGCATTAATCAAGACTTTTGCAAAAGATCCTGACAGTCTTGAAATCTACTCTCTAAAAGATGGAGATAAAATCAAACCATTTGAAACGGTATTAACGATTACAGGTCCTTATCAAAACTTTGGCTACTTAGAGGGAATTATCGATGGAATTTTTGCGCGAAGAACGTCAGTAGCAACTAACGTCTATAATGTCGTAAAATCAGCGAGAAAATCCGGCCCGCAAAAACCAGTGATCTTTATGGGGGATCGAGATGATCACTTTACCCAACAATCAGGGGATGGTTATGCGGCTTATATTGGTGGATCGAAGGCCCAAGCAACGCATGCCATGCACGAATGGTGGGGTAAAAAAGGGATGGGTACAATGCCACATGCCTTAATTCAACTATTCGAAGGGGATGTAGTCGCTGCGACTCGTGCCTATAAAGAGACGTTTCCAGAAGATGATATAATGGCACTTGTTGATTATAACAATGATGTCATAACGGACTCACTGCGAGTAGCGAGAGAGTTCGGTGAGGAATTAAAAGGGGTTCGCGTTGACACTTCACGAACGATGGTTGATCAGTACTTTTGTCGCAACCCTAAGGTGATGGGGTCGTTTGACCCGCGCGGCGCTAATCCGGAACTCATTTTTGCCCTTCGTCAAGCACTCGATGATGAAGGCTTTAACCATGTAAAGATCATTGCTACTGGTGGATTTACTGCTGAACGCATTGCAGAATATGAAGATTTAAATGTGCCAGTTGATATTTACGGTGTTGGAAGTAGTTTATTAAAAATTAACATTGGTTTTACTGGGGATAACGTCATGCTCAATGGAAAAGATCAAGCAAAAGCAGGCAGAAGATACCGAGAAAACCCTAACCTAGAACTTGTTGAATAGTAAAAATCTACTTGGAATATTAGCTTGTCATCGCTGACGAGGGCGTTCCGAGTTCAAAGGACCTGTCGAAAGTGACAGGTCTTTTCTAAAAAAATAGGCATATATTTTTTGATGGGGAAGATAATGTGGTCATTTACCTATTTTTTTGTGGTCCTCCTATTTGTTGTTTTTATAAACACTGGTTTCTGTTATAATAAATCTTTGTATGGCGTATCCTAATTGAAAATATTTATTCCCCAATTTAGCGGAATTTTCATACATAAGTAGTAAGAGCGCTTTTTACTGGAGAAGATATATCATTTATTTGGAGGTTCAGTCAATGACTGTTTACCATTTTATTGGAATTAAAGGTTCGGGAATGAGTGCATTGGCTCAAGTTATGCACGATATGAATTATACGGTGCAAGGTTCAGATGTAGAAAAAGTGTTTTTTACACAAAAACCTTTAGAAGACAAAGGCATTAAGATATTACCTTTTGATGCTGATAATATTGAGGACAATCAGGTCATTATTGCATCAGCAGCCTACAAAGACGATCATGTTGAAATTCAACGTGCCAAAGAGATGGGACTAGATGTATATCCATATCCGACGTTTTTAGGCGAATTTATTAAAAAGTTTACAAATATTGCTGTCACTGGCGCTCACGGAAAAACGTCGACTACTGGCCTGTTAGCGCATGTTCTTGGTGAGGCCTATCCAACGTCTTTTTTAATTGGTGATGGAACTGGAAAAGGTGCTTTAGACAGTAAGTATTTTGTGTTTGAAGCATGTGAGTATCGCAGACATTTTCTAAACTATACGCCGGATTACTGTATTATGACAAATATTGATTTTGATCATCCGGATTATTTTAAGGATGTTGAAGATGTATGTGCGGCATTCGAAGAAATGGCTATGCAAGTGAATAAGGCGATTGTTGCATGTGGTGACGATCCATATTTACAAGAAATTCATGCCAACGTTCCTATCGTCTTTTACGGGTTTGGAGAACATAATGACTTCCAAGGCCGTAATATTCAAGTCACAGAATCTGGCCTTTCCTTTGATGTTTTTGTTAGAAATAACTTTTATGGTACATTCACGATCCCAGGCTATGGCAAGCACAATGTACTGAACGCATTAGCTGTAATAGCGTTATGTCATTATGAAAATGTACCAGTAGATGTACTTATTGAGCACCTGGCAACGTTCCAAGGCGTGAAGCGTAGATTCAGCGAGACATTTTATAATAACCAAGTGTTAATTGATGACTATGCTCATCACCCGACTGAGATCACGGCTACAATTGATGCATCGAGAAGAAAGTATGAGGATAAGGAAATCGTTGCTGTGTTCCAACCGCATACGTTTACGCGAACGAAAGCATTTTTAAATGAATTTGCTGATAGTCTTAATGAAGCTGATAAGGTTTACTTATGTGATATTTTTGGTTCGGCTCGGGAAGATCAAGGGAGTTTAACGATTAATGATCTTAAGGAATTAATTCCTAATAGTGAAGTGATCGATGAAACCGAAGTGGAAAAATTGAGAAGTCACGACAATGGAGTTTTATTATTTATGGGTGCAGGTGACATCCAAAAGTTTCAAAAAGCGTATGAAGACCAACTTAAATAAGTTCGAAAAATAAAGGAAGGAGCTAATTCAATTTCAAGAATTAGCTCCTGTTATTTTAGGTTTTACCTTAGAAAGGTGTTTAGAGATTATTTAAGGTTTTCTGGATTGAGAGCATCTAATTCTGGAATGACAAACCGGCCATCTTTACGAATGAGTACATCATCAAAGTAAATTTCGCCACCACCATATTCAGGACGCTGGATCATAACTAAGTCCCAGTGGACAGCTGAATGATTATCATTAAAGGCATCGTCGTAGCATTGCCCAGGTGTAAAGTGGAAACTTCCATCAATTTTCTCATCGAAAAGGATGTCTTTCATCGGATGTTGAATATATGGATTAACTCCAATGGCAAATTCCCCAATGAAACGAGCGCCTTCATCTGTATCAAGAATCTTATTAATTCTGTCTGTATCATTTGAAGTGGCCTCGATAATTTTTCCATCTTTGAACGTAAATTCAACATTTTCAAACGTAAAACTTTGATAAGGAGATGGAGTGTTATATGAGATTGTACCATTGACTGAATCTCGAACTGGTGCTGTATATACTTCGCCATCAGGGATGTTCATATTCCCAGCACATTTTACAGCTGGAATGTCTTTAATAGAGAACGTTAAATCTGTTCCTGGTCCTTTAATTTGAACTTTATCGGTTTTGTTCATTAACTCTACAAGAGCATCCATTGCTTTGTCCATTTTACCGTAATCTAAGTTACAAACATCAAAGTAGAAATCCTCAAAGCTTTCTGTACTCATATTAGCCAACTGAGCCATTGATGAGGAAGGGTAACGCAACACACACCACTTTGTTTTTGGTACACGAATTTCACGGTGAACTTTTGTTCCTACGGTTTTACTATGTAATGCCATTTTATCAGAAGGAACGTCACTTAACTCTGAGATGTTATTTCCTGCACGTAACCCGATATAGGCATCCATTTCCTTCATCACGTTCGCTTCAAACTGTGCTGTAAGAGCCTGTTGTTCCTCAGTCGCATTCATCAAAAGGGCACGGTCTACTTGGTGGTCCTTTAATGTAACGAAAGGCACCCCTCCTGCAGCGTATGCTTCTTGAACGAGAGCATTGACTAGTTCTTTTTGCAGACCGAAATTTTCTATTAAGATCTTCTCGCCTTTTTGAAGACGAACCGAGTAATTAATTAGATTTTTCGCTAATGTAGTTATTCTTGGATCTCTCATAGTTGTAATCCTCCTAAGTTTAAATTTCTGATTGAAACGTTTAATAGCTAATATAATAGCAGTCGTTGGATCAATAGTAAATGATACTGATGCAAATTAGATGGTTGTATTTGTTAATTTTATAGCTGAAGAAACATAATAAGCTTCATTGATTAACGGGTCATTAGTTAAAAGAATGGACACAATCAAATAGAAAATACCTAAATAATTGAAGGATTAATATATTATTTGTAGAAGTAATTACCAAGTCTCCGTTTAAAAATGCTTCTAAGTGGGTAAATAGCATGATGTAGGGAGGTGGAGAATAACGATGATTATCGTATACATAAGTGCAGCAGTTGTAGCATTAGCATTTCTAATTTTAGTTCTATATCTTGTTCAAACCTTAAAGTCAGCAACGAAAACATTAAATAATGTAGCAGATACTGTTAGCAGTTTAGAAAAGCAATTACAAGGAGTTACGAGAGAGACGGAACATTTGCTTCAGAAGACCAATCGTCTTGCTGATGACATTCATGTAAAGTCTCAGTCTCTTAATACGATGTTTGACTCGGTTAAAGACCTCGGTGAATCCGTGCAGACGGTAAATAACTCATTAAAAAGAGTCTCAAACGAAGTTGCAAGGCAGTCAGAGCAGCAATCGGCACAAGTGGCCCAAGTTGTACAATGGGGTAATGCAGCCATTGATTTATATTCGAAGTGGAAAGAAAAGAAGCAACACCATCCAAACGATGTTAATTCATAAAAGGAGGAATTTGATATGGGAGACAGAGACATGAATACAAAGGACTTTTTAATTGGTTCATTAATTGGAGGAATTGTAGGTGCTTCAGCGGCGCTTCTCCTTGCACCAAAGTCAGGAAAAGAGCTTAGAACGAATATTAATGAACAAGCTCAATTAGCTAAAGAGAAAACGACTAAACTTACGAATACAGCGTATGAGAGAGGAAATGAGTGGGCAACAGTTGCAAAAGAAAAATCCTCAAACCTTGCAAAAACAGTCTCAGAACAGTCGTCTCAAGTGGTGGATAAAGTAAAAGAAGTTACAAAAAATATCAAATCGGATGTAGCAGATGCTCAAAGCTCTCCTGAAGATTTAGTAGCAGATGTATCCGATCAAGTTCAAGAAAGTGCGGAAAACTTGCAAGAAAATATTCAACAAGAAGTGCAAAACTTACACAATACGATTACTGAAGAAACAGAAAAGCGTAAAGAAACAGTTGACCAAGCATAAAAAGGAGTAATTAGAGATGCAGAAAGTAAATACAACCGAAGAGTTTACAGCATTATTAAGCGAGCATAGTAAGTTATTCTTACTAAAAAACAGTACGACTTGTCCTGTAAGTCATGAAGGCTATAAGGAATTCTCAAAGTTTGCAGAAGAAACGGATGGAGCATTCTTTTACTTAAATGTTCAAGAAGCAAGGCCGCTGTCCAATGACATTGCAGATCGATTTGAAGTCAAGCATGAATCGCCTCAAGCTTTATTATTTTCAGAGGGAAAAGTTGTTTGGAATGCCTCGCATTGGAATGTGACGGCTGCTGCATTAAAAGCCGAATGGGATAAGATTTAATGAAAAAAGAAGTGCAACCCAGTGTTGCACTTCTTTTACGCTTTTATCCTGTTTAACAGTTGCTAAGACTCCTGGTTTTCTACAGTATTCATGGGAACTAAACGAATTTCTAATTTATCACCACTGTAGATGGTCTCACTAAAGGACGCTTCTTTACCGTTTCGTGCAACTAAAACACGTTGAAGAGGTTGAGGAGAAAGATCCACATCTACATATCGGAATAAATCTTGAAAGATAAACGGTTCATTGTCAACCTTAGATAATGATAAAGTTTCACCGAGTACAAGTGATGCTCCTTCTTCAATTGTTTGGCCTCCACGAGAAATTTGAACAGAAGGTTTAGTCATCTGTACAGGGTTTCCATTATAAAAAACAGAAATGGTTTGTTGTGTTGGAACGTTTAAAGCTTGTAATAACTCTTTTGTTGTAGGAAGAGAAGCCTTTTTAACAATATGAAAGACTAGCGTGTCACCATTTTTAATGGAAGAGTCAATTGTCGCTTCACGCCCATTCAAAGTAAGTGTATGCTTTTGTGGTACGATGATTTTCTTCTCGTCTACATAAACAAAGAACGGCGTTAGAGCAACTACCTCATCTGTAAATTGAAGAGAGCTTAGAACATCTTTTACGGTCTTTGGCAACTGAATGACAAGTTGGTCTCGTTCGTGAAGTGACTCTCCAATGTCTGCTGGATTGCCGTTTTTCAAAACGAGTGCTGAAACCGTTTTGAACTCATTATTCACCGTGATTTGAAGTGCGGGTATCTCTTCCACAATATCCCCTACTTTTGCTGAGGCAGGAGCACCGTCTTTTCCTCTTTCAGTAGTAATCGTATCATTCGGTTCAAGAGGAGCGTCAAGTGATGTCTTTTCTCCATTTTTTAATATGGTCGGCGGGTCCCCGTGGAAACCAGGAATTGTGACTAGCTGCTCATTTACATTAATCATCATTGCACTCCCGGGTCTTCCGTAAAGTTTCGAGATTTCTACTCCTGCTGCAAGGAGAGCGTCGCCGACCGTTAATTTTTTTACATCGAAAACACGAATGGTCCGATCATTCACGATAATACTAATATATTCGATAGGATTTTCCTTTGCTGCAATTGCAATACCAATCGGCGTCACTAGTTCAGGGCCTTCCTTAATACCTTCCGTAGATGCCAATGTTTTAATCGCATCGATTCCACGTATTGCAACTCGGTTATCAGGCAACTGTAAAGCTTGAGCGATATATTTTGTTAGAGAAGGTGTCATACTTCCTCCACCAACGAGCATCACTGCTTTTGGGGATTTACCATTGAGTTCAAGGATTTGAGCTGTAATGGCACTGGCTAACTCTTTAATTGTGCCTTCGATAGCTGTTATTACTTCATCCTTAGGGTATGTCGTTTCAAAGCCGAGAATATCGGTAAGAGTCACTTCGTCTTTTTCTGATAATTGCCTTTTAATAAGCTCGGCATCAGGGAAATCTAATAGAAAGTGGTCACTAATCGCTTCCGTTACTTCGTCACCAGCAACAGGCACCATTCCGTAAGCTGTTACTGTTCCTTCATCTGTAATGGCAATATCAGATGTTCCGGCCCCAATATCAACGAGTGCTACATTTAACCTGCGCATCGATGGAGGTATGAGGACATTTATGGCAGCAATCGGTTCTAGCGTTAAAGCTTCTAGTTCTAAACCACTGCGTTGGAGAGCAGCTATCAAAGACTCAACAACCACTTTCGGTAAAAATGTTGCAATCACTTCGACTGTTGCCGTATGGCCTGATTGATCGAGAAGGCTGCCGATTTTTTCTCCATCTAGTCGATAGTCCAGAACGGAGTAGCCGACACAGTAGTAATTAAAGCTTTCCTGATCTTGAAAATCATTCGCTAGGTGAAATTGTGCTTGTTGAACAGCACTTAATTCTAAATGCAGGATATCATCTTGATTGACTAAGTTTTTTCCAGAAATATTTATATCAACCTTAGCTCGCTTCGTTTTTAACGATCGTCCAGCAGCAGCCACACAAACTTTAGTTAACTTTCCGTGCTTTTCTTCGAGAACGGTTTTAATTTCTAGGATTAATTCAGAAACGGACAAGACATTATGGATTTGACCGTCTAGCATTGAACGCTCTTTATGTTCTTCTGAAATAACATCAATTACTTCATAATGATTTTTTTGCTGCTGTAAAAGAAGACCAACAACAGAACGAGTTCCAATGTCTAGAGCAAATACAGGCGAATGTTCAATTGTGTTCATATGTAACACCTTCTTAAGATATATTTCATAAGCTATAAATAACAGAATATTATTTTATAGAAATAATGAATTTTACTTTAGTGCTTAAAAGCGTTTAATCAATAAAGAAAAAAGTCGTGACATATAGGAAAATATCGTTTATAATAATCCCTAATCATTAGAAATGTACCATATTTCTTAAAACTTTGAAACAAACAATAAGGAGTGGGAGAGATGAGTAACGAGCAATTAGATACGTTGAGAGACAAGTTAGATGAGGTTAATTTACAGCTATTGGAGCTAATTAATGAGCGTGCCCGCTTAGTTCAAGAAATCGGTAAAGTAAAAAATAAGCAAGGTGTAAATCGATTTGATCCGGTTCGTGAGCGAAAGATGCTTAATTTAATAGCTGAAAATAATAATGGGCCGTTTGAAACATCTACATTACAACATCTATTCAAACAAATTTTTAAAGCAGGTTTGGAATTACAGGAAGATGATAATAGAAAAGCTCTACTTGTTTCTCGTAAAAAACATCCTGAAGATACAGTGATTAATCTTAAAGGAGAACTTATTGGTGATGGACAACAACGTCTTGTAATGGGACCATGTGCTGTTGAGAGCTATGAGCAAGTTGCTGCAGTAGCTAAAGCAATGAAAGAGCAAGGCATGAAATTATTACGTGGTGGAGCATTTAAGCCACGTACATCTCCATATGATTTCCAAGGGTTAGGACTTGAAGGCTTACAAATCTTAAAACGTGTCGCTGATGAGTACGACATGGCTGTTATTAGTGAAATTGTTCGACCTGAAGATATCGAAGTTGCCGTTGAATACATCGATGTTATTCAGATTGGTGCACGTAACATGCATAACTTTGAATTATTAAAAGCAGCAGGATCTGTTAATAAGCCAGTTCTACTGAAGAGAGGACTTTCAGCTACTATTGAAGAGTTCATCAATGCGGCAGAATATATCATTTCTAAAGGTAATGGCAACATCATGCTTTGTGAGCGTGGTATTCGTACTTACGAAAAAGCAACCCGTAACACGCTTGATATTTCAGCAGTTCCAATTTTAAAACAGGAAACACACTTACCAGTCCTAGTTGATGTAACTCACTCTACAGGACGCAGAGATCTTTTACTTCCAACGGCAAAAGCTGCACTAGCAATTGGTGCTGATGCGGTAATGGCAGAAGTACATCCAGATCCTGCGGTAGCACTTTCTGACTCAGCACAACAAATGGATATCGGTCAATTTAACGAATTTGTAAGCAATCTTAGAGAATCTGGATTATACAAATTTTAATTAAAAATAATTTGAGACTGTCTCAAAATGAAGAGTCAGGCATCTCACCGATATAGTGGAGTATCAGCTTGCACTATATCTAACTTCGAGAGCCGGACCTTTTGGGACAGTCTCTTTTTGTCGCCTAAATAAAAGAGTATAGGAAATAAGTGTTAAGGAAATTGCTAATTATATGAAAGTTTATGTTCATTAAGGAGTCTTATCGACATTTTTTTACATAAAATCAGGAAATTTAAAATCTATGCTCAAAAATGATTAAAATGTTGTCGATATAAGTACTGTAAACAGATTGCGGAACCTCCTTAATGTATCGTATGATAACTATACAATTAAACCAATTTTAAATAGGTATTTAATATAGAGGAGGATCATCGTGAATACAACGATTTATGATGTAGCAAGAGAAGCAGGCGTATCTATGGCAACCGTTTCTCGTGTTGTCAATGGGAACCCAAATGTAAAGCCCGCAACAAGAAAAAAAGTACTGGAAGCAATTGAACAACTCGGTTACCGACCGAATGCTGTAGCTAGAGGGTTAGCTAGTAAGAAAACAACAACAGTAGGCGTAATCATTCCTGATATTTCAAGTATTTTCTTTGCAGAGTTAGCTCGTGGTATTGAAGATATTGCGACAATGTATAAATATAACATTATTTTATGTAATTCAGATCAAAACAAAGAAAAGGAAATTCGACTGATTAATACGTTGTTAGAAAAGCAAGTGGACGGTATTGTCTTCATGGGTGGACAAATTACAGACGAGCATGCTGCACAATTTAAAAATTCTCCAGTACCTGTTGTACTAGCAGCAACTTTAGACTCTGAAAAAACGATTCCATCTGTTGTCATCGATTATCAACAAGCTGTTTATGATGCAATTAATCATTTACTATCAGAAGGCCATAAAAAAGTTGGAATGTTATCAGGACCGCTTGAAGACCCAGTAAATGGCTATCAAAAATTTGCAGGCTATCGTCAAGCAATTGAAGAAGCTGGTTTAACTTTTAACGAAGACATGATTAAAATTGGTGATTACACTTATGACTCCGGAATTGAAGCGATGCAGAGCTTCTTAGAGATGGAAGAAAAACCGACTGCTATCTTTGCATCAACGGATGAAATGGCACTGGGTATCATTCACGGCGCTCAAGATAGAGGCTATGAAGTTCCAAAAGACTTTGAAGTCATTGGTTTTGACAACACTCGTTTAGCAACAATGGTTCGCCCAACGTTAACGACAGTTGTACAACCTATGTATGATATCGGGGCAGTATCGATGCGGTTATTAACAAAATTTATGAACAAAGAAGAAGTTACAGACCATATTGTCGTCCTGCCACATCGGATAGAGTTTCGAAATTCTACCGTTCAAAAGGAAAGTTAACTCTCGAACACTTAGACTTAAGTGGTAGGTGGACATAGTCAGGGAGAGGATTATGAAGAAGTTTGATATTTTAACGGTTATAGGTATTTTTGTAGGAATTTCAGTACTATTATTAGCAATTTTCTCGAATTCTGGTCCATCTGGAGTTGTATTTTTCATCCAAATTGCCTCAATCTTAATCGTTTTTGGAGGGACAATCGCTGCTACGGTTATCAATTTTACGATAGCGGACGTGAAATTACTGCCTAAAGTATTTATGGAGGCTTTTCGTCATGAAGAACATGATTTAAATAAGTTAATCGACACATTTGTTGACTTATCAGGAAAAGCAAGGCGGGAAGGGTTACTAGCGCTAGAAGCTGGATTAGAGGAAGTGGAGGACCCTTTTATTAAAAAAGGGGTGTTACTTGCAGTTGACGGTATTGAACCTGATGTTATTAAGGACATTATGATGGCTGAAGTAGTTGCCATGGAAGAACGGCACCGCAAAGGAAGAGCAATCATTGTAAAAATGGGAGAGTATGCTCCTGCTTGGGGAATGATTGGTACTTTAATAGGTCTTGTTCTTATGTTGCAAAATTTAAATGATCCATCCACGCTCGGACCTAATATGGCTGTCGCACTTTTAACGACCTTATATGGAACGGTTTTAGCTAACTTAGTGTTCTTACCAATTGCGTCCAAATTAGAAAATAAGACTGAAGAAGAAGTGTTTGTGAAACAAATTATCGTTGAAGGTGTCATTGGTGTTCAATCAGGTCAAAATCCGAAAATTTTAGAAGAGAAATTAAGTGCCTTTATTCCAAAAGGTAAAAAAGTAAATGTCAACGAAGAGACGAGTGATTTAAATGTTGAATCGTAGACGTCCTAAAGAAGAGAAAGGTGCTCCAAAATGGATGGTCACTTTTTCGGATTTAATGACTCTTATTCTAGTATTCTTTATTCTATTATTTTCAATGTCTGTAGTTGATGCAGAAAAGTTCAGGGCGATTGCAGATTCGTTTCAACAGCGGCAAGTTCTAGATTTCCTTCCGTCAGCAATTGAATTTGAGACACCGAGAGAAGAAAGAGGCGAACAGCGAAAAGATCCTTTTGATGAAGGGAAATTTGGTGAGGAACAAGATGTCAATATGGACGAACTTCTAGAAGAAGTACAAGAATTCCTGGAGACGAATGAACTAACCGAACTAATATCAGCAACTCGTGATGATCGCGGGGTCGTACTCGTCTTACAAGAGCGAACGTTATTTGCCACGGCTGAAGCGGATGTGCTGGCAGATGCTAAACCATTTTTGGACAAAGTCGGCACATTGTTAGTGGCTATTCCAAATATGGTCAAGGTTGAAGGTCATACCGATTCTAGACCGATTTCAACGTTTCGTTATCCTTCCAATTGGGAGTTATCTGGTGCTCGCGCTAGCAGCGTTATTCGATACCTTGTAGACAATCACAATCTTGAGCCCAACCGTTTTATAGCAACTGGTTATGGTGATACACGTCCAGTTATGCCTAATACAACAGTTGAGAACTTACAAACGAATCGTCGGGTCGTTATTGTAATCTCTGACCCTGCTTATGACGTTGAAGATACATTTTAAGGCTGGCCAATCGGTCGCCTTTTTTGTTTTTTATGAAAATCTTATCGAAAGTATGACTGATAAATCAAGTGAAACTAATATATAATAAGCATATTCGTATAGGTTATCACTAAATGAACGGGTGAAATTAAACCGTCTTTAACCACAGTCATTATACTAATGAGAGCGATTAGAGTTGGAGGGCTTATGTATGGTCATTGGAATTATTGGTGCAATGAATGAGGAAATTGAACTGATGAGAGAAGAAATGGATATTGAGAGTGAAAGGAAAATTGCAAGAATTACTTTCTATTCGGGAACGATGGGGAAGCATAAAATTGTTCTTTGTAAATCAGGAGTAGGGAAAGTGAACGCTGCACTGACGACACAAATCTTAATTGATCATTTTAAGACGGCAAAGATTGTCTTCACAGGTGTAGCTGGAGCCCTTGATCCGAACTTAAATGTTGGTGACATTGTAATATCAACGAGTGCACTTCAGCACGACATTGATGCTAGTCCATTAGGGTTCAAACGTGGAGAAATCCCAATGTTTGAACATACGTCTGATTTTCCTGCAGATGCCTCACTCATTGAGTTAGCAACGAAAGCGTCGGAACAGTTAAATATACAAGTTGTTAAAGGACGCGTATTAAGTGGAGATCAGTTTATTGCGAGTCAGCAACTCGTTCAGGAGCTTCAAGATACATTTTCAGGAGCTTGTGTTGAAATGGAAGGTTCGGCTGTTGCTCAAGCTGCGATGTTAAATGACATTCCTTATGTCATTATTCGTTCGATTTCTGATAAAGCAAATGGCGAAGCCAAGATGAGCTTTAACGAATTTGTGGAGGTAGCAGCCAAACAATCGAATTTCATCGTTAAGGCCATGTTAGAGCATATGGAGTAAGAGAAAGAATGTCCATGTTTACATCACTCAAAAATAACAGGTGAGGATTTGCCTCAACCTGTTATTTTTCGCTTTTCACCCGGAGGGCTCCAGTCCTTACGTCGCAAACCGGTCGCTTCCGCTTTTCTACTGTCCAGCTCCAGGCGCCATCGGCTCGAGAGGTCGCTTCGGTCCATCAAACGTGTCTAAAGAGCGAGACACTAATTGCTGGCCCTCCAGCGCTTGTCGCCGATCAGCAGGCGCCTTCCGCTTTTCTATCATGATTGCGTTTTCATTTCTCGGCGTATATGATAGAGCGCTTTTTCTACTGTTTTTTGATTTTTTTCTATAATCTCAGGTTTTCTTGGGATCTCTGGATATAGGTTTTCAGGGTCTTCCCAAGTTGTAATTAAACTTACAGGAGCTTGGTCTTTCCATTGATCCAGCCATGCTTGAGGGAGTGGGCCTTGCGCTAAGTGAAGTTGGTTTGTCATTTCTAACCAAACCATTGACCAAGCACGCGGTACGACTCTCCAAATGTCATAACCACCGCCACCTACGGCAATCCAGCGCCCATCACAATACTCGTGGGCTAACTCATGAGCTAGCTTAGGGATAAAGCGGTAGGTCTCAATTGTCGAACATAGGTGAGTTAATGGATCATAATAATGAGCATCTGCACCGTTTTGAGTAATAATGACATCAGGCTTAAAAAACTCGATTACTTCACGAAAAGCAGTTTCATAGGCTTTCATAAACGATTCATCTTCAGTAAACGCATCTAATGGTATATTAATAGAAAAGCCGTAACCTTCACCTTGTCCTTTTTCACTTACATGGCCTGTTCCGGGAAATAAGTATCGGCCTGTTTCGTGAATAGAAAAAGTACACACATCGCGGTCATCATAAAATGCCCATTGAACACCATCGCCATGATGAGCATCCGTATCAACGTAAAGCACTCTCGCGCCGTACTTCTGTTTCATATACTCAATTGCAATCGAACTGTCATTATAAATACAAAATCCTGATGCCTTTCCGCGAAATCCGTGGTGAAGACCACCGCCTAGATTCATCGCATGTTTCACTTTATTTTCCATAACGAGATCACAAGCGGTGAGTGTTCCACCGACGAGAAGGCAAGCTGCTTCGTGCATATTTTCAAACATTGGAGTATCTTCAGTCCCAAGACCATAATTGTTGGCAATCCCAATGCTTAATTCACCTTTACCGGCTGCTTTAACAGCATCGATATAAGCCTTATCATGAATAAGAGCAATTTCTTCGTCGGTTGCCATTCTTGGCTTAACAATTTGATTATCATCAATAGCATTTAATTTTTTTAACATATCGTATACGAGATTTAATCTTAAATGATTAAAGGGATGATCTTTACTAAACTTATAGGAAAGTTGATCTTCGGAATAAATAAATGCTACATCTTTATTCATAGGCCAATACCTGGAATGTTTGGCCAAAGCACTTTATAGCCTTCTTTTTCGATTGCTTCAATAATCCCCCTTGGATCCATCGTTTGTACACGAAACGTTAAAACTTTATAGTTGGGATCATCATTATACGGATAAACGAGAACACTCGTAATGTTTACTTTTCTTTCTTTGAAAATATAAGCGATATCCGCAAGTTTTCCGGTAATATTTTCAACTAGAACATCAATTTGCGAACTAGGTTGATGTGCTCCCATTAATTCGACCAATGTGTGCAGAATATCGGTCTCTGTAATAATCCCAACTAGTTTATCTTCTTCAGTAATAGGTAGGCAGCCGATGTTATGCTCGTAAAAAATAGCAGAAACTTCAGCAACGAAATCTAGTCGATGGGCCGTAATTACATTGGTTGTCATAATTTCAGTTACCGGTTTTAAAAAGTCTTCTTTATGTTCATCTGCATGAAAAATAGATGGACTGGCATCACGAATATCGCGATTAGTTACAATTCCAAGGATATGCATTTCATCATCTACAACTGGAATATGACGGATTCGATTTTTATTCATGATCTCAATTGCATCTTGAATGGTTGCTGTGGTCTTTAAGGTGGTAATGTCTTTGCTCATAATTTCTTCTACGATCATTTGTAAGCACCCTTTCATTGGAAACAAAAATACTATAAGAGGATGTTCAATAAGTCCGGGAAAAATAGCTGTCAATAGAAGATCTTCGACTAAGAGCCCCACGTCCTGTGGGAACGTCGAAGTCACCACATCCTGTGGTAGCTCGTCAGCTTGCTCCTCCACTCCTCACGTATTAACACCATACGTTCCGCTCCTTGGAAAAGAAGAACACTTTTCCGGCGTGCGACGATTATGCTTACGGAGCAACCAGCTTTATGCTCGGAGACTACGCTTCCTCGATTTTCTTGGCTCTTTTTGTCCTTCTTTTTGAACACATACTATAACTTCTTTACATTTTTACTATTAGTACATAAAGCGATTTTTAAAACGTAAACGGTCAAACCTTTCAATCGACTCGGTATCTACACGACTGCCGATACGAACCATGAGGCAATTTGCTGGGTGTGAACTTATTTCAGGGTCATCGGTAGCATACCAAACGAGCCCGCCGGCATTCATCATCTTTTCCATGACTTTGCGGTAGTCCCAAACCGATAATCCGCTTCCTTTTAAATCCCAATGCCAATAGTATTCAGTCGTTATTAAAATGTAGTCTTCCATTGCATCATCCATTACAGATAATCTGAGCAGATTTTTTCCTATTTGTATACCGCGGTACTCCCTGGCAACTTCAATTGCACCTAATTCTATTAAGTTCTCCATGTTTCCTTCTGACCAGCGCTCTAAAGGATCAGGATAAACAAATGTTACATACCCGATAATTTGATTTCCATCTCTTGCAATATTAATTCTACCCTCTGGCAAATCTGCAATTCCAACTAAAGCTTTTTTTTGTTGTTCTGGAATTCTAAAAGCTGTTAAGCCGGGGTGAAAATCTAATTTTTCAATTTCAGAACCGCTAATTGGACCTTCAATCACAATCGTTCGATCTTCAAATGGAATTTCTGTTTTATAATACCTTTTTACATGGTTCAATGTGGTAACCACCTTTAAAAAAACTTAAATGATTATGCTTTCCGTAACTTCATCATCATTATACATGAATCATATTACAAAAGCGTTGCATCCAGCAATTGACACAAAAAGTTTAAATAATTAAATCTAGTCGATAAAATGTCAATATTCCAAAACTTACAAATAGTAATTGAAGAAATATTCTAACTATAATATAATAAATAAAGAAAGTAGGGAAATACATATAGAGAGGAAGATGATAAATGAACGTGCAAGCGCTTCCAGCAACGAAAGGAAACCACAATCTACTAAGTTATGAAGAAACAGCTGCAAATTTTGATTGGAGTACGGTTGAAAAAGAATTTTCTTGGAGTACAACTGGTAAGGTAAATATGGCATTTGAAGCCATTGATCGTCATGCCCTGTCTGATAAAAAAGATAAAGTAGCACTGTACTACAGTGATGCAAAGCGTGATGAGAAATATACATTTGAACAAATGAGTCAAATGTCTAACCGTGCAGGTAATGTTTTAAAAAGCGTAGGGGTAGAGAAAGGTGACCGTGTATTTATTTTCATGCCGCGTTCTCCAGAACTATATTTCTCTGTACTTGGCGCTATTAAACTAGGTGCAATTGTTGGTCCACTATTCGAAGCATTTATGGAGGGGGCTGTACGTGATCGTCTGGAAGATAGTGCAGCAAAAGTGTTAGTAACGACACCAGATCTTCTTGAGCGTGTACCTGTAGGGGATCTTCCGAATCTAGAAACAGTATTTATTATTGGTGATAATGTAAAAGAAGAAGGTCCAATTAAGGACTTCAATAAATTAATGCAAGAAGCAAGCAGTCAATTAGAAATTACATGGGTAGATCGTGAGGATGGATTAATCCTTCATTATACTTCTGGTTCAACAGGAAAGCCAAAAGGGGTACTTCACGTTCATAACGCGATGCTTCAACACTACCAAACAGCTAGATGGGTACTAGATTTACAAGACGATGATGTATATTGGTGTACAGCAGATCCAGGCTGGGTAACAGGAACATCATATGGAATATTTGGTCCGTGGTTATGTGGTGTTACAAACGTCATTCGTGGAGGACGTTTCAGCCCGCAAGATTGGTATGAGACATTACAGCGTTATCAAGTATCTGTATGGTACAGTGCGCCAACTGCGTTCCGTATGCTTATGAGTGCTGGCGATGAGCTTGTGAAGCAGTATGATTTATCAAATATCCGCCATATCCTTTCTGTCGGTGAACCGCTAAACCCTGAAGTAGTCCGTTGGGGATCTAAAGTGTTTGATCTACGTATCCATGACACTTGGTGGATGACTGAAACAGGCGCTCAGCTTATCTGTAATTATCCTTGTATGGATATTAAGCCAGGATCAATGGGTAGACCAATTCCAGGGGTAAAAGCGGCTATTATCGATGATCAAGGAAACGAATTACCTCCAAATCGCATGGGTAACTTAGCAATTGCTAAAGGATGGCCATCCATGATGAGAACGATTTGGAATAATGAAGAGAAGTACCAAAGTTATTTTGAAATTGACGGATGGTATGTATCAGGTGACTCGGCTTATATGGATGAAGAAGGTTATTTCTGGTTCCAAGGGCGAATTGATGATGTTATTATGACAGCAGGTGAACGTGTTGGGCCATTTGAAGTAGAAAGTAAATTAATTGAGCACCCAGCTGTAGCAGAGGCAGGAGTTATTGGTAAGCCAGATCCTGTACGCGGGGAGATTATTAAAGCCTTTATCGCTTTACGAGAAGGTTATGAGCAAAGTGATGAATTAATCGAGGAAATTCGTAACTTCGTGAAAAAAGGTCTTGCAGCACATGCAGCACCGCGTGAAATTGAATTCCGTGAAAAACTTCCGAAAACAAGAAGTGGAAAAATTATGCGCCGTGTTCTTAAGGCTTGGGAACTGGATTTACCAACTGGTGACTTATCTACTATGGAAGATTAATAGAAGGGAGGCTAACTTCGGTTAGTCTCTTTTTGAGTTCCATTTTATCAATATACAAATGAATGAAGTGAATAACAAGAAAGAAGAGGCTGACATTTTATCAGCCTCTTTGTTGATTTACCCATTATTTTCACTTCCACCTGACTCGGAAGGAGGTTTTGGTGTTGACGGTTTTCTAGGATCTCCATTATCACCGGATGGTGGTTTGGGCTTTTTATCTTCGTCTTCTTTCTTATCCTTCTTAGGCTCTTTTTCTTCTTTTTCCTCTTTCGGTGGTTCAGCACTCCAATTATCACCTTTAGCAATGTTCGAAGCAGGAGACTCTTTACCTGCAACGTCAACCGCAGTTACATAGTAGGCATAAGAACCAGATTTAATGTTGTGGGACGTAGTAGCACTTCCTTTAACACTTGTAATAAGCTTAAATTGATCGGATCCGTTTGGTGCTTGATAGATACGGTACCCAACGATATCATTTTCTTTTTGCTTAGCCCAGCTTAATGTTGAACCACTTAAGCTGACATTTTTAACGGCAGAAGGTTGTTTGCCGTTATGTTTTGCTTTTCGATCAGGTATTACATTGCTCAACTGATTTTGAAGAGACTCGCTTAATCTATAGGTTTCTAAATACTCTTCTTTAATCATTACGCCGTTAAAAGTGAACTCTTTCGGTGTATTTTCTAAAGCAACATAAGGTTGGTCATCAATTAAGACATAATTCACTTTTTGTAAGCTGTCGTCTACTTTAGTTGGTGCGAACTTAGCATTAAAGAGATCCGTTTTCACTAAACCAGCCTCTTTACATAGATCAGAAGGAAGCAGTCCAGATACGCCGCAAATAGCTCTCGAAACAATTCCATCCGGCATTTGGAAGTTATGCCCTGGAGACATGACTTCTGGTCGAACATCATAGGCTGCATTGGCAATGTTGGCCCAAATTTGTTGTGTACGTTGGCTGTAACTTAGGCCAGCTATCGGTTCTCGCTTGATTTCTTTTGGTGTATCATAACCAATCCAGACGCTCATTGTGACATTAGGATTGGTAGCAACAAACCAGACATCATAAAAGTCTTGAGTTGTCCCCGTTTTACCTGCCCAATCAGCTCTAAATTTTAATCTACCTGGCAATGAGCTTGCAGTTCCTCCACGTAACACATCACGCATCATATCAATCATTAAGTAAGATGTTTGTGGTGAGAACACTTCAACTTCTTCGATTTGATGTTCGAAAATAACTTCGCCGTCTTTCGTTTCAATTCTATCAATCATATGAGAAGGAATGTATTTTCCTCCATTTGCAAAAGTAGCGTATGCATTTGTATTATTTTCTACCGTTACATTGTGATCAATTGCTCCAAGAGCTGCAGCTTCATATGGTTCACCTGGATTTAATCGAAAGCCCATTTTCAATAAAGTTTCACGGCTTTTTTCGTGCGGTGCCATCCATAAACCCCGAACTGCTGTCGTGTTCTGTGATGTCTTAAGTGCTTCTCGGACAGTAATTAATCCGCGGTGGCTTCTATTGAAATTATTTACCTGACGCGATGAATCTGATTTATAAAATGTAGGTACATCAGGTATGATATGTCCTGGTTGAAGTGCCCCGATATCCATTGCCGGTCCATAAGCTAGAAGAGGTTTCATCGTCGAGCCGTTTGGACGACGGGCATTAGTTGCATGGTTTAACTGTTCACGTTCAAAATCTCGACCACCGACAAAACCTAAAATTGCTCCTGTTCGATTTTCAATTAACATCGAACCAACTTCCTCAGGTTCACCATCTTTAGGTGGTCCAAAAAAGCGTTCATCTTTTATCGCTTCATTCATCGCATCGTGGATGTCTTTATCGATCGTTGTATGAATGCGATATCCATTCTGTCGTAAGTCAATTCGTGCTTGGGCGGCATGTTTATTAATGATTTCCAGTCTTTCTTCGGCATCTAACTGTTCAAGTTCAATACCTTCTTCTGAAATATATTGGTTAGTTAAAATGCTAACCGCACGCTCAACAACTTCATCAGCGATATAGGGATATTCATCTCTAATACTTGGTGTTGCTGCTGTTAAATTGGCACGAATATCATAATTTAACGCTTCTTGATATTCTTGTTCGGTAATATGTCCACCTTCATGCATTCTTCTGAGGACTGTTTTCATCCGGTTGATACCAGGATCCAGGTTTTCTTTGACTACCACTTTTCCTTCACTGCGATAAAACGGTGTGTACCCAAAAGGACTTTGTGGTAATCCCGCAATGAATGCCGCTTGTGGAATACTTAAATCTTTAGCATCGACACCGAAAATACCTTGGGCAGCAGCTTGAACGCCCGCAATGTTCCGACCGTTTGCATTCCTCCCAAACGGTACAATGTTTAAGTAGGCTTCGAGTATTTCATCTTTTTCAAAAAAGTGCTCTAATCGCATTGCAAGTACGATCTCACGAGCTTTTCGGTCAAAAGAAACTTCACTCGTTAATATTTGGTTTTTTACTAATTGTTGAGTCAATGTACTTCCACCTGTTTGCAGGGAAGCGTTAGTAAATTCTTGGAAGGTTGCACGCATAATGGCCTTAGGTACAATTCCTTCGTGCTCATAAAAATATTCGTCTTCTGTTGCGATAATGGCATTAATCAGATGAGGAGAAATATCTTTTAAAGGAATTTCCCGCCGTTCTAGATCGGTAGGAAGTTCACCTAGGTAGACATCATTAGCAAAGTATATTTCACTTACTTCCTCATAATTGTAAATGTCTTTTTTCATGGCTTCATAACTTCTTAATTGCTCATCTTTTACAAGGGAAGCAAAGAAGCCAGCTCCTGCACCACCTACAAAGAACAATGAAATAACCCCAAATACAAGAAAAACTAAGAATAAGTTCCAAACGACTTGATATGTAATATCGAGGTTACTTAAGATCTTTTTACGCCTTAAGAAGTTAACAACCTGTTCGCATTTACTGGTTAAAGTATTTAATAGATTTCTCATAGATAAGAACCTCCTAAACTTCAATCAATATTATACCATATTTAAATTTGTCATTAATATGGTTTTTCTGTCACAATGTACAGTCAAAGATTGACATTAGAAAATAATTATGTTAAAAAGATAAGAATAATAAATATTTATTGCATTGATTAGTTTTCAGTAGTAGTCTCTCCCTGTTTTAGAGAGCCGATGGATGGTGCGAATCGGTACAAAGAGTAACTATGAATTACAAACTAGGAGCAATCTGTTATGGCTATTCATAACAGACGGATTAATTCCGTTATCATGTCAAGTGGAAGATTAATGTTCTTCAAGAAGGGTGGTACCGCGAGATGTCTCGTCCCTTTTTGAAGGACTTTTTTTATTTTATCAGCTATATTCATGTCCATTGTTGATTTGAGGGCTGTTTTAAAAAAATTAGTTGAATTTTACTGATGATTTAAATCAAACGATTTCATCAAATGGCATTAACATAGCTAATTTCCAGGCTAACAATTAAAAAATAGGAGTGGAACAAATGGAGTTATTGAAGGATTTGCAATTTCGCGGATTAGTTAATCAAGTGACAGATGAAGAGGGGTTAGCTAAGCAGTTAAGTGAAGAGCAAGTAACGTTATACTGTGGGTTTGATCCTACAGCAGACAGTTTACACATCGGACACCTGCTTACGGTTCTCACATTAAGAAGATTTCAATTAGCCGGTCATAAGCCGCTAGCACTTGTTGGTGGTGCTACTGGTCTTATTGGCGATCCAAGTGGTAAAAAAGCAGAGAGAACGTTAAACGAAAAAGAGATCGTTGAACAATTTACAGAAGGAATTAAAGGACAACTGTCTCGTTTTCTTGATTTTGAAGGGGAAGCTGGTGCTAAGTTAGTAAATAACTACGATTGGATTGGAAAACTGGATGTTATTACGTTTTTAAGAGATGTAGGCAAGAACTTTGGGATTAACTATATGTTAGCTAAAGATTCTGTAGAGTCACGTATCTCTTCAGGAATTTCATTTACTGAGTTTAGCTACATGATTCTCCAGTCGTACGATTTTCTTAATTTATACCAAAATGAGAACTGTAAACTACAAATTGGGGGAAGTGACCAATGGGGAAATATCACTGCTGGTCTAGAGTTAATTAGAAAATCATTAGGTGATCAAGAAAAAGCGTTTGGTTTCACGATCCCGCTAGTTACAAAAGCAGACGGGACTAAGTTTGGGAAAACAGAAGGTGGAGCAATTTGGCTAGATCCAGAAAAAACAACACCATATGAATTCTACCAATTCTTAATCAATACAGATGACCGTGATGTCATTAAGTTTATTAAATACTTCACATTCCTATCACACGATGAAATTACTGAGTTAGAAAAAGCAGTTGAAACAGAGCCGCATTTACGCCTAGCACAGCGCAGGCTTGCTGAAGAATTAACTAAAACGGTTCATGGAGAAGAATCGTTAGCACAAGCGATTCGAATTTCCGATGCTCTATTTAGTGGAGAGATAAAGAACTTGAGCGCTTCTGAAATCAAGCAAGGTTTTAAAGATGTACCTTCTTATACTTGTGAAGATGAAAATATGGCATTAGTTGATTTGTTGGTTGCAGCTAAAGTATCATCTTCTAAACGCCAAGCACGTGAAGATATTCAAAACGGTGCAATTTACATCAATGGTGAAAGAAGTACGGATGTGGGGCGTCTTTTACAAACTGAAGATAAGATTGAAGGTCAATTTACAATTATCCGTCGCGGGAAGAAGAAGTACTACCTCATTCAATACTAAGGTATAGATATAATTTGTAAGCAGGCTAGCTAATGTTAGTCTGCTTCTTTATTATTAGGAAAGTTGAGTTGTGTATGAATAGTGGTTTTGTTTTGTCGAATAATCGATAAACTGGCAAAGTTGAAAATGAATTGACAAGAGTTGATAATAAACTGACCGAAGTTGATAATAAACTGACTGAAGTTGATAATAAACTGCCGAAAGATAAAATTTTATAAACATAAATTAAAAATAGACCAGACTTTATTACAAGAGATAGTAAAAAAAGAACGATTGGAATAAATCCAATCGTTCTCCTTGTTATTAACGAGAGTAGAACTCTACGATTAGTGCTTCTGTAATTTCAGCAGGAAGCTCAGAACGTTCTGGTAAACGAGTGAAAGTTCCTTCTAACTTTTCAGCGTCGAAAGAAATGTATCCAGGAACGAAGTTGTTCACTTCAATAGCTTCTTTAACAGCTGATAAGTTTTGTGATTTTTCACGAAGAGAAATCGATTGACCAGGCTTTACGCGGTATGAAGGAATATCAACACGTCCTCCATCAACCATTACGTGACCGTGGTTTACAAGCTGACGAGCTCCACGACGAGTACGAGCAAGACCCATGCGGTAAACTAAGTTATCAAGGCGAGACTCAAGTAAGATCATGAAGTTTTCACCGTGGATACCAGGCATTTTACCAGCATCATCGAAAATACGACGGAATTGACGCTCATTTACTCCGAACATGTGACGAAGCTTTTGCTTTTCTTGTAATTGTAAACCGTATTCTGAGATTTTCTTACGTTGGTTAGGACCGTGTTGTCCTGGTGCGTAAGGACGTTTTTCTAATTCTTTACCAGTACCGCTTAATGAGATACCTAAACGACGAGATAATTTCCAAGATGGACCTGTATAACGAGCCATGAATGACTCCTCCTTTGTTATTTTGTTTGAGCAAAACAACAACAGTTATGGCAATCTCCTGAAATGGTCATTTTGCTTTCATGCACCTTCGCTTCGACAGCGTGAAGTTACGCGATGCACCTCAACACAATCAGCAGCCGCTGGATTGAGGAACAAAATGAGAGGGTCCAAATCAAGTTTACCTTGGCTGTCTTATTTCACACAAATGCTATTATATTACTTTATAATACCGATGTCAACAATAGCCCTTGACAGTGCACAATAACAATTCAATGGAAAGAGAATAGTCCTTACATATATTTATAGTAATACAATAATAATTCAGGTATAATTATATAAGAACTATTATATTTTGGGAAAAATATCAATAAAATTAGTTTTATTTACCTATTATTAAAGTTTCGAAATGCTGTCTTAAGTATGTAACGGTGGTGCTATAACATGAATAAACTTAATGCTAACGAAGTTAATTCAATAGATATGTCTAAACTCCTGCAGTTGTCAGTCACAGACAGTGTTTCGTTTGGTAAATGCTTTCAATCGGCTGTCTTATTTCTTGCTGATCAAGAAGGGCAGATAATTACTATCAGGGAAATTGGTGGTTTAAACACCCAAATGATTGAAGTGTTGTACCAATTAAAAGATAGTATGCTAGAAAAGGAATATCCATTTGATTTAAATGGATGCCTTACGGATATAATTAGTGTCTCATTACCGGAAAATACTTGGGACGGTTACCTTGGGATGATCGCAAGTATTAGCGAATTGGAAAACAACATTTCGATAAAAAGCTTCCTTGAAGGTTTCCGTAATGCACTTTATTTATCTTATTATTTACAGAACTATCGTTTTGAAAAGACCGAGAAGGATATGGAGGAAGCTTCAACGGCACTGCAGAAAATTCTAAAAGACTCCAACTATGATATAAACATGACGAGCATTGCTAAATCTGTTATAGAACTCATCCAAACATCATTTGATCCATTCGTAAAAGATGTGCTTCTTTTTGAAAGGTTAGATGATGCGCTATTGAGTTTAGTGTGTTCAACTACAGACCGAATAGAGACAAGCTCTAAGCAATGTTATTTACACAGAAACTCCATTCAAAAAGAATGGGCTATTTATACACATACAGAAATGACTAAAAATATGTGGATGTCGTGTGACTTTCACTACGATAAAGCACTAATTGTTCCTACTTGTACTGAAAAAACAAATCCGTTAACTGTTCTTGTCATCTTGTTGAGAGATCAACAAGTAGAAGAAAATAACTATAAAGAGTTTAAGCGCTTTCTTAAAGAAGTAAAACCAATCTTATTACAAGCACATAAAAACGATAGAGGAAGTATTGAACTAAAGAGGAAGGCACTCTTGCTTCAAGTGACAAAAAAATTTCACTCGTCCATGGATGTAGGCGAAGTATTAGGTGAAATGATATATGCGGTGGAAGAAATGTATCCATCGTTTTCAGTGAACTTATTATTATCCAGGGACTGGAAAGTAAGCGAAAACCTTCCTGTAAAGCAGTTTAATTATGGTATTGAATCGTATGGGGTCGGGGAAACTGCATTTTTAACAGGAGATATTCAAATTGAAGACGTTATTAAAGATCAATGTTCCAGACTTTATGCGCCGTTACGAGGAAAACAAGGAGTATACGGTGTAATGCAAATACAAACGACCAATTCAATGGTATTTCCTAAACATGAAATCGAATTTATTGAAACGTTAGCTGATATCGGCGGGAATGCATTAGAAAATGCAGAGCTCTATCAGCAGTCACAACAACTAATCAATGACTTGCAATTAATCAACCAAACGTCACATCAACTAAATTCAAATTTGCGATTATCAGATACAATCCGCTTTATGACAGACCAAATCCTTCGGTCATTTAGTGCTGAACAAGTGGGCTATATTATGTTTACTAGCGGTGAATTAAATGTTTTAGAAGGAAGCACTGAATTTTATTTCACAGAAAAAGCTCAAGTTCCTTTAGCGACTTTAAGCAAACAAATTAAGATCGAAAAAGAATCGTTATTTGTAGGGGACGCAAAAGCTGATGGTATATTTGAAATTGATCCCTATCAGTCCTTGTTAGCTGTTCCGATGGTGCAAAGCGGGGAGTTAAAAGGAATGGTCGTCGTTCTTCATCAAAATCCGTATCACTTCACATTTGAAAACTTCAAGTTGCTACAATCACTCATTCATCATTCGACGTTAGCATTTACGAATTCAATTTTACACGAAGAATTGGAACGCCTTGTTATTACTGATCATTTAACTCGATTGTATTCACGAAATTATCTGGATCAAAAAATTCAGGAGTCGATGTTTACTGATGCATACGGATGCTTCATATTAATTGATATTGATAATTTCAAATTGATTAATGATACTTATGGCCATCAGGTAGGCGATGATATCATCATTCAAGTAGCAAATGTAATGAAGAAAAATATTCGCGATCATGATATTGCGGCGAGATGGGGCGGGGAAGAGCTGGCTATTTACCTCCCAAAAGTACAGCTGGAAACAGGCATAAAGATAGCCGAACGAATAGTAAAAAATGTTGCTATTGAAACGAGCCCTAGAGTTACGATCTCATGTGGGATTTCCTATTGGGATCAAACGGATGAGAAAAAATCGCTTAAATTGCTATTTAATATGGCAGATGAATGTTTATATATCGCTAAAAAGTCAGGGAAAAACCAAGTCATTGACCAAACCAATCTATAAACGTTTTTATGAGTGGGACTAACGAAAAGTTAGTCTCTTTTTGTATTATTCTCTAACCTCAGGTGTAATGAACGGGAGCTTTAGTGTGGATACGACTTTATCGTCTCAAAAAGAACGTTCTCTAGTATAATTCGACGGTTTGTATAACTTGTCTCCATCCTTCAACTCGGAAATCATGTCATTATAGGAGATCATGTAGAAACATTCTTCTGGTTTGTCGAGAGGTTTACGAAGGGCATCCTAGAAGGACCAAGAAATATATTAGTACATAGTTTTTAAGGGGGAACGGGCAATGATAAGCGAAAAAGAAAGTACGAAACTAAAGATTATGGATGCGGCTATTTCTTTATTTAATGTACAAGGATTTAGTGGAACATCGGTTCGAATGATTGCTGACCGTGCTAACGTTAATGTTGCGTTGATTTCATATTATTTTGGAAACAAAAAGGGTTTACTAGAAGAATTAATGGCTACTTTTTTCGAAGGATTTATTTCTGCTTTAGATGAAGGTGTTCAATATTTGAATAAAAGGCCTTCAAGAGATTGTTTGTTAATTGCATTGGAAAATGCACTTGTTTATCAACAAGAAAACCATCATTTAGCTCGTTTTGTGCACCGTGAAATTACGTTAGATACAATGCTCGTGCGTGAAGTAATGAGTACGTATATGATGAAAGAAAAACATATGTACTATCAAATGATTAAGAATGGTATGGATTGTCAAGAGTTCAAGCGGCAACCAATCGATTTTATCATAATCCAATTAAGAGGAATGCTGATCATGCCGTTTTTACATCCGCAATACATTCGTGAAGTTCATCATTTAATTCCGCACGAGCGCTACTTTTTAAAACATTATATAAGTTATTTAGCGATGTGGATGGATAGCTACTTAAGTCAGAAACCAAATCTTTTTGTAACGAAAGCATCAGGATAAGCACTCAGGAACACTAAATGTTGCGCCTGTATAAAGTTTTTCAATCCCTTGTGATAACCCCTTTACACTGTGAGCGTCAGAGCCATAGATAAGGGGTATTTTTCTTTCTAATGCGCTTTTTATAACACTTTCAGGAGGGTACGGTTCACCACATAGTGGTTTTACAACACCTGCACCATTATAATCCAATGCCAAACCCTTTTCTTTTATAGAGTCTAACAATTGATGAAAGGCAGCATCATAATTTCTTGTCGGCGGAAATTTTTGTTGAAACTTTCTAACTAGAGAAATGTGGCCGATTCTTTTTGGTTTATATGCTCCTAGGTTCGCATCAATAGACTGTTGTACAGTTTTAAAGTATGAGTCATATATGGCATCAACAGATCCGAACACACCAATCATCATTTCAAACATTTCAGGGCTGTAGTCCAAGCAAAAGTAACTGTTATTATGCTTTAAGAAATGGACAGATAAAATAGCGTCATCTAAATAGGGCCCTGCCTCATCTAATATCTTTCGAGTTTGTTCTTCATATCCCTCAATAAAATCCACCTCCAGACCTAACAATATCGTTAATTCTCTGTTGTACTTTTCTTTTAATTGCTGAATTTCTTGAATGTACGAGGTGAGGTTATCCCAAGTCATAGCACTATCTTTTTCAGGTACTGGATCTACAAAGTCTAGTGGCAGGGGAGCGTGCTCTGTAAAAGTAATGCCCTTAATATTTAGCTGTATTGCTTTTTCAATATAAGATCCTAAACGATCCTTAGAACCGTGGGGGCAAAAAGGTGTATGCACATGTCCATCATGTATTATCACGAAAAACACTCCTTTTCTTTAATTTTTCCTAAAAAAGTCAACCCAAATCCTTTGTTACATGGTATCATAATATGTATCAGAATCTATCAGAAAACATAAAAATCTGTAGAAATATACAATACTTTTAAATACGGATAATAAATACATAAGATATACGCCTTGTTAGGACGGAAGGGAGACCCTCGAATGGTTTATTTATATATAACAATTGCTGTTGTCATACTGTTTTTTGGATACGGAGCTTGGACGAGGAAAAGTATATACAAACAGGTGGACCAATTAGAAGAGTGGAAAATGGATATTATGAATAGGCCAATTACCGATGAAATTGCGAAGGTTAAAGGGCTGACGATGTCTGGAGAAACAGAGCAAAAGTTCGAAACGTGGCGTAAAGAGTGGGATGGTGTAGTCGATGTTGTCCTTCCTGATATAGAAGAAGATCTTTTCGATGTTGAAGAACTAGCGAATAAGTATCGTTTTAAAAAGGCGAGAGAAAAGAATAAACTAATTGAAGAACGTTTGATGGAAGTAGAAGACCAATTAAAAGAAATGCTTGGCGATATCAATGTACTAGTACAAAGTGCAGAACAAAACCGTACGGAAATTGGGGACATTAAAAAGCAGTACCAGGACTTAAAGAAGCACTTTTCTACACATCGTTCATCATTCGGTAAAGCAACGGACTTAATTGAAAAAAGAATTGAAGGTATTTACGAAAAATTTTCTTTATTTGATGAGGCAACCAAATCAGGGAACTATATTCAAGCCCGTGAAGTACTGGTTTTAATAAACGAAGAGATTGAAAAGGAATCTACAGTAATGGATTCTATTCCTAAATATTTGGTCCAGTTACAAACGAATATACCAAGTGAATTGAAAAACCTTTACTTTGGACTAAAGGATATGGAAGAAGCCGGATTTAATTTAGAACACTTTAGTTTTGAAAAAGATATTGAAGTGATTAAAGAAACGAGTACGGCGTTAATTTCTTCTGTTCATAAACTAGAGTTAGAAGGTATGGAAGAAAAAATAGCTGAATTGAATGGAAAAGTCGATACGATCTATGAATCATTAGAGACAGAAGCGGTATGCAAGCAGAAAGTTCAAATGTATTTGGATCAAATCGCGGACAAATTTATTCAAACCGATGAAAAAATAGAAGAATTAAATGAGGATGCACAACTCGTGCAGCAAAGCTATCGTGTCGCTGAAGAAGACTTGAAAAACCACCAAAAGATTAATAAACAATTAAAAGAGTTGACTACTCAGTTAAGCGTGATAGAGGATGCAACGATTAACAATACACAATCTTTCACAACATTACAAACAATGGTAGAGGACTTCAATAGTAATTATGAAAACTTAGAAGCAGCTCTTGAGGCTTCTCGCCTCGCATTAGATACTCTTCGTAAAGATGAACTGAAAGCAAAAGAAACCTTAATAGAGTTGAAGTTTAAATTGTTAGAAGGTAAGAGAATTGTTCAAAAGAGCAATATCCCTGGTTTACCGTCTTATATCAATAGCGAATTGGGAGAAGGGGAAGAAAAACTTTTAGCCGCTATCCAAAAGTTAGAAGAAATACCATTGGATATGACTGGTGTTATCCATATTGTCGAACAAGCTGCAATCGCAGTTAATAATGTCTATACCCTGATTGAGGAAACTGTTGAAAAATCGCAGTTAGCCGAAAAATTAATACAATATGGAAACCGCTATCGCAGAAAGTCAGAGGCGACGAGTATACAACTTAGTGAAGCTGAAATGGCTTTTCGAAGTTTTTATTATGACGATGCCATCGAACTTGCATCAACTGCGATCCAAAAGTATGAACCTAACATACTTGATAAGCTTTCTGAAAAAGAAGAAAAGACTACGGTGTCTGTATAATCATTAATAAAATAGGGAGGGTTAATATGAAAAAGTTCATACTACTCACAGTTGCTTCGTTATTATGTATTGTGGTTTGGACGACTGTCGTATTTACTCTCCTTCATTCACCTCTAGCATCAGAAGAGCTAAACGAAGGAGATCATCAGTTTGTAGAGTATAAACCACTGTTAGCTGATGAGGAGGAAGAACAACCTCAAATTAGTGTCAGTAACACTAGTTTACAAATAGAAAACGGAATTACTTTTCAGCGGGCAATCGAACTAGCACCACATCAAGTTATATCTGTCGATGAGTTACTTGAAATCATTACTGAGAATGAATAAGAGGCTGACATTTAAGATGTCAGCCTCTTATTTTTCTTATTTGTCTAGCTCCAGGTGCCATCGGCTCGAGGTCGCTTCGGTCCATCAAAAGTGTCCGAAGAGCAGGACACTTATTGCTGGGCCTCCAGCGCTTGTCGCCGATAAGCGGGCACCTTGCGCTTTTCTTTATTAGCTAGCGTTATGATAGCTTGAACTTTCATTGGTATGATTTCTTTTCGTGATCCCGTAAAGGTAACCAATAATTGCACCGATGATTGCAGGAAGCAGCCAGCCTACCCCTTCTGCGAACAGCGGGATGTAACTGTATACAGAATTGATAAAACCTAACTGAAGTGATGTTGCGTTCAATCCATCCACGATACTAACTACACCTGCACCAATAAGTGCACCGCCGTACACCTGAGGCATTCCTTTAAATGCTTTGTGTAAAAACGAAAGAACAATTAAAACTATTGCAATTGGATAAATCGCAATTAATACCGGTAAAGAGAATGAAATCAGTTGTGCTAACCCCATGTTCGCCATAGTTAAACTAAAAACACAAAGAATGGCAACGATCATAGGATAAGATAATTTAGGCATTAATTTAACGAAGTATTCACCACAAGCGGATACTAGACCCACAGAAGTTGTTAAACAAGCAACTGTAATGACTACTGCTAATAATACAGTACCAAGAAGTCCAAATAATTCGTTTGCCGTTCCTGAAAGTATTGCTCCACCATTGTCTAACATGCCAAGAGTAGAGACGCTGCTTGCGCCTAGATATGCTAAAGCTAAATAGACTAACGCTAATCCTGTTCCAGCAATTAAACCAGCTTTTACCGTTATAGACGTAATGACATTCTTATCAGTAACTCCACGCTCGGTAATCCGCGATACAATTACAATTCCAAACACGAGCGCAGCAATTGTATCCATTGTTAAATAACCATCAAGAAAACCTTTAAAAAATGGAGCGGTTTCATACGCTGGTGCCACACCTTCAATTGAACCAAGTGGTGTAACAATACCTTTTACCGCAAGTACTGTAATAATCAATAATAAAATTGGCGTTAAAAGTTTACCTACTCGGTCAACCAGTTTTGTTGGGTTGAGCGCTAACCAAAACGTAAGTCCGAAAAAGATAACTGTATATAAAAATAGGGGCATACTAGAAGTTAAAACGGATGGGCTTAAGAATGGAACTGCTCCAATTTCATAAGCTACCGTACCTGTTCTAGGAATACCGAAAAAAGGTCCAATTGCTAAATACATCGTTAATGTAAAAATGACGCCAAAGAGTGGATGAACTCGATTTGATAAAGATTGTAAATTCCCTCCTGCTCGAGCTATCGCAATAATGGCAAGAAGTGGCAACCCGACTCCAGTAATTAAAAATCCAAGTGTACTTACCCACACATTTTCTCCTGCTGCTTGACCCATAGCTGGTGGGAAGATTAAGTTTCCGGCACCTAAAAATAACGCAAACGTCATTAAGCCTAGGGCAATCGTTTCTTTTGTTGAAAGTGTATTCATATCGTTTACCTCCGGTGAAAACGTTTTCTTTCTATCTGTAAACCATACTATCATAATTTTTTAAAAATTATATCAGCCTAAAACAAGATCTAAAATTAAAATTATTCTCTAAATTTAAAAAACATGTAATGCTCATACGAGGTGCTCCAGTCCCTACGTCGCTTAACTGACACTTCCGCTTTTCTATGTCTAGCTCCAGGCGCCATCGGCTCGAGGTCGCTTCGGTCCATCAAACGTGTCCGAAGAGCAGGACACTAATTGCTGGCCCTCCAGCGCTTGTCGCCGATAAGCAGGCGCCTTCCGCTTTTCTATGTCTAGCTCCAGGCGCCATCGGCTCGAGGTCGCTTCGGTCCATCAAACGTGTCCGAAGAGCAGGACACTAATTGCTGGCCCTCCAGCGCTTGTCGCCGATAAGCAGGCGCCTTCCGCTTTTCTATGTCTAGCTCCAGGCGCCATCGGCTCGAGGTCGCTTCGGTCCATCAAACGTGTCCGAAGAGCAGGACACTAATTGCCGGCCCTCCAGCGCTTGTCGCCGATAACAGGCGCCTTCCGCTTTTCTATGTCTAGCTCCAGCGTCCAGCGTCTAGTGGACTTCGCTCCCCTCCTTACGATAAGTCAACATCGGCTCGTTAGCACTCGCCGTGTATCCTTTATCTCATACGGGGGGCTCCAGTCCATACGCCGCAAAACGGACGCTTCCGCTTTTCTTGTTACCATTTGGCTTTTTTATGTGTTATGATAATTAGTTGTAAAATGAAGTCGTTTAGAAGGGGTAATTGTGTATGATTTATTTAGACAACAGTGCTACAACAAAACCCTATAAAGAAGTTCTTGAGACGTATTTGACTGTTTCTGAGCAATATTTTGGCAATCCGTCTTCTCTTCATACACTAGGATTAGAAGCAGAGAAAGTGTTAACGCGTTCTCGAGAATTAATAGCCAAATTGTTAGGTGTTAAAGCCAAAGAAGTTATTTTTACTTCTGGAGGAACAGAAGGAAATAATTTAGCTATAAAAGGGGTCTCTTTAGAGCATCAATCTAGGGGGAAACATATCATTACATCGGTAATAGAGCACGCATCAACGTATGAAACCTTTGCCGAACTAGAAAATAAAGGCTTTGATGTGACGTATTTACCCGTCAATCAAACAGGACACGTTTCGCTTGACGATCTCAAACAAGCTATTCGTTCAGATACGATTTTAGTATCCCTTATTCATGTCAATAATGAAACAGGGGCTGTCCAGCCGATTCAAGAAATTGGGGAATTCCTTAAAGATTACCCTAAAGTATTTTTTCATGTTGATCATGTACAAGGAGTAACAAAAGTCCCAGTCCATTTTAAAAAAAATAATATTGATCTTTGTACGATATCGGGGCATAAATTTCATGGGCTAAAAGGAACTGGTGCATTATATGTAAGAGAGGGAATTACTCTAAGTCCAATGTTGCATGGTGGTGTTCAAGAAGCGAGGTTGAGAGCTGGAACAGAAAATGTACCTGGTATTGCGGCTTTAGCAAAAGCTCTTCGAATGACGATTGAAAAGGCAGAAGAAGGAAAGTTAAACCTGATGCAACTACAACAAAAAGCGATTGCCGGATTAAAAGAAATCAATGGTATAGTCCTTAATAGTGGATCTGGTGATGGTCATGCGCCGCATATTGTAAACTTCTCAATTCCTGGTGCAAAACCTGAAGTGGTCATTCAAGCGTTATCGCATCAACAAATATATGTTTCAACTAAATCCGCATGCTCGTCGAAATTATCTTCACCAAGTCGAATTTTATTAGAAATGGGCTTAGGTCAAAAGCGAGCTGAGAGTGCGATTCGCATAAGTTTTTCTTATGAAACGCAAGATCAAGAAGTTGAAGCATTTATTCAAGTGATGAAAAAGGAAGTCCCAAAATTATTACAAGTGATGAGGTAGAAAAATGAAATATGATCATATATTAGTTCGTGTCGGTGAACTGGCATTAAAAGGAAAAAACCGTTCAGTATTTGAAAAAGCTCTAGCAAGTAATATTAATGTCGTTTTAAAGGGCTATGATATAAAAGTGCATAGAATGTTTGGAAGAATTATGATTGAATTACATGATGCACGCGAAGATGAAATTATTGAGAAGTTAAAAGATGTATTTGGTATTCATTCATTTAGCTTAGCTCTAAAAGTTGAAAACGAATTAGAAGCGATCCAAAAAGGTGCACTTGCTGCGCTAATGGATAGTAGAAATCAACCCGTTCGTACTTTTAAAGTAACGGCAAAGCGACCGAATAAAAATTTCCCAATTGGTTCACAATCATTAAATCCTTTGATCGGTGGATATGTATTACAAAATACGGAAGATATAACAGTTAACGTTCATGAACCAGATGTAGAAATCAGAGTCGAAGTTCGTGAACAGGCAACTTATATTACATGTGGAAATATTCCTGGCGCTGGGGGGCTTCCGGTTGGGACCGGCGGGAAAGTAATGCTTATGTTATCTGGTGGTATTGATAGTCCGGTCGCTGGTTATTTAACAATGAAGCGTGGGGTGAAAATAAACGCTATTCATTTTCACAGTCCGCCCTATACAAATGAACGTGCAAAAGAAAAGGTAAAAGAACTGGTTAGAATTTTAACAAAATATTGTGGAACGATCCAATTGCACCTTGTTCCATTTACAGAAATGCAAACGACCATCCATGAAAAAGTACCTGGTGACTATGCGATGACGATTATGAGAAGAATGATGATGCGAATCAGTGAAAAGATCGCAAATAATCAAAAACAAGAAGCGTTGGCTATTACTACAGGGGAAAGTTTAGGACAAGTCGCCAGTCAAACGCTTCATAGTATGAATGCAATAAATGAAGTTACAAATTTACCAATCATACGTCCTTTAGTTACGATGGATAAGTTAGAAGTTATTGAAATCGCCAAAAAAATTGGTACGTACGAAACGTCGATCTTACCTTTTGAAGATTGCTGTACCATCTTCTTGCCTCCTAACTCTAAGACAAGGCCTAGAAGAGAGTTAGCAAATAAATTTGAAGGTAACTTTGATTTTGCATCATTAGTTGATAAAGCAGTAGCTGAAACAGAAGTGATCACTATTCGTAATCAACCAACTAAAGAAGAACAGAGTGTAGATGACTTATTCTAATATCAATATATATTAAAAAAGGCCGCCGAATGGCGGTCTTTTTGCACCTCAGGAAAGTTAGCATAGATGGTTCTCGACGAGGATGAAAATTTTAAAGTACCAAGTATAAGAACAACTACGCCTCTGGCTTCGCCTCGCCAATCGGCGAGCTTTCTTTACGGTTTTAGGGGCATTGTTGCTATTGGATAATACCGTCCTTTACTTAACTAAAACCAGATGTCAAGGTAAATGTAACAATTACCAGTGAGAAATTTGCATTAAAAAAGCTCATCTGACACAGTCTATAGTTAACAAAGGAGGTGAGACACATGGCAAACAACAACAGCTCAAACCAATTAGTAGTACCTGGAGTACAACAAGCATTAGACCAAATGAAATACGAAATCGCTTCTGAGTTCGGTGTTCAACTTGGTCCAGATGCAACTGCTCGTGCTAACGGTTCTGTCGGTGGTGAAATCACTAAACGTTTAGTACAAATGGCAGAGCAACAAATGGGTGGTTATCAACAACAATAATCTAAATTACCATTTATATCATGGCTGATGAGGGTACGGTTTATACCGTACCCTTTATTTTTTTATTTAAAAAAATATTCAAAAAAATAGTCGAATTCTGTTATAATAGAATTGTCCGATATTTTTGATGAGGGGGAAACTACATGAAACGCGAAGATTTAATTGCACCAGAGTATTACAATTTATCACAAGAAGTAGAGAAATTTGCGCAGAATGAGGACTTATTAGCAATCAAGTGGTTAAGCGAGGCAGGGGAAACTCGTAATGTTTCTTATGCAGAACTAGTAAAGAATGTAAATAAGATTGCAAACGCTTTCGTTAGCCAAGGTTTAAAGCAAGGGGATCGAGTATTATTACTTTTACCAAGGTTGCCTGAGGCCTATTTTACTTATCTAGCTTGTTTAAAAGCAGGCTTAGTCATTATTCCATGTTCAGAAATGCTGCGTGCGAAAGATTTAATCTACCGTATTAATCATGCGGAAGCAAAGGCAGTTATAGCATATTACCAGTTCACTACTGAAGTGAATCTTATTCAAGAAGAAATGCCATCATTAACGCATAAGTTTGTCGTTGGTGCTGAAGAAGAGGGCTGGATCTCTCTTGATGCATTGGCTGCTGATGCAAGTGATGTTTACGAGGGCGCTAAAACGAAACGCGATGAAATGGCATTCTTACCATATACATCAGGAACAACAGGAAACCCTAAAGCGGTTGTTCATACACACGGCTGGGCATATGCGCATTTACAAACCGCATCTAAAAAATGGTTAGGTGTTCAAGAAGGGGATTCGGTTTGGGCAACGGCTGCTCCAGGATGGCAGAAATGGATTTGGAGTCCATTCTTATCAACAATTGGTATGGGAGCAACGGCTTTTGTATACCACGGTAAATTTAGTCCAAATACATTCTTACAATTACTTCAAGACCATGAAATCAACGTATTATGTTGTACACCAACTGAGTACCGCTTAATGGCAAAAGTAGATAACATTGAACATTATTCTTTACCAGCTTTACGCAGTACCGTATCAGCGGGTGAGCCATTAAACCGTCAAGTTATCGATACATTTAAGAAACACTTTAATGTAGAAGTTCGTGATGGATATGGTCAAACAGAAAACACATTATTAGTTGGTACTTTAATGGGAATGGAAATTAAACCAGGCTCAATGGGTAAACCAACACCAGGAAACCAAGTAGAAGTAATTGATGAAGATGGAAATCCTGTAAAACCAGGTGAAGTAGGAGACATCGCAGTACACCGCAGTACACCTGCTTTATTCCAAGAGTATTATAAGGATCCTGAGCGTACAGCAATGGCATTCCGTGGCGATTGGTACATCACTGGTGACCAAGCGAAAAAAGATGAAGATGGTTACTTCTGGTTCGAAGGTCGCAGCGATGATATTATTATTAGTTCTGGTTATACAATTGGTCCATTTGAAGTTGAAGATGCACTTACTAAACACCCAGCTGTTAAGGAATGTGCAGTAGTAGGAAGCCCAGACGAAATTCGTGGAAGCGTAGTAAAAGCATTTATCGTCTTAAGAAATCCAGAAGATGAAAAAGATGAAAACTTAATTGCGAGTTTACAAGACCACGTTAAAACGTTAACAGCACCTTATAAGTATCCAAGACGTATTGAGTTCGTTCAAGACTTACCTAAAACAACTTCAGGAAAAATTCGTCGTGTTGAGTTACGTCAACGTGAAAAGGAAATGCACGCTTAATATTATAATAGAAGATGAGCGAGCGCTCGTTTATTAAAAGGCAGGAGATCCGTCTCCTGTCTTTTGTTTCAGTTTAAGGAAGTAAAAATATTAGCAAATAGGCATTGACCTAGTGTCCGATTTTTTAAGAATTATGATAAATGCTAATAAGCTATTGTGTTTGCCTAAAGGCTTGCTAATCGTTGAGTTTTCTTTAAATTATGAGAGTATTGGTATACCTCTTGCAATTAAAGCGGAGTTTTGTGAAGATGTTGGAAGTGATGTGATATGAAACAGAAAGTGAGTGATATGATGGTAACATTATGGTTTGGCGGTACCTTCTATACGATGAATAGAGAAGGGGAAAAAGTCGATGCGGTTGTAACGGAAAGAGGGATCATTAAAGCGCTTGGAAATGTTTCTGAATTGGAACAAACTTTCGGAAGTGAAATTACTGAGAAGGTGAATATTAAAGGGGGATTTGCTTATCCAGGTTTCGTCGACAGTCATTTACATATGATTGGACATGGTGAACGTTTAATTCGTCTTGATTTATCGGAAGTTGATTCTGCAATGACGATGAAAGAGTTATTAATGAAAAAAGTAGAAGAAGCAGAAGCCGGGGACTGGATCATTGGGGAAGGTTGGAATGAAAATAACTTTTCCGATCGTAAAATCTTTCATTTTACTGAATTAGATGAAATTGCACCAGAACATCCCATGTTATTGAAAAGAATTTGTCGTCACGCTTTATTAGCCAATAGTAAAGCGATGGAACTCGCTAAAGTTCAAATTGAAACTCCCGACCCACAAGGAGGCGTGATTGTCCGTGATACTGATGGTCTGCCGACAGGGTATTTTCTTGATGAAGCACAAGAATTAATCAAGCAATCTGTACCAGAAGACAGCAGGCAATACTTACATAAGGCATTAACGAAATCAGTTGATGATATGCTTCAGCTTGGATTAGTTGGCGGGCATACAGAGGACCTATCTTATTACGGCTCTCCAGACCGCCCGCTTCAAGCATTTGAAGAGGTTATCGATGGACAGAAAAAAAAGTTCAGAGCTCATTTACTCGTTCACCATCAGGTAGCCAAAACCGTTGAACAAGAGTTTGCCAAGAAATTTTCTGAACATCCATATATCGAATTAGGAGCTGTAAAAATGTTTGCCGACGGGGCATTAGGTGGACGAACTGCATTACTTAGTTCTCCATACAATGATGCACCTGAAACAAATGGTGTTGCGATTCACTCTGAAGAAGAGTTAGCTGAAATCATTAAGTTTGCCAGATCCATAAAAAGACCTGTGGCTATTCATACGATCGGTGACTTAGCCGTTGAGTATGCATTAAATGCTATAGAAAAATATCCGCTTATTGGTGAGTTGCCAGATAGATTAATTCATGTACAAGTTTTAAGACCGGAGCTCGTTGAACGTATGAAAAAGCTGTCGCTTATATTAGATATTCAACCATCATTCGTTGCTACCGACTTTCCATGGGTAGAAGAAAGGCTTGGATATGAAAGACTACCTCTAGCCTTTGCCTGGAAGGCATTATTAGAGCATGGATTCGTATGTGCTGGCGGTTCAGATGCACCAATTGAAAGTGTAAATCCATTAGTAGGAATTCATGCTGCGGTAACAAGAAGAAAGCTTTCTGAGGACCACGAAGGATATTTGCCAGATCAAAAGTTAACCATGTTTGAAGCGATCCAGTTATATACATCAGGAAGTGCAGCAGCAATTAACAAACAAGATCGTTTTGGACTTATTAAAGAAGGATTTGCTGCTGATTTCACCATTTTAGAAAAAGATCTTTTTACGTTAAAAGGAAATGATATTATCGACGCCAATCCAATTATGACCGTCGTTGATGAGACTGTCATGTATGAACAATAATGAGACTAGAATGTATGAACAAATAAAAGGCTGACGCAATGTCAGCCTTTTATAAACCGAAAACAGGTGATGAAGCTGTTTGTCGGGGCAGCGTTTAGAAGGATACGAGCGTGCTGACTGTTGTTAAAAACATGTAGCAGACCGGAATCAGCCATTAATATAGTGAATGAAAATTAGCGGACTCACAGGCCTTTATTTCGTTCATAAGCGATTCTTTTTGAAGTTTAAAGGTCTGAGAGGCCCTTATTTGCTGATTTTCGTGCTGTTTTTCAAAGATTTTAAGCAAATAAGGGCTCCTGTGGACTTATGTCAAGAAAGTGGACACCTAAATAACGAATTTTAGTTTTTCCATATTATTAAAACAGTAGGCCCTTCTTCACTTTTTAAAAGCATAGATGATGCCGTGGATGCATCAAGCCCAACCCGCTTGACCCAACCACTCTATCATCTGGTTGGTGGTTAGGTGAAGAAGGAGCCTAACTGCCT
>NZ_JAOTPO010000023.1 GCF_029028005.1 Alkalihalobacterium chitinilyticum
CTTATAAGGTCCGCTCGACTTGCATGTATTAGGCACGCCGCCAGCGTTCGTCCTGAGCCAGGATCAAACTCTCCATAAAAGTGTTTGATATAGCTCACTTCCACAGGATGTGGTGGCTTCGATGTTGCAACAGGACGTTGCGTTCTTAATCGAAGTTCATTCATCACTGTGACGTTTTTAAAACATTGACGAGATATCATGTATCTCATTTATTTCGCTTGGCTTTTTGTTCAGTTTTCAAAGAACTTTTTTGCATGTCGTTGTTAGCGACAAGAATTATATCTTATCATACTAGCAATATTTAATCAACAACTTTTTTTGGTAAGTATCAATTTGTTTTTGATATCAACTTCAGACTTAACGAAGCGACAAAATTTATGATAACAAATTATCAACTTTAATGCAATGACTTTTTTATAAAATGAAAGCAAACATCTTGTGCTTCAAATAGACGCTCAGTGGCGATAGAAAATAATATATCAAAATTTTAACTTATAAGCAACAGCCTAAAATGCACCAATTTTATCCATTTTAATATTAATATAGTATTTACCTTCTTGCTTCTATATATAACAACGGAAATTTATATTGTCTAATCTGTAATAAAAGATGTGCTAGTTAGCAAACTATAAGCAAAAGAATATAACTTGGTTTATTTCGCGATTAATGTAGCAAAACTTTAAATAAAGACAGCTAATTTAATACTGGTAAAAAAGAAAGCACTAAATAATAAATTACGTTTTACATAAAGACAATAGTTCGGTATTATTTTTAATGTTGTCATGCGAGCGTCATGATAGTGAACATAGAAAGGATGTAAAATTTAATGTCAAAACAACAAATCGGTGTTTTAGGTGTAGGCGTCATGGGAAAGAGTTTGGCTTTAAACTTTGAAAGTAAAGGACACTCAGTTTCCATTTATGACATCTCACCAGAAACTGTAAAGAATATTACTACTGAACATAGTGAAAAGAATATTGTAGGTACATATAGTATAGAAGAATTTGTACAATCACTTGAAGTCCCTCGTAAAATACTATTAATGGTTCAAGCAGGTGCTGTTACAGATAAAGCAATCGAGTCATTATTGCCCTACCTTTCTGAAAAAGATATTTTAATCGATGGTGGAAATACATATTTTGTTGATACGATGAGGCGTAATCAATATCTTGCTGAAAAGGGTATTCATTTTATTGGTGCAGGTGTTTCTGGTGGTGAAGAAGGCGCATTAAAAGGACCGGCCATTATGCCTGGAGGGCAAAAAGAAGCATATGAGTTAGTCCAATCGATGTTAGAAGGTATTTCTGCAAAAGTAGATGGTGACCCTTGTTGTACTTATATTGGTCCTGATGGTGCAGGTCATTACGTTAAGATGGTTCATAACGGAATTGAGTATGGTGACATGCAATTAATATGCGAAGCTTATTTCTTAATGAAAGAAGGCTTAAACTTATCGAATGATGAACTGCATCAAATTTTTGCTGAATGGAATAAAGGTGAACTGGATAGTTACCTCATTGAGATTACTGCAGATATTTTTACGAAAAAGGATCCTGAGACAGGCGAGTCAATCGTTGATTTAATATTAGATACTGCAGGTCAAAAAGGAACTGGAAAATGGACGAGTCAAAGCTCTTTAGATTTAGGAGTACCTCTTCCAATTATTACAGAATCTGTATTCGCTCGTTTCTTATCAGCCATGAAGGAAGAACGTGTAAAAGCAAGTACTATTTTATCAGGACCGAGCCAGCCGAAATTTAAAGGAAATAAAGAAGAGATCATTGAGTCCATCCGGCAAGCTCTTTATTTCAGTAAAATTTGTTCATACGCTCAAGGCTTTGCTCAACTAAAAGCAGCTTCAGAAGAATACAAATGGGATCTTCAATACGGTAAAATTGCGATGGTTTTCAGAAATGGTTGTATTATTCGTGCTGGGTTCCTACAAAATATAATGGAAGCATACGACCGTGACCCTAACTTATCAAATCTTCTTTTAGATCCATATTTCAAAGAGATTTCTGATCAATATCAAGGGGCTTTAAGAGATATCATCTCCCTTGCAGTACAAAGCGGCATTCCGGTTCCAGCATTATCTGGTGCACTATCTTATTTTGATAGTTATCGCAGTGAAAGACTCCCTGCTAACCTTTTACAAGCACAACGAGACTATTTTGGAGCCCATACGTATCAACGAATTGATAAAGAAGGAACTTTCCATACAAACTGGTTAGAAAAATAAAAATTCTTAAGCAGACCTCTCATCATTAAAGTTGAGAGGTCTGCTTATTTTTACAATCAAAAAAGAAGCCTTAGGGCATTCATTTCCCTAAAAGCTTCTAGTTGGACTTTTTCTTTTAGAATGTTACCCCATCCAGTAGTAATACACGAGCTGGAGATGCATCAGTTCCAATTAACTTCAACGGAGCCGCGACCATCAAATATCCTTTCGGTTCAACGTCTTTTAATTGTAAACCTTCAATGATAATAATATCTTTTCCAAACAATGTTTTATGGGTCGGGTGTCCTTCTTGGCTGCGTTCAATCCCTAAAGTATCAATCCCAACTCCACGTATTCCTATTTCCGCTAAGAGTTTTGCGCCGTCTTCAGCTAAGAAAACAAAATCAAAATTAAATTCTTCATCAAATGAGTTTTTTGTTTTAAATAAAATAAAGTCATTTTCTATAATATCTAAGCCTTCTAGATCGGCAGCTGTAATTCGGTCTTCAACGTGCGTTAAATCAAAAACTTTACAAGGTCCTACTAATTTTTCTAATTCAATCGTTTCAAACGTTTTACCATCTACAACCATATGTAATGGAGAATCAACGTGAGTACCTGAATGAACATCTAAATCCAGTCTTGATTCAGTTACATAACCATTTGTTTCTGTACGTAGCTTTGGTTGTTTCTCGGGCTTGTTTTTATATACAGGCATACCTTCATAGATCGGTACACTAATATCAATCACTTTCATCGTTAAAAACCTCTTTCTATTTATTTATATGATTAATGGACCACCAATGGTTGCCGTCTCTTTCTAGTAATTCGTCTGCTGCTTTTGGTCCCATTGAACCTGACTCATAAGTATGGATATCTATATCTCTGCTCTCCCACGCCTTTGAAATCATATCGATATATGTCCACGATAAATCGACTTCATCCCAGTGGGCAAAGTTGGTTGCATCGCCAAGCATACAATCATAAATAAGGCGCTCATAAGCTTCAGGAGTATTACCAGTATTCACACAATCATTACAATAATCAAGTTGAACTGGTACACTGCCGCCAGACATCCCCATCTTTTTACCATTTAACACTAATGAAATCCCCTCATCAGGCTGAATATGAATGATCAACAAATTAGGATGAACTTTTTCTTCTTTATTTAAATAAAGATTCATCGGTAAATCCTTAAACTGAATGACAACTTCTGTTGATTTCACACGCAGTCTCTTACCAGTACGAATATAGAAAGGTACTCCAGCCCATCTATGACTGTCAATCACTAACTTTCCAGCAACATATGTCTCTGTATAAGATTCAGGGTCTACATTACTTTCACTTCGATAGCCTGCTACTTCATTTCCATCAATTTCACCAGGACCATATTGGGCACGGACAAAATAGTCACTGACTTTTTCATTTGGAATAGGGCGAAGTGCACGAAGTACTTTAATTTTCTCACTACGTATTTCTTCAGGAGTTAATCGTAATGGCGGATCCATAGCAAGTAAGGATACCATTTGCAGCATATGGTTTTGTACCATATCACGAAGGGCACCTGACTTTTCATAATACCCGCCACGGTCTTCTACGCCTAATGTTTCACTTGATGTAATTTGAATATTTTCTATGTATCGATTACTCCACAAGTGTTCAAAAATAGCATTACCAAAACGAATTACCTCAATGTTTTGGACCATCTCTTTCCCTAAGTAATGATCAATACGGTAGATTTCATCTTCAGAAAAAGCTTCACGAATTTCACGGTTTAATTGTTGCGCGGACGGTAAGTCATGACCAAATGGTTTTTCAATAATTAATCTTGTCCACCCGTTCGTTTCAGTTAACCCTTCTGACTTTAGGTTAGTTGCAATCGTTCCAAAAAACTCAGGTGCCATCGCCATATAAAAAATTCGATTGCCTGGAATATGGTGTTTTGTATCTAATTCATTTAACAGGACGTTTAATTCGTGGTATGAATTTTTTTCTTGAACATCGAATGGCATGTAATAAAAATGCTCACAAAATCTTTCGATTAGCCCATCATCTTCATTTTGCCCTAGTGATTGCTTAACTGTATCACGGAGGGTTTCGTTTGACCAAGGTCTTCTTCCTAGCCCAACGACAGCAAACTCTTCAGATAATTTATTCCCTTTAAATAAGTTGAAAATGGATGGATAAAGCTTTCTTTTCGCCAAATCACCAGTTGCTCCAAAAATAACTAATGTAGATTTCGGTTTTATGTTCATCAATATGCCTCTCTTATCTTTCACTATTTTATTTATTTAACTTCTGTTATGTTATTGTGTTGATTTTGACTGATAACAAGGTTTTAGAAACTTCCTAGAAAATCTCATCTCAAAAAGTCCCTTGATCTTTAATATTAACCTTCACTTTAACACAGCCATTATTAAGAGATTTAATTACTAATTTTCCACTCTTATCACTAGTTTGACTGAAAACACCACATTGTATTGTTTCATCTTTCAATTAATTTCCCCTACTAAGATGAAATTATCATGTCAGATCTACAGAATAAGTTAAGACACAACATTTCAATTCTAGTCGAGCGGATTGTTAAAATCAATCAATTTGTCCGCTTTTTTCTTATATTAAATTAATTTTATAACCACTGCATATCACAGATGATGTAAACATTGTTTATTTTAAAAAACATCGTTGACACAACCTACACCTGAACCTAAAATTAGAATTATTAGATTATTTAGAAAGGTTTGATAAAAATGGATACAACAACCAAAAAATCAACCTACTCCTTTGATCGTTTTCTTGAGGCACGGAACAAACTCAATCATTTACAAAACCCCTTCCTGCACAATGTTCTTGATTATTTCACTAATGGTTCTAAAATTTATGAATCAGAAGAAATGAAAGCGTTCTCTAACAAAGTATCAAATCATTGGAGAAAAATGACTGAGGAAAATGCTCGGGTTGAGAACCAACCAAGGCTGCTACACTTTGATGCCCATAACCATCGTATAGACGACATTGTTCGTCCTCATCAATTAGAGCTAATGGAGAAGGAAGTTTTTGCTCATGGATTGTTTTCAGCAAGTACGGGCGAAAGTGATCGAACACTGAAGCGATATCTTCTTCACCATAATGGCGAAGCTGGTCTTATGTGTCCTCTCGCTTGTACGGATGGTTTAGTCGCATTACTTGAAACTTATCAAGATGAGCTTCACCCCGAATTAAAGAAAATTTTATTACATTCAAAAGAAGGAATAGAGGGCGACTTTGCGGTTGGAGCTCAATTTATGTCAGAAATTCAAGGCGGATCAAATATTCCCGCTAACCAATTAGAAGCAGTACCTGAAAAAGATTATTATCGACTATACGGCCATAAATTTTTCTGCTCTGCAACTCATGCAGACTATTCTGTAGTAACTGCTCGTGTTCAAGGTACCGATAATGTTGCCTGCTTTGTTGTACCTACGTATGAAAACGAATTAAAAGATAGGAGAAATGGCCATGTTGTCAATCGATTAAAACGAAAATTAGGAACATGTGAATTACCTTCTGGAGAAATCAATTATGAAGGGGCAAAAGCTTATCGTGTTGGGCCTATTGAACGGGGAGTGGCAATTGCAGTTAGTATTGTATTAACACGTTCACGCCTAGATATTGGTTTTGGCTCAGCTGCATTTATAATGCGTGCTGCTAGAGAAGCAGTTCTTTATGCAAATTTTCGTGACGTTTTCGGGCGTAAAATTAATGAATTTCCACTTGCCAAAGCACAACTTCAAGAGTTAGAAGATGCGGCTAAGCGGGCAACTGTGTCCGCCTTTCATATTCATAATGAATATCTCAAGTATGAAAATTTGCCTAAATCAAATCTAACATCTGAAGATAAACTTAATCAATTTGTCATCCGTGAATTAATTTTACTCCAAAAAGTCTTTGTCACAAAGGAAACTATTGATCATCTTCGAACAGCTATTTCTATCTTTGGTGGGCATGGAGCTATAGAAGATTTTTCTGCAATTCCACGATTATTTAGAGATGCGATGGTCAACGAGTTATGGGAAGGTCCAAGAAATGTTCTACTTGCACAAACCTATCGTGATTTTAAAAAAGCGATGAGCTGGTGTACACCTCATCTTTTCATAGGAGCTGTATTACCTAACCGCTCACCAGAAACAATTAACGAACTTGCGAATGAACTCAAATTATTGTTAAAAGAAGATTTATATGCCTATCCAAATGAAAGTAACATTAGAGCAGCAAAAAAATGGACGCAATTTCTAGAAGAGTTGTACATGATGTTCCAAGAGGATATTTTAGTTAAAATCAATGACGACGATATCCTCCCAAAGGAAATACTCAATTCCGTATATTAAAAAACTTCACTCCACTAAAGGTGCCTGGCACCTATAGTGGAGTGAAGTTTATGTTTGGAATTGTTTGCCGATTATTTTAGCTAGTTGTATCATATGTTCTCTCACTTGGTTTTCCGTTCTTCCTGGGTATTGACGGTACGTAATTAACACGCCATTTAAAGCAGCGAAAAAGGCATGAGAATGAAGTCGAATGTCTGACTCTGTTTTCTTGTCCTTAAAAACTTCATCAAACACCCCTAGTAATCTTCGAATATTTTCATTAAAATTGTGTAGTGATTTCTCGTTGATGTTCGTATCTAGCATAAAATATGTCATCATTCTAAAAAACAAGTCATTGTCTAATAAATAACTGACAAATTCCACTCCTACCTCTTCAGCATTCATGTGTCCGTTTTCATCCATCATTCTTTCAAAGCCTTTGATTATGTCCTCACTTTTTTTTACGAAGGCTTCTACGAATAGAGCATCCCGATCTTGAAAGTGTCGGTAAATTAACGCTGGTGAAATTTCCGCCTGCTTGGCTATATCTCTAACACTTACATCAGATATAGGTCTTTTACTAAATAATGAGATGGCTGCATCAATAATTAGTTGTCTTCGTGCTTCTTTTTCTTGTGCTTTTAATGAATGTAAAGTCTTGTTTACTTCCACGGCTTCCCCTACTCTCATCATGCTTTGCTTTTCATTATAAAATGAAACACGTTTTTCTTCACTAACTATCATATTTTTCAGACATATCATATTTGATTAAAATGAGCATTTTTAGAATTTAAATCAATTAGATAAATAAAACTAAAAGCAACACAAAAGCGACACTATTTCCTAATTCTATTAAACCTAAAGTAATCGGCTTAATATTTTTCTTGGGCATAATCCAAGTTTTTATAGAACTAACCGCTAACGCTAACGCTACAAACGGTAAACCTAGTAAAACGGGTACAATAATTAATCCTCCATGATAAAAATTAGATAGCTTATGAAAACGTTTGTTACCTCGTTCACGAATGAACGTTTTCACATGAAAGACACTGCCAATAAAGAAACTAATGTTTAAAAACATAATGAAATAAGCTTGTGATGGAATTTCACCATTACCAATATAAAAAGCAAACATTACTAAAAACGAAAAACCGATAATAGCAATCACATCATTAATAAATAATCGTTCTTTTTTCAGCTTGGCAAACCACATGTTAATGAGAAAACAAGGGCTGATCATTAAAAATAACAGGAGTAAAAAAGGATATTTAATCAACACAGGGATAATAAAGAGGCTCCCAATTAAAATATATAGTAAAAGTGCCGGCACGACGGATTTCCCTAATTTAGGTTTCCTAATATAGGATAGAACTGGTCCTGTTGCAAAGTAAAAGCTTAATATACCAATGAAGAAAATGAAATGCGTCCAAGTGGTATTGCTGAATAACGATCCTAATAGGTATGGAATAATTAACATTGCCCATGCACCATGCTCACGTGGAATATATAATTTCATGGTCATCTCGCCTTTCAACTAATGATATTTAAAAGGGTTCATACCCTTCATTACACTTAGTGTAATAGATCACAATTAAAGACGAAGTGATATCCATCACACCTATTCATCGTGTGACTTTTCGCACTGTCAACCGTTTTATATTTTGTTAAAGTAAAACTATGAAGTGAGTTAGAAAGGATGTTTTCATGTTAAACGTTACGATTTATTACAAAGAGCTTAATCCAATGAACGTTACAACTCATGGATATGTATTACGTCACTCCACTGATCAATTACAACTAAAATTTAATCATATACACGCCTTAAATATCGTGCATCACCCAGAAGAAGGTTGTTGGGATCTTTCTTTTCCTCCTGAATTAAACTTAGTCGAATTAGAAAAAGTTCATGAATTAATTGAGCAGTTACTCCTTCACTGTCGTGAGCCAGTGCTTGATGATCAAAAGGCTTTTATCGGGTATTTACCAGACGGTGGACAAGCCTTTATTTATAATCAATTCAAACAATGGCGGGAGTTTATATTAAAAGCGAAGCATCGTTCGATGGAAGGGCAAAAAGTAGAGATTTTCACTGGCGCTGAAAAATTAGCAGACGGGATTTTAGTTGACTACGTGTTAGATGATGAAAAAGCATTTCAAATCAAAAGTATTACCTTATTAACTCGTACTGGAGAAAAAGTGTTTACCGATAAAAATATGTCCATTGCTGCAACTGGAGAGTTTTTCTAAGTAAAGACTGTAAAGCAGGCCTGTAACATAAAAAGAGGCTGACTTAATTTGCTCAAGCAAACCTCATAATGAGGAGTGCAAAAGCAAAAGTCAACCTCTCTTTTAAATTGTACATATTTCTACGGGACAATCGCCACAGTGCAAATAATCCTTTAAGAATTGGATGTTTTTTATAACGATATAACCATCGTCTAATTCGATTACCTCTTCTTTTTTCAAGTCATTTAGCATACGATTTACACTTTCTCTTGATGTACCAATAAAATTAGCCAAATCTTGATTCGTTAGATTTACGTTTATTTTTACGCCCTCTTCATGATCAATCCCATAAGAGTTAGAGAAGCGAATTAATGTTGAGTAAATAGCCCCTGTTTTACCACAAAGTAAAAGATCTCGGAATTTAGCTTGTGTCGATTGGGTGTGTCTTGTGAACCACTTCATGAAAGCCATAGCAATTTCACCATTTTGGCAAAATAAGTTTTCTAATTGTTCACGTTCAAAGCGCACTAATTTAGCTTTTCCAACAACTTTAGCCGTTACACTGATTGCCATTTCGTTGAATAAACCAACTTCGCCAACTAGTTCATCTTTTTGTTTTAAATGAACAGAAAACTCTTTTCCATCAATCGTCATCTTACTTAAGCTAACTTGCCCTGAACGAACTAAGTATACGAATTCTGGATAATCGCCTTCAACAAATAAGACAGTTCCTTCATCGGCTGTTATTTCCGTACCTACATCTAAAAGAATTCGTTGGTTTTCAGGGGACAATTCACTAAAAAACCTTTTCATTTCTACCGTTCGCTTCTCCACCATTACTTCACTCCAATTTACTTTTCTAGTTGCATTTATGTGTAAACCTTACTAAAGATTTTTAATAAGTGATTTATTGTATGAAATGTCTCACTTTTAATAAAAAACCTTCACCTTCAATGTTTAACCATCATTTCGCATCGATTAGCTTTTCCTTTATAAATACTATTAATACAGTACTTATGCTAAATTACTTACTTCTGATGATACGTTAGCTGTTATGTATTATCAATCGGTGAATACCCTGAATTACTTAGGTGTATTTTTCCCTACTCCGGCCTTTTGTATAATAATCTTCACTTCGATCATCTCCCTAAATCCTTGGTAAAATTGACACAATACAGAAAGCGGGCTTTCAATAAGGTGTAAAAAAGCCAACAAAGCTGCTAAAATGTCCTTATGGTCCATTTTAGTTTGCATCTGTTGGCTTTCTCACTAATTGGTGTATTCTAATTTCCGCCACTTTAAGTACGTTAAAAATGCAATAACCGATGAAACGACTCCAACAATTGTATAAGTGTAAATTTTCTCATACTCGACACCTAAATACGCTTCAATCGTCCATTGTAGCATCACGACATTCACAGCAATTGTTATTAATATAATGGCCCAGCATATTTTTTTACCCATGGCGAATTTTCCTTCCCACCGCATACACGACCCCATTATCTAATTCGATTTCTATTAGCGGTAACTCCCGTTGCGGCGGGCCGGCCATCGGTTGCCCGCTGTGTAAGTCAAAATATCCTTTATGACACGGACAAACTAATTCTTCTTTTTCTGGTTCATAAAAAACCGGACACATTAAGTGTGGACAAGCACTGTTATACGCTAACCACTCACCAGCTTTCGTATGAATTAGAATGGCTGGATCTTTATCTGTTGGGTAGTTAAATGTAATTGAACTTCCTTTTGGTACATTCACCATTTTGGTTATTTCAGTTCGTTCAAAATCGTCTTCAGCAAAACCGAGCATGGCTCGTACTGAAAATGGTACTGTCGCAAGTCCTAACGCTACTGAGGCACCAACAGCTGTTTTTAAAAAGGCGCGACGGTTAAATTTTAAATCGTCATCACGATCAATATTATCAACAAGATTGACCATATCATCTTGACTGTCTTTTTGATTTCGACCGAGTTTCTTCTTATCTGTCATCTTTATCCCTCCTCTGGTCTTAAAAAATCATTAGTCTGAATACACCCCGAAAAACTCAGGTACGTATTGCCATTTATCTTGTTCTGAAGGTTTTTTTCCTTCGATTAAGTTCATCTGTGTACGACGTCTGCGTAAAGCTTGCATTTCGTCGAAGTCAATAAAACGGATTGCATCACTCGGACAAACTGATGCACACATCGGGGAAATCCCGTATTGAGTTCTGTCATAACACATATCACATTTGTACATTTTATTTTCTTCAAAGTCGAATTTCGGTATACCAAATGGACATCCAAACGTACAGTTACGACAGCCGATACACTTTTCTTCCATTGCCGAAAGGACGACACCTTCTTCTGTTATTTGAATTGCATTTGCCGGACATACTCGTGCACATGCTGGGTCTTTACATTGCATACATAACATAGGGAACGTTTGTCTGCTTTCCATAAAGTCGACATATTCAACGTAGTTTCTTTCTTTTGCATCGTGACCGCCACATTCACGGCATGCCGCTTGACATGAGCGGCAGCCAATACACCTTTCAAATTCTAAATACATAACTTTTTTCATTCCAATACACTCCTTATCCCATTTAGGCCTTTTTCATTTTTACCGAACATACTTTAAATTCAGGCATTCTCGAAACTGGATCTAATGCTGGATTTGTTAATACATTAACCGCAAGTTCTTTGCCCCAATGGTAAGGAACAAACACTGTATCTTCACGAATTGCTTTCGTCAATCGAACTTCTAATTCCATTTCTGAACGTCTTGTCATTAATTTCACTTTACCTCCATTTACGAGGCCATATTGACTTGCAAGTGCTGGGTGCATCTCCGCATATGGTACCGGACATTGCTGCATTAAAAATTCAGTTCGTCTCGTTTGACTTCCTGATAAGAAGTGGAAAACCACACGTCCTGTTGTTAAATATAACGGATATTCCTCATCAGGAACCTCTCCTGAGTCTCGGTAGTTAACAATTGGAAGAATTGCTTTTCCATCAGGCGTTCCGAATTTTTCTTTAAACATCGTTGGTGTTCCCGGGTGGTCTTCTGATGGACATGGCCAAAATACACCGTCTTCTTGGTCAATTCTCTCGTACGTAATCCCGTAATAATCAGCCTTTCCACCTTTTGAAGCTAAGCGGAACTCATCAAAGATTTCACGTGGATTATTGTAGTTGAATAAATGTCCTTTATCCATTCGCTCTGCGATCACCTTCATAATTTGCCAATCTGTTTTCGATTCTCCAATCGGGTCTTTTACTTTACGAATACGAATGACTCGACCTTCAAGATTGGTCGTTGTCCCTTCGTCTTCTGCCCAAGATGTTACCGGAAGAATAACATCTGCAAATTCAGCAGTTTCTGACATAAAGAAGTCACTTACAACTAGAAAGTCTAATTTATTAAATCCATTCCATATATGTTGAAGGTTAGGTGCTGATACCGCTGGATTACTACACATAACATGCATTCCGCGAATACGACCTTCCTCAATTTCATCAAACATTTCGTAGGCAGATACCCCTGCTCTCGGCATCTCAGCAGGGTCAATTCCCCATACGCTCGAAACATATTTAACTGCTTCTGGATCAGAAATTTTGCGGTAACCTGGTAGTGCATCTGCTTTTTGACCGTGCTCACGTCCACCTTGTCCGTTCGCTTGACCAGTAAATGTTGCTACACCTGATGCGAATTTACCGATTTGACCTCTTAGAAGTGCCATTGACGTGTAAAGTCTAACATTATCTACACCTTTAGATTGCTGTTCAATACCTCGTGCAAACATGACAACTGAACGAGGTGAACGGCCAAAGATGTGAGCAGCTTTCACAATTTTTTCTACAGCGATACCCGTAATTTTTGATGTAAATTCAGGTGTAAAACCTTCTACTGCTTGTTTTAATTCTTCATAGTTATTACAGCGCTCGTTAACATACGCCTCATCTACATAACCTTCTTTAATGAGAAGGTGAAGCATTCCACTTGCTAATGTGTCATCAGTTCCAGGTCTTAGATCAAGGTGTACATCTGCAATTCGGGCAGTTGGCGTTTCACGAGGATCAGCAACGATCATTTTCGCTCCTTTATCTCTTGCTTTCCATAACCACTGAATACTTGTTGGATGACATTCAGCCGTATTTGAACCAGCCATAAAGAAACAATCCGTATGCTCTAACTCCGGCCAAGGTAATGTTGATCCTCTATCTGTTCCTAATGTTTGCATAAATCCACCCGCAGCTGAACTCATACAGAAGCGACCGTTGTAATCAACATAACGTGTACCCAGTACAGCTCGAGCATATTTTCCAACAAGGTAACATTTTTCATTTGTCATCGATACACCACCGAATACACTCAGTGCATCTTTTCCGTGTTCTTTTTGCAACTTTTTAAAGTTTTTCTCAATTAGATCAAGCGCTTCTTCCCAAGTCGCTTCAACAAATTGTCCGTTCTTTTTGATAAGTGGTTTTGTAATTCGCTCATCATGATCGATCGTTTGATAAGCGGTTACTCCTTTAGGACAAAGCTTTCCAAGTGTTACTGGCCAGTCATAACGCGGCTCTACCCCTACGACTTTATTTGTTTTTTCATCTAGGCGAATGTGCATCCCGCACTGCATGCCGCAGTAACAACAGTGTGTTGAAATTAATTTTTCTCCTTCATGTTGTAAGTTTTGTACGCCTTCTTTTACAAGATAGTCAGTCATTTTATTTCTCCCCTTCTCTTGTTTCATCATAAAAGTCTTCAGAACGTTTGTGGCCAAACCCTGGAATGTGAATGCCGTTATTCGTTTGGATCGGTCCAAATGGATTACCTGCTGCATTTTCTAAGTTTAATTGACTCATTACACGCATTCTTCTTCGACATGATGGACAGTAGTCCGCTAAATAAGAACCGTCTTTTAGTTGTAAGTCAAATGCTTGCGCTCCTAAAATATCTTTAACATCATCAATTTGATCGTCACTGCTATATGTTGTTCCGCATTTTTTACATGGTCGAGTATCGACCTTCAGTTGCTCTTGGTAGTTCATCGGAACCGCCACAGCCAATGGACGAATTGGTAAGTGGAACAGCTTTCCGAACGGGAAGTATACTAAGAAAATAACAACCGTAAATTGGTGAAAAAGCGCTAAATAAGAATGAATAAAGCCATCTAGAAATTTATAAGAAACCGTTAATAATAAGCCAGATACTGTTACTGCTAGAAGCATATATAAAGGAAATAAGTCAAATTCGAACCGTTGTGTAACTTGAACACCTTTGTCTCTTTGGCGTCGGATCATCATCATGACGACTCCACCTAATACCATTAAAGCAGTAATGTTTAGACCGTTAAAAACTAATTCTGCGAATAATCCGTCTGCTGCCATCTTAATCATTGGGTACCCCATCACTACAAGTTGGTACGTCGTGGCATCAACGAGTTTAAAGTGCATCCAGCCAAACGTCAGTCCAAATGTAATTGCAAAAGAACCGATACAGCCCCAAGCTACAAGCCAGTGTTGAATGCCTCGATAAATGCCGCGCTTGAAAATAAATTTTTGGAATAAAATATTATCGACTAATGTTTGCATCACTGATTTAAAATTACGTTTTTGTCTTTTTCTCGCTTTTAAGTTTTGGATCGTTCTTTTTAATACTTGGTGAGTGGCTGGTCGCATTGACCAAGCACATATTCTAACCGTCATCCCAATCGCAAAGACAAACGATGAAATTAGATAACCAAACAACATCATGTCCACATGGCTGAACTGCTTTGTACCAATCCACATCGAGATAATTAATAGTAAAACTACAATGAAAGCATACATGCTTGTTTTTGAATAAAAGGACTTTTCAAACTGAGTCATCCTTGTCACTCCTCTACTTTAAATCACAATTTGTTTTGTTAAACTTATTGTAGAGGCAGCTCGATTTTAGGACTGTGAGTTTTTTCACACGAAGTAAGAAAATATAGTAACAAAATAAATGGCAGTGGAAATTTAGGAGCAATTTTGCGTTGATTTGACGCTGTTTGTGAGGATATAAGGATTATATTTAGACGATCTGTGAACTTTATGACACAATTAGTAGATACTTTGAGATCCCCCTCAGATCCCATAACGAAAACAAGCCCCAATCATTTGATTGAAGCTTGTTACTCTAAAAGACTCGATTATGTTAATGCCGCTGGAGTATAGTCGCAGCTCGGGTCACTTTCCAAGTAATCACCATGCACAGCAAAGGCACGGGCCCGTGAACCGCCGCAAATATCTTTATATTCACACAGGCCACACTTTCCTTTGAGCAAAGTTTTATTTCGCAAATCTTTCATAACAGGTGAATGTTGATAGATATCTAATAATGACTGTTCACGGACATTCCCACATTTAACGGGTAAAAAGCCGCTTGGATAGACATCACCAATATGACTAATAAAAACAAAACCATCTCCATCATTAACCCCTTTTGGAGCACGGCCTAGTAAGTCTGTACGTTTCTGACTTTTCTGTATCTCCATCGCACTCGTCTCTGAACGGACTCCACTCCTATTAGAAGCAGCAGACTGCTTATTTTGTAAGAACACCCTCCGGTAATGAGGAGCTTCAGTCGCCTTCACATGGTACGGCATTTTTTGCTGTACCTCGACGAGCCATTTCATGACTTCTTCATGTTGCTGCGGGGTTAACATATCTTTTTGTTGAGCTCGTCCTGTTGGAATTAAGAAAAACAAACTCCAAAGGACTGCCCCCATATCTTTAACGACTTCGCTAATACGCTCTAAGTCATCGATATTATAGTTGGAGACCGTTGTGTTAATTTGAATAGGAATGTTTAATTCTTTTAGATAAGAAATACCTTTCATTGTACGGTCAAACGATCCATTGGTCCCGCGAAAATAATCATGAATTTCTGCATTGGATCCATCTAAACTAAATGCCCACCGTGATAAGCCTACATGCTTCGCCTTTTCAACTGCCGCTTTCGTCACTTTAGGTGTGGCACTCGGTGTCATCGAGACAGCAAGATTTTTTTCATGGATTGCATAGTGTGCCAATTGAAATAAATCTGGTCTCATAAGCGGGTCCCCGCCTGTAAAGACAAAAAGCGGGTTATTCATCTCTGCAATTTGATCAATTAATTGTTTTCCCTCTTCAAATGATAACTGCCTTGGGTCCGATTTATATTGGGCCTCCGCACGACAATGAAGACACTTTAAAGCACAAGCTCGTGTGACTTCCCAAATAACAATGAAAGGAAATTCGTTATAATTCCGGTGAATTGCATTCGTATCTATGGTCATTTTCAGCCACTCTCCTTCTAAAGCAAAACTTCTACTTTGACTATAAGAGAAAAGACTAGTTTTGACTGTGAGCTCTATCACAATCACTCTTTCAATTTAAAGTGATTGATTTTCTCTTGCAGTCTTTCCGACATTCTCGTTAATTGACCCGAAGCTGCACTCACTTCTTGCATCGCTGCAGTTTGCTGCTCAGTTGAGTCGGCAACGAAGTCTGTATGGGTTGCATGCCTCTCTGATATGGCTACAATTATTTTTGTTAATTCTACGATTTTTTGGATTTCTACATTCATTTCTTTTAACGTACTACTAATATGGTAGACATCACCTGTAATCACATTAATGGATTCTGCAATTTCATGGAACGAATTACCTGCTTGATTCATCACTTCTATTCCGTCTGTTACCGTTTGGTCACCATGAGATGATGTTTTGACAGCTTCTGTTGTTTCTTGTTGTATCTGTGATATCAACTCTCGTATCTCTTTTGTTGCAGCTGAAGACTGTTCTGCCAGCTTGCGAACCTCATCCGCAACTACTGCAAATCCCTTCCCGTGTTCTCCTGCACGGGCAGCTTCAATAGCAGCATTTAATGCCAATAAATTGGTTTGATCTGCAATGGCTGTAATCATCGATATGATTTCGTTAATTTGTTCTGATTTTCGATCAAGACCATTCATCGTTTCTTTCATGGAAACTGAATTCTGTTTAATCCTCTCCATTTGCTCAATGGCACGCTTAATCACTTCGTCACCTGTATCAGCCTTTTCATTTGCTCGTTTTGAAACCTCAGAGGATTGTTTCATTCGTTGCAGCACGTTATCCATATCATTCGAAATTTCAGTAATTACTTCATTAATATGGTTGGATTTCTTTACTTGCTGTTGCGAATCTTCTTGAATACTTTTAATTCGATCTGAATTAAGCTCCGTTGTTGTCGTCACTTGTTTTGCTTGTTTGGATAATTGCTCTGATGTTGCTGCGACTTGGTAGGAGCTTTCAGAAACATCTCCAACCATTTCTTGCAACTGGTCAACCATCGAATTAAAATCATTGGCTAATTCACCAATTTCATCTTTCCGGTTAATCATTAAACGCGGCGCAGTTAAATCGCCTTGTGCGATTTTTTTGGCATACACAATAAATTCTGAAATAGGTTTCATGGTTCTGCTAACAAACCAAATGGTCACGATTGTCGTAATTAGTAGAGGAATAATCCCGAATAAAATACCGCCTTTCACCTTATCCCATGTTCTCTCGTGAACTATGCTTGCATCAAAATCTATGGCACTAATCGCAATCATTTCTTTACTTGTATCGTGATCTTTAAAGATGGGTGCATAGCCTGTAAGTCGTTTCATTCCGCCAAACTCATAAATGTCTGAATAATGGGGATGCCCCATTGACTTCATCATATGTAAAGCTTCTTTGTCTAAATAAAACATATCGCCTGCTTGAAATCCTTGTGCTTGCAAATTTACATCTGCGACTAATACCTTTCCTTCAAGTGAAAGGATGTATTGTGTTTCAAATATGTCTTTATGATCAACTGTCCAGCTAATTAATTGGCCAATTTCATCGGCTTTCGATAAGTCACCTTGTGCAAGTTGTTCAATATCAGTTGGGTTTAATAGGCCTGTTGTTATATTGGCGCATCCATACAGTTCAATAGCCGCTGCTTCTTTTACTTTTTCATAAATAATTCGATAATTTGATATGGAAATTATGACCATTGATATAAAAATGGTTGTAAAAATAATTACTCCTAATTTCATAGTAACGCTCGTTTTCTTCATATAATCACCTCTTATATTCTTCCTTCTTTTACTAGATTGTAACTATATTCATAATTTTCCGTTGTGAGAAAAGTCACATCTTAAATAAAAGAAAGGTACTAAAATAAAGTTATATTGGTTTTACTTTAATAATTAGGAGTGAAAATGATGATTACTGGAAATGTAATTGCGGTAACTAGTGGCAAAGGCGGCGTTGGCAAATCAACAGTATCTGTAAATCTAGCTCTTGCTTTATCTCGATTAAATAAAAATGTAGCTATTATAGATTTAGATATTTACGGCTTTAGTGTACCGAAGATCTTAAATATCACAGATCGTCCCAAAACGATTAATAATAAAATCATTCCTGTTGGCTCACATGGGTTAAGTGTTATGTCCACTGGATTTATGGTACGCGGAAATAACCCTATTGTTTGGCGCGGTCCAATGCTTGGACGAATGATCGAACACTTTTTTAAAGACGTGATTTGGGGTAAACTTGACTATGTAATCTTAGATATGCCACCAGGGACTGGAGATGTGGCGCTTGACCTTCATCATATGGTTCCTGAATGTAAGGAGATTATTGTTACAACGCCTCACCCAACAGCAACACATGTAGCTGAACGAGCAGGGACGATGGCGCAAAATACTAACCATGAAATATTAGGTGTCATCGAAAATATGTCTTATTTCTCTCCTCCCGATCAAGATAAGAAGTATTATCTTTTTGGAAAAGGCGGCGGCGAGACATTAGCCCAGACATTAGATACTAAACTATTAGCTTCATTACCTATGGCTCTTCCAAATGAAAATGGTGAAGTTCCTTCTATTTTTGATGAAACTACGAATTTATTTGTTCATTTTAATGAACTCGCCCAGCAAATTGATGGAGTTTTATTACATCAAAAAACAGCAATAAATTAATTTTATACTTGCAGAAAAGCCGTTTCCAATCGATATGGAAACGGCTTTTCTTATGGGTTAATTCACTCTTTCTTATGAAGCTTTTATAATATCCTAACCCGAAAAAAGAAGCCGACTCAATGGACGAGTCGGCCTAAATGTGTAGATCTGACTATGAGGAATAACGTAAAGTTCCCATAGAATAGTTAATTCAGTTTGGGTCTTTACAGATTGTCAGTGAGATCATATAAGGTTTAACCACCAATAGCCGACATCGCTCTTACAGTTGGGGTCCCTTGCTCATACATAGTATGCCCCATTTCATGACTTTTCGGCTTTAGAAATAACGCTCGCTTATAAGCATCAATAAGTGCGTGATGGTCATAGGCTAGTGCTTTTACAGGAACTTCTGCTTCCCAGAACAAACACGATTTCAGATGTCCATCCGCCGTTAGGCGAAGTCGGTTACAACCAGCACAAAACTCATTAGAGATCGGATGAATTAAACCAAAGCTCCCTTTCGCATTTTCAAAAGAAAAAGTTCGTGCTGGTCCTGCCAGTTGCTTTCTTTCGTGCTCCGTATAGATGCCAATCGTTTCAGCTATATTTTTTACAATCGACAGAGATTGATATTGTTTGGACCATTCGGATTGTTGGTTTCCAATCGGCATGTATTCAATAAAGCGAATTTGTATATTTTCTTTCATCGTCCACTTTAAAAAGGTTTCAATCTCATCCACATTGTAGTCTTTTAATAAAACAACATTTAACTTGATGGGATGTAACTGATGATCGATTGCTGCTTGAATTCCTTCTAGCACATCCTTCAGTTTTCCGTTTCTCGTAATCTTCGTATATTTTTCTTCATTTAAAGTATCAAGACTGATATTTATTCGGTTTAAACCAGCGTTCTTTAACGCTTGAGCATACTTTGCTAGGAAGATACCATTCGTCGTAAGGGCGATATCTTCTATACCATGAATTTCTTTTAATCTCCCTATTAACGCTGGAAGGCCTTTACGAACTAGTGGCTCTCCTCCTGTTATACGAATTTTCTTTATGCCTAGTTGTGCTCCAGCTTGAACAATATTCACTATTTCGTCGTCTGTAAGTAGATGTTGAAAACTTGTACAATCATGAACCCCGTTAGGAACACAATAATGACAAAGGAGATTGCATCGATCTGTCACCGAAATCCTTAAGTAATCATGTTTCCGATCAAATCGATCAACTAAATTCATATCATCACTTCCTTTAACCTTACTTTATCAAATGATGATCGTTTATTCTGTGAAAAATATCACTGACCATAAACTTTATTAAATTAAAAACATTACAAAAAAAATTAAAATCTTGATGCAATTTATTTAAGAGTGGTCTATAATAGAAAACAACTTTACACTTTAACGCTTTTGGGTGTTAAAGTGTAAAGGGATTTTCACGCTTTTGATATACTTACATAAATCTAGGGGGAACTATGATGAAAAAGAAATCGTTGGTAACTATTCTCTCTTCCATTGTTTGTCTTGTTGGACTTACAGCTTGTGGAGGAACAAACAGTGTAACAAATGAATCGAACTCAAATGCAACCGAAGTTATTACACTTAAGGTGGGACATATTGCACCACCTGGAGAGGCTTATGCACTCGGGTTTGAAGCTTATGCAGAAGCTGTGGAAGAGGCTACAAATGGACAAGTACAATTTGAAATTTTCGGTAACGGTTCCTTAGGGGGCGAAAGAGAGTTATTAGAAGGAGTTCAATTAGGAACTATAGATATGAGTGTAATTACAACGGGGGTAGTCAGTAACTTTGTTCCAGAAGTTACTGCCATTGAATTTCCATTTCTATTTAGAGATTTAGAGCATGCTTATAAGACATTAGATGGTGAAGTAGGTCAAGAAATATTAGAGATCATGTCCAACTCTGGGTTAAAAGGAATTGCCTTTTGGGAAAATGGCCAACGTCATTTAGCGAATAATGTAAAACCAATTATGACTCCAGAAGATTTAAAAGGATTAAAAATGAGAACGATTGAAAGCGAACTATTACTAGATACGTATAGTGCTTTAGGGACAAATGCTACACCGATGGCGTTCCCAGAAGTATACGGTGGTCTTCAACAAGGGGTTATTGATGGATCAGATTTTTCTTACGGAGTAATTTGGAGTACTAATGTGTACGAACAAACGAAATATCTTTCTGAAGTAGGATTTTACTATGCATCTGCGACACTATTAATCAATCATGACGTATACAACTCGTTACCCGAAGATATTCAAGAAGCAATTATAAATCTAGGAAAAGAATATGCACAAATTCAACGTAACATTTCTCAAGAGTTAGAAGCTGAGCAAAAGCAAAATTTAATTGATAATGGCGTCGAAATCATTTCTAGCGAAGATCTAGATCTAAATGCTTTCCGTGAACTCGTAGAGCCTGTATATGAAAAACATGCTGAGAAATACGGAGAGTATATTCAGCGAATTCAAGCTACGGAGTAAGGGAAATACAAAGTAAGAGCGGCTGACTATTGTCAGCCGCTCCTTTATTATATACCAAGAATTTGCTTTGCTCGCTCTACCGTTTCTGTTTCGGGTGGACTCACATGAGAAAGCGGATATTCTAACCCTAATTGCTCCCATTTATAAACGCCCATTTGATGGTATGGGAGTATTTCCACCTTCTCAACATTCGATAAGGTGTCGATAAAAGAAGCAAGTCTTTCTAAATCTTCGTCTGCATCCGTTATACCTGGAATAAGCACATGGCGAATCCAAACAGGCTGTTGTTTTTCAGCAAGAAGCTGAGCAAACTGTAAAATGTGTGTGTTTGGAACCGTTGTTAACTGCTTATGCTTTTCATTATCGGTCTGTTTTATATCTAGTAAGAATAAATCTGTATATTGGAGAAGTTCATCTAACGACTTAAGGAACGACTGACTCTTTGAAAAGCAGCCTGCAGACGTGTCGATCGTTGTATGAAGCCCTAATTCTTTACATCGTTTAAATAAGGCAATTAAAAAGTCAATTTGCAGAAGTGGTTCTCCGCCACTGACCGTAACCCCGCCGTTCGATCGTTTTAAATACGGGATATACGTTTCAATGTCCTGAATTAGATCGTCTACATCAACCGGTTCACCCTTTTTTTGTTCCCACGTATCAGGATTATGACAAAATTGACATCGTAACAAGCAGCCTTGCGTGAAAATGACATAACGAATTCCGGGCCCGTCTACCATACCTGATGTCTCTACTGAATGCACGTAACCTTTCATAATTAGAAGCCCCTTTTGAATAAATTCATGATGATATTTTTAGAATATAGTATTACCTAACTTAAATGGTACCAGGCACCTTTAGCCGACTAAAGGTGCCTGGTACCTCACTTTTTATGTGACACCTATATCTTTTTATGTGATATTCATCCTTTTATGATGGACCATTTTCACACTTATTTATACTGGTGTTACTAATTGCTTTCCTCCAATGGAGTCATGGAATGTACGGTTAATTACATCTAATTGCTGTTCTCTTGTTAGTTTAATAAAGTTCACCGCATACCCTGATACACGAATGGTTAATTGCGGGTATAATTCAGGGTGATCCATTGCATCTAATAATGTTTCGCGGTCAAAGACGTTGATGTTTAAGTGATGCCCGTTCTTCTCTGAATACCCATCTAAGATAGCAACTAAGTTTGTCGTGCGGTCTTCGGATTCTTTACCTAACGCCTTAGGAACGATCGAGAATGTGTTTGAAATTCCATCTAGTGAATGTTGGTACGGTAATTTTGCCACCGAATTTAATGAAGCGAGTGCTCCTTTTTTATCTCTTCCGTGAAGAGGGTTTGCGCCCGGTGCAAACGGCTCGCCATCTTTTCTTCCGTCTGGTGTATTTCCTGTTTTCTTCCCATAAACCACATTCGAAGTAATTGTTAAGATGGACATTGTCGTTGTAGATTGACGATACGTATCATGCTTTTTCAACTTTTTCATAAAACGTCTGACGATATCTTGAGCAATTTCATCGACACGATCATCATTGTTTCCGTATTGAGGGTATTCCCCTTCAACGATATAATCAACAACAATTCCGTTCTCATCACGGACCGTTTTTACTTTTGCGTGCTTAATGGCACTTAATGAGTCAGCAACTACAGATAGACCTGCAATTCCTGTCGCCATCGTACGTAAAACTTCATTGTCATGAAGAGCCATTTCAATGCGCTCGTAATTATATTTGTCATGCATAAAATGAATGATATTTAATGTATTAATATAGAGCTCAGCTAACCATTCCATGACATGATCAAACTTAGACATTACTTCTTCATAGTCTAAATATTCACTCGAAATTCTTTCTAACATCGGTGTCACTTGAATTTTCGCTTTTTCATCAACCCCACCGTTAATCGCATATAAAAGCGTTTTTGCTAGATTTGCTCTGGCACCAAAGAATTGCATTTGCTTCCCAATCCGCATTGCAGATACACAACAAGCAATTCCATAATCGTCACCAAATTCTACACGCATTAGATCATCATTCTCGTATTGAAGTGAACTTGTTTGGATCGACATCTTCGCACAATAGCGCTTAAAATTATCTGGCAAGTTCGTTGACCAAAGCACAGTTAAATTCGGTTCTGGTGCTGGACCTAGGTTTGATAGAGTGTGAATGAAACGGAACGACGTTTTTGTGACTAATGGTCTGCCGTCTATTCCAACACCGCCAATTGATTCAGTTACCCATGTCGGATCGCCACTAAAGAGATCGTTATAATCAGGTGTTCTCGCAAATTTGACGAGACGCAGTTTCATGACAAAATGATCGACTAATTCTTGTGCTTCTTCTTCTGTTAAACGACCTTCTTTTATATCATTTTCAATATAAATATCGAGGAACGTTGAGACTCGTCCTAAGCTCATCGCTGCTCCATTTTGCTCTTTTATTGCAGCTAAATAGCCAAAGTACAACCATTGAAAAGCTTCCTTTGCCGTGGTTGCTGGCTCTGAAATGTCAAAACCGTAAGAAACAGCAAGTGTTTTCAATTCTTGAAGCGATTTAATTTGTTCAGAAATCTCTTCTCTTAAACGAATCACTTCTTCAGACATTTTGTTACCCATTTCTTGAAGTGATTGTTTCTTTTCGTTAATTAAGAAATCCACACCGTATAAAGCAACTCGTCTGTAATCACCAATAATCCTTCCACGCCCATAAGCATCCGGCAAACCGGTAATAATCCCGACTTTTCTCGCCAGTTTCATTTCGTCTGTATATGCATCAAATACACCTTGATTATGTGTTTTTCGATGCTCCGTAAAAAAGCGATCTACTTCTTGATCCATCTTATAACCGTATGCTTCACAAGCTGTTGCTGCCATGCGAATACCACCGTATGGCTGTAATGAACGTTTGAACGGTTGATCGGTTTGGAAACCGACAATCGTTTCCTTCTCTTTGTCTAGGTATGCTGGGCCATGTGATGTAATAGTAGAAACGAGTTCAGTGTCTAAATCATATACACCGCCGTTGTCACGTTCTTTTTTCGTAAGCTCCATCACTTGTTCCCATAATTTTTTAGTGTTTTCGGTTGCTCCTACAAGAAAAGCGTCATCACCATCGTAAAGTGTATAATTCTTTTGAATGAAGTCCCTCACATCAATTTCTTGGTTCCAATTACCTTTTCTAAAACTGTTTAGATGACTCATCTTTTTTCACTCCTTGAAAATTAACAATGGGATTAAGACGCTATCAAAATGACTGACTAAATACTATCTCAATATATACGACCTAGCTTATTCAATAGCGTCTTTTCTATTTTTTTCTAATTTAACTACAAATTTAGTATAACAATTCAGTAGTATTTGAGACTGTGAAAAAAATCACAAAATCGTGTCAGCTATCGTTCTGTTCACGAAATAGTCGTAATTCAACAGCCCCTCTATCTATTCTCTTATTCTTCGCAAACCAGCTTCACATCACCATCTGAGACCTCGATATTATAGACCTTAACCTGACCTTCATCAGGAGCTTGTACTTTTCCATCAATTAGTGAGATTTTCCAGTCATGCATCGGACAAAAAACAAAGTGCCCGCTGACAAGACCTTCGGAAAGAATGCCTCCTTTAGGGTGTGGACTCTTGTTTTCAATCGCACGAACCGTACCATCTGTCAGGCGAAAGAGAGTAATCTCCTCCCCGCCGACAGAAAATACTTGACCAATCATCTCTGGCAGTTCCTGAAATGAACAAAGTTTAATAGCTTGTCTTGTTTTCATCATACTAATCTTCCTCTCTACTGAACAGACACTGGTATAGTTGTTGTTTTAAAATAGGCTTGACGGATGTTTTCATCCTCATTAATTTTTTGCCACGGCTCTTCATAACGACTCACTGTTTTTTGTAGCGTTGCGTTTAATTCAGCTCGTTTTTCTGTATCAGCGACTACTTCTTTAATGTGGTCTAAACCAAGGCGGTCCACCCAGTGAGATGTTCTTTCTAAATATTTTGCTGTTTCACGGTAATACTGTATAAAGGCACCTGTCATTTCAAATACTTCTTGTTCCGTTTTGACTTTACAGAAGAAGTCACCAGCACGTAGGTCTGTACCGCCGTTTCCACCGACATACAGTTCCCAACCGCCATCAACTCCAACAACCCCTACATCTTTAATTCCGGATTCTGCACAGTTTCTCGGACAAGCGGATACACCCATTTTGAATTTATGTGGTGTATCGAGACGTTCAAAGCGTTTCTCTAATTCAATACCGAGACTCATCGAATCTTGAGTACCAAATCGACAGAACTGTGAACCTACGCATGTTTTAACTGTACGAAGTGTCTTTCCGTAAGCATATCCAGACGGCATACCTAGCTCTTCCCAAACTTGAGGAAGTTGTTCTTTTTTCAATCCGAATAAACCAATTCGTTGTCCACCTGTTAATTTGACGAGTGGCACATTATACTTATCAGCAACATCAGCAAGCTTTCTTAAATCTTCAGCTGTCGTCACTCCACCGTACATTCTAGGAACAACTGAATACGTTCCATCTTTTTGAATGTTAGCGTGTAATTTTTCATTTACAAGACGCGAATTTCTATCATCTTTATATTCTGGATTAATCATACCGAGATAATAATTTAACGCTGGACGGCATTTTGAGCAGCCTTGTTCTTCGTTCCAGTTCAGAACCATCATGACTTCTTTTGGTGAAGTTAATCCTTTATCTTTAATTTCAGCTATAACCTCATCTCGACTAAAAGTTGTACACCCACATAATGTTTCTTTTTGAGCTGTCAATTCATAGTCAGAACCTAATGCATGTTCTAGAATTTCACCAATTAATGGTTTACACCGCCCGCAAGATCGACCTGCATTTGTACAACCACCTACTTGCTCAATTGTTGCAAGTCCTTGTTGTTGAATAGCATCGACTATCGTTCCTTTAGTCGTTCCGTTACAACCACAAATAACTTCATTATCTGGCATCGCTCCGACGTCAGTCGCCGCATCCGCTCCTGGCGCTTGTAAGAAAGAAATTGTCGCTTGATCTGAAATATCTTCTTTGTTCGTTAACATTCTAAATAATCTTGAACTATCTTTTGTATCACCATATAAAACGACACCGACAATTCGATTATCTCTGACTAAAACCTTCTTATAGACACCTTCATATTCGTTATGAACTTTAATTGATTTCGTTGATGCATCATCATAAATTTCTCCAGCTGAGAACAAATCAATTTCAGCTACTTTAAGCTGGGTTCCTAACAATGACCCTTCGTAACCTTCTTCCTTGCTTCCGCACAAACGATTGGCTAAAACTTTACCTTGTTCATATAAAGGAGCTACTAATCCATAAACCACTTCTCGGTGTTCTGCACATTCCCCTACAGCATACACGTGAGGAATATTCGTTTCTAAATAATCATTAACTACGATACCACGATTGATATAAATGTCACTGCCCTTAACAAAATCAATGTTTGGAACAATCCCCGCAGCCATTATGACTAAGTCTGCTTGCACTTCACTTCCGTCTGAAAATCGAACACCCTCGACTCGGTTGGTTCCCACAATTTCAGTTGTTGATTTTGGCATGAGGAAGTTCATCCCTTGCTCTTCTAATGCTTGTTTCAACATACTAGAAGCAACTGGATCTAGCTGTTTTTCCATTAAATGTTCCACTAAATGAACGACATCAACTTGCATTCCTAAATGAAGTAATCCTTTTGCAGCTTCGAGTCCAAGAAGTCCCCCTCCAATTACAACTGCTTTTTTATGATGCTTAGCGACTTCCATCATGGTTTCGCAATCTTCAATATCTCTAAACCCAATGACTCCTGAAAGTTCGGCACCAGGAACAGGTAAAATAAATGGCTTTGAACCAGTCGCTATGATCAGTTCATCATACGGTAGAACTTGTCCTTTATTTGAATAAACCAGCTGTTGGTGCGGATCTACTTTTGTAATCATCTCATCTGTAAACAACTGAATTTCATTATCTTGATACCAGTCCCAATGATTGATGATTGTATCTACAAAGCTCATTTCTCCTTGAAGTATATTTGAAAGTTGAATGCGGTTGTAATTGGGATGTGGTTCTTTACCAAAAATCGTTATTTCAAAAAAATCACGGTTTATTTTTAATAGGTCTTCAATGACTCTAACGCCTGCCATTCCGTTTCCTATCATGACCAGTTTCTTTTTCTCCATTTTTATAACCTCCACTTGCTCACTACTTCACAAATAGGAGCATCCATCACTGGTTGTTTTGTATTTTTATGCTCTCAGTATAACAATTAAGAGTTTGCAAAAACTGTGATAAAAATCACACCCGATGACTGAAATATTTTCTATTTTGTGAAAAAGTTTCGTTCAAAAATTTGTAATAACTATTTTTACTATTGTTGAACCGATCGTTCTCAACTTTATTTACAAAGTTATACTAGTTCTTTCTATATAATCGCCCTGTTTAATTTTCTTGCTATTCATTGTTATTTGTCGTTAGTACCTTCGATTTTTTTTATTTCCTGTGAAAAAAATCACACTCAACTTTTTCGTTTGGTTGTATCATCAGTTTTGTAAGAAACATCGATGTGAAGAAAATTAAACAATAGTATTTGGAGGAATAGATCATGGCGAAAATTACGAAATGGGAGCCAGAAAATGAAAGTTTTTGGGAAAGTGAAGGAAAGAAAGTTGCAAGAAAGAACTTATTGATATCCGTATTTTCTTTAATCTTAGCTTTCTGTGTATGGCAATTATGGTCAGTTACAGCTGTTCGATTAAATGATGTAGGCTTTAATTTCACTAGCAGTCAATTATTTACGTTAGCTGCTTTACCTGGATTAACTGGGGCAACATTACGATTATTCTATACTTTTATGCCAGGCTTGATTGGCGGTAAGAAAACGACATTACTTACAACTGTTGTTCTTCTAATTCCTGCAATCGGTATTGGGTTTGCTGTTCAAAACCCTGAAACAAGCTTTCAAACAATGGTCATCCTTGCTGCTTTATGTGGACTTGGTGGAGGTAACTTAGCGTCTTCAACAGCTACTTTAAACCCATATTATCCGAAAAAAGCAAAAGGTACAGCCAACGGAATTAACGTTGGTATTGGAAACTTAGGAGTTAGTGTAGTTCAGTTCTTAACTCCAATCGTAATCGGTTTAGGGTTTATTGGTGCTCTAACTGGTGGAGGTCAAACTTTACCAGATGGCAGCGTCGTTTATATTCAAAATGCAGCATTTATTTGGGTAATTCCAATTATCGCTTCTGTAATTGTTACGTTTTTCTTTATGGATGAACTTCCTGTAGCAAAACCAAGCATTAAGAGTCAACTTTCTGTTCTAAAAATGAAACATATGTGGATTATGACTTGGCTATATGTCATGTGCTTCGGTTCATTTATCGGGTTCGCAGCGGCATTTCCATTATTAATCCGTTCTGAGTTCCCAGAAATCGATGTTATGAAGTTTGCTTTCTTAGGTGCATTAGTTGGTGCTTCGATCCGTCCTTTCGGTGGTTGGCTTTCTGATAAAGTGAATAGTGGTGCAAAGGTAACATTCTGGACGATTGTCGCGATGATCCTTGCAACATCAAGTGTCATTTACTTCTTAAATATTAATAACTTTACTGGTTTCTTAATTTCATTCTTAGTGCTATTTGCTGGAACTGGAATTGCAAATGGATCTACTTTCCGAATGGTACCGTTCATTTTTGAAGAAAAATTTGCCGCACCTGTTCTAGGGTTAATTGCTGCATTTGCTGCATACGGTGCATTCTTTATTCCAAAAATCTTCGGTTGGTCAATTGACACAACTGGATATGCTAACTTAGCTCTATTTATCTTTATCGGTTACTACGTAATCAGCTTAGTTATCAACTGGTACTTCTACTCAAGAAAAAATGCAGAAGTTAAATGTTAATCCAAGCGCTTAAAAGAACATGGCCTTTTCACTCCTGAGTGAAAGGCCTGTTTTTTTATTCTCATAGTAAAATTTTCGTTCCTATGAAATAATGAAGTGTAAAGGAAGATAGGAGGAATACCTATGAAAACCCATCATATTGTCGGAGTTTTATTAGCTGGTGGTGCCTCACGACGCTTCGGTGAGCATAAAGCATTATACGAGCTCGATGGAAAGCCATTTATCCAATATAGTATAGATGCTTTACATGAAAACACAGAAGAAATTGTTATTGTTAGCCAACCTGATCTTATTCAACAAATTCAACAACAAACTACATATGATGTCATTTTAGATGAAGAGCAGTTTCGAGGCTACGGGCCACTAGCGGGTATCTATAGTGCTATGAAACATGTTCATTCAGAATGGTATATGACTCTTCCATGCGATACGCCCTATATCCATTCGGAAGTACTCAACCAGCTACGCTCATATACTGAGCGTTATCCTGATAAAGATGCGATTATTCCTAAAGTTTCAGGAAGAAATCAACCATTAATTGCTATGTACAACAGACGATGCTTACCCATGATTGAAAAAAATCTAAAAGAAAATTGTTTAAAGATAGGAATGTTATTTCAGGCCGTTGAGACGGTTTTTATAGAGGAATACGAGTGGAAGCATCCTGAGGCATTTCGTAATATTAATGAGAAAGATGATTTGAGATTTAGTTAGCTATATGAATAAATAAACATCCATCAAGTGATGGATGTTTATTTATATGTCACTCTTATTACCCACCACTTACAGGAGGAATTAAAGCAACAACATCGTTTTCTTTTAGTTGTGTATCATTTTTAACATATTCTTCATTGACCGCCACAATCGTACTATCTAATGACCGTAAATTTGGATACTTTTCCAGCAATACGTCTTTTAACTGTCCAACTGTCATCGGTTCACTTTTTATTTCAATTTCTCTTTCACCGACAATTTCTTCTAATTGTGCAAATAACAAAACCTTCATCGTTACACCTCTTTAATTTCCGGCTTACCTGTTTCATATTTTACTTTTTCTAATTGGTCGCCGACCCACTCTTGCCCGTCTTCCCAATGCTCTTTTTTCCAAATCGGTACAATTTCTTTTATTCTTTCAATTGCATAGCGACTAGCTTCATAAGAGTCTGCTCGGTGAGGCGTTGATACAGCTATAACAACTGCAATATCGGTAATTTCTAAATCGCCAATTCGATGAGTAATCGCCACTTTTGCTTGCGGCCACTTTTCCTGAATTTCATCACCAATTTGAGCTAGTTTTTTTACGGCCATTGTCTCATAAGCATCATAGCGAAGAAAGACGGTTTTTTTCTCACCTGTCATCTCCCTAACTGTTCCAATAAATGTATTAATCGCGCCTGCATTACGGTCGACTACTTTATTAACGATCGTTTCAATTGAGATTGGTTCTTTTATAAGTTCAAAAAGCTGTTCACTCATTTCTTTCCTCCAATACACCATTCATAAACCAACTAAAAAAAGACTCAAAATCATCTAATAAAAACGTAGGAACCTCTAATGTAGTCGGTAGTTCAATATTCTTCCACAGTAGAATGGCTTGTATGTTTTCAAGTTGTTCTAATAACTCGATATCCTCTTCTTTTTTAACAATGACAACCTTGGGAAATGGTTCCTTTTTAAATCCTTCAATGATTACAAGATCAATTTTTAGGAACTGTTGAAACTTAAGGGCATCTTTTATTGACCAATTTGCTTCCTTATTAAAGTGCATTTGCACGGTATTACCAGCAACAACCGTCGTACCCGTAGCACCACATTCACGAAACTTTGCCGAGTCTTTTCCAGTATCAAATACTGCTAAGCGATTTTCATGCCCATGATGTTTAATAACTGAAACACTCATGTCTTTCCTCTTTAGGTACGTAATTAATTTTTCAATTAACGTTGTTTTTCCTGAATTACTGTACCCTGCCACTTGAATGAGTTTCATTCTTTCTCCCATATTGAAGCACTACCTTCTCCATTTAAAAGCAGCACCTCAACCTCCATTCCTCGCTCAAACCCTCTCGTACCACCTGGCAGCATAAGAAGAGCGTTCGCATAGGCAATGGAAGAAACGACACCTGATTTATCCAAACCGACTGGTGACACCATCAGCTTTCCGTCTTCAATCGATACTCTGCTTCTTACAAAGCGAGTAAATGGATTCGGCTTCGGAAAGTCTTTATCCAGTATGGCCTTTTCCTTTTGCAAGTGCACAAAATCAGCCTCAACTAAGCTAAGGATAGCGGGACGAGCAAACAGTTCAAAACCGACAAAGCAAGCTGATGGATTCCCGGAAAGACCGAACAAAAACTTACCGTCTTTTACGGCAACTGTTGTTACACTGCCTGGGCGCATCGCGATTTTATTAAATAAAACCTCAGCTTCAAGCTTTTTATATATGGCTGGTAAATGGTCAAAGTCACCAACAGAAACACCGCCAGTAGTTACCAACACATCGACTTCGGCTAATGTTTGTTTGATCTTTTCAAAGCATGTATCAAAGTCATCCGCTAATTTCCCATAAAATTTCGGTTCTGCACCAATCTTTTGAATTTGCGCTGCGATCATATATCCATTACTATTACGGATTTTTCCTGGTTCCAACGGTTGGTTAACTTCTAATAATTCTGAACCAGTAGCAATAATTCCTACAACTGGCTTTTTATACACGGGCACTTTCGCATAACCGAATGTCGCCAATAGTGCAACTGTTCCTTCATTAATTTTTGTACCTTTATCAAGTAACACCGAATCGTTTTTGACATCTTCACCTTGTCTGGATATATTATCACCCGACGCTACTTTACGTTTAACTTGTATGTATGTCTTCCCGTTCTCGTGTACCTCTTTAACGAGTTCAAGCATGATGACAGCATCCGCACCGTTGGGAATTTGTGCCCCTGTCATTATTCGGATCGCTTGTTTTGCTTGAAGCGTTGCTTTGGCCACTGTTCCTGCACCAATCTCCTCAATCACTTCTAATGGTACTGGGTTATCTGAGCTTGCGACTTGCGTATCTTCACTTCGAATCGCAAATCCATCATATGGTGATCGATCGAAAGGTGGTACATCGTGGTCAGCTTTTAAAGGCTTCCCCAAGTAACGACCGAGGCATTCATCGATGGTTACATATTCCACCTCGCCATTTCGATGGACATGGTCCATTATTTTATTCACAGCATCTTTTACAGGTATTGGGGTTCTTCTTTCTACCAATGACGTATCCTCCCTAAAACTACAATGATAGCTTACTTTTTCACTAAAAATATGGAAAGCAACACGTTCCAATTCCATAAATTTCGACATATTTATTATACACTAAACACGAGTTCATTAATATTGCAGGGGCTTCTAAATCGTATAATTCTGGCGACTTTAACGATCGTGTGAGCGATAAATTCTCTCAATTTTGAGAATTGCAGTAGATAAAGGAAATTGGCTATCATAATAAAATGATAGGAAGATTAAAAGAGGTTCTGCTCTAGGGCTTTTAATAGTGCAGAACAGAAGGTTATTACTACTTTGATGTAATGAAGCGGTATGTAATTATGAATTTTAATCTAGTAATAGAATAAGAATACAAGGAATAATTTACAGTTTAGTATTAGGGGTTTATTATAAAATTAATTACTAAATATTTTATAAGGGAGATAGTCAATAGTATATATTTACATAGTAAATCAAACATCCATGATTACTGAAAATATCGTGACACAGTAACCTTTTTTACCCTACCTAGCAAGCAAGTAAGCATGGTAACATTGGATATTTGTATAGACTTCATTTCTTTTGTAATTAAAAGCATTTAACAATCGAATCAATTAAGTTCGTTCTGTGGAAGCACTTCTAATTCAGATTGGTCAGCTAAAACAACCTGAAAATAATCCTCCTCCTGGATCTCACAATAGCCACTTTCATAGATCCAAAAAATCGTATAAACCTTATTGTTGTATCTAACTTTTGTTCCAATCTTCATCTTGCTAACTCCCCCTATAAACCAAAATCTTTATTTGTCTACTCAAATATATGTCTAGGTTTGTCAAATATTCGTCATGTTTCCGATTTTTTAAATTTAAAAAACGGGAAACTTGTCGATAAATGACGAATGACACTTCCATTAAGAAAGTGTCATTGCTATTGCATTCTTATTAAATTTCTAAAACTTTAAGTGTCAACTCATCCTCACCGAGCTTCTTCAGCTCCAGTAAAGGAAAGTGACAATACATTTTTTGATTAGCATATTTAAATTCAATTACCGACTGAAAGAAATCTTCCCGACGTTGTGAGATCAGTCCATGATAAAAGTAATGAAATCCCTTTATAAAGTGGGGTTGAGAATTTAAATCAACCTTATTAAGTATATCTAGTGCTTTTTCATGCTCTTTTTTTTGAATAAAGTAGAAGGCAATTTCATGTTGGTCAGATACGTTTTCCGACTCAAAATCTAAAAAATCGGGTTCTTTATGCCAATAATTTTGCAGAAAACTAATAGTCTGTTTTGTTGCACCTAAGTTATCTGAATTGTATTTTAAATATACTTCGTATGCTTTTAACAAGTAGGAATGAGCTTTATCATAACTTTCACTAATAAATAATATGCCTAGACTCTGAAAGGCAACTGCTTTCGTTAACTCACTCACTGCATTTTCGATCACAATATTCCCATTCTTGATAGCTTCTTCGCGACTTCCTATATACATGTTAATAAGACCAATTCGGCATTTTAAGGACTTTCTTAAGAAAGGATATTTCTGAATGTCATTAATGCCGTCTTCTATAAGTACAGCGACTTGTTCACATCGGTCTACCATTTTCATATCGTAATAATTATATATCATAAATACTTTTGATAATACCTTCATTTCTTGTGTTTTTAGTACTAATTCATCGAATAATATATTAGCCTCATTTGGTGACATTTCACCTTTCATTGCCTGTTGATCAAGTTCATATACTTTAGCCCATTCACGGCTTTCTGCATTTTTACTTTCTTTCAGCTTATCAATCATGAATTGTTTTAAATCATTTAAGCGATTGACAGAGGCATACTCAAGACTTATCCTTGCTGTTTTACCATTCGGATTTACTTCCCTGAAGTATCGGTCCATAATCTCAAATTCCTGATCAGGAAACAGGTGATGTACTATAGCTAATAAGCCTTCTATGTTATCGAATTCACGATCTTTTTCATTGATAAATTTGTATAAAGATGACTTACTCTTGAGGCCTGAAATAGTTATTAACTTGTTAGCCAGCCCTTTTTCTATTTCTATTTGGTTTTTAAGCAATTGCTTTAACATGTTTGTGTTGAGCCCTTTCATTCAATTCATAAGTGGGTAACCTTAAAATATTGAATAGATAGTTAGTACAATTATAGCACAAAATTATTAAACTTGATATTTATTCTAGATAAAAGGAACTATTTTATTACTGTTGTAATAGGAACAATATTTTAAACTTTCTTTTAAAACCTAGCTATACTATCAAAACATTATGTAGAGGTAAAGAGTCCATTAATTTAAGTCTTTACGAATTTCTCGAATTACATGCCCTAATTCAGGAATAATAATTCGATTCATCGCTAGTTTCACCGCTCCTGATGACCCTGGCATTGAAAAGATAGCTTTCGTTCCAAATACTCCTGCAACCGCACGACTTAAGATTGCTGCTGTTCCGATATCTTCAGCATAGCTTAAGTATCTAAAAATCTCTCCAAACCCTGGCATTTCTTTATGTAATAAATCTTTCACAGCTTCATATGTAGTATCACGCAAAGCGATTCCTGTTCCGCCATTTAATAGGATTGCATCTATATCCGCTCGTGTTTCTGCTTGCTTTAACAAGGCTTGAATACCTGCGTATTCGTCTTTTACAATTTGATATTCTGTTACAACGTGGCCAGTTTCTTCGAGTAATGCTTTAATTAATCCACCACTTTTATCCGTTGCAGTTGTTCTTGTATCTGAAACCGTTATAATCATACAGTTCACTGTTTTAGGTGCTTCTTTTTTATGTTCAAATGTAGACATAGCTACCCTTCTTTCTCTAACAATAGTTTGCAAATAAAATTATACCAAAACCTTAAGTAAATTACATATTTATCTTGTTATTTAGCATTTTATGTTCTGTTCATGTTAAAATTGTAACAGCTATTTAAGGAGGAAAAAATATGAGTGAACTTACCCATTTTAATGAACAGGGACGTGCCAAAATGGTCGACATCTCAGAAAAAGTAGTAACCTCGAGAAAAGCTGTCGCTCATTCAAGTATAAAATTAAATCAAGAGATTTATACAAAGATAATTGAAGGTTCATTTAAAAAAGGCGATGTCCTTGCTGTTGCTCAAGTTGCGGGAGTAATGGCAGCTAAAAATACAGCCAATTGGATCCCAATGTGCCACCCATTACAATTAACTGGCGTGGATATTTCATTCGAGTGGAAAACAAATGAACCTGAATACTACGAGCTACATATTGAAGCTACGGTTAAAACAACAGGTAAAACTGGTGTTGAAATGGAAGCCTTAACAGCAGCTTCTGCTACCGCATTAACTGTTTATGATATGTGTAAAGCGGTTGATAAAGGCATGATCATTGGTGAGACATTTCTCATGCAAAAGTCCGGTGGAAAAAGTGGAGATTTTTCACGAAGCAAAACCTTAGATGATTAATTCCAAAGCTTGAATAAGAAAGAGGTTTAGCAGATGCTAAACCTCTTTCTTCTATTATACATTACCATTAACCAACAGTTGTTTCTAAGTCTTCAATTGGCTTTTCTAAATATTTGCGGTCTTTTCGAGCATTGAAACGGTCCGCTTTTTCGACTGAAACGACAATATTGTAATCTGGAATACGAGCGTACTTTTCATAACGTCCTCTTGGAAGCAAGAAGTTTCCTTCAGGGAAGTGTACTTCAACATTTCCACGCGCGATATCCACAAATTTTGCTCTACCTTGGAATACTCCGAATCCGTTATGAACGACAACACCTTCCCCTTCAGTAATGCGTAATTCTTTCGCATCTTCTGCATTCATTAATACATCATATCGTTCCGCATTATTGAATGAGTCTTTTGTGCTGTATACCATTGAGTTGAACTGTTTTCCGCGACGAGTCGTTAACAAGTATTGGCCTTTGTTCTTGCCTAGATCAGGGATTTCAACAGGAATTAAGTTTCCTTTTCCATCTGGAGTTGGACAAATTCCATCTTCACATAACCACGCTCCACCCCACTGGAACACATCTCCCTGTTTTTTTAGATGTTGTACGCCTTCATAGCTTGGGTTCGCCTTAGCAATTTCTGCACGAATTTCATCAGCATCTTTGAAGTCTACTAAATGTGCCATCATCGGATTTACACGTTTCGCTAAATCAATATAAATTTTCCACTCGGTACGTGCTTCTTCAATTCGATTTTTATTTCCTTCAATTTCAGGAGAGAAATAAACCATTCGCTCCGTAGAAGTTGAGGTACCGCCACCTTCTTGCTCATAGCGTGTTTTTGCTGGTAATACGATAACAGCTTCTTTTGCATCAATAAGTGTTGAAGTATTTAAGATAATATCCTGATGTACTCGGATTTCAAGTTCAGATAAAGCTTTTTCAACAAAGTTAGGGTCTGGCATCGTTTCTAGGAAGTTACCACCAGACATATAATATAACTTCACTTTTCGTTCATGTCCTTCTGGAAGAACGATATTTTCAAGTGTAATCCCTACCGTATCTCCTTGCCATTTCGGAAGCGTAAAGCCCCACAGCTTTTCAATACGTTCAATGTTGTCCCCATAAAAGTCTCCGCCAGGAAGAACGAAAGGATCGGCTCCCATTTCTCCACTACCTTGTACACTAGAGTGACCACGGAATGGCATTAAACCCGCATGTTTTCGCCCTAAGTACCCACGTAATAGTGCAAGGTTCGCTACTTGTGAAATGTTATCTGTTGCAAACGAGTGCATGGTTAAACCTAGTGCCCAAGCAAATACTGCATTCTTACTTTTTGCTAGTAACTCAGCTAGTTCAATAATTCTTTCTTTCGTAATACCAGAAGACTTAATGATGTCTTCCCAGTTTTGTCCTACAACATTTGCTTTTAAATCTTCATAACCGTTCACGTGCTTTTCAACAAACTCATGGTTAATCGCAGAACCGTGAGCTGTTTCTTCCATCTCAAACCAATGCTTCATAATACCGTGCATGAACGCAATATCCCCACCAATGTTAACTTGATAGAAATCGTCAGCAAGTTTCGTTCCAAAGAGTGCTGACTCTACATTCGAAGGAATCCAATAATTCTCCATCGCTGGCTCTCGATATGGATTAATAACAATAATCTTCGTTCCTCTTTTCTTCGCTTCCAACATATACTTAGAAGATACAGGTGAAGCGTTAGAAGCTACACTTCCCCAGAATAAAAGAACATCTGTCCCAATCCAATCTTGATAGTTTACAGTAGATGCTCCTACCCCTATCGAACGCTTTAAAGCCGTTTTACTCGGTGAGTGACAAATACGTGATGCATTATCTATATTGTTTGCTCCTAAGAAACGAGCTACTTTACCGGCTACATAATACGACTCATTAGTGATACCACGTGAAGTTAAATAGAATGCATATTGTTTCGGATTTAATTTTTTCATTTTCTCCGCAACCATATCCATAGCATCATCCCAAGTTAAGCGGGAGAACTTTCTCTCTCCTTTTCTGCGGATTAATGGATATGGAACTCTACCTAACTTACGCAGTTCTGTACTGTCATACTTCTTCAACTCATCGATATCAGCATGTAAAATCTCTTCCTTAATCGCTGGCATTGTATTTAGACGAAGAACGTTTAAACGTGTTGTACATAAGTGCGGGCCTGTTAAGGTTTGGTCGTATAATCCAGCAACTCCTAATGCACAGCCGTCACATACTCCCTTAGATATAATTCTTGAAGCATAACCCAGATTGTCTTTATTTTCCCAAGCCACTTTAATAGAATCGCGAATATGTTTTGGTTTTATTTTACCTAATCCAAAAGGAACTGGACTTACCCAAAGACTCGGGTCTGGCATTTTCGCTTTTTTCATTGGTCCTGGATGTTTTGTTTTTCCCATGATTAACACTCCTTAAATTCTTGCATAACCTATTATTTATTACTTATTTATATTCACAGTATTTTAGAAATAAAAAACCACCGAAATTCCTTTTTCTATGATGAAAAAGGTAAATCGGTGGTTGAGTCTTCGGCAGGATCGCTGCTAAGTACCAAACCTAGCTATTCGGTTTACAAAATTTCTCTTCTATATCTTCATCAAATACAAAGATGGACATGCCTAAATCTTTTTCAATATTAATATCAACAAAGAGTTCGACAAAATTACATTGTAAAAACTCTTCCATCTCAGCAGGCGGGTTTTTACGGTACATTTCTTTGACCATCTCTGTTCTCGCAGCACGAAGCATTTGTTTACCTTCGTCCGCTGTTGCGATAAATTTTTCAATCGGAGAAAGGTTCCCTTCCATCTCGCAAATCGCCCAGTTTTTACAAAACTTTGTATTGATTTTGCTAGGGCCTTTCCCCATATGTTTTTTTCGAAAAGAACGTACTAAATTACTAAACTCAGCTTCATACTTGTTCATTTAACGTCAACCCTTTTAATTATTCTACTAAAAGAGTAGTCTTCTGAACATTAAATGTCAACTTGCCAGCTTGTTTTGGGATGCATTTTGTTCTTCTCTAAGTCTCTTAATATCTAGGCGAATAATTAAAGATACAGCTAATGCTGCAACAAACATCGCTGCAAAGATATATAGTGTTCCTGCATAACTATTTGTCGTTTCACGTACATAAGAAGCAATGATCGGACCAGCTAGTCCAGCAGCAGCCCATGCTGTTAAAATGTACCCGTGGATGGCCCCAAGTTGCTTTGTTCCAAAAAGATCGCCGATATAGGCCGGGATAGAAGCAAATCCACCACCGTAACAAGTTAAAATTAAAAATAGTACGACTTGGAATAAAATTGCATGAGTAATACTCGGTAATAATAAGAATGTTACAATTTGAATAGCAAAAAATGCTGTGTAAACATTGGGTCTTCCGATATAGTCAGAAATCGATGCCCAACCAAGACGGCCAATTCCATTAAATAATCCCATTAAACCTACCATTGTTGCAGCAGCTGCCGCTGACAGACCTGCAATTTCTTGTGCCATTGGAGATGCAACAGAAAGAACTGCAATACCACATGTTACATTAATAAATAACATAACCCATAAATAGTAGAAGCGCTTTGTTTTAATAGCTTCGTTTGCTGTTAATTGAGATAAGTCGGCTGCTGGCTTTTTAGCACCTGAAGCGACTTGTTGTTTAAATCCTTCTGGCATCCAGCCCTCTGGCGGACGCTCAAGATAAAGTGCTGAACCAGTCATAATTACAAAATAAACAGCTCCTAAAATAAAGAACGTATTCGCTATACCAACTGAACCAATTAAGTTCGCCATAATCGGGCTGGCAATCATAGCGGCAAAACCAAATCCCATAATCGCAAGGCCTGTTGCAAGACCACGGCGGTCAGGGAACCATTTTACAAGTGTGGAAACTGGTGTAATATAACCAACACCTAATCCGATACCACCTAAAGCTCCGTAAGTAATATAAAACATAGTTAAACTTTCCATGTTGATCGCTAGTCCAGCACCAATTAAACCAATCCCAAAAAATGTTGCTGAAACGAGCCCTGATTTACGAGGTCCGTGCTTCTCGACAAAGTGCCCCATAAATGCTGCTGATAATCCTAAAAATAAAATAGCAATACTAAACGTTAATGATATTGCACTTAAACTCCATCCGAACTGCTCTTGAAGTGGATTTGTAAATACACTCCACGCATAAACCGACCCGATAGAAATATGGATTCCTACCGCGGCTAAAGCGATTAACCAACGATTTTTTGTCTTTCCCACTTTCATCTTCCTTTCGCTTCTCTCTCATCTATTTTGGACAATAATAAAACCGCCGCAAGTATCTTACGTTTTGATCGAAAACGTTTTCACACGTAACATTTCAATCTTAGTAAGTATACAGCGACGGTTAGTGGCAAGCAGGAGCTCTACTTTATAACCAACGTATTCGCGTTAATCTAGTAAACATTTAAACCGATGACAGGTTCGCTATCTCAGATCTTAAATGTTACAGATTTATGAACAGTTATAATATAACTCGGTTTCATTACAATTTCAACACTTATTTATTACGATTTCAGCAAATCGTGTAATAATTTTTTAAAAAATTTTTAATAATGTCGGGTGACATTTACATAGATAAATGGTAATACATTTAACTTGTCTAATAGATAAGAATGTGTTTATATTGTTTAGTAATTAAGAAAATGACTTGGGGTGGAACGGAATGGACGGACAAATGAGTACAAAATGGCCCATTGTAAAGTATGAAGACGGCCAACTCAACCATACAGATGATGAAATCGTTATTGAATTCCCGTTAACGATTCATGTAAATAATGATGAATTTGCAACGATGGTTTGCAGCCCCACTCATTTTGATGAAATGGTCATTGGATTTCTTGCTTCTGAAGGAGTTATTCGTACGAAAGATGATGTAAAAAGTATGAATATTGATGAAAGTAAAGGCTTTGCTTACGTTGATTTGCATGCAAATCAAATAACAAGCCAACAATACTATTCAAAGCGATTTATCGGTTCGTGCTGCGGGAAAAGCAGACAGTTTTATTTTCATAATGATGTTCGGACAGCGAAAACGTCCACTTCGACTACTACGATTACAGCTAAACAATGTTTAGACTTAATGAGAAAAATGCAACAAAGTAGTGTTATCTTTCAATCAACGGGCGGTGTTCATAATGCTGCAATTTGTGACTCTAATGGAATTATTGTTGATCGCTCAGATATCGGGCGCCATAATGCACTCGATAAGCTGTTTGGGCACTGTATTATAAATCGAATTCCAGTTCGAGATAAAGTGCTTGTTTTTAGCGGAAGAATTTCATCTGAAGTCCTCACGAAAGCGGCAAAAATCGGTGTTGGTATCGTCCTTTCGAAATCTGCTCCTACTGACTTAGCAATTAAACTTGCACAAGACTTAAATATAACAGCGGTTGGGTTTATCCGTGGATCTTCTTTTAACGTCTATTCTCATCCGAATCGGATTATTGAAGGTTAGAAGTAAAACCAATAGTTTACTTCTATTTTACGATAATTGAGCTTTTTACAAGCTATATGTTACGATCTTATATTAAGGATTCTGATGAACGCTCATATTTATTATTATAAGTAGAGGAGAGGAGGCTGCTATCGTGAGTAAAAGCCAAAGTGTCTATGACCAATTAAAACGGCCATTGCGAGATTTACGTATTTCAGTGACAGACAAATGTAACTTTCGCTGTTCGTATTGCATGCCTGCCGAACTGTTTGGACCCGACTATCCATTTTTAGAACGGCATGAGATTTTATCCTTTGAGGAAATTGAACGATTAACTAAATTGTTCGTCAATTCTCTTGGTGTTAAAAAGATAAGAATTACCGGTGGCGAACCGTTAATGCGGAAAGACTTGCCTCAACTTATTGAGAAGATTAATAAAATTGACGGCATCGAAGATATTGCAATGACAACAAACGGTGTGCTTTTACCTAAATATGCAAAAGCTTTAAAAGAAGCTGGCTTGATGCGAGTTTCTATCAGTTTAGACTCGCTGAACGACGAATTATTCGGTAAAATTAACGGTCGAGGAGTTTCGGTCAAAGCTGTCCTTGATGGTATTGAAGCAGCTAAAGAAGCTGGCTTAACTGTTAAAATAAATATGGTTGTTAAGCGTGGGATGAACGAAAAAGAAGTTGTTCCTATGGCTAAATTTTTCCGAAAACACGGTCATATTCTCAGGTTTATAGAATTTATGGACGTTGGAAATACAAATGAGTGGCGCCTTGATGATGTTTATTCAAAAAAGCAAATTATTAACGATATCCATGAAGTTATGCCACTCGAACCAATTGAACCAAACTATGTCGGTGAAGTTGCAACACGATACCGATACGTTGATTCAGATGACGAAATAGGAGTTATTTCTTCAGTCACCGATGCATTTTGTAAGAGCTGTAACCGTGCTAGAATATCGGCAGAAGGAAAACTTTATACGTGCCTGTTCTCTTCTAGCGGTCACGATTTACGTGAAGTTGTTCGCTCTCCCCTTTCTGATAAGGAAGTTTCAAAACATATAGAAAGTATTTGGGAAGGTCGTAAAGATCAATATTCTGTCGATCGCAGCTACCTGAAACACAAACGAAAAAAAATCGAAATGTCCCACATCGGCGGTTAACCCCCGGTGCCAGGCACCTTTATCCTAGCACAGTGTTAAAGGTGCCTGGCACCATCATTACAGTAACGTGGTAAAGGTGCCTGGTACCACATTTCAGCATTCAAAAAGGAGTGGTAGTTATGAGTTCGTGTAAATTGGATCATCCTTTAGAAGATGTGCGTAAAAAGTTAGCGGATCAACAAGCGTTTTTGCCGACTGAACTATATGAGGCTACTGAGCAATTTTTAAATGAGCCTCTTAGTCAAACTCAACTGAATGAACTGTTTCATTTACTTAAAAAATATGATTTAGCATCACAAGAAGAGCAACAAAACCGAAATCAAAAACTAAAACAGCTAATGCAATAAGAAAAGAGATGGACCTTTTACAAAAGGGCCCATCTCTTTCTCTTTATATCTAAAACTTTTGTTAAGCTTCTTGCTTTTTCTTTCCATTTAGTGAAACTAGCCCGTACAATATGAGTAACTGCTCCTTTTTAGATAACCGTCTCCATTCGCGCACCTTAAATAACACAACTTTTTCCTCCCATTCCTAATGCTATATCTTTTTCACTTATAGTTGGATCTAGGAAGTTATCGATTAAAATAGAATTTTTTAACGTTATATTACAAGTACCCGACTTTTGCAACATCTAAACTCTTTTCTAAAATAATTTGATAATAATGTTTGTGAAAACCCTGCATAAAAAAAAATTGATTACATCAATCTGTTCGAGCACTTAAAAAAACATATCAATTACAATTATTAGATCGTCAAGTACGTTTACAATTGACCATTTTCCCCACTCAATCTATAACCGCTTCTGCAACGTCTCTCTCCAACTATCTGATAGTTCGTCTAAAGCTAGAACTGCTTTGATCCCTTCAATATTATCTTTTTCCTTAAACATAATTGTATTTGCAAAGTCAACACTTACAGCATTGGGATGACGTTCAAGCAGTTCAATTGGATCATTTTCTTCAACAAACCCTTCTTCCAACACACGAAAGTAATATCCAGTATACCCTGTTTCTTGGACTCGCACGACAAGGTCATTGACATCATTTCTTTTAGCTAACTTAAAACAAGGCTGGCGCGGTTGGCTCACTTGAACAACGACGTCACCAACTTTATATGTATCGCCTATGTAAACTTCTTTTTCAACCATTCCTTTGACCGTTAAATTCTCACCAAATGCACCATTTGTCATTTCTTTATTAAGATCTTGTTTCCAATAAGCATAATGCTCGTACGGATAGACACATACAGCCTTATCTTTTCCACCATGGTTTTTCAAATCAGCTTGTCCATCGCCCTCAACATTCAGTTTTCCAATGAAAACTGACCCTTCAACTCTTGCTTTATATATACCTGTTGTTAATTCTTTTCCGTTATGATCAATTGTCATTGGTTTTCCGATTTGTATTGACATACAAGTCATCGCCATCCAGGGTCACTCCCATCTTGTTCTCATTTTGCTAATTTTACCATATTGAGAACATCATATCTATTCCGGTCTTAATGTGATTAATGTAGCTCATAATAGAATGAAAAAAGTGCTTGATAAGACTACCTTACTCTTAAATAAAAAAGATCAATCCATCACAATCAAAAAAAAAAGCTACTCATACATCTCGGTATCCAAGCACCTTACTTTTCCTTTTCTTTAATCTTCTCATAGATGCTTTCTAATTCTTTCAAAGACAGTTCTCCTAATGAATTTTTGATATCGTCTTCAATGATTTTACGATTACTTTCACGGTATTCATCCCACCATTCTCGTAATCCTTCAGTGTGATTAAAAAGGTATTCTATATCTATCTCTTCAACATCATCATCAGAAAGATAATTAAGGACGGCTGCTAACAAACGGGTAAGCCTCCCAACTTCATCACCGTTCTCGTCCAAATTTTCTATTACTTCTTCTGTGCCTTCTTCTGCTGGTTTTGGTTTACGTGGCATGATTTTCCCTCCTCAGTGACTTTGAATTAGTTGTTTTAGTATTACCTATCATGCAAATGAGCTATACAACTTAACAAATTAACAAACACTCTTTATTCATAAACAACCTTAACTAAATAAAATAAATACCCAAATCGTCTGACATGGGTATTTACTCATCAATTATTGTTTTGTCGTTGATACTTTATTTCCCACTTGCTCATTAATCGAGGAGAGGATTGCATAAAGAGTGCGTATAGTCGGTGTTGGAACACCTAAATCGCTTCCTTTACGAACAAAATATCCACAAAGGGATTCAACCTCCATCTTCTTTCCACTTTCCCGATCTTGCAGCATTGAGGTTTTATGGGCTCTTGCTACTTCAGATAACGGAAAAATTTGGTCCACCCATTCTTGTTCAAAAGTAATACCTAAAGCTCTCCCTACACTAAGGGCTTCTTCTAAAATAGTTTCAGCCGTCGTACGTAGATGCTTTTCATCAAGGATATCCCCTACAGAAGCTAATGCTGCTGCAGATAATGGGTTAAACGTAGCATTCCAAAGTAATTTGGCCCACTTTTTTTCTACTATGGAGTCAGCAATTTCAACATCTACGTTTGCTTGATGAAGTAGATCCCTCCATGTCGCAGCACTACTGTTCGTTTCCGATAAAGCACCCATCACAATGGTTTGTATTTCATGAAAGCGCTGAATTACACCTGGTTCAACCACTTTTGTCGATACGTATGTAACTCCAGCAACGATTCGATTTTCTCCTAACACTTCAGCCAACACTTCCTCATTATCTACCCCATTTTGAAGTGTTAATACAGATGCATCCTTTTTTAAATAAGGAGCAATCTCTTCAGCTAACGTTCTCGTTTCTGTTGATTTTACCGTAAATAATATAAGATCTGCTTTTTCAACAGCTTTAATATCATTTGTAAATGCTCCATAAACCGTATATGTCTCTTGAGGTGATCGAATTTCAAGTCCTTTTTCATTCATTTTTTCTAAATGGGCTCCTCTAGCAATGAACGTTACGTCAAGCCCTGCATTTTTTAGGGCTGCTCCATAATAACCTCCAACTGCACCTGCACCTACAACACATATTTTCATAATTTCCCCTCCGGTTTTAAGATGTTTCATTTTCTAAATAAAGAAAAGACTAATTTGCGGGATAAACGCGATTGCCAATAACGAAATAATAAAGGCAACAATAAAAGGCACAGCTTTCCTGCCAATAACAGTAATTGGAATTTTCGTCATTGCACTAGCTATATAAAGATTAACGCCTACTGGTGGTGTTACATAACCAATCGCTAAAGCAATAATCATGATTACTCCAAAATGAATAGGATCGATTCCTACTTGCATAACAACAGGTAAGAAGATCGGTGTAAGAATTAAAATAGATGCTAGTGTTTCCATAATCATCCCGACGATCAATAAGAAAAGGATAATTAAAAGAAGAATTAATATTTTATTCTCTGTCAAAGATGTCATCATTGATGCCACCGATTGAGGGATTTTCAATAGAGTTAGAACTCTACCAAAAACACTCGCCACTGCTACTATTAAAATGGCAGGTACGGTTACCTTAATGGACTCCTGGAGAATTAATAAGTAATTTTTAAAATTGACAGTACGATACACAAATGCACTTATACCGAGCGCATAGACAACCGCGATCACCGCCGCTTCTGTCGGTGTAACAATCCCGCCATAAATTCCGCCTAAAATAATAACTGGAGCTAATAGGGCAAAAAAACCATCTTTAAACGTCTTAAAGAACCCATTTTTCTTCATATCATTATAGACAGCCATAATCTGTTCTTTATTTTCACCTTTATTTTTACAGTATATATAGGCATAAATCATTAAAGCTAGTCCAATGATAATTCCTGGCATTATCCCAGCAATAAATAGATCCCCAACCGATTGATTGGCTGACATTCCATAAATAATAAACGGAATACTTGGTGGGATTATAACACCTAACCCGCCAGACGTAGCAATCATCGCTGTACTAAACCCTCGATCATAGCCAAGTTTCGTTAAAATCGGAATAGCCATTGCTCCAACCGCTGCTACAGTAGCCGGACTTGAACCCGATATTGCTCCGTAAAAGAGACATGTAGTAATTGCTGCAATCGGAATTCCGGCTGTACGATTTCCGAACATGTAAATAAACACATTAAATAACCGTTCTGACATACCACCTTTAGCCATAATTGTACCCGATAAAATGAATAACGGTACCGCTAGCAACGGATAACTGTCTAAGGATGAGACCATATTACGTACGATGTAAGAAAGGTTGACACTAATGTCTAAGACAGACCCTGATAAAATGGTAATAAAACCAAGGGATATTCCTATGGGAATTGTCAATGCCAATAAAATTACTAAGAGAAGAAATAATAATATAATCATAGAATCTCCCTTTCTTTTCCTCTTATAGTTCTACAGATTGCTTATTTTCCGGAGCCAGTTTACTTTTCTGTGTGACTTTTAGAATGTACTTTTGTATGATACGTAAAGCCGTTAATCCAAAACCAACCGGCAAGGCTAAGTAGACATATTTAAAAGGGATTCCTAACGCTGCACTCGTTTGCATCGTGCCAGAAAGATTGTTATAGACGTCAATCCCACCAATTACCATAATTACACTAAATAAAAAAATAGCAATATCTCGCAAAACCGCAAACATGGATTGAATTTTAGGACTTACATATTCTAACAGGATATCTATTTTTAAATGAAGATCTCCTTTTGTCGCATAACTAATGCCGATAAAAGCGATCCAAATAAATAAATATCTACTAATCTCCTCCGGCCAAGAAAGGGAAGCATTCATCACATACCGCATAAAAACTTGAGAGGACATAATAACAACTAAGCTGCACATGGTGATAGAAATAAGCATCATTTCAAAATGTTTATCCAGCCACTTGATGTATTTCATTAGGATCACATCCAAACTCGATAGTTTTAATACGAGACTGACCGTGAATAGTGAGCCCCAAATTTATAAAGAATCCCCCTAATAAACTTGTGCTTGCTATTAAACAATCAGCCCCACATTATTTACGATTAACAATATTAATAGCTTTCTGCCTCTGAAATCATTAGATCAACTAACTCATCTCCAACTTGTCCACGAATCGTTTCAATTACAGGGCTTGTCTTTTCTCTGAATTTCTCTAGCTCGTCATCAGTAATTTCATTAACCGTTAATCCAGTATCTTTTAACACTTGGATGTACTCTTCATCTTTTTCATCTAAGAAATTTGTTCCAAATTCGACAGCTGATGCAAACCCTTCATCAACAAGTGCTCGAAGATCTTCTGGAAGACTATCATAAAAATCTTTGTTAATGACAGCTTGAAGAGATTGGAAAATACTCTTGATGTTCGTTACGTGTTCTTGTGCTTCATGGAATTTCATTAATACTGTTAGCTCATACGGGTTTTCTTGTGCATCTACGGTTCCTTGTTGTAATGAAGTATACACTTCATTAAAAGGAATCGGTGTTGGATTCGCACCTAACGCTCTCCAAGCTTCAATATGATTTGAATTTTCTAGCGTTCTAATTCTCAATCCTTTAACATCTTCTACTGACGTAACCTGGACCCCATTTGTAGATAAGATACGGAACCCTTGGTCAGTAAAACTCATCAGCTTAAAACCCTTCTCTTCATAGTATGGTGCTATCTTTTCAAACAAAGGACCATCTGTTCTAAATACGTGTCTGGCATGTTCTTTTGATGTGAATAAGTATGGGATATCAAAAACTGCTACTTCAGGAACAAAGTTTGCTCCTACTCCAGTCGAAGTTATTGTTGCAGTAATATCCCCGTTTTGGACGCCTTCTAGAATTTCCCGCTCGCCACCTAATTGAGCATTAGGATAAACTTCAACTTTAAGGCGTCCCTCACTTTGTTCTTCCACTTCTTCTTTAAATTTGAGAAATGCTTGATGTAAACCGATCGCCTCGGAAGCTACGTGTGCCATTGTGATTGTGTAGGTTTCTCCATTACTAGAATTACCATTGCTATTACCTTCTCCAGTATCATTATTTCCGGAACTTTCATTAGATGAACAAGCTGCCATAATGAGAAGGATTATTGTTATGAACATTACTAATTTAACTTTATTAAATCGCTTCATTTTATTTTCCTCCCTTACTAGGTATGATGCGCTACTGAGTAGTTTACTCTAATAGTGTTCGGAATTCGTCACTATATAACATCAGAAGATTACGGAAGCGCTTACATATTAGTGATAAATTTATCGACTTATTAATCACCATGGTTAAATACAATAATTTATCCGCTTCATACTGCAAAGCTAACTATGCTCCACCAAGTGACGAATTCCTTTAAGTATAAACGGTAACTAATCTTAATAATTATTAATCGACTAAATCAGGCTGTTCTTTAATGATACGATCCCAAAGCGGCTGGAAACTAAACCATCCGGCTAAGTCTGAACCTACTTGTTTACTCGTTATTTTTGCATAATCCTTATCAATTAAAACTGGAGTTCCTGCTGCTTCAGCCATTAATTGTGCTTGAGCAGAACGTTCCATCGTAATAAACCACCATGCTGCTTCATCAACTGTCTTTCCTACTGTTAACAAGCCATGGTTTCGCAAAATTGCAGCCTTATGCTGACCTAATGCCTTTGCAATTCTATCGCCTTCTTCCGTATCTAAGACAACTCCTGTATAATCATCGAATAAAACATGGTCGTCGTAAAAAGCACAAGCATCTTGGGTAATAGGATCTAGTAATCTCCCCAAAGAAGACCACGTTTTACCATACGTCGAATGAGCATGAGCTGCTGCAACAACGTCAGGACGAGCTGCATGAATTTGAGAGTGAATGGCAAAGGCAGCGCGATTAACAGGACGCTTTCCTTCAACCACGTCTCCTTCATGATTAACTAGGATAAGATCAGATGCTTTAATTTGACTAAAATGCATTCCAAATGGATTTACCCAAAAATGGTCTTTTTCCCCCGGATCACGTACTGTAATATGTCCTGCTACCCCCTCATCGAAACCAAACTTAGAGAACAATCGAAACGAGGCTGCAAGGCGTTCTTTTAAATGATTACGCTCCTCTTCCACCGTTTTAAATTTTGGCAATAGATCCTCTAACGACATAAAGTTTTCATACGTTTTTCCCATTTCATTCACTCTCCTTCTAAATTTTAAAGAATTACTTAAAGGTAATACGAGTAGTTACACAACCAACAAACTAACCGGTCAGTATGGAAGGGTCAAAAAAATAAAAACAAACATGTAAGTTTTTATTTCATAATTGAGTGTTTACACTCAATCAGCACTCCACCTCTCTAGAGAGGTAAAGCTTTTTAACTTCCCCTTTTTTAACCAAAGCTTGGTATTAGTAACAACTACCAAGTAGTATACTATAAATTTCTAAAAATAGCATTAAATTTTATTAATTTTCAGAATTAATAGTATTCAAACGCTTACATTTGAGATTTCAGTAAACTAAATATATCGGATATCAGTACAATACTACTTTTTCAACATTTACAAACCCTTCGATCTTAAGGTAAAATTAAAGTAATTAAATGAAGTGGTTTTCTAGGGTTCCGCAGTTAATCTGGTCTGGTCCGAGAGAAAACGCACAGTTCTTATAACTGTGTTCACGGAGGGACAAAAGCCCGGGAGGATATTACTTTTTAATATCTTCTCGGGCTTTTTACATTGAACAAAAAGAGGTGATTAGATGTCAAAAGTATGGTTTACGGTTTTTATTGCTGCATTTTTTGAAGTCCTTTGGGTCATTGGCTTGAAGCATTCTTATAATTTATGGACTTGGGTTACAACAGCCATTGCTATTTTTGTTAGTTTTTATTTAATGATAATGGCGGCCAGCAGACTTCCTGTTGGTACGGTTTATGCTGTTTTTGTAGGGTTAGGAACGGTTGGTACAGTAGTAGCTGATATCATCTTTTTTAATGAACCCTTTCAACCTGTAACAATCATTCTTATTTTATTTTTATTAATTGGTGTCATTGGTCTCAAAGTTGTTAGTCCAAGTGAGACAACAGTGAAAGGAGACGAAGCATAATGGAGTGGGTGTATCTGACTATAGCTGGCATATCAGAAATGATCGGGGTTGTAATGATCAATAAACTTCATAGAGATCGCAATTGGCGAGCATTAGTATATTTACTTTCTGCTTTCGGCGGAAGCTTTCTATTTCTTGCCCTTGCGATGCAAAATCTACCGATGTCTACAGCATATGCGGTTTGGACTGGAATTGGAGCTGCTGGAGGAGCTATCCTAGCGATTATTTATTACGGTGAACCGAAAAATGTATTTCGTTTATTTTTCATATTTATTATTATCGGTGCGACGATTGGTTTAAAATTAGTATCACCAGTTTAATTAGTGATGGTGTTGTTTTAATTACAATTAATATTGTATGCAATCGAACTTCTAAGAACAAAATAAGATGTACTGGACTATTTATATTACCTCGCTAGATTTGTCTTGGAGGCTATCGTTATGTGGAAGGAAATAAAAATTGAGAGCTGGCATGAGTTTAATGATGTTATCTCTCATTTACATTATAATGAATGGATTTTTCGAGGTCAGAGAAATTCTGATTGGGATTTGCAATCTTCATTGTTTCGAGAAGTTCAAAAGATTTACAACCAACCGACTAATGCAGATTGTGTCACGATCGAAAACAAGATGGTGAACGAATTTTATTCGTCTGCGCACTTATATTCTTCTTTAGAATTTCAAGTGCCTAGTAAAGAAAGCGAGAAAGACTGGGTTAATTTCAGGCTGGAGCCTTTGTCTGTTATGCAGGATTATGGTACGCCCACTCGATTACTGGACTGGACACGGTCACCTTACATAGCAGCCTTTTTTGCTTTAGACGGGGCTGAGGATAACTTCAGTATTTATGCATTAAATGTTAGGGAACTTGAAAAATACGATAACGACCGTTATGGTGACGACTTCTATCAATATAAACAAGCCATATTTGATCCAGAAACGATCTCAGAACTATTCATTTTTCGTTATGATCCATACCAAAAAAATGAACGGCTCAGAATTCAACAAGGTGTGTTTCTCGTACCGAGTGTTATTAATAAGACAATGGATGAGATCCTTAAAGTATATAACATTAATGATAATAAGCTGAATGGGAAGGATGTAACGTACAAACTCATCTTTAACAAGGAAAACCTTCAAGATTATTGGTATAAGCTCGCCCAAATGAACATTACCCACGAAACAATTTACCCGGGACTTGAAGGCTTTTGTCGCTCACTCAAGCTCCATATCCTCCTATAAAAGAACAGGTGCCAGGTACCTTTAACACAATCAAGTGTTAAAGGTACCTGACACCTCCATTTATAACCCCCCTCCACTCATGCTACCGGCTTACAAAAGGGTTTTCTTTTAAGTAAAACCGCCACGGATAATGTTTTGCTTCACCACTATTATCTATTCCTATCCTTGGACCAACTGCAATTTCCTCCATTACTAATGATTTACCTTCAGCTATCCACAATGGGGGCTTAAAAAACGGACGACCATAATCTTCTTTATCAATCCCAAGTGCTTTCGTTAATTTTCCGGGACCACTCGTTAAGTCTCGGTCTTTTTTGGCCTTTCTTCGTCGCTCGTACATTAAGTCAATACCTACATACGGTTCTATGGCTCGAATTAGAACGGCCTCAGGGTGACCAACGTCACCACTCACAACATTTACCAGACAATGAGTATGCATTACATATGTATATACATAGCCGGGTGGTCCGAACATGACTTCCGTTCGTGTCGTTCGTCGATTGTTATAGCTGTGTGCAGCTCGATCATCGGGTCCAATATATGCTTCAGTTTCAACAATCCATCCAGCTGCGACACCTTGATGTGTTTCTTTTACTAGTAATTTTCCAAGCAATGCTTTCGATAACTCAAGAGTACTTTGTTGAAAAAATGAAGCTTCTACAGGTTCATGCATGTTGACCTCACCCCGATACCATTCAAAACTTAGTCCTCCATATTCTTTACTTTCATAGCCCTCCAATTCGTTAGATGATGAACGGCTATTCCTTGATAGGAGGGTTCACCTCTAAAGTGCATATTAACAATCTCTCTTGCTCGTTCATTCGGTCCGTTCCCTTTTGATAAAAAATTGTATGAACTTCTGGTAATGGGACAGTCTCAACAGCAATAAAAACACTTTTGTTTAATTGGTTTGCCCACTCTATCTCCTTACTCACAATATCTATAATCCCACCTTCATCTTCAGCTAATGTACGATATGCCATTACTGTAATTTCATCAACTTCTTTAATAACCCACTCGGCTAAAATGCCCTGTCCAAAATGATTAACGCATTCAATTTCAGCGAACCAAAATGGAATATCTATCCCTATAGTGTGACCTAGAACTTCTTTTTTCACTAAACATATACATCACAATTTGGCAATTTTTCACTTCATTTATTCTTTCTCAAGGTAAGTCTGCAAAATTAGACGATAATAGACAATCCTAGTCAAAGGGAACTTCCAATAATTATAGAAATAAAAAAGGACCTAAGAAAATGACAGAAGGGAAGACATAAAGATGAGAACAGAACGAAGAAGCAAATGGAAAACACATTGGAAAAAGTACAAACACCTCTATAAAGGAAATCGAATGGAAAGACGAAATAAATGGCGAATCAAATGGGAAGATAAATATAAAGGCGTTAGTTAAATTAAAATATCCCTGCTTTACTATATCGCCTGCTAAAGTAAGGGATTATGACTTTCTGACCATAATAACATATAACAAAACAATAGTATCCTCTTTTTTATAATCCTTTATGAACCTAGTTTACTGTTGGATTCTGTCTTTTTGCTTCAGCTTCATTTTCCTCTGCACGTTTCCAAACAATTACTAATAGAACGCCTAAAACTCCGATGGTTCCTCCAAAATAAAAGCCCGCCGAAAGGTCAAACATAGAATTTAACATTCCTGCTACAAAAGGTCCCACAAACATCCCCGCGGCATATACCGCTTGATAAAATCCCATCGCAGTTGCTCGTTTCTCATCCTCGACGGATTCGATCGACATTCCGAGAAGCAACGGAAGTACAACCCCTAACGCGAAACCATTAATAGCTTGAGTGATAAGTAATAAACTAAAAGAAGAAACAAGTGGAATTAACCCTGTCATCAAAGCACTTGCGATAAAACCAACAAATAGTGTTCCCCAATGACCTAGCCGAGGTCTTAACCACTTGCCAACAACAATTGCTGCAAAAGCATGTGGAACGACAAAAACAATAACTAAGTAGCTTAATCCTACAGTTGAAGCACCTAGCTGCAACGCGTAATTCGGAGAAAACCCAAAGATTGTAATAAAGATGATGCTGTAGGCTAAAACGGACAGCAGTGTTACTTTAATTAACTGAGGCTCTTTAACAATCATAACTAGCTCTTTTACATTGATGGGTTTTCTATTAACGCCCTCCTTTTCTTCTTTCAGCCAGATGCATAAAAATAATCCAATAACTCCTGCGATACCACCAATCCAAAATGGTACCATCCAACCAAATCTTTCAACAACAACGCCACTGAAAATCATACTCACCAACTGACCGAGTACCATTGTGATACTAATCCAACCCATCGCCTTCGTAATTTCTTTTTTTGAAAAATAACTCGCATATAAAACAGTAAACGCCACCCATGTTGAAGCACTTACTCCAGCCAGAGCTCTAAATAGCAGCGTCCACCCTAATTGGTCCGTCAGTATAAAACCAAAACAGCTTAAACTCCCAATGGCAATTCCGAGAATAATAAAAGGTCGCCGACGTTTTATGACATCAGAATAAATTCCAAGCGGCAGACGAATAAGCATTTGTAGCAAACCATAACTTCCTACTACAACACCAATGAACATATAGGTAGCTCCTAAAAAGTCTAAGTAGGCTGTTAATATAGGAACATAACTATAAATAGTAAACCAATACATGACCGTTACAAGAATAAAAATAAGATGATCTACTTTCGTGACATTTGACTGCTTTTCCTCACTCACTCCATTCACCTCATATTTATCTAGTAGAACACTATTTTAGTAGATTTTATGATTACCCCTTACCTCTCTACCCTATGCTCCTTTTAATGAAAGTATTAAAAGCTTTTCCATTGAAATGGTAACAGTAAGTTACTTCTTTACTATGTTAGATCGATTTATTAAAATTACACGGACTAATATACAAATGGTACTGACATTTATTGTCGAAACACTAAAAAAAAAACGGGTTTTACATATATAATAGAGGCACGAAATAACTAGGGCCGGTGCGCCTTTTTGTGCGTTTGAATGAATGAGCGTTCATAAATTATTCTTATATATTTGAGGTGGGGAAAAATTGACTGTAATGAATAGCCCCGTAAAGTTGGATAGTCCAAAACCTATCAATGATTTCTTTATTGTCGGTATTGGTGCATCAGCAGGCGGGCTTGAAGCAATTGAGGAATTTTTTAAAGAAATTAGTTCAACTAGCGGCATGGCATTTATTTTAATTCAACACTTATCAGATCAATACAAAAGTTTTATGCCTGAATTACTTTCTAGACATACTCACATGGAAATCATTAGAGCTGATAACGGGATGGAACTCAAACCAAACTGCATTTATTTAAATCCTCCACGGACCGAAGTTACGGTTAAAGACGGCAAACTGTTCGTAACACCTAGTAATCCAAAACAAAACTTATTTTTTCCAATTGATGCCCTCTTCTCATCTCTGGCAACAATGAAGAAAGAAAAAGCTATTAGCGTTATATTATCTGGAAAAGGAACGGACGGATCAAAAGGGATATAAGCGATCCATGAATCAGGCGGTATTATTCTTACGCAAAAGAAAGAGACAGCAAAATTTCCGGACATGCCTCGAAGTGCTGAAGAAACCGGTATTGTAAACTATATTTTATCACCTATTGAAATGGCGAAAATCATTTCTAAATATAGTACCTACAAAAAAATTGAATTAGAAGAAGATGAACTAACTAAAATTTATAAGCTTGTTAAAGATAAATGCAATATCGATTTTTCGCTTTATAAACAAAACAGTGTACTGCGTCGGATCGAAAGACGAGTCAACCTATTTCATTCAACGTGTCTAACATTAAAAGACTACCGCAAGTATTTAGAAAACAATCCAAACGAAATTATACAACTACAACATGATATGTTAATTGGTGTGACTCACTTCTTCCGTGATCCAGACGCTTTCCATTTAATAAAGAAAGAAGTTTTACCCCAAATCTTTCAACAAAAGCGAAAAGATCAAGAAAAAGACATTCGCATTTGGATCGCTGGCTGTTCAACTGGGGAAGAAGCATATTCCGTGGCTATTATGTTTAAAGAATATATGGATGATATTCAAGAAGACTTTAACATTAGAATTTTTGCAACCGACTTAGACAATAACTCTATCAAGACAGCGATGCAAGGTGTTTATCCAGACAGTATTGTCTCTTCCCTTTCAAACAAGCGATTATCGAAATACCTATTACAGAGGGTTTCCATTTTTTTGCACTATACACTACATATTCTAGAGGTAAATTCGCACCTAAAAACTGCGTATCCCATCCCTTTTCCTTAAAGAAAGAGGAAACCATCTTTAAGCCTAGTACGTGCTCCTCCCCTTCTATACAGAAGAACAGCGCGCGTTTACTTGGTTCCATCCCTTTCTTCTCCAATATATAACGGGTTAATATAATATCCGCTGTTCCCGTAGCTAAATGCTCATCAGCAACAGTTATCTCATTGTTTTTCCACAAATCACCTATATAGTACATCGCATTTCGCAAAGCTTGATCATAAATATAACAACTGTTCATACCTATTTGGTCAAGATTATGGATTATTTTCCAAGATGAATGGATATCCCCCTTTAATAGTTGGAGAGCTAATTTTTTCGCCTCTTCTGGGTACATTTTTTTACCTCCTCAAATATTATTAGTATACTATAAAGAGCTTTTTAAAATATACTCTTTTGCTATAATTGTGAAGAGATCTATAGAAAGGAGAGATGGATATGTATATCGTACATTCAATTGTTGTCGTTCCAGACAATAAGATACAAGAAGTTATTTCACTATATCAAAAACGTTCCCGTTCCGTAGATCGTGAAGAAGGTTTTAAGTCGTTTAAATTATTACAAAATGAAGTTAGAAAAGGAGAATTAACGGTACAAATGGAATGGGAATCCGAAGAACATTATTTCAAATGGATTAGAAGTGATAATTTTAAACAAATTCATGAACTGGAGAAGAAATATCCAGATTATGAATTAGCTTCAATAAAACCAATCGTACAACGCTTTAAGGTGGTTGCGACATGATCGATCTAGCGGTTAAAGAGAAGATTGTTGACGAAATTGTTAAAAAGTTTTATACAAAATATCCAAGCTTAGTAGAGCAATTTGGTGAAAATGGGAAGAAAAGAACGAGAGAAGATAATAATTACCACCTTCAGTATTTAGATACAGCATGGAAGTTACAGAATAAAAAAGTATTTATAGACTACTCTTTATGGTTGAATGAGGTTTTAACTTCTAGAAACGTAAGGACAACTCTTATCATCGAAAATTTCCAATGGCTTAAAGAGGAAATCAGCGGCTTACTTGATGAAGAAGTTGAATGCTTCTATACAGAAGCATTAAATGAAGCGATTGAAACATTGGAAGCCAAAGCTACAGAATAAATAACTCTACCGCTGTTTATTGTTAGAAGTTTTACAATAGGCAGCATTATTTTTTATATTTAGCTCCTCGCTAGTAAGAAATAAAGAGAGCTGTATTAATCGAAATCTAATAAATCTACAGAAAAATAAACAAACCAAATATTAATTTACCTCCCTGCAATATTACTAGACTTAGTAACTACCCCTATTTTGAATAAATATATCTTCAAACTGCAAAAAACAACCTTACTTTTTCCACAATAAGTAAATAGATGCTTCTAAAATACGACATAATCATTTCTTATGTAACAATTATATTACATTCTAGCAAAATTCATTGTTATTAGACATGAAACATATTAAAATTTGAGAGACTAGTAAAAGATAAACTTTCCAACATTGGGAAAGATAGATATAAAAGGAGAGTAATAGAATGAAAAGGAAGTTAACACATGTAGTTATTGCTACAGCTTTAGCTGCAACCCTTATTAGTGCGGCACCTGCAACATCCTATGCTAATCCTATCACGAACTATACAGCACAGATAGAAGATTTAGAAGATAAGATACTTACATATGACAATAAGATTATTGAAGCCATTGTAAAAATTGAAGAACTGACAAAAGATATCGAAGGCGCTCAACAAAAAATTTCAAACAATCAACAACAGATTGAAGAAGCCCAAGTTAAGTTTGATAGTCTGAAAGAAATTTATTTTGACAGACTGCGTGCCATCCAACAAAATGGACAAAGTCCTATGCTTACTTATATTGATGTCATCTTATCCTCAAATGGGTTTGGAGACCTTATAGAGCGCGTTACACTGATCTCTCAAGTAATAGAACAAGATCAAAAATTACTAGAAAACCTTGAAAAAGCTGAGCGTGAACTTAACGCTCTACAAGAAAACCTTGAAAAAGAACAAGAGCAATTAGAAAAAAATAAGCAAACGGTAATAGAAGAACAAGCATCACTCGAAGAAAACAAAAGATCCGTTATGCATCAGTTAGAAGAAGTTAAGGAATTAAAACGCCAAGAAGAAATTCGTATAGCTGAAGAGGCAGCTAGGAGAGCAGAAGAAGAAGCACGTCTAGCAGCGGAACAAGCTGAACAAGCGCGACAAGCACAAGAAGCTCAACAAGCTAATCAAACAGAACAAGTCAGTCAAACAAACCAATCGATTTCAAGTCAACCGACTGTAACAAATACAAATACAGCACAAGCACCTGTTCCTACAAATACAGCGACTAACAACAACACGACTAGCAACAACACGACTAGCAGCCCTGCTCAACCTGTAAGCTCTGGAAACTCAGACAAAGCTACGGCGTTAATTAATTATAGTAAACAATTTTTAGGAACACCTTATGTTTGGGGAGGAACAACACCAAGTGGATTTGATTGCTCAGGTTTCACTTCTTATGTGTTCCGTTCCGTTGGTGTAAATTTACCGAGAACTTCTAGGCAACAAGCGACAGTTGGAGTGGCAGTATCACCACACCAAGTCCAGCCTGGAGACTTAATCTTTAGAGGAAACCCAATCCATCATGTTGGTATTTATATTGGAAATGGACAATACATACACTCCCCACAAACTGGAGATGTAGTTAAAATTTCATCCTATAATCCTTCAAGACATACTCAAGCACGTAGGGTATTAAATTAATCGATTTTTAATTCTCAAACCATTAAAAAGGGTGGCTCAATACTTGAGCTACCCTTTTACTATACTCTATAGATTTGAAACCTTATTGCTGTTGGTTTTGCTGTTGTTGAGCTTGTTGAATTTGCTGGGCAGCCTGCTGTAACTGCTGTTGCGCTTGCATATAATTTTGCTGTTGTGCTGGTTGCGCCCCGCTTTGTGCTTGCAGGATTTGCTGTTGAGCTTGTTGTAACTGTTGCTGCGCTTGTTGAAGCGCCTGAGGATTAGCCTGTTGAGTTGCTTGTTGAACTGCTTGTTGAGCTTGTTGAATAGCTTGCTGTGCTTGCTGAGCAGCTTGGTTTTGCTGATTTTGTTGCATGGATAACTCTCCTTTTTAAAAAAATTAAATTACTTGATTATTGTACCTTTGCAGATTACTTTACATACTATGTTTTTTCTTACCTTCCACCTAGTTTCACAAAAATCATTTTTCGAAAAAAATAAAAAGCCGAATTAAAGAGGATTGTTAAATTGGGCGGGTTAGCTTTATAAGAATATTAATTTAATGTCCTGTTACTCATCGACTATAAGCGTAAAATAATATAAAACCAGATCTTTTTAGATTTCATAATGGTAATTAAAATGGTATTACTATAGCCACTTCCCTATTGTTTATGAATCAAAAAAAGACCGACATACGTCGATCTCCTGTATTACTTTTAAATTATGTAATGGTGCGGGTGAAGGGACTCGAACCCCCACGTCAAAGACACTAGATCCTAAGTCTAGCGCGTCTGCCAATTCCGCCACACCCGCAATATTAAAATGGTGAGCCATGAAGGACTCGAACCTTCGACCCTCTGATTAAAAGTCAGATGCTCTACCAACTGAGCTAATGGCTCATGATGTAAAATCATGTGTAGTTTATCATGTTCCTTCCTCTACTTGTAATCCTTTGTAGCAGGCTGTGTCGGAACAACTCGTAGTAAATTCACGCTGTCTTGCTCGTAACTGAGCTAATGGCTCATGATGTAAAATCATGTGAAAGTGGTGCCGGCGAGAGGACTTGAACCCCCAACCTACTGATTACAAGTCAGTTGCTCTACCAATTGAGCTACACCGGCTAAAATGGTGGAGGATGACGGGCTCGAACCGCCGACCCCCTGCTTGTAAGGCAGGTGCTCTCCCAGCTGAGCTAATCCTCCATTCAGGCTTTGATAAGCTATGAATTTCTTCGTCAGTTTCGCCCTTCCGGTACTCACGTATTTAGATACGATCTGTTCCTCAGGACTTCACTTCCCAGATCTTCTTGTTTCTAAAATTTTTTTTAATTTGGTGACCCGTACGGGATTCGAACCCGTGTTACCGCCGTGAAAGGGCGGTGTCTTAACCGCTTGACCAACGGGCCAACACTTGGCTCCACAGGCAGGACTCGAACCTGCGACCGATCGGTTAACAGCCGATTGCTCTACCAACTGAGCTACTGTGGATTAATATATGGTGGGCCTAAGTGGACTCGAACCACCGACCTCACGCTTATCAGGCGTGCGCTCTAACCAGCTGAGCTATAGGCCCATAAATTAAAATGGAGCGGGTGATGGGAATCGAACCCACGACATCAGCTTGGAAGGCTGAGGTTTTACCATTAAACTACACCCGCAAGTTATTCTATAAAAACGTTCATCTAGTTAAGTATACAAAGGGTTTACAAGTATACTTTCAAAAAAGAAATGGCGCGCCCTGAGAGATTCGAACTCCCGACCTTTTGATTCGTAGTCAAACACTCTATCCAGCTGAGCTAAGGGCGCAATATGGTGCCGAGGGCCGGACTTGAACCGGCACGGTAGTCACCTACCGCAGGATTTTAAGTCCTGTGTGTCTGCCAATTCCACCACCCCGGCAATGCAGACGATTTAAAAAGATTTGTATTGGAGGCGGCACCCGGATTTGAACCGGGGATAAGGGTTTTGCAGACCCGTGCCTTACCACTTGGCTATGCCGCCAAAACTATTAGTTTTACTAGAATTAACAAGTACCATAACAGCAGTAATAAATTCAGTATCTAATGGCGGAGGAAGAGGGATTCGAACCCCCGCGCGGTTTAACCCGCCTGTCGGTTTTCAAGACCGATCCCTTCAGCCGGACTTGGGTATTCCTCCGTACTGGATAGCTAATTCAATCTTTTGTATGGTGGACCCTGTAGGACTCGAACCTACGACCAATCGGTTATGAGCCGACCGCTCTGACCAACTGAGCTAAGGGTCCTATAATGGTAGCGGCGGAGGGAGTCGAACCCACGACCTCACGGGTATGAACCGTACGCTCTAGCCAGCTGAGCTACACCGCCATTATAAAAAGCTATTAAATATATATGGTGGAGCCTAGCGGGATCGAACCGCTGACCTCCTGCGTGCAAGGCAGGCGCTCTCCCAGCTGAGCTAAGGCCCCATTAAATTATAAGTAATATAAGCCTAGCGACGTCCTACTCTCACAGGGGGAAGCCCCCAACTACCATCGGCGCTGAAGAGCTTAACTTCCGTGTTCGGCATGGGAACGGGTGTGACCTCTTCGCTATCGCCACTAGACTATATTGAACATCAGATGACCCTTTGGTTATCTTAGTTCACATTGAGAGTGGTTCTCTCAAAACTGGATAATGGCTAGATGAATTCAACGCTTTATTATTGTCTAGCTTCAATGCCTAGATTTTTGTGTCGTTTCACTTCTTCAGTTGAAGTTACCACTTCGCCTTCTGAAGCTCCAACGCACTGCAAATCTGACCAAGGCATTTCCGCCTTTCATATTTGGATAAGTCCTCGACCGATTAGTATCTCTCAGCTCCACGTGTCGCCACGCTTCCACCCGAGACCTATCAACCTCATCATCTCTAAGGGGTCTTACTTACTTAACGTAATGGGAAATCTCATCT
>NZ_JAOTPO010000024.1 GCF_029028005.1 Alkalihalobacterium chitinilyticum
CGTCCGCCGCTAACCTCATAAGAGCAAGCTCTTATGAGGTCCGCTCGACTTGCATGTATTAGGCACGCCGCCAGCGTTCGTCCTGAGCCAGGATCAAACTCTCCATAAAAGTGTTTGATATAGCTCATTGTCACAAACGTGACGTTTTTAAAACATTGACGAGATATCATGTATCTCATTTATTTCGCTTGGCTTTTTGTTCAGTTTTCAAAGAACTTATAGCTTGTCTGCTGTGTGACAGCGACTTTACTAATATAACACGCTGTTAAATGGGAGTCAACAATTAATTTTATTTTTTTATAAAAACAAAATACAATTAACGTCGACAAAATAATGCCTGTTACCTATTATACTGATTGTCTTAAAAAAATAAAGAGTATTTTTAAGGAAAAAGTCTTTTTCTTTACTAACTAACCTATTTGCCTTAAACATTATGCAAATTTATTGTATTAGTTGCGTTTGTCTATTTATTGCTTCTAAGGCTCCTTAGTAACTTTTACATTGCTAAGATCCATTATAACCAACACGAGCTTTTTTCAACAGATTTTACACAAAAAGATGCCTGTACCCTCCAATATATACGTTAGGAGAAGTACAGGCACGTTTTAATAATCTATTCTTCAGTAGTTTCACGGTGACGCATTTGCGGGAACAATAATACATCACGGATAGATGGAGAATTTGTTAATAACATAACTAAACGATCAATACCGATACCTAAACCGCCAGTTGGAGGCATTCCATATTCTAGCGCCTCTACAAAATCATCGTCCATCATATGTGCTTCGTCGTCACCTTGTTCTCTTTCTTTTAATTGATCTTCGAATCTTTCTCTTTGATCAATTGGATCATTAAGCTCAGTAAATGCATTCGCATGTTCGCGGCCCACAATAAAGAGTTCAAATCGGTCTGTAAAACGCTCATCTTCTGGGTTCTTCTTCGCTAATGGAGAAATTGCCGTTGGATGACCATAAATAAATGTAGGTTGTATTAATTTTTCTTCAACAAAGTGCTCAAAGAATTCATTTACTACATGTCCATAAGTCATTGTATCTTTTACATGAACCTTATGCTCTTTTGCTATTGCTCGAGCTTCTTCGTCGCTCATTTCTTTCCAGAAATCTACACCCGCATATTCTTTAATCGCATCAACCATGTGAAGTCTTTTCCATTCAGGCTTTAGATTGACTTCATAGTCTCCATACTGAACAGTTGTAGTTCCTAACACTTCTTCCGCAATATGCGCAATTAAGTTTTCAGTTAAACTCATAATATCTTTATAGTCAGCATAGGCCTCATATAACTCAATCATCGTGAATTCCGGGTTATGTCGTGTTGATACCCCTTCGTTACGGAAAACGCGTCCAATTTCATACACCTTTTCTAAGCCACCAACAATCAGACGCTTTAAGTGGAGCTCGATCGCTATTCTCATATAGAGAGTCATATCAAGAGCATTATGATGCGTAATAAAAGGACGTGCTGAGGCACCGCCAGCAATGGAATGCATCATCGGTGTTTCTACTTCTAGGTATCCTCGGCTGTCTAAGTAACGTCTCATAGACTGTAAAATCTTACTTCTAAGCACAAACGTATCACGAACTTCAGGGTTTACAATTAAATCAACGTACCTTTGACGGTAACGTTGCTCAATGTCTTTTAACCCGTGGAACTTATCTGGTAAAGGTCTTAATGATTTCGTAAGTAATTGGAAGTTAGTTACTTTAATAGATAACTCTCCAACTTTGGTTTTGAAGGCCACACCAGAAACTCCAACAAGATCACCAATGTCGATCGTATTAAATAGATCATACGCTTCTTCACCGATAGCATCTTGTCGAACATAGATTTGAATTTTCCCAGTCAGATCCTGTATATGAGCAAAGCCTGCTTTTCCTTTGCCTCGCTTTGTCATGATACGGCCAGCAAGAACGACTTCATGCTTATCCTCTTCTAACTGCTCTTTAGAGATTTCACCAAATTGCTCTGTCATCTCTTTGGCAGAATGCGTTCGTACAAACTTACCTCCAAATGGATCGACACCTTTGTCCACTAGTTTTTTTAATTTCTCTCTACGTACGGCTAGTAAGTCATTTAATTCTAATTCCTGTGACATTTCATCAACTCCTAATTTTCTTTAAAACTATAGATTAATATTGATAGTTAACATTCACTAACTCACTTCATAAACAAAGAGAATTTTATGTAACTTAAAGTTAACCATTTCGTGAATGATTTAGTTTTGGCTTATATGTAGAAAAACTGCCAGCAGATACTGGCAGTTTGTGATTATCTCAGACGAATTATAGAAAAGTAAAGTGATAAAGTCAACTATCTTAGCCTACTTCGACAGTCTCGTTCATTCTTGCTTCAACTTCATCAATATAGCTGTATAAAGAATTGTATACATCATCGCGCGTTTCGAACTGATTGATTTGATCTCTCACGTTTGAGCTTCCACTCATTCCTTTAAGATACCACGCTGCATGCTTCCTCATTTCACGGACAGCTACTCTTTCACCTTTTAATGCGATTAAACGATCTAAGTGAATCATACATACATCGATTTTCTCTCGCGGTGTTGGATCTCCAGGGAGTTCGCCTGTTTCTAAAAAGTGAACTGTACGATAAAGCATCCAAGGGTTCCCTAATGCAGCTCTTCCAATCATGACACCGTCTACCCCTGTAGTATCTAACATGCGTTTCGCATCCTCAGGTGTTTTTACATCGCCATTACCGATAACAGGAATATTTACAAATTCCTTCACTTCTTTAATGATATCCCAATTTGCTACACCTTCATACATCTGAACTCGCGTACGGCCATGCACAGCTACCGCTTTTCCTCCTGCACGTTCGACTGCACGTGCATTTTCAACAGCAAAAATATGCTCATCATCCCAACCGATACGCATTTTAACGGTTACCGGCTTATCTACAGCGTCAACTACAGCTGATACCATTTCGTAGATCTTGTTAGGGTCGAGCAGCCACCTAGCCCCTGCATCACATTTCGTAATTTTCGGTACTGGACACCCCATATTAATATCGATAATGTCTGCATTCGTATTTTTATCTACAAATTTGGCAGCCTCAACTAATGTTTCTTTTTCACCGCCGAAGATTTGCAAGCTCAATGGTTTTTCACGCTCATCTACATACAGCATACTTAATGACTTTTCATTTTTGTGTAAGATTGCTTTATCACTAACCATTTCAGCACATACAAGTCCCGCTCCAAATTCTTTCGCAATTAATCGGAAAGCTGGATTACAGACACCTGCCATAGGCGCTAAAACAACTGGGTTTTTCATTTCAATATTCCCAATCTTCAGCATCACTTTTCACCTCCAACATCTTTTATAACTATTTATTTGAAGTCAACTCATCTTTACTAATTTGCAAAGCCTCAGCTATTTTTTCAATTAAATCTTCCGTTGGCACCCTCGTCCCTCTTTCAACTTCGCCCAATACTGAGATTGAAATCCCTAAAGCGTGAGCAAACGATTCTTGCGTATAACCTTTCAATTTTCGAAAAGCCCGTATTCTCCTACCCCATTGTTCATTTTCCATACTCTAACACCTTCTTTATCTGTTAACCTTCTATAGATCTCCGAAACTGTTACCTGCTCATGAGGCAGTATTAATTGAGGGTTAATTTCCTTCAACGGAATGATGACAAAACTACGCTCACTCATTCTTGGGTGAGGAATCATCAAATCATCCATCTTAATATTTTCTTGATTATAGAGTAAAATGTCAAGGTCTAATGTTCTGGGACCCCAACGGACAGGAGTATTTTTTTTTGCCTTACTTTCTATTTCTTGGGTTACTTGTAATAGTTGTTCAGGTGAATAGGAAGTTGAAACCTCAATAACCATATTCAGAAAATCTTGTTGATCCAAATAACCCACCGGTTCCGTTTCGTAGATGGAGGAAACACGGTTGATCGTGAGACCGGCTTCCTCATTCAATTCCTTCAAGCCAAATAAAAGATATTCTTCTCGAGCACCGATGTTAGAACCCAATGCGATATATACGAGATTATTCACCATTTCGACTCCTTGTAATTTCTACTGCTACAGAATTGTAATGGCCGTTTATTGGTGGGTCTGGTTTAATGACTTTTATTGTACAAGACTGGACGATCGGAAATGTTTTAAGGATTGAGGAACTGATGTTTTCAGCAATTGTTTCCACTAATTTATGGGTTTGGTTCTCCACCACTTTTTTTGTAAGTTCGTATACTTCTGCATAGTTGATTGTTTGATTTAAATCGTCATTCGTCCCTGCCGGACTCAAGTCTAACCATAAGGTTGCATCTACTTTAAAGCGTTGACCTAATTTGTTTTCTTCAGGATAGACACCATGGTATCCATAAAATTGCATTTGATCGATAATAATTTTGTCCATTTTATACACCTTTCCCTAACATCGCATCCATCATTTTTGCCATTCGGCTCATTTCTAAAACATCGTGAACTCTAACAATTTGACAACCTTTCGCAATGCCGAGGCAAATCGTTGCTCCAGTTCCTTCTACTCGCTCGTCCACTGGAAGGTCTAATGCTTTGGCGATAAAAGACTTCCGGGAAGTCCCTAATAAGACGGGATACCCCAGGTCAACAATTTCATCTAACTTTCTCATGACTTCGAGGTTGTGCTCATACGTTTTAGCAAAGCCAATTCCAGGATCAAGAATAATTTGATCATCACGGACCCCAGCCTCGTGACAAATATCTATACTTTCTTGCAGATCTCTTTTCATATCTTCTAACAGATTGACATAGTTTTTGTTTGTACGGTTATGCATGAGAATAATCGGAACATCGTAAGCTGCTGCTACTCCTGCCATCTTAGGGTCTGCTTTCGCTCCCCATACATCGTTAATAATCGATGCTCCTGCTTCAATCGCTTGTTTAGCGACCTCACTTTTATACGTATCGATCGAAATCGGGACATCAACCTCTTGTGCAATCGCGGAAATTATAGGAATAACTCTTTCCAATTCTTCATTTTGTTCTACCTTTTCTGCTCCCGGCCTTGTTGACTCCCCGCCAATGTCAATAATTTTAGCTCCTTGACTTACCATTTCTTTAGCATGGCGAACAGCTGTTTCTATCTCGTTATACTGACCACCATCAGAAAAAGAATCGGGTGTTGCATTTAAAATTCCCATTACAGTTGTTTCACCTAAAAATTGTGATGCTCTAACTTTTGGAGGATTCATTTGAACAGACATTTCGACTTACTCCTTTTTATATATTTCGACTCGACTGTTAAGTTTTTTCCTTAGTGAGAAATAATGTTTCCGCAACTGATTAGCCAATGTCATTTCGCTGTCGTAGTTCGTCTTGCCTTCAACATCTTCAAGTGAGACAACTTCTTGAATGGAATTGGTTACAAAAGCTTCATCTGCTTCAAACAAGTCTTCACTTTTATAAAAACCTTCTTGGTACTCGTACCCTAGATCGTTTAATAACGTTAAAATAAACTGCCTCGTTACACCATTTAGTATTCCCGTTTCAACTGCTGGTGTATAAATAACATTATTTTTTAGCCAGAAAAGATTGGAGACAATTCCTTCAGCAAGATACCCGTCTTGCGTTAAGAAAATTCCTTCAACACTTGCATCTGAACCTATTTCCCGTTTTCCAATAATGTTATTTAAATAGTGATGGGATTTTAACCGTTCATTTCCTTCGGGTGTATTTCGTTTTGTGTTCAACATAACCCCACGTTTTGTCACTGACATCTTTTCTGGAAGTGGTTTAACGTACACAATCGTTGAAGGTTGATCATATGGTTCATCTTGTAGTCCTAACGGGCCAACTCCTGCTGAAACATTCCATCTCACGTATGCATTCGTTAATTTATTTTTAGCTAATAATTGCTGTAAGACCGTCATGACCTGACCTTTTGTCCAGTCCCAATTGATGGAGAGATGACTTAAGCTTTGGCGTAACCGAAGAAAATGGTCATCCACTAAAAATGGATGACCGTCATAAATACGAAACGTCTCAAATACACCTAAGCCATACATAAAACCATGATCAAACGCTGAAATTTTTGCATTTTCCGGTGTTACAATTTCACCATTTACATAGATGTACATGCTGAGGTACGCCCCCTATAGTGTTCAATAAAATTAAGCAATAAACGCTTACCTGACTCCGTCATTATGGACTCTGGGTGGAACTGAACACCTTCAATAGGGAGTGTTTTATGGCGCAGAGCCATAATTTCCCCTTCTGCTGTTTCAGCTGTAATTTCTAAGCAGTCTGGAAACGTTTCTCTTTCAACAATTAAGGAATGGTATCTTGTTGCTGTAAAAGGACGTTCTATACCTTTAAAAATGGTTTGTTCGTTATGAGTGATCTCAGAAGTCTTTCCGTGCATCAACCGTTCCGCTCGAATGACTTTGCCGCCAAACACTTGCCCAATCGACTGATGTCCTAAACAAACGCCGAAGATCGGGATTTTCCCGGCAAAGTGTTCGATTGCCTTTAAACTTACCCCTGCCTCATTCGGGCTGCATGGCCCCGGCGATATCATTAAATAGTCTGGATTTAGTTCTTCAATTTCTTCAATGGTGATTTCGTCATTTCGTCGAACGACTAACTCTTCACCCATCTCACCTAAATACTGCACTAAATTGTACGTAAATGAATCATAGTTATCAATCATTAAAATCATTAGTACTCCTCCTCAGCTCTACTTTACTTTTTCTTCACTGACCTCTTCTTCACTCAACTCTTTTGCACGCCATAGTGCAGTTGCTTTTTTTAATGATTCTTTATATTCATGTTGTGGATTAGAGTCAATCACAATACCTGCGCCGGCCTGTACATAAGCCATACCGTCTTTTGCAAGGATTGTTCGAATGACAATATTTAATTCCATGTCTCCATTATAACCGATCCAGCCAATCGATCCTGTATAAATTCCTCTTCTAACCGGTTCAAGTTCTTCAATGATCTCCATCGTTCTCACTTTAGGTGCTCCTGTAATCGTTCCACCTGGGAAAGTTGCTCGAATGATATCGTATGCGTCTTTTCCTTCCGTAAGCTTTCCTTTTACATTTGAAACAATATGCATAACATGCGAGTATTTTTCAATGACCATTAACTCGTCCACTTCAACTGAACCAAACTCACACACTCTTCCTAAGTCGTTTCGCTCAAGGTCAACGAGCATAATATGTTCTGCACGTTCTTTTTCGTTTTCAATCAGGGTCTTAGCATTTCTTTCGTCTTCTTCTTCGTTTTTTCCTCTTGATCTCGTTCCTGCGATCGGCCGAGTACTTACTTCTTGTCCGGCTTTCTTGACAAGAAGCTCTGGTGAACCGCTTGTTAACTGGAATTCAGGAGTATGGAAGTAGGCCATATATGGCGAAGGGTTAACTTCACGTAACTTTTCATAGATGTGGAGTGGTTCTGTTAGCAGCGGCTTTGCCTGACGGACCGACAAATTAACTTGAAAAACATCGCCAGCAGCAATATATTCTTGAATTTTTTTAACAGCATTTGCAAATTCAGCTTCTGACAAAGAAGCTGTCCAACCGTTTTCCACTTGAACGTCTGATGCTTGCCACTTCCATTCATCTAATGGTTGGATCCATGTTGTTTTATAGAGTTCCAACCGTTCCACAGCTGTTTGTGTTTCACTTTCTTTGTAATGAATGATGATGTTTAATTCTTGGCTCTCGATATCATAAACAAATACGTCATCAAAAACGAGAAAGTAAAGCTCTTCCATTCCTAAATCATCTTGAGCTGTAGTGGGCAATTTTTCAATTTGCCTTACAAGGTCATAGCTAATATATCCTACTGCTCCACCCTGAAATGGAACAGCCTCTTCGCAACAGCCACGCTGTTTCTCTTGCATCCATGCTTTCATATTCGTAAGGAGGTCCCCTGATCTAGTGTGGGTTTGTCCATTATGTTCAATCGTTAATGTTTGATCTTTTCCTTTAATAATAGCTATTGGACTTAAACCTATAATATGATATCGACCAGCTCTGCCACTTTCTAATAAAACATGATACGGCTCCTCTTTGGAAAGCTGCTTATATTGTTGAAACCAATCGCTTTCACTTAATGGGATTTTCGCTGTCAACACCTGTTGTTTATCTATGGAATTGTCTTGAAGCAATACACACACTCTCCTCATTAATGGCGAATGATTTCTAACCATTTTTCTTACGTTCATTCTACAACAATTTATAAAATACGGAAAGCAGTACTGCCTGTTTGTAGCTCAAAGAACAACAGCAGAGCTTTTATGAAGGCAATACCTTAAAAAAGACTGACACATTTGCGTCAGCCTTTAATTTTTTTCTATTATTCATCAAATTGATAAAGTGGAGTTGAGAGGTAACGCTCACCATTACTTGGGATAATCGCTATTACCTTTTTGCCTGCACCTAATTTTTCAGCCACTTGAAGCGCTGCATAAATAGCTGCACCAGAAGAGATACCACCTAAAATTCCTTCTTCACGTCCGGCACGGCGTGCAATTTCAAATGCTTGATCATTCGTAACTTGAATAACTTCATCATAAACGTTCGTGTTTAGAATGGAAGGAACAAAACCGGCTCCAATTCCTTGGATTTTATGCGGACCTGGTTTTCCTCCTGATAAAACTGGAGAATCTGCAGGTTCTACTGCATAGATTTTAAGGTTAGGGAAGTTCTCTTTTAACAATCCGCCTGCACCTGTAATCGTTCCACCAGTACCGATTCCTGATACAAATGCATCGACACTTCCTTCAACTTGCTCTAAAAGCTCACGGCCTGTTGTTTCACGATGAACTTCGGGATTTGCTTCGTTCTCAAATTGCTGAGGCATGAAGTGACCATCTTCTTTGGATAATTCTGTTGCTTTGCGAATCGCACCACCCATACCTTCTGGCCCTGGAGTAAGTACTAACTCAGCACCATAAGCTCTTAAAAGATTACGACGCTCCATACTCATTGTTTCTGGCATAACCAGCTTTGTTTTATAGCCTTTTGCAGCTGCAACCATCGCTAACCCAATTCCTGTGTTTCCACTAGTCGGCTCAACAATAATATCGTCTTTCTTTAATCGACCGTCTCTCTCAGCAGCTTCAATCATCGCTAAAGCGATACGATCTTTTACACTGCTTCCAGGATTAAAATACTCAAGTTTTAAATAAATATCTGCAGACCCTTCAGGTACGATTCTGTTTAATTTTACTAATGGCGTTTGCCCAATTAAATCTGTAATAGAATTTGCTACACGCATTTTTAACTTCCCCTTTCGTTAATACCGAGTAAATTCATTGGTTTTGTTAAGATTATAGTAGCAAATGATTTCCAATTAGTCAACGGATTTTTTTGATAATTTTAACTCTAATTATTTTTTCCTGTTTCTGTTAGTAACGCTTCTAACTCTGGTTTAGTGAACACATAAGTTTCGTTGCAAAAGTGACAACGAGTTTCGGCTTTTCCTTCCTCGTCGATCATTGCTTGTATTTCTTCGGCACCTAAACTGATAATAGCCGTTTCAAACCTTTCCTTTGAACAAGTACAGGAGAATTTAACATCCATTTGATCAAGGATCTTCAAGTTCTCTTTACCAAGTAACTCTTCAAGGATTTCTTCGGGGCTTTTACCCGCTTCAATTAATTTAGAGATTGGCGGGATTTGGCTTAAACGATTTTCTATAAACTCAATGATGTCATCTCCAGCACCAGGCATCATTTGAAGGATAAATCCACCGGATGCTAAGATGGAGTAATCAGGGTTAACGAGTACCCCAACGCCAACAGCAGAAGGAATTTGTTCAGATGTTACGAAGTAGTATGTAAAATCCTCACCCAATTCCCCGGAAATAAGCGGAACACTTCCTGTAAAATAATCTCGGAGACCTAAATCTTTTACAATAGAAAGTTGGCCATTTGTTCCTACTGCTCTTGCAACATCGAGTTTCCCATGAGCATTTAAATCAAAGTGAACATGTGGGTTTTTAACATAACCTCTTGTTTCTCCTTTAGCATTCGTATCAACAATAATATGACCGATTGGCCCGTCTGCTTCGATTTTTACAGTGATTTTTGCATCACCTTTTTGCATGGCGCCCATGATCGTTGCCGCTGTCATCGCTCTTCCTAAGGCAGCGGATGCCGTCGGCCAAGTGTCTTGTCTTTTTGCTGCTTCACCAACCATTGCGGTCGTTCGCGTTGCATACGCTCTCACACTACCATCAAATGCAATCGCTCGTACAAGATAATCACTCATGCTCTTCGTCCTTTCTAGCATTTTTCATATAAATCATTTGCAGACCTTTTAGCGTTAAAAACGGATCTACAACATCAATCGTTCTGGACTCTTTTCCTATCAGGGTAGCGAGTCCTCCTGTGGCAATAACTTTAGGTTCTACCGGAGATTGCTCTTTCATTCTTCTGACGATTTCATCAACTTGTCCTACATATCCATAATAGATACCCGCTTGCATGGCATTTACCGTGTTCTTACCAACTACTGAAGGCGGTTCTGAAATTTCAATACGAGGTAATTTCGATGCTCTTGTATATAAAGCCTCAGTTGAAATACCGACTCCCGGGGCAATCGCGCCTCCCATATATTGCTTCTCTTCGTTAATATAACAGAACGTGGTAGCTGTACCAAAATCGACGATAATTAAAGGGCTTCCATATAAATCGATGGCAGAAACGGCATTAACGATCCTGTCTGCCCCTACTTCTCTAGGGTTTTCATACTTAATATTTAAACCGGTTTTAATTCCAGGTCCAATTACAATTGGATCTAACTTAAAATATTTCTTGCACATCTTTTCTAATGCAAACATAATCGGTGGAACAACAGAAGAAATAATAATTCCATCGATTTCAGTTAAGCTGAGATCTTGATCTTGAAACAAGCTTTTAACAAGCATACCGTATTCATCTTCTGTCTTATCTCTACTCGTAGCAATACGCCAATGATGAATTAGTTCATCACCATCATATACACCAAGAACAATATTCGTATTCCCTACATCAACAACAAATATCATAATTGTTTCACCACATTTCCCTTTTTTATATGTATGTTTACTTTACCTCAATTTTATCATTTTCAAAAGAAAATAGGATGTCTTGTGACATCCTATTTTTCCTATTACTTATCGGTTTTATTTTCATCTTCTGATTTTGGCTTCGCAGGTGTTTCATCTGAAGGCTTAGCACCAGTTTCTTCTTTTGCTTCTGCCTCATCTTTTTTAGAAGAAATATTAACTTTAACATCACCATCTTGAGTCGTTTCAGACTTAAGCTCTTGTTTACGATACGCATCTGTATGATGGTTTTCAGGAAGTTTTCCTTCGTTAACAAGTGACTTAATTTGTTCAGCATCTAACGTTTCAAGTTCCATCAACGTTTCTGCCACAAGATCTAGCTTATCTTTATTATCAAGAAGGATCTGCTTACAACGTTCATAACATTCTTTAATGAAACGTTGAACTTCTAAATCAATTTCATAAGCAATTTGGTCGCTGTAGTTTTGCTCATTTTGAATATCACGACCCAAGAACACTTGGCCACCGGAACTTTGTCCAAATTGCATTGGTCCTAGTTTCTCACTCATACCATATTCAGTAACCATCTTACGAGCGATACCTGTTGCGCGCTGGAAATCATTATGAGCTCCAGTACTTACTTCTCCAAAAGTAACTTCCTCAGCAACACGCCCGCCAAGTAAGCCCATAATTTTATCAAGCAACTCTGGTTTGGTCATAAAGTAGCGATCCTCTTTCGGAAGCATAACAGCATATCCACCAGCTTGCCCGCGTGGAACAATCGTAACTTTATGAACCATATCTGCATTTTCAAGTTTGACACCAACGACCGTGTGGCCTGCTTCATGCCAAGCAACAATTTTCTTTTCTTTCGCTGATATCACACGACTCTTCTTAGCCGGACCAGCAATCACTCGGTCTATCGCTTCTTCAATATGAACCATGTTCACTTTCTTCTTGTCTTGACGGGCAGCAACTAGAGCCGCTTCATTCAGAAGGTTTTCTAAGTCAGCACCCGAGAAGCCAGGTGTACGAGCAGCAATTGCTTTAAGATCGACGTCATCAGCAAGAGGTTTATTACGTGCATGCACTTTTAATACCTCTTCACGACCTTTAACATCTGGTCGGCCTACTAGAATTTGTCGGTCAAAACGACCTGGACGCAGTAATGCTGGGTCTAGAATATCCGCTCGGTTTGTTGCCGCGATGATAATAATTCCTTCATTTGCACTAAATCCATCCATCTCAACGAGTAACTGATTTAGCGTCTGCTCACGTTCATCGTGACCCCCGCCAAGACCTGCTCCACGTTGTCGTCCAACCGCATCAATCTCATCAATAAAGATAATACACGGTGCATTTTTCTTCGCATTTTCAAATAGGTCACGTACACGAGAAGCACCGACCCCAACGAACATTTCCACGAAATCAGAACCACTGATTGAGAAGAACGGTACACCCGCTTCACCTGCAACAGCACGTGCTAATAACGTTTTACCTGTACCTGGCGGTCCAACTAATAGAACCCCTTTTGGAATACGAGCACCAATTGCCGAGAACTTTCGAGGGTCTTTTAAGAATTCAACAACCTCAACAAGTTCTTGCTTTTCTTCATCTGCACCAGCAACATCTTTGAATTTCGCTTTCTTCTTATCATCCTGAACCATTTTCGCCTTACTCTTACCAAAGTTCATGACACGGCTTCCACCGCCCTGAGCCTGGCTTAGTAAGAAGAAGAATAGGATGAAAATAATGATAAATGGAATAATTGACGTAAAAAAGGTAACCCAACCACTTGTCTCATCAGCAGGCTCCATCGTGAACTCCGGTGCAGCACCTCCACCTTCTTGAACAGCAAACAGTCTTTCAACTGCCAACTCAGCCCTAGGAATATATGTTTGGAAATACTCTCCTTCTGGCATGTTTACAAGCTGTCCGCGCACTAAGTACACTTGTCGCTCAGGCTTTAAAGAAAGAGTGGTAACCTCGCCATTTTGAAGTTTTTCATAAAACTGATCAACTGTCATCGGTGTCGTCTCGACTTGATCACCGCTAAAGACACTTACAATTCCTACGATGACTAGAAAAATTAATAAGTAAAATATCGTGTTACGAAAAATCCGATTCATTCCTGACCTCCTCCCACGTACAATAAGCTTAAATTATAGTATCATATTTACCACTTTTTTCACAATCTTTACGTCCCATAAATTTCTGGCTTTAGTACGCCAATATACGGGAGGTTTCGATAGCGCTCAGCAAAGTCTAATCCATATCCGACAACAAACGCATCTGGAACCGTAAATCCGGCAAGATCCGGTACTAAATCGACCTTTCTGCCATCTGGCTTATCTAACAGAGTGACAATCTTAACCGATTTTGCTTTGCGGTAATGAAATAACTTTACTAAATAACTTAGTGTTAAACCGCTATCTATAATATCTTCTACAATGAGGACATCGCGTCCTTCTACTGAAGTATTTAAATCTTTTACAATTTTAACTTCACCTGAAGTAACAGTACCCGCACCGTAACTTGATACATCCATAAAATCAAGCTCGATATGTGTATCTATTCTTTTCGTTAAATCGGCCATAAAAGGCAGAGCACCTTTTAAAACTCCGACAACAAGGGGAAACCGGCCTTCATATTCTTTCGTCAGCACGCCTCCTAGCTCGCGTACCTTCTGTTGTATTTCTTCTTCCGAGATTAAAACTTCTTTGATTTCGTCTCTCATTCTACTGTTATACCCTCCTGTAACTGCTGCTGAAAAGAATTATACCGAGCCTTCATCATGAAATTCAAATGAAAGCACTAAATATTTTTGCGACATTTCTGTGACAGCACTTTTTTTAGAATGTCCTAATACGGGAATCCATATCACTTCATTATTTCCATCGATAACAAGCGGCCATACTTTTCGTTTCCATTGCTCAATCTTATGATCAATAAAAACACGACTAATTTTCTTTGATCCAGTCATCCCTACTAATTGGATACGATCCCCATCCATTTTCGTTCTAACATTCAGTGGATACACAACTTGCTCTGCATCACAAATATAAGTAAATGGAGTTCGTTTGATGTCCATCAGGTTTGATGTGAATTTTGCACTTATTATTCCCAACTTTGTAGATATGCATCCTGGAATTTGTAATTCGTATGTAAAAGACTCAAAACCTTCCTCGGCTTTTTTAAAACGTAACCGACAACGATCATAAACTCTTTCAATTAATAACCCTTGTGGGAAATCTAATTGGCCAGAGGGATTGTGAGAGTGAATCAGTTGATGAACTTGTTCAATATGTATGTATGAGAGAAATGGGTAATTTTCCCCGTAAAGATATTTTAATATTAGATGAATACCCCTTCTTTGTAAAGCGACGGCCATATCTTTGAAGCGATTAACAGAAATGACGACTAATTCCTTCGTTTTCGTTTCAACGACCTCTTCTAAATGTGTACGAGTAATTTCCTCAAGATAGACCTGATCTAACTCGATTTGTTCACTCATTCGCTGAAAATGAATGTGTGCCTTCGGGTTTTCATTTTTAATAAACGGCAGCACTTCTTTTCGAAAACGATTTCGCATGTACTTATCAGAGACGTTGCTTTCATCTATTCTTGGCTGCAATTTTTCCTCATTACAGTATTGCACGATTTGTGCTTTAGTTATTCCTAAGAATGGTCGAATCAGGGTCCCTGTTGCAAATTGCCTCGATACAGGAATACCGGAAAGCCCTTCTGCAGCAGTTCCTCTCACTTGATTCATTAAGATTGTTTCGATTTGGTCATCCCCGTGATGAGCTAAAGCGAGATAGTCCGCTTGATACTTCGTCATCACCTGGTTAAATACATCATACCGACATTTCCTTGCCGCCATTTGAACACTTAATCCAAATTCTTTTTGAACTCTTTTTACATTGACTCGACTTCCTTCAAAAAGAATATCCCGATCCGCACAATACTGCTTAACAAACTCAAAATCTTCTGCGGAAGTCCCTTTTCTTAATTGATGGTCGATGTGACTTGCTATTAATTGGAAATTTTCCTTTTGGCTTTCTTTCCATAAGAAGTGTAACAATGCAAGTGAATCAGGTCCTCCAGAAATTCCTACAACAATAGTGGAATTAGGGCGGAGCAGTTGGTGGTCTTTAATGAATTGCTTAACGTCCTGGTTCATAACGCTGACCGATACCTCCCTTCTTAAAAGAGAAAATGGCTAACGCAAAAACAAGCCCGCCTGCAATGGCCCCGGCCTGAAGCATAGTGCTAATCCCAAGTTCTAACCCTAGTAAGTAATCACTTTCGACAAATGCGAGCATCGTAAAATACGCCTTGCTTCCAGGAACTAATGGAATAATTGCTGGAATACTAAAAGTGGTTGCAGGTATTCGAAATTTCTTAGCAAGTACTTGCGCTAGAGTAGCACTCATAAAAGAAGCTAAAGCAGTAGCTAATATTATTGAAATTCCGTACTCTGGCAAAGTTCGGTAGATAAACCACGATAAGCAGCCAATAAGTGCACCGATAAATAAAGCTCTTGTTGGCACATTAAACAAAATCCCAAAACAAAGCGTCGCTGCATATACAAATAATAACTCCAACCACATCACTGTTCCCCCCAATTAAGTGTTCTTAATAATGATTACGTTAAGAATAAGCCTATGGCTAATGCCACTCCTGTTGCAATCGAGAGTGCCGTCAAAATAGCCTCAGCTCCCCTGCTTACACCAGCAACGTAATCGCCTGATATTAAATCTCGAACCGAATTAGTGAGGGGGACTCCTGGTACTAGAGGCATTAAAATTCCTATAATAATCTGATCTAAATTAGCGCCAACCCCGATATAGACCAGGCCAATAGCAACACTTCCACCAATAAATGCAGATATAAATTCAGCAAAAAACTTCACCTTTAAGTACTCTTGGAATTTAAAAACACAAACACTTACAATAAAGCCAGCAATGAAAGCAGGGAGCATATCACGTAAACTGCCCCCAAATAAGTAAGAAAACCCTGCACCAGCTACACCTGAAGCGATATGAACGAGCCAAACAGGGTAATTCATTGGTGCTTTGGCAATCTCATTTAATTTATCATAAGCGACTTCTTCATCTATTTCTCCCGTTACAAATTCACGGGATACTTGGTTAACTAATGTAACTTTATTTAAGTCATAGATTCGGTCATCGACTCGAATCATCTGCATCGTATCTCCTTTGCCAACTTCGTCAAAGGAGAGGAATATTCCAGTCGTTGTTACAAAACTATGAACATTAACGAACCCTGCTGCTTTAGCCATTCGCTCTAACGTTTCTTCTATCCGATAAGTTTCTGCACCGTACGTCAGCATAATTTCCCCAGCTAACAAACATACATCCATCATCTTATCTGCTCTAGACATGGCACCCTCCACAACTCCCGGACTTTTTGAATATCCTTACATTAATTGTCCAAATAAGTATAGGATATATGCCAATATAAGAAAAGAGGTAACAAGTAAGATTTCAATTAAATACGACGATTTGGCTGGTTTTTTTTGCTCTTTCCGACGCACTCTTGGCGGGGTTGAAGGTTTATGTTTAGGTTTAGTATAATAAGTAGATTTTTTTTGGATTGCATCCATTAGATCTTTTTTCATCACTTGGGCATCACCGTACTTTCCTTGAATTCCTTTTAACATGATATTACGATACGGCTTCAGCCCTGGCTTCATCTCAATGGCTTGTTTCAATTGTTGTAGTGGATCTCCTTTTTTATCAAATCGTTTAGGGTACATACAATTAATCATAATCATCACGAGAGCAAACAAATCATAGCTCGGCTCCGCTACCCTTGAACCCATTCCCCAATAGCCGCGATCGAAAAACTCAGTGTACTCTTTAATTGATCTTCCAAGCAGGGTCGTACCGCCAACGTCTAGCCATCGTATGCGCGGCGTTGGTCCAATAACGATTAAATTATCAGGCTTTAAGTCTCCAAATGCCCAACCCGCACGGTGCAGTCGGTCTAAATCACCTAATAGTTGAACCATTAAAATACCGATCCACTCTTCTCCTCGCTTTGAAGTAAATTCGATCAATTGTTCCCCTTTTAAATACTCCATTACGTAAAAAGGAAGGACTCCTTGGTTGATTACTAAATCATCCACATCTAACAAAGAAGGCCCAAGTACCTGACCTTGGACCTTCGAAAAATGCTTTAAGACATTAACCTCAGATGTGATGGCCATGCTATCCACACCGATTTTTAAGGCAACCTCGCCCTCTATACAACGTGCTAAGTAGACCGAACCGGTTGCACCCGATCCTAGTAACTTAACAATTTGGTACTTTTTCCGATGCCATTTTCCAACAACTGTTGCTCCTGGTTTTAAGTTACATGCCTGAGTCTTCGAGTAATTCATCCTCGCCACTAGAGATCAAACTCCTTCTCGAGTTAGTTTTCTCAAACTTTTGTAGTGCAACTTGTAAGGCAGGACCCGTTGGAGTAATGCCGCCTGAAGACAACTTATGAAAAATGCCTGTTAATGAGTCTAGTTTAGGTGACCAATCTAATAGACGGTCGATATCCTTTCTTTTACCTGGGAATGAGTAGAGCGAGAACCGATTGTCTCCCATTCGAGAAGTAAGACTTATAGATAAATCAGTTAACGCGTCCTGTACCATTGGTAATTTATTCTTCATACTAGCACTTGTATCTACTAAAATTAAAACATTTAAATCAATGGTTTCTCCTAATTCATCTACAACTTCCATCACTTGCCCCCGTTTTTCAGGAGACAAATCTTCCATCTCTTGTTCTTTACCTAATATTTGTTGAAGCTCACGATTAACGACCCCATATAATGTTTGAGTCATAGCTTTTCGTGTTACCATTTGTACCGTTTTCGCTAAGTTTTGCGCATATACAATCTGGCTGACGCCTCCGCCTGCCATAGCAATTGATTCTATTTCCTGAACACCTTGTTCATTCATCGGACTATTATCTACTACACCTATCACATTCACTGTGATCCCTTGTTCTTTTGCTAAAGTTGCAATTGCGACCGGGTCTTCGCCTTGGTTTGAGCAACCATCAGTAATAAGCAAGATTTGTCGTATCGTACCTTTACCCAAACATATCCCCTCCAATTTTCTGAATGTTACCATCATTCACCAATTGAAGGGGGTTTATACATAACAACTGAGCGTTTTCCCATCTTATTATTGAGCTTTCTTTTTCTCTATTTTTTTCGGCTTATAGATTGGTATAGCTGCCCATTTAGGCATATTTCTCTTCACCTTTGCAACTACAATGGTCATATCATCTTCAATGCTGCCTTCATTACGAATTACTCTCTCTAATATTAAATCAGCAACTTCCTGAGGATCTTCAGAAGACACTTCAGAAATAATTCGTTTCATCCACATTTCCTTATTTTCAACATGTTTTGGTGCATCAAAAATGCCATCGCTCATCATAATTAATAAGTCTCCAGCTTTCATTTGCTCACTAACGACATCCACATCAAATTCTTGAATAATTCCCATTGGTAAATTACTAGCTTCTATTTTTGTTACGGTTGACCCTCTTTTAATAAAACTAGGGATCGAACCAATTTTTAAAAACTTTGCATTAGCGTCCTGTAAATCAATCATTGCCAAATCAAGTGTTGAAAAGATCTCATCTGTTGTCCGTAACGATAAAACTGAATTCACAGATTTAATGGCAACCGTTTCTTCAATTCCTGACTGCAACACTTTTTGCAAGAGTTGTAATGTTTCATTACTTTCCAAATGGGCACGTTCACCATTACCCATTCCATCACTGATCGCAATTGCGTATTTTCCAGACCCTAACTCGATCGTTGAATAACTATCGCCAGAAACATAGGCCCCGCCCTTTGCAACTGTAGCCACTCCGGTTTCAACTACATACTTTTTGGCTGACCCGAACGAAACGTGACTATAGCCGTTCGGATAAAAACCCCGTTCCTCATTTTTTATAATAATGGTCTCTCCTAATATGTCAGAAAGCATCGGCGCAACAACCTTTTCACATTGGCCATGGCCGCCATCATTAGCAACACTCATTTCAATTTCGATATTTCCTTGTTCTAGTTGATAAATATCAATATGTCCTACTTCTAATCCAACACTTCTTAACGCTTCTAGTATTTGCTCCTCTTGAACATAATGAGCCTCTTTTTCTCTTTGAATTTCCTTTGCAAAGTCATTCATTACTCGAGAAACACCGAGTAACTGATCGGCTACCAGTTTTCGACTTTCTAATACTTGCTTTTTGAGCTTCTGGTTCGCTTGAAATTGACCTAACTCATTCCGGACAACATGAACAACCTTTTCATGTTTCACGCAGTACTTTTTCCATTCTGCTTTGAAAATAGGATCTTTAATCTCACCATTTTTTTCAACTTCATTCATAATCTTGTACATCGACTCATACGTATTATTAAAGTTATTTACCCAGCAACGGTCTTTTTTAAAACAAGCCTGACATGTTTTTTCCGTAACATTGCTTAGGAAATAATCAACTTCACTTTCAACATCATCTACTTCTACGTTTGCAGATGTCGATGAAAAACTATTTGATAAGGTTTGGAATAAATGAGAGAACTGCTCCACTCTACCAGCTGTAACATCCCTTATTTTCCGCAAGTATTGTTGTTGTTCCTTGGAATGCTCTACTGTACCCGGAATGTAGCGAGCTAGTTTACTAATCCACGATCTTGGTGTGATAAGAAAAACAGCAATGGCTACACCTGACTCCATCACAGTAACTAATACATGTTCTGACCCCTCACCATACAACCCAATTAGGAGAGTACCGATGAGTAAACCAATACTTACCCCAATCTTTCTCCCTTCTTTTAATAAACCACCAAGAAGACCAGCAAAAGCTAGTAAACTCATTTGATAAAGGCTGGCCACACTAGCCAGACTCAATATTAAACCAGTGACTACACCTACTGTCGAGCCTATTGCCGCTCCAGCCACAAATGCAAATAATAAAACTAGATAACGAGCTAGTATATGTTCGACTGTTAAATCATAAATCATCCAGCCGATTGTTCCTGTCATTACGGATGCTAATAATATAATTAAACAAACAATTTCTTCATTTTTTAACGGCTGTTGACTTCGTTTGGCTGTAATTAACGGTACACTCTGCAGAAAAATCATCGTAAGAATAAAGCTTAGACTCGCCTCTACTCCAGCCATCATCCAATCATAGCTCGTGATTTGCCCTTGCATGAAAAACGTTAAAATAATACGAGCCGATAGACTTGCAAAGAAAACGGTAAAAGGCAGGACCTTTGTCGTATTGTCATTAAATTTCTCGACTACTTTTTGATAGATGATAAAGATTAACAGTGAAGCTAATACAAACCAACTGCTCTCTAACATATGTGTCATTGCCCCAGCAAATACTGCAAGTGCTGCAATTCCTAACTTGTCCCGTTTTAATACATAGATAGCAGCAACAAAAGGTAAGACAAATGGTGTGATTTCTGATAGGATCATAGCTCGTCCAAGTAAAAAACCAACCACAAAAATAAGCAGTCCCCATTGATAGAACACAATGTTTGTTCCCTTTTTGATTTTTTCTGTTGCTGATGTAGTTAACGTCAATGCTTTGTCAGGAAATGCCAAACCACGAACGGGCTCAATAACTCCTTTTGTAACTCTACGTAACATTCGCAACACCCCACGGTTAATTTTCGTGGTTTCATTATAAACATAGGTTGGATTCAGTTTTTGTCAGAATTACAAGTCGAATATAAAAAAGTCTTCGACGGCTTTCGTGTAAAAGGTTGTTCGATTTCCATTCTTACCCATAAGTAAGAATAGATTGACAGCAAAGTTTATAAAAATTGCAAAAACAGTGACTTATCACCGATAGTTATGACGAAAGCTTTTTAGTATATAATGGTTGCAGCACTTATATAAAAAAGGTATGTTGAACTATTCTTTTATATTTGTAAAAAAATCATATAAATTAAACAAAGAGAAACAAAAAAACTGCACCCTAGAAGGATACAGTTTGGTCATTAATATGTATGGTAGCGGCGGAGGGAGTCGAACCCACGACCTCACGGGTATGAACCGTACGCTCTAGCCAGCTGAGCTACACCGCCATATCAAATAAAGCTAATGTTAACGACATGTTTTATTCTATAATAGATCTCCTGCTATTGTCAACACTGTATTTCAAATAGATAGGAGTAATTGAAAAAAATAAAGACAAGCGTAAAACGCTTGCCTTTCATTTCCTTTTATTAAAAAGCCGGCAGCAAGACTTACCCACGTCTAGCGCCTCGACCACCTCGCTTCGACTCTGTTTGGCGTTTTAGCGTGGAGAGACGTTCTTCACTATCTTTTAAGAAACGATTCATTTTATCTTCAAAAGACAAGGATGGACGCTGGTTGCGCGCACCACTATTTCCACCTTTACCGTAATTTCCTCCAGATCTTGCTGGGCGTGGCGGACGGGCCGGACGAGGTGGACGGCTTGCCATCTCCTCTTTAGGGCGTTCTTGAGCTTTTCTGATTGAAAGTCCGATCTTTCCATCTTGCTCAACATTAACAACTTTAACTAGAACCTCATCGCCAACTTTTAAGACTTCTTTAATGTCTTTTACATAATTGTCAGCGACCTCACTAATATGAACCAGACCAGTAGTACCTCCTGGCAGCTCCACAAATGCCCCAAAATGGGTAATACCCGTTACCTTACCTTGCAACTTGCTGCCTACTTCGATTGACATGTTAAAAATTGCTCCTCCTTAAAAAACAAATAAAATAATGTTTTATAGAGATGCTTCAAAAGATTAAGCATGTAATGCCTTCTTTTAAAAACACACTTATATTATAAATTATACTTGATGTGGAAAAAGAGTGTCAATCTGTTGATAATTTAGGTAATTTAAACAAAATTTCCCCATCCTTAGCTAAAAAGTAATCCCGTCTTGCAATTTCTGCAATATACTCTAAGTCGTTATAGTTTTCAATCTCCTGTTCGAGATAAACTTGTTCAAGCTGCAGCGCTTCTAACTTTGCCTCAAGCGCTTGTCTCTCTTCCATCTTCTCGTCTATTAACTGAGCTTGAGTATGAATAGTCATAAAAGCAACGACACTAAGGGTGACTACAATCACTGCGAGTGCTGTTAAACGTCGAAATAAACCTCTTTTTTTACGAAGCTGTTCTTCCGACACTTGTTCCTGCGCTCGATTGAAACTGGCATCCAGCTCCCTTACCTTTCGCTTTCGTTCCGTAACCATTAATCATCCCCCTTGTTGCCACGTGTGCGTATATACTTCCATAAGGCAACAGCTTTTTTCACCCATTTACTCTTTTTTATACTATTCACTAGTCGATCTAACCTAGAAAGCTTGTATACTATTTTTCCAAGCCAGCTAAGCGGTTTAAAGATGACCTTAAAGATAAACATTAATATGGATAATATTAGTGATATTACCATGATAACCAAGGAATATAATAGTTTCAATAGCCATTTAATAGGATTGATGAAGATACTGATAATAAGTGCACGAACAAAACGATAAATAGCAACAGATGCACGAATGCAAGTTTCTAAGCTTCGCAAATAAATCCGTTGAAACAGAGCCTGATAGGCAGCATACCCGCATATAAGAGCAAGAAAGATATAAAATCTCATTTCACCCTCATTGACTTTGAGCAGAACATAGAAAATGAGAAGACCTTGAATTAACCAGAATAAGAAATCATTGAATATCGTCATCCATGACCATTTAGGCCGAGGCTGTCTGGCGAATCTCCTATATGTATCAATAGAAGCCCCAAGCCAAGTGCCTGCAGCCACCATTGATAACATTGTATAAAATTGGATAGTTAAGCTCACTTGAATAACTTCCCAAACAGGCCTTTTGTTTTTCCGCCCTGGCTTTCATCAAGGTATACAAGGTCAAAGATTTTACCTTCAATCGAAACTAGTCCTTGCTCAACATTTAAGTTTTTCATATGCAGGTTTTGCCCTCTAATCGATAGAAAGCCCATTTCTGTTTCTAGTAAAAACTCCTCATTATCAAAGCTTTCTACTTGTCTGACTCCGGTAATATCCAGCTTTTTTCGACCACGTAACGTAATGTCATGTTCTTTCGTTTGTCTTGCATGCCCCATCGGTGTACCAAACTCGTAATTTTGTTCCATTCTGACTCCTCCTCAACACGTCATTTATTACAAATTTATGATTAGAGGACAAAGAATAGAACAAGCTGTTTATTTTTCCTATTCGGCTGTTGCTACGGGTTCTTCTTTAATTACTTTATACATCATACCAGCTTCTTCTTTTCTCGTTGTATCCTTAATGGCTTCTACTTTCACTGTCACGAGTTTTTGTCCGAAGCGAACGACAAGCTCATCACCTACACTGACATTTGTCCCTGCTTTTGCAACTTGCCCGTTTACCGTAATTCTTCCTTGATCACATACTTCTTTAGCTAGCGTACGACGCTTAATTAATCTTGACACCTTTAAAAACTTATCCAACCTCATTAGAAATTCCTCCTTTTTATTGGAACTTTTCTTTACTTTTTTCCCAAATTTCATCCATCTTTTCTAATGTCACATCTGCGAATGTTAAACCTTCCTCTGTTAACTGGTCTTCAATTGCTTTAAATCGACTTGAGAACTTTTGATTCGTCATATGCAGTGCTTCTTCTGGGTTAATCTTATAAAACCTTGCTAGATTAACGACGACAAAGAGAATATCACCTAGTTCCTTTTTCATTTTCTCTTCATTATTCACTTTAAATTCGGAGAAGAATTCACCGATTTCTTCTTGTAGTTTCATCCACATAGGAGCAGCGTCATCCCAGTCAAACCCTACTTTTGCAGCCTTTTTCTGTATTTCAAAAGCTTTCATTAAAGCAGGCATACTTTTTGGAATTCCATCTAACGCAGATCCGTTTCGTTCATCCTTCTTTTCTTTTCGCTTAATTTCTTCCCAATTGGCGACAACTTCCGCTGCGTCTTTTGCATCTTGATTGGAAAAGACATGAGGATGTCTGCGAATCATCTTTTCCGTAATCGATTGAATGATATCATCAATCGTAAACCATCCATCATCTTCACCGATCTGTGCATGTAACATCACCTGAAGTAAAACATCACCAAGCTCTTCTACTAAGTGATCGTCATCTTCTTCATCGATGGCTTCTAACACTTCATACGCTTCCTCTAACAAAAAAGGTTTTAAAGATTGGTGGGTTTGTTCTTGGTCCCAAGGACAGCCTTCAGGTCCTCTTAAGGTTGCGATAACTTCTCTTAGTTTTTGGAAGTCTTTATACAAGAGTTGTTCATTCTCTACAGGAGGAACGTAAACAGCCGTTAAATTGTTCAGCTCAGTCACATGGTCGAGTTCATATAACGGACAAGTGATAATCGTTTCCTTTGACGTTCCAACTGCTGTCGCAACACTAACTTCATAATCATCTGGCAATAAATCCATTAACGTTAATTTAACTTCCGAAGCAATATACGCGTCATACACTTGGCAAATAATGATATGTTGCCGTATTTGTAGGTCTTCCCTTTTTAATTGGGTTCCATCTACAATTTGACATCCATCGATCGGATCGATTTTCAACGCATTGAACATTGGGTCTAAGAAGCTTTGCCCTCCTTGGATCTCTACATGAATGTCACGTTCTTTTCCTTCCCTCAATAAAAGTTGAACCGTCTCTTCTGCAACTAATGGATGGCCAGGCACTGCATATGTAATTTCCGCTTGCGTTTCTAATTCAGCTAAGAGTATATCTACAATCGATCGATAGACATCTTCAAAACGCTCATGCTTTTCATATTCTTCATCAAAGGATGAATACGTTAAGCCTTCGCTTTTTAACTCTTCAATAACCGGGTGCCTCTCTGTTCTTAAAAAGAGCGGTTTCTCCTTTTTTAAGATTTGATAGGTACCTAACGATAATTGAGCAAGTTCGCCAGCCCCTAAGCCAATAACCGTAATTTTTTTCACTATAAATCTCTCCTTCGGTTAATTACATTGTATAGTTTAGCGAGAACCGGAATAATAGATACTTCATTCTCAGAAAATACTCGGAACTTTATCATTAAATAAATGGCCATAATTCCTCCAACGGATACACTAGACAACGCTATTACACCGTCTATTATTCGTGAAGACTCATCAAGCATATACTCTAACCCGCTTCTCCAAACAAACGTTATCGCTCCCATTATCATTACTGTACAAACGATGCCGAAGAATTGAATTCGTTTGATCGGCGAGGCTCCATCGAATTTATAAATGATGAATATATTTAAAAAGGCGATAACCGCTAAAGAAAAAGTCGTTGCCATTGCAGCACCTGCTGTTCCGAGTGAAGGAACGAGCCATACATTACCGAGGGCTTTCAGCACTAACCCGATAACGATATGTCTAGCAGCAATATCTCCTTTATCATAACCTTGAAGAATCGCTGCTGATGTCATAACGAGTGCTCCAAACACAATCGAAAACGCTAAAATAAACAAAACGTTCGATCCTTCACGATTTGTAAACAAAAGGTGATTCGTCGGCTCAATAATAATGGCCAGTCCGACCGATGCTAATAGGCCAAACACATAAGTTAATCGAAGCGTTAATTCTGTTTTCTGCCTCGCTTCTGTTTGATCTTTTAACGTTTTTGCTCTTGATATCATGGGTACAACAGTTAAAGCAAAAGCCGTAGCGACAATGGTTCCTAACTGGATTAAAGGTTGCCCGCGATCGTAAATTCCTTTAGATATTTTAGCAGCTTCTATGTGGACACCGCTCTCAAGTAAAAAACGCAGTACCGTTAAACTATCGATGAGCTGAATAAAGACGATAACTAAAATGGTCATCGAGAAAAGTACGCTGTTTTTTACAAAGGGTAATATGTATTCTTTATTTACTTTCTTTAAACGTATTGAAATTCCTTTTCTTTTCTTATTTTGACGAAAATACAATAGTAAGCAAATCGCACCTGCTACTGCTCCCAGCACCGATCCAATGACTGCCCCTAGCCCAGCCCCATAAGGACCATACCCTAAAAACATCATGACAAAAGCTAAAACTAAGATTAAAATGACGCGCAGACTTTGATCCGTCAGCTGAGAAACAGCTGTAGGTGTCATCCATTCCTGGCCTTGAAAATAGCCACGAAAAACAGAGAGAATTGGAACGATGAAATATGTCAAAGCGGTTACCCGTAAAGGAGACGTAAGCAGTGGATCGCCCATCCATTTTGCAAGCGGCTCAGCTAAGATGAATAACAATATACCTGCTATACTTGAAATAAAAATAAGTGCATAAAAATAGGTTGATAAAAGCGTCTGTTCTTTCTGAACTTTTCGTTGGCTTGAAAGCTCCTTTGAAATGATGACTGGAAAGCCATAAATGGATAAGGTAAATGCAATCGCATAAAAAGGATACACTTGTTGATATACATAAAAACCGATATCCCCTGCGATATTTTGGTAAGGAATACGGTACACCGCGCTTAGTATTTTTGTTAGTATCGCTGCAACTGTTAATATTATTGCGCCTTGCCAAACCCTCTTCGTTTGGTCACTATATTGAGACACAAACCATTCTCCTCCCCCATCTTGAGTGTTTACTTGAGGCCCACACGATGCGGGTCAAACAGGATAAAACTAATCGCTATTATATCACAGTCCATCGATAATCGGTTATTTTGCACAGCACTTAGTTACAGCTGGGGCATTCATGAAAAGCAGCAACGAACCGTAAACGATTCCCGCTAGCCGCTAATAATTGATTACCTTTAAATAAAAAAAGAGGAGGGATATCATCCCCCCTTCTTTTTAAGCTTACGATATTAAATAATTTCGCTTTTAATTACTTACATTGCGTAAGCTTCCTGTCAGAGTTATCTTTCTCTTATTGTTCCATTTGTCTTGCTAAAAATCCGGCCGCGGTCTCCGCTAACTTTTGCTCAACCTCACCTGAAAAAGACTCTTCCTTATTAAGCATGACCACTGCACCAATTGGGTCGCCGTTAGCAATAATAGGTGCAACAACTAAACCTTTTATATCCTCTTTATGGTCACCTACAATATTGAACTCTCCTGCTGAAGACTCTACTCTAGATTTTCTCTCATCCATCGTAGCTTCTACAATTTCACCAATGCTCTTACTGTAATACTCTTTCTTTGAACCTCCAGATACAGCAATATATGTATCACGGTCCGCGATAAGTACAGTATGGCCTAAGCTGTCGTAAAGAGCTTCAGCATACTCTTTTGCAAAATCACCTAACTCTGAAATAGGTGAATATTTCTTTAATATAACCTCACCGTCTCGATCAACGAAGATTTCCAACGGATCCCCTTCTCTAATTCTCAACGTACGTCGGATTTCCTTGGGGATGACAACACGACCTAGATCATCAATGCGACGAACAATTCCAGTAGCTTTCATACCTAGATGCCTCACTTTCTAATGATGTAGTAGCATAGGAAATGGTTGTTAAAAAACCTCATTTAGTTTTTTAAACCTTTGAAAAACCATCCACAAATGTTGAATTCGTCTTGTCTATATTATCTATTGCTTGGAAAAGAACTATTCACCAATTTTTCATATTTCTTGTCAATTTGCTATTTCCAATTTTTGTGAAAAATTAGAAATGCACGTTATATTTTCTTTTTAACAAGGTTGAGTTCACTTAGAAGTCTTTCGCAAGTCGAAAGTAAATCTTTACTCGTCATCCCTTTTGTTTTAATTACAACTTTAATCTTATCGCCTGAAGTTCCTAAAGTAACCGCTCGCCCAAGTTGATTCACTAACTCAAACAACTTGGCTCCATCGATTCGCTTACTTTCCTCTTCCGTCATCAGCAATGTGCAGTTATCTTTCGTTTGTGTAATTTCACTTACTTTCTCTTCTCTCGCGTAGAGCTTGATTTTCGTAATACTTAATAGGTCAGCCACTTCTTCAGGATATTCCCCAAAACGGTCGATGAGCTCATCTTGTAAATCTGACAGGTCTTCCATATTTTCAACGCCACGGAATTTTTTATACATTTCGATTTTCTGCTTAGCATCTTGTATATAGGTTTCCGGAATATATGCATCCACTAACATATTGATTTCTACTGAAAATGGAGGTTCTTTCGGTTTGTCTCCTTTTCGTTCCTCAATCGCTTCTTTCAGCATTTGTGAATAAAGATCAAACCCTACAGATTCGATAAATCCATGTTGCTGAGCCCCTAACAGGTTCCCGGCTCCACGAATTGACAAATCACGCATCGCGATTTTAAATCCTGAACCAAGCTCCGTAAATTCTTTAATAGCCTGTAAACGTTTTTCAGCAACTTCTGTAAGAACTTTATCGCGCTGGTACGTAAAATAAGCGTAAGCAACCCGATTCGAACGCCCTACCCGGCCGCGTATTTGATAAAGCTGTGATAAGCCCATCTTATCTGCGTCATAAATGATCAACGTATTAACATTTGGAATATCTACACCGGTTTCAATGATCGTAGTCGTAACTAACACATCACTGTTTCCTTCAAGAAAGTCAATCATAATTGACTCTAGTTCACGCTCATTCATTTGACCATGCGCAAATGAAACTCTGGCATCTGGAACAAGCATCGAAATTTGGTCTGCCATCTTTGTAATATTTTCCACGCGGTTGTACAAGAAGTAAACTTGACCACCTCTTGTCAACTCTCGTTCAATCGCTTCTTTTACGAGTGAAGCGTTATATTCCACAACATAGGTTTGAACTGGAAAACGGTTTTCTGGCGGAGTTTCAATGACAGAGAGATCACGAACACCTAACATCGACATATGCAGCGTTCTCGGAATAGGCGTTGCCGTTAGTGTTAAAACGTCAACGTTCGATTTTAACTGTTTAATTTTTTCTTTATGTGTAACGCCAAACCGTTGTTCTTCATCAACGATTAGTATACCAAGGTCTTTGTACACGACATCTTTCGATAACAGTCGATGAGTTCCCACGACAATATCAACTGTACCAGCTTTCAACCCTTTTATCGTTTCATTTTGCTCTTTCCGGGAACGGAAGCGACTCAGTACACCAATTCCAATTGGAAACTCTGAGAAGCGCTCTTTGATCGTCTCGTAATGCTGTTGAGCAAGGATCGTTGTCGGTACAAGTACAGCAACTTGCTTTCCGTCCATAATGGCTTTAAATGCAGCACGGATCGCCACCTCAGTTTTACCGTAACCTACATCTCCGCAAAGAAGACGGTCCATCGGCCGTTGTCTTTCCATATCTTCTTTAATTTCCTCAATCGCACGAAGCTGATCTTCTGTTTCTTGATATGGAAATGAGTTTTCAAATTCTTGTTGCTCTATCCCATCTTTAGAAAACGGATGTCCAACACTTGCTTCTCGTTCTGCATAAAGTTTAATAAGATCATCGGCAATATCCTCGACAGAAGACTGAACTTTCCGCTTTACTTTTTTCCAATCACTTCCACCTAAAGCATAGATCTTTGGTTCTTTTTCTTCACTGCCTACGTACTTCTGAACTTGATCAATTTGTTCAACCGGAACATAGAGCTTGTCATTTCCTGCATACCTTAAATTCAAGTAATCTTTATGTGTTCCGTTAATTTCAAGTGTTTCAATTCCTAAGTACTTTCCAATTCCATGATTCGAATGAACGACAAGGTCACCCACTTGTAACTCAGAGTAACTTTTAATTCGTTCTGCATTAGATATTTTCTGTTTTCTTTGCGAGCGTTTTATTTTCTTTGTAAAAACTTCTTCTTCAGTGATCACAACTAGCTTTTGAAGAGGCAGCTCAAATCCACTATTTAAAGTCCCGGTAAATATTTGCGCTCTGCCTTGTAAAAGCGGACTCTTCTCTTCGATTAATTCTGCTTCTATTTTGTAATCATCAAGAACGTGTTGAAGTCTTTTGGCACGTTCTTTAGTTGCGGCTAGAAAAAGGACGGTCCATTTCGATTTAAACCAGCGATCGGTTTCGGTTTTGAGCAGATGTAATTGCCCATGGAAGTTTTGCATCGCCTTACAATTAATATTGACAATATTTTTTGGATTGGTCGAAGGTACATGTTTTAAAAATAGTGATAAATAAATGATTGGAAACGTGCCTGTATTTAATAAACCTTCAAACGATCTAGACATCTCTAAATCTGAGATAACTTCTCCTTGTTCTAACAGAGCGGTTAACCATTCAGCTTCTTCTTTTTCTAAATTTGCAGCCATCTCCTGTACACGACTAATCTCATCAATGATCATGACGCTATTTTTACTAGCATAATCAAGAATCGTCGATTTTTCATCGTAATATAAGGACATGTATTTGTTCATACCTTGGAAGGCAATCTTTTGTCTTAATTGACTGACTTCATAGGATATATGTTGAGTGATTTTTTCTTTTACTGTTTTATTCTTTATTTTCTTTAACGTCTGTGACAAGCCTTCCTCCAGACGCTCTGCACCCTTCACATAATGCTCTTCATCTAGAATAAGCTCGTTTGCTGGACCAATTACAATCTCGTCCAATTGTCCTTGTGATCGTTGGTCTTCAACACTAAAATAGCGAAGTGAATCGATTTCTGTATCAAAAAACTCAACGCGAATAGGCTGCTCTTCAGTGAGGGGATAAATGTCTACTATTCCTCCACGAATAGAAAATTCCCCTGGCGAAGCAACCATGTCTGTTCGGGCGTAGCCAATCTTTATTAATTTTTGCAGTAATTTCTCAAAATCAATGTCTGTACCGACTTTTAAATGACATTGACTTTCTCTCCATAATTGAGCAGGTGGCAATAACCGTCTGAAACCTGCCATTGGTACAATAACGATCCCATCATACCCATTGACAAGTTGATTTAAAACTTCAATTCGTTGAGCTCTCATTTCAGGACTGGCTATTGCTATTTCAGATGAGATCAACTCATTGACAGGATAAAGAAACACTTTGCTGCTATCAACAAGTGTGGAAAGGTCTTCATATAATTTTTGAGCTTGAAATAGATTATGAGTGATAACGATCTGAGGACTTTTAATATCCTGATAAAGTGTCGATAAAAACAAGGTTCGTGCTGAACCTGTCAGCCCTGTAATTAATTGCTCTGAAAGTCCTGCTTCAACACTAGTTGAAACCGCTTTAATCTCGTCACTTTCTAACATATACTGTTGTAAGCCAAACATGGATGTTCCCCCTATTACTTCCGACCATCTATTATTAACATACTGATATTATAGTTGTACCTATTCTACAGTCTTTTGTATTTTCTATGTAGTAATCGTATTTCCCTTTTTTTATTTTATGTTTCTTTTTCAAATCCCTACGTTTATGAAACAGTTAGCAGACAGGGATCTTACAATAGAAAAATGCTTTGGCTTTTCAACCAAAGCTGTAAAACATTGTGTTTATTTTACTGCATTATTGAATAAAAGATTCAAGTTGGTGGAGATCTGGATTTCTATTTAAAGCTTCTTGACAGTCTTCACAGATGACTTTTACATGGATATTACCATTACCATCATAATGAAGCATCTCTTTTCGTTCCACATCATTTAAGTGATCAAAACCGAGTTGTGTCGATGTGAGCGTTTGTTCCTCTATCTTACCTAGATCTAATTGACAATGACGACATTGGTAATGAATAGCCATAGATTTTCCTCCTTGACGATTGACAGTCTTATTGCTAGTCTGTCCACATTAAGGTAATCTATTCAGCACTTATCCATTGTCTAATTATACTGATTCATGACATTTGGAAATTCATTTTTCAGCCAAAATCGACAAGCTTCCGTCGCTTTACTTATCGCTTGATCAAGCGCAGCCTTCTCTTCCGCTCGAAAAGTCCCAAGTACATGATTAACGACACTCACACCTGGATCTGGGCGTTCAACACCAATTCGAATACGCTTAAATTCGTTCGTACCTAAATGCGCATTTAATGATTTTATCCCATTATGACCACCATGGCCACCTTTTTGCCTCAATCGGATTTGTCCAACCGGAAGATCCATATCATCAAATATAATAAGTACATCTTCAAGATCTATCTTAAAATAATCCATTAATGGACGAACACTTTCTCCTGATAAATTCATATATGTAAGGGGCTTTAAAAGAAAGACTTTTTCTCCGTCTATAACAGCTGACCCATACACGCCTTTGAATTTCGTTTCACTTAGTTCAATACCCATCGATTTGGCACATTCATCGATCACCATAAACCCAGCATTGTGTCTCGTATTTTCATATTTTGTCCCTGGGTTGCCAAGTCCGACAATCAGCTTCATTTCTCCCAACTCCTCAACTCTATATTCTGCTATAAAGGTTTTCTCCTTTATTCTCTAGAAAAAGGTATAACCTTTAAGTAGGCTATACCTTTAGCTTCTTACTGCTCTTCATTTCCTTCTGTTTGTGCTTCATCGCCTTGTACAGCTTCAGGTTCGCCTTCTTCCTCTACTTGGCCGGACTCCTGTTCTGCTGGTTGTACAAGAACGGTGACAATCGTTTCTTCAGGGTCATTCGTAATTTCTACAGACTGCTGACCGATTATATCTTTCACTTGGATAGAGTCACCAATATTCAGGTTCGATATATCCACTGTAATTTCTGATGGAATCTCTGAAGGTAATGCACGTATGGATAGTTGGTGAACTAAATGAGATACCATTCCACCTTCACCTACACCTGGTGCTTCCCCTACAAGATGAACTTTTACTTCTGTATCGACTTCAGAACTCATATCGACCGCACAGAAATCAATGTGAACAAGTTCATTTTTTAATGGGTCGACCTGCATATCATACACCATTACTTCATGCTTCTTCCCATTTACATCAAGTGAAATAATAGAATTTCGTCCTTCATCTCTTATTAACTTTACAAAGTTAATTTGGTCAACGGCAATTGGTTGACTCTCAATTTTTTTCCCGTATAATATGCCGGGAACTTGGCCGTCTTCCCTAAATTTCCTCTTTGTTGAATTTTTCAAGTCTGGACGTGTTGTTGCTTGAAGAGCTACTGCCATTATAATCACCTCTAACTTGTTTTTCATTTCTCTATATAAGGTTTTCCCTATTTATAGTAATTCAAACAAATAAAGTGAATAAACTAAGCAGCATTGCACTTTTTAATCAAATAATGTACTAACTGATTTATTTTCATGAACTCGAATAATTGCATCTGCCATTAATGGTGCAACAGACAACTCAGTAACTTTTTCAATTTTCTTTTCTTCCCCTAAAGGAATCGTGTTCGTTACAACAAGTTCACAAATTTTTGAGTTTTGAATGCGTTCAATTGCTGGACCTGAAAGTACAGGGTGAGTACAGCATGCATAAACATTTTTAGCTCCGTGTTCTATAAGAGCATTTGCTGCTAATGTAATCGTTCCTGCCGTATCAATAATGTCGTCAATAATAATTGCTGTTTTTCCTTCAATATTACCCACAATATTCATTACTTCTGCAACATTTGGCTTCGGTCTACGCTTATCAATGATAGCAATTGGTGCTTTTAAGCGGTCAGCAAGTTTACGTGCACGAATAACGCCGCCATGGTCTGGAGATACAACAACAACATCATCTAATTCTTTGCCTTTAAAATAGTCAGCTAAGATCGGTACACCCATTAACTGATCGACAGGAATATCAAAGAATCCTTGAATTTGTGTTGCGTGTAAATCAAGTGTTAATACTCTAGAAGCTCCGGCAGTTTCCAGCAGGTTAGCTACAAGTTTCGCCGTAATCGGCTCACGCGAACGGGCCTTACGATCCTGACGAGCATAACCGTAATATGGTAATACAACATTAATAGATTTTGCTGATGCGCGTTTACAAGCATCAATCATGATGAGAAGTTCCATTATATGCTCATTAGCTGGAGCACTTGTGGATTGAATTAGAAAAACGTCTCCACCTCGGATGCTTTCTTCAATGTTAATTTGTACCTCGCCATCACTAAATCTTGTGACAGAGCTTTTTCCCATCGGAATACCAATATGCTCGACAATTTCATGAGCTAATTCTGGGTTTGCATTTAATGTAAATACCTTTAAACTTGGATCACCATATTTGGGCATTGTTGTTTTACCTCCAACCAGTTAGTTGTTCTTCTTTTTATCTTTAATTTTTGATACATAGCCTTCTTTATTCACTTGCCTTGCACGTGCAACAGAAAGAGCTTCGCCTGGTACATCGTCTGTTATCGTTGAACCTGCAGCGACATAGGCGTTTTTCCCAACTGTAACTGGAGCAATTAAATTACTATTGCAACCAATGAACGCACCATCTTCAACCTTTGTTAAATATTTATTCATACCGTCATAATTTACGGTTATGGAACCACAACCTAAGTTTACATCTGCACCTATTTCGGCATCGCCTATATAACTTAAATGGGAAGCTTTACTTCTTAACCCCATCGTTGTTTTCTTAATCTCGACAAAATTACCTACCCGCACTTCATCTTGAATAGATGATGACGGTCGAATATGAGCAAATGGGCCAATGGAAACTTCATTTCCTATCGAGCTTTGATGGACAACTGATTGTTTAATCGTTGTTTGATTACCAATTTGACTATCAACAATTTCTGATTGCGGACCAATCACACAGTCACTGCCGATTGTTGTCGCTCCCATAATCATTGTACCTGGGTAGATAACTGTATCTTGCCCAATTTCAGCATCAGCAGAAATATAAGTGTTAGAAGGATCAATAATAGAAACTCCCTCTCTCATCCACTTTTTATTTATCCGTTCTTTCATAATTCGTTCTGACTCAGCTAATGCCACACGGTCATTTACACCTAGTGTTTCATCGAAAGAAGGCGTTTGATAAGCAGCAATCTTTTCACCAGCATCCTTTAAGATTTCAATGACATCGGGAAGGTAATACTCTCCTTGCACATTTTGATTTCCTACGTTTTGAAGCGCTTTAAATAACGCCTGGTTATCAAAACAATACGTACCTGTATTTATTTCTTGGATCGTTTTTTCTTCCTCTGAAGCATCCTTATGCTCGACAATTCGTTCAACCAGTCCGCTTTCGTTTCGGACGATTCGGCCGTATCCCGCAGGGTCGTCTGCATGAGCTGTTAATACAGTGGCTAGTGCACTCTCTTGTTCATGATAAGAAAGCAAACCTTCGATTGTCTTTGCTGTCACAAGAGGTGTATCACCACATAAAACAACAGTCACTCCTTCTTTTGCTGCTAATAGCTGCTCAGCTTGCAACACGGCATGACCTGTCCCTAACTGTTCTGCCTGAAGCGCATAAGTTACATCATCACCTAATTGTGTTTTTACCAGCTCAGCACCATGGCCAACGATGACGACGATATCAGAAAATTGCAGTTGCTTGACTTGGTCAACAACATGCTGTACCATCGGTTTTCCGCAAACAGGATGTAGAACTTTATAAAGCTTTGATCTCATACGTGTTCCTTGTCCCGCGGCTAAAATGACCGCAAATCGATTGCTCATGTTTACCCTCCACAGTTTTATTCCATTAAGAATATATCTTAAATACGGTCTTATTTCAAGATAAACTCCGTTTACTAAAGTCGGAAATCACGTTGGAAAACAAGGGGAAACGCCAGTGACCGGTTAGTCTGTACGCAAATATGCAGTAATTTTAATTTTCACAGATTTGTCACTTATTTTGCCATTAGAATCAAAAGAGGCTGACTCACAAATGTCAGCTCTCTTCCAACCAGTACACTTTGCACTATGTCTAGCACATGAATGTACCGGGAAAAGTTGCTTGACTTTTGTCATGAGTCAGCCTCTATCTAAACCTATGTTTAGGCACCAGCTTCTTCGAATTCGACTCCTTCAGTTTCACCTGCTCGCTCATATTCAGCAAGAACAGCAGATTGAATTTTTTCGCGAGTTTGTGAAGAAATTGGATGAGCAATGTCACGGAACTCCCCATCCGGAGTTCGTTTACTTGGCATTGCAACAAATAGTCCATTATTGCCATCAATTACACGAATGTCATGTACAACAAATTCGTTATCAATCGTAATTGAAGCAATCGCTCTCATACGTCCCTCCGTGTTGACACGGCGTAGTCTCACATCTGTCACTTCCATGAATGTCACCACCTTTTTTCAATGTAAATCAACAACTATTTATTTCGCCATTTCCTCTTCATTTCCTTTTTTTCTGTAAGAAAATTTAAATTTTTTTTGGATATTACAAAGTTGTTCACAGAATGTTCAAATTTGGGCGTATATTCTTCATTAGTCATTCTCTAATTTACAAGCAGTGCATTTTACTTTTTTTCAAAACGTGAACGCAATCCTTCACCAAATAATTGAAGCGCAAAGATTGTAATGGTAATCATTAAAGCCGGAGCTAACGGTATCCATATGTTTGAATGTAAGTATTTTCTGGTATCGGCTAACATCGTCGGCCAAATATGGAGGTCATTTCGAACTAGGATCCCTATGGCTTCGTCCAATACCCAGGTTTGTGCAAAAAACATGGATAAAAATCCCAACTGTCCTAGTAACAACATCACTCTTGAAGCATCTAAAAAAAAGAGTACGATTAAGGACGTCCTTAAATGTCTCCAGTAATATAGGCGTAACACGGTCAACCACTTACTTCCATTTATGATGGCACCCTCCATATATGTAGATCGATCAATTTGTGCTACCTGAGTTTGAACAGCTGCAGCCGTTCGTCCACATTCAAGAAGTGCTAAAGTAAATAGAATTAATATAAACCGGTAATCTGATGCGAGAAACATCGGTAAATTCATAAATAGCAAAGCGAAAAATAAAATGGGAACCATTGAAAAGAAACTATTTAAACTTGAAACGGTGAAATGAAAAAAACCTTTATTTTTTCTAGCCAGAACGCCAAGAGGCACAGCCATTACATACCTAATAAGAGTAATCGCAAAAACGACCAGTAGCGTATCTTTACCCCCTGTAATGATTAATGTTAGCAAATCAACACCATAATGGTCCGTTCCCAGCCAATACATTTGAGAAGGGGAAAATGGAGCAACTTCTATCGTGCCATCTTCGTGTAAAATGTACTCTTTGACATCGTCTGGGGACTGTAAAAATGGAAAATAGGGCCCAACCAAACAAATGACGAATAAAAATATTAATAGGATACTAGATATAATTAATGGTTTATTCACCGCGGCCTCCTCCTTTCCAAAGGGGAGAACGATACATAAACAGCTTACATATAAGTTGGACGAAAGCTACCAATGATATAAAAACAATAACGATCGCAATGACTAACTCTGGTTCGTAATAATTAGCATCAAAAGGGGTGCGGTTCACTCCTCCTCCAATGGTAGCACTCCCAAATCCTAGCGCTTGGTATAACCGATAACCCGCCCCTGGGAAATACAATAAATACTCAATGATAAGTATATTGGATAGTGCATAAAGCAACATGGTCGGAATATGAGGAAAAACTTGAATGATGCTGTTCCCAAATTGATGCTTCCTCAGAACATATAAGTTTGTCAGTCCTTTACTTTTACCAGTAACAACATACGGTTGCGTTCTCTCTTTTTCCAGGGAGGAAGATACAATCCTTGCCATGTACATCGTGGGAAAAAAAGAAAGTAACCAACCTGCTAGTAAAAAGTTATGCCAACTTTCATAGCCATACAAACTGAAATGAGGAAACCCAATACTTATAAGCCACAATAGAAAAACTTGTACCAAAATAATAAGAAAGAAATCAGGTAACGCTTGTAAAGTGAATGTCATATGGTGTCCAAAGACCGACCATTTGCTATGGCTGGTTGCATAATCAAAAAAGCCTTTCAATACACCAAATATTAAGGCAAAACAAAAAGCAATCGCTAGGATCGTTAAGCTTCGACCTCCAAATGTGATGACATCTGAAAATACCGATGAACCAAAACGTGTTTCGCCAAGGGTCCGTTCTATAAAAATCATATTTGAATACGATTTTAAATTCTCTAAGTAATTAGCTAAAGAAAACGTATAGACAGGTTTAATTTCATACTCGGTAAACTCAAACCCTAAATCCCGCGGGATGAAGACAAGTAAAATGATAATGAGTATAGCTGCCACCCAGCCTAGACATGTTTTGAATAATTCTTTTGCAAAAACCAAAATATTCACCTCACATCTACTACTTTCGACAAAAAAGATTAGTATTCCTTTTTTGGAATAGTAAAGGAGGTGGCGTCTAAAAGCCTTGAACTTTATTCCCATTCTTACTGGTATTAAGATTGTTGCAACAAAAGAAGGTGTAACATTAACAGGGAGCGATTCTGATATTTCAATTGAGAGCTTTATTCCTACAGAAGAAAATGACAATCCAAGAATAGAGTGTATGAGTTGAATTAAAAAAAGCTGACCCTAGTTATAGGAGGTGGCTTCACTCTTCTATCCAGAAGGGAAGTCAGAACACCTAAACTAGAATCAGCCTGATTTCGTATTTTTCTTATTTCACTAAAGCAATAACTTCAATTTCAACTAAAACATCTTTTGGTAATCTCGCTACTTCAACACATGAACGTGCTGGTTTGTGTGTGCTAAAGTATTCACCATACACTTCATTTAAAAGCGGAAAGTCATCCATGTTTTTAATAAATACAGTCGCTTTTACAACCGTATCTAAAGAAGCACCTGCAGCAGCTAAAACAGCTTTTAGATTTTTAAAAACTTGGTGTGTTTGCTCTTGAACGTTTCCTGTAACTAAATCGCCTTCTGCGGTTAGCGGAATTTGTCCTGAGCTATAGAACATATTATTTACGATAATTCCTTGTGAATATGGCCCAATTGCCTGTGGTGCATCACTTGTGTGGACTGTTTTCATTTTACTTCCTCCTTCATACGCTCTTGTAATTTACTTAAATAATTTCCAGGCTCTACCTTAATTTCTTTTTCTCGAATATCTACACTCGATATTTTAGAAATTGAAATATAATTATCAACCAGCCGTTCTTCTTCGCCTTCAGACTCAACGAGAACACCAATTCCAACTACATTGGCTTGGAACTCTGCCAGTAGGTCCATCATTCCTCGTACAGTACCGCCAGCTACCATAAAATCATCGATAATGAGAACGTTCGATCCTGGTGAAAGACTTCTACGTGCGAGCGACATAGTTTGAATCCGTTTTGATGAACCTGAGACGTAGTTAATACTAACCATTGACCCTTCCGTTACTCGATGGTCTCTGCGAACAATACTAACTGGAACATCTAGATGACTCCCAACCGCGTAAGCTAACGGAATCCCTTTCGTCGCTACTGTCATAACGGCATCAATTTTAACATTTCCATAAACAGCAGCAAACAGCCGGCCGATATTGTTCATAATTCGAGGTTGACCTAATACATCCATCATATACAAATAACCGCCAGGTAATAGCCGATCTGCTTTCGATAATTGAGCATTTAGTTCTGTTGTATACTCCTTCGCTTGCTCAACTGTTACCATAGGCATATATTTCACGCCGCCACTCGCGCCCGGTATTGTAAGTAAAGAACCAATTCCCTGTTCTTCAAAAATCTCTTTAACAATCCCCAAATCCTCACTAATGGAAGATTTAGCAGATTGATACCGTTCCGAAAAGTGAGTTAATGAAATGAGTTTATGTGGATTTTGTAACAAAAAGTTAGTCATATCAACTAACCTACCACTTCTTCTTAGCTTTTTCATTGCACCCTCCAACCAAAATCCGAATATTTATAAATAAATATTACACTTTTGTACGGTTTTTATCAAGGTGTTGTTGACTAATTAAACGAACGGCATATACATTGCTACAAAATCCTCGAAGACCGTTATAAATACGATTTAATCGAGACTCTTTTAGAACAAGTCCAAAGACGGTCGGACCGCTTCCACTCATAAGGACGCCATCTGCTCCAAAGCGCTCCATTTGTGCTTTAATATGCTTAACTTCTGGATAAGCTTTAAACGTCACATCTTCTAACACGTTATGTAGTAACGAGCATATCTCAGTAAAGTTCTTTTCCTCAATCGCCTTTACCATTGCTTTCGTATCTGGATGAGTAATTTGATCAACTTTAAGCTTTCCGTATACTTCAGCCGTAGAAACTCCTATTGGGGGTTTTGCTAAAACAACCCAACAAGGTGGCGGCGAAGGAATCCTTTCAATGATTTCGCCCCTGCCTGTAGCTAAAGCAGTTCCTCCATACACACAAAAGGCAACATCTGAACCGATTTCCGTACCGATCGACGCAAGTTCATCAAGAGAAAGATTTAATTGCCATAATTCATTAAGCCCTCTTAACGTTGCTGCAGCATCACTGCTGCCGCCTGCTAGTCCAGCTGCGACGGGTATTCGTTTGGTTATGTATATTGAAACACCTTTATTAATGTTGTAACGCTCTTTTAAGATTTTAGCTGCCTGATAAGCAAGGTTCCGCTCATCGTTAGGAACAAAGCCTTCAGATACATCGACAATGATTTGATCTGTCTCCAAATGTACAAGGTCGATACGATCTGCCAAATCAACAGTTGTCATCACCATTTCTACTTCATGATAACCGTCTTCCCTCTTTCTTAGAACATCTAATGATAAATTAATTTTAGCAGGTGCCTTCACCGATATTTTTAACTCCACCCTAATCCACCTTCTACCTTGACCGAATTCCAAACACTTACGTTATTTTACCATTTTCGATAACTAAATGCCAAATCCAACATTATTTTTATAAAACAAGCCGAAGCGAACGCTTCGGCTGTCTCCCATCTAATTCTGTTGCTTAGCTACCAATTGTTTTTCAGCAATTTCAATAGCTCTTTTTACCATATTACCTGCATCGCGAGCACGAATACCGCCCCATCCTTCTTGTTGGACGACATCATAGAAGCCAAGCTCCTTCGCAAGCTCTTCTTTAAAGCGATCCGACATAACCCCTCGTCTTCTGCCCATGGTAAAACAACTCCTTTGTTGTCTGTAATAGATGGTGAGACGTTTATATTATGAGTCTTTCCAGGCACAAATATGAAATTCTCTTTTATGTATCATCTTTTACCAGAAAATAAATATAGCCTCCCGATTTAACCCGGAAAGCTAATTTATAATAATATGACATTCCTACGATTATACTTGCACAGAATGACCTGTTTCTTCTTCCTCAAAAACCGTAAGTTCTACTGTCTCTGTCAAGATATCTGCATAACTATACGATACTCGTTCAAAAGCATTTTGCTGCTCATCGAGTTTAATAATAAATACAGATGGATATGTTTCCTCTAAAAAGCCTGTCCGTTCAATGGTTTTTCTTCTTCCACCATTTGCCTTAATCGCAATCCGTTTTCCAACATTTTCATCCAGTTCACGTTTAATATCCAGCAACGTTTTCGCCATTTAAACACCCCACCTCACTATACAATAGTATACATGATCCAACATTTTTTGTCAAATAAATTTAAAATTATATCAATTAGACAAGAATTTTGTCAATAATATTTATTTGACTGCTTGTACTTTTTTTTCTAACATCTTTAATAAATCGTATTATTCCTCATTTTTCTAAATATATGTATGAATTTTCAATACGTATAAACGAAAAGTGCCTCGCCCTCATCACAGCCTATAGTTACAAGGTTGTTGATCGCAACTATAAAGCTAATAAGGCACGTAGACACCATTCGACACTTTACTGTTCGTCCTCATAATCAGAGATCGGCATACCTCTTCTCATAAAACCTTTTGTTTCTATTCCTCCAAGTCCACGCTCGCCAGTAATTGTATTTTTTAATACATCCCATACATTTACTCGGTCCATAAATGGCGTCAAGCTGATTTTTGCAACAATATAAACGGGATCTAACGCATGGATATTTATACGCTCAGGAGAACTTGCATAATTTGATCCTGCTTTTATTAATGTTTCAAAGTGAGATTGACAAGCTCCAGCGAATATTACGAGATCGTCGAGGCTTGGAACTCTTTTACGGGCTATCCTTACCGTTTCTGCAAAATACTTGGAATGACGGTATCCTTTTATATCTTTTTGGTTTCCTCGTGTTTTTAAATAGGCATCATGACCTGTTATAACTAAAATATCAGGTCGTACCATTTCTAAAAGTGAATCGATTTGTTGAGGCATTTCTTTTTCAACAACATGCACACCGTAAACAGGCACACCTAGTTTTTCATAAAGTTCCATACACTTTCTTAAATACATCGAGTCTCCATCAATATGGAGGACTCGACCTCGAATTTCAAAATAGGAAGGTTCGGTACTATAACCTGAAGTCGCTTCATAATCGCCTCGCTTTTTTATAACGCGACTGTCTTGGCGAAACAGATAATAGCAGTTATCCTCTTTTTCTTTTTCTTTTTTCCTTCTTTCTCTATGCTCATCCTCAGTAATCGCAACTAAATCGTCTACAGGTGCGTCTGCAACAAGACGTACATCTTCTCCATATAATTCTGCAACATTACCGTTTATAGAAGAAATCCGAAATAAAATATCACATTGATATGATTTCCGGCCTACAATCTGCCCTACCTTCAACTTCATAAAAAACTCCTCCTCACCAATTAGCCTATGTGAGAAGGAGTGAAAGGGTGCTTTAGTTTTTAGTTACCAGTCTAATTTATTTAACCTTTTAATAATCCGATCAATTCGTTACTTAGTTGCGCAAATTCCTCAATAGACAGTGTTTCTCCACGGCGCTTTGGATCGACACTAGCAGTTGTCAGTGCTACCTCAATTTGTTCTTTACGATCTTTTCCGAAATGATGTGTAAGATTATTAAAAATCGTTTTCCGGCGTTGAGCAAAACTGGATCTAATCACTTCGAAAAAGAAACTTTCATCTTCAACTTCAACTGGCGGCTCCTCACGAATAGTTAACCTTAATACGGCAGACTCTACATTCGGTTGTGGAACAAAGACTGTTTTGGGAACAGTAAAAACAGTTTCAGCTTTTGCATAATATTGAGCAGCAATTGATAAAGAACCATAATCTTTCGAGCCCGGCTTAGCTGCAATTCGATCAGCCACTTCTTTTTGGATCATAACAACAATTCTTTTAATCGGCAACTTTTCTTCTAACAGCTTCATCAGTATAGGAGTTGTTACATAATACGGAAGATTTGCGACAACCATTACGTCTTGTCCCTCTTTGAACTCCTCCCTCATGACTTGGCTTACATCTGCTTTTAGAACGTCTGAATGAATAATTTTGACGTTATCATACGGAGACAGCGTATCTCCTAAAACCGGGAGTAGACGTTGATCAATTTCAAAAGCTACCACTTTATCAGCACGCTTCGCTAATTGTTCTGTAAGAGCCCCTATTCCCGGTCCTATTTCAATCGCTCCTACTTGTTCGTTCACGCCTGCTGCATCTAGAATACGCGCTAATATATTTAGATCGATTAAAAAGTTTTGCCCTAAACTTTTCTTAAATGAAAACTTATATTTCTCTAGTATGGCTCTCGTTCGTATTGGCGTTGCAATGTCTTTAATCATTATTTTCCTCCTCAAGCACCTGTTGTAACGCTTGTGAAAATTCCTCTTTTGTAATTTGAAAAACGTGTAGTCGTTTATGTAGCTGTTTCCCATTAGCATAACCAATTTTAAGAACGGATCCAATCCGTTCTCTGCGGTCACGGGATTGCGCCCCGCCAATCAATCCGCCATCAATTAGATCCTGCCAGGTGATTTCTTCTTGCGGGTTTTCAAACTCCTGCTTTACATTAGCTAAAGCTTGTCGGATAGCTTCAGGCGTCGCATTTTCAACCCCTAAATCATTTCCACTTTTTGAAATGGCATCCGCTTTAGGTAAAAAAGCATGTTTACACCCTGGAACCCGTTGACTCACAATATGCCTGATTCGCTCTCCTGGGTAATCAGGGTCGGTTAAAATAATGACACCTCTGCGGGCTTGGGCTAATTGAATTCGGTGAATGACCGCCTCTCCAATTGCTGATCCGTTCGTTTCAATCGTATCTGCATTAACCGCACGTTGAACCGCAACCGTGTCATCTCTCCCTTCAACGACGATTACTTCTTTAATTTTCATAAAAAATCCTCCGAAAAAATGAAACTTTTTATAGTATAGAACGTCTAATAAGTAAAGACAAATATTAAAGTATATTATATAGCTATTCCTAGCTCATACTGTTGAATGCACAGCACTATTTTTGAGTGGAGTTACCTACAAGAGGCGTACCTGTATTTTAGTGATAGCAGGGGAGCGACATCTGCTGAGTACCTCTAATGTAATGTTAGTTGCAGCGACTGTTCGGTGGCGTTGACTAACACGTCACCTGCCACTTTTCTTGTTTATTTTAGAGCGACTGGCTTCTCTTTGCTTCTTCAATCCTAATTTGCATTGTTGAGCTTGAACTTGCGGACTCTGAGGCCCTTATTTTTGCTAAAAATGCTTTTTTTGAGTTTAAGCGGACTCTAAGGCCCTTATTTACTCATAATCATGCTGTTCTTACGTGATTTTAGTCAAATAAGGGCTTCTCAGTCCTCTAATTACTGAAATATGGTGGTTTTCGATAAAATAGCGTCCTCTCAGTCCGCTAAATAATTCCAACATTTAAAACATTGCTTGTGATGCGAGTTCACAAAGAGAGGCTGCTGGGTCTATCTACGGTGCTGTCAGGGGCATTCCTTGACTAGCTATAAGTACAATACTTCGGCTCAAGACGCTCCAGTCCTTACGCCGTTTAACGACCGCTTCCGCTTTTCTTGTTAGTATTTATCTTTATCCACTTATCTATTTATGGATGGTATAGATGGCAAACAGAAAAAGCACAGAGATGTCTCTGTGCTCATCGAGTTAATCTAAAATGGTAATCGTGACTGTCCTTCTGCCCCAGTTGAATGCATCCGCTTTCGTCGGAACATGAACATCAATTTTATTCCCGCGAATCGCGCCACCTGTGTCTCCAGCTATAGCTGTACCATAACCTTCGACATGGACTCTTGATCCGAGAGGAATGACATTAGGATCGACCGCAATTACTTTCATATTACGATTATTTTTTAAATTGATACCAGTTGCTGTAATACCGCTGCAGCCACTGCAATTAGCTGTATAAGCAGTTGCAGATACCCTTAGTGTTTTACCACTTGGGCTCGATTGACTTGGGCTTGACTGACTAGTTGAAGTCTGTGTTGGAGAACTTCCACGAGAAACTGTCGGAGTCGGTTGTCGTGTTCCTACTGCGACTACTCGATCCTTACTTTCTCTTGTCGTCTCTGTCTTAATCAACTCTCTAGAGACTTCCTTTCCATCTTCTAAGACAACTTCATAATGCTTTTCAACAAGACCACTTTGCCCCGAATCTACGACTTTCTCTTTTCCTTTTTGTAACGAACTGTCATTTTTCGTTACTGTGGCAAATGCTACAGTCTCTTCCACTACATCGGTGACTTTTTCTACTCTAACTACCTTAATTTCTTCTTCAGTATTAAGTATGTCTTCCAAAGCTGGTTCAACCCGATCCAGCTCACCTAGGGTGATCGATTCTTTTTCTAAAAAGTCAGCGACAGTAGTCGAAGTTGTCCATACTTCATGTTCTTCCCCGTCACTTGTGACTCTTACCATAAAAGCAGATTCATACGTAACATTCATTTCAGGTTGAATTTCTGTATTTAAGCTAGGACTGATTTTATCATGTTCTTTAACTGTAATATCTAATTGAGCAATTAAATCTTCTACACTATCAGCAGTTGTCCAGACCTGCTTTTCATCACCGTTGATAGCTACATTGATTTCTTTAGCTATTTTCCAACTTATGGACATATTTCCTGTAATCTTTTCACTAATGGCTGGTTCTAACTCATCGTATTCGCCTACGACATATCCGAGTTCTTCCATTACCTCAGCAACAGTATTGGCATGAGTGCGAATTGTCACTTCTTCTTCATCTGCAGTTACCGTTACATTCGCTTTCGTTGTTTCATAGATTGCAAAGCTCATTGTCCCGATAACTAGGACAAAACATAGTATGGAGATCGTCAGCTTTTTCCCAAAATTTAGGTTAGAAAAAAGCGAGCTTATCCTACTGGGTTCCATGTTTAATCTTCCCCCTTCTTAAGGTACGAATTATAAACACTTCACCTCCTTTTGTCAACTAGTATAATGTCAATTTGTTTCCCTCATAACAACTATTATCCATAAAAATCCGCCTGAAGGAAACAAATATTTATCGACAAGTTCAATGTATGCAAGCCCGCTTCATTGTAGAACTCATACGAACAAAAGAAAATTTAGACAAGCCCTCCCAACATTCGACAGAATATTCTATCAAATTATGTTAAATAACTTTTTTGCATTGTCCATTGTTTGTTTTGTCAGTTCCTCATATGTCATTTCTTTTAACTCGGCAATTTGTTTGGCAACGAGTTCAACATAGGCCGGTTCATTTCGCTTTCCACGATACGGATGAGGCGCTAAAAATGGACAATCTGTTTCAATTAACAAACGATCTAGCGGGACTTCAACAGCAACTTCTTTAGGCTTTTTCGCATTTTTAAAAGTTACAGGTCCCCCGAAGGAGATATGGAAATTCATGTCTAGGCATGCTTTTGCAATTTCAACACTCCCACTAAAGCAGTGCATAATCCCGCCGACTTGTGAAGCTTCTTCTTCTCTTAGAATATCAACAATATCTTGACTCGCTTCACGATTATGAATAATGATTGGCAGGTTCACTTTTTTCGCTAAGCGAATTTGTTTCCGGAATACTTCTTTCTGAACGTCCTTAGGTGATTTATCCCAATGGTAATCAAGACCCATCTCACCTAAGGCAACTACTTTCGGATGTGCGGCCAACTCTTCTAACCAAGCTAAGTGCTGATCTGTCATATCTATTGCATCGACTGGGTGCCATCCTACAGCTGCATAGATGTTCTCATACTTCTCAGCGATTTCTAAAGCTCCTTTTATCGTCTTCTCATCAAAGCCGACAACTACCATGTGAGTAACTCCAGCTTCTTGCGCACGTTCGATTACTTCCGCGCGGTCTTCTTCAAACTGATCCGCATTAAGGTGAACATGTGTATCAAATAACATTCTTTTTCATCCTCTCGTTGTTTAAATACTGCGAAACTAACTATTATTGAAATAAAACATTGTTGGAAACATCACTTTTTAAAAAAGGGTAAGAGTAAGCCGTCATTTAAAAGCTTACCCTAACCCTAAGTATTGTTTTCTATTATTTTACTTTTGCGCCGTTCGGCATCGACTGGTCAACTGAAGCAAGTGTAAGTTGATCGCCTTCAGAAGCAGCTAAGATCATTCCCTTAGACATTTCACCACGAAGTTTAATTGGCTTTAAGTTCGTCACACAAATAACTTTACGTCCGACTAAATCTTCTGGAGAATAATATTTCGCAATACCAGAAACCACTTGTCTTTGTTCGTAGCCGAGGTCAAGTTGAATTTTTAATAACTTATCTGCTTTTTTCACAGGTTCTGCTTTGATGACTTCCGCCACACGTAAATCCACTTTCATAAAGTCATCAATTGTAATTTCTTCTGTTTCATCGACCTCATTTTTAGGTGTCTCAGGTTTTGGTTCATCTTTTACTAGTGAACCACCCATCATTTCAACAATATACTTCACTTCTTCTTCGACATCGAGACGCGGGAAAATAGGCTCACCTTTGGATACAGTCGTCCCCGAAGGAATTTGGCCAAATGCTTGAATTGAATCCCAAGTCGTTATGTTTTCGGCTAACCCTAATTGCTGCCATACCTTTTTAGGTGTTTCTGTCATAAACGGCTGAATTAAAATAGAGATATAGCGTAAAGACTCAGCCAGGTGATACATAACAGCTCCCAGCTTTTCCTTTTCATCTTCGTTCTTTGCTAATACCCAAGGTTGTGTTTCATCAATGTATTTATTTGTTCGGCTTACAAGCTGCCAGATCGCTGAAAGTGCAACTGAAAACTCCATATCTTCCATTGCATTTTCCACTTTTTCAACTGTAGCATCTACGAGTTCGACTAAGCTTGAATCAAACGGTGTCCCATCCTTCACATAAGAAGGCAATTGCCCGTCAAAGTACTTGTTAATCATGGCAACCGTACGATTTAATAAATTACCAAGATCATTCGCTAAATCATAATTGACTCGCTCTACAAAGCTTTCCGGCGTAAATACACCATCTGAACCGAATGGAACTTCTCGTAATAAATAGTATCTAAGTGCATCTAAGCCGTAGCGGTCAATTAGTGGTACCGGATCGACCACATTTCCTTTTGACTTCGACATTTTGCCGTCTTTCATTAGTAACCAACCGTGACCAAACACTTTTTTCGGCAACGGTAAATCAAGGGCCATTAACATAATCGGCCAGTAGATCGTGTGGAAACGAACAATTTCCTTCCCAACAAGGTGAACATCCGCAGGCCAGTATTGTTTATATTTCTCATCATTCGTACTTCCATAACCAAGAGCTGTAATGTAATTGGAAAGAGCGTCAATCCAAACATAAACGACATGTTTGGGGTTGCTTGGGATTTTTACACCCCATTCAAATGACGTACGAGACACAGCTAAATCTTCTAATCCCGGTTTAATGAAATTATTAACCATTTCATTTTTTCGTGACTCTGGTTGGATAAACTGCGGATTATCTTCATAGAACTTCAACAAGCGATCAGCATATTTACTCATACGGAAAAAGTACGATTGTTCGCGAACTTTTTCTACAGGGTGCCCGCTGTCGGGACTTTTTCCACCGATTACTTTACCATCTTCCATAACTGGATCAACGAGTTGGTGTTCCGTGTAAAAAGTCTCATCTGGAATGGAGTACCATCCTTCATATTCATCTAAATAAATATCACCTTGAGCAAGTAACTGTTCGAAAATCTTAGCAACTACATCTTTATGTCGGTCTTCTGTCGTACGAATAAAGTCATCATATGAAATATCTAGTTTCTTCCATAAATCCTGAATACCACTTACAATTTCATCGACAAATTGTTGGGGTGTCACGCCTTTTTCTTCTGCTTTTCTTTCGATTTTTTGACCGTGCTCATCAGTACCTGTTAAATACATGACATCATAGCCACGTAAACGCTTATAACGTGCCATCGCGTCTCCGGCTACCGTTGTATACGCATGACCAATATGCAGCTTATCACTCGGATAATAAATTGGTGTTGTAATATAAAATGTCTTTTTTTCACTCATTCAAAACGTCCTCCACTTAGTTAGTTTTCTTTACTGCCCTTTCAATTTCTTCAATAAAACTTTACAATAAGAAGCTTGTGTTCCACCTTCACTCAAACTAAAATAGGCTTTAGGTAATCGCTACCTTTATGTACTGTTTAAGAAAGGAGCTGAACATATAAAAAAGCCCTCATCCAGCAAGGGACGAGAGCGAACTCACGTGGTACCACCCTATTTCCCCATTCTTTCACAAGAACAGGCTCAATAAGTCGTTTGACTTCTCTAGTAACGCTAGAGTACGTTGCTCCCTTATTAGTGTGTCTAACTCGAAAGCAATTCCTCACTGGACCATCTTCTAATAGTGACTATACTGGTTCCCAGCTACCCCAGCTCTCTGTCTTAGCGTCCTCGCTAAATAGTCGACCTATTATACTCATCCGTTCATCGGAAGTGTTATTCATTTCTTTCATTTAAGTTCTTCCACATCTCACCAAAAAATATACCGAATAAATACAGCTAATGTCAAGGTCGATCATAGATTGTGGCAAATGGATTTTTGACCTTTTTCAGTTTCCCTTTTTCCGCTAATTGTTCTAACTCTCTTTTGAGTTGAGCCACATCCCAGCTTTTCCCAAGAGTTTGATTGATTTCATCGGTGTGACGAATTAATGCCGTTTCTGATAATGGGAGAAGAGACTGTATCACCTCTAGCACACCTTCATCTTCCTGATGACTCATTTCCTTTAATTCATCAAAAGGATTTAGGACATGCGGGCTCGTCGTATCTGCAAGGCGAATCCGAATTGCCAGCGTTCTCCCAAAAATAGCAGACGAAACAAAAACATCTCCAGAACGCAAATACGGCAGTCTTTTTCCTTCTTCGTGTGTTAAATCGGTTTCTTCCTTTATCGTTTGAATATCTGTACCACGAACCGTCCGAAATACAAATTTTGAGTTTAATTGAGCTGTAATCGTTTCATCTAATAGAGTCGGTCGTTGTGTCGCAAAAATAAGAAACACCCCATATTTTCGTCCCTCTTGCGCTATTTCTTTTAATACACTTTTGGCAGGAGCATCATATCCTTTTGGAGCAAAATTATGAGCCTCATCAGTTACGATCACAAATGGCGGGAAAAAGGTTCCTTGTTCATTTTGTAGTTTAGCGTCTCTATACGTTCTTCTTTTCGTATAAAGTACTCCAATGACAAAGCTGGAGAATACTTGCAATAGCCAAACCGAACCTTGGATGACTACTAATTTACCACTATTCAAGCCTTCTTCAATGGCACGGATGTTATGTTGAAACAAACCAGATTGATATAACCGGTTTAAACGCCATTGAATTCCTTTCACCGAAGACAAAGGCAAGCTGCCAAACTGATTTAAAAGTTTTTGATACGTATCATATTGTTCCAGCTGCTCACGAGACAAACCATTGCCATCATAAATAAATGCTTCTACTTTCTGTTTACCTAACTCCAAAGCATCCACTAGATTAGCTATGCGGTCACTAAACGATTGGTAACTGTCTTTTCGCTTATGTACACTTTGGATCACGTTTACCATCGATTCTGTTAAAGAACCAGCAGCACCGAGAAGACGTTCAATATCTCTCGTTGTTAAAGAACTAAAATCAACCCCTACATCTCTTCCAATTTGCACTGATACGTATTTAGTACGATAATCTATTCCATTCATCCCGTCTGAAAAATGACTGAAGTTCATTTCAAAGTGAGGGTCGAATACGATTGCAGGAATCGATTGTTTCATGATTTCTTCTAACATCACTCGTAAACCAAAAGATTTTCCAGAACCAGATCCACCAAACACACCAATATGCGGGTATTGTTGCATTGCTTTTATATCAAAAATAAAAGGTACTCCATTTTGGTCACGTTCCACTTCTTGTTCTTGAATTTTCATAAGCTGCTTAAGGTTAGAGGGTAACGTTTCCACTAAATGATCTGTACTTCTTATTTCACCTAACACTAAGCCCTCCTGAGGTTGTACTTTTACTAAAAAATGTTGAACTTCGGCAAATTCGGGAGTTCTTACAGTAGCACCCGTTTGAATCGGTTGGATCGCTTCTTCAAATAACCTCACTTTAGAGAGATTGATCTCGTCCGCACCGATATCATACCCTAGTTGTTCTAGTGTCTTTAACACCTGAGCATCCACAATTCCTTTGTCATACCCCATCGGAATAAAGCGATTATAGGAAAAGGTTTCTACGACTTCACCCATTGGATTTCCAAGGCTATCATCTTCAATGAGCAAAATTTCATTAATTCTAAATTTATGTTCTTTTGAGACAACATATATTTCATGTTGTGTCGTTATACCAACTACTTGCATACTACCCTCTCCCTTTTATCAATATAATCTATGTGTTCGTTTCGGTGAGAATAAACGTCGAATAAGTTCCGGATCAATATACTGTTCGACTAAAGCTTCTACTAACTTATCAGTAATACGCACATCGCGATCAACCATATCTAGAAATAAGGGAATTCCTCTTCCCTCTTTCGGAGTAATCGAGAAAATAAAGTCACAAATTCGATTGATTTCTTCTGTTTGTTCAATTAATACATCGACACCAATTACAGCTGGATCCGTCGAAGGCCTCAGCCATGCTGTATGCACATGGGGTTTATGTTGAGCTTTTTCAAGAAACAACATCTCACCTTGCTTTAATACACCAAATAACAAATCTCGGTCATACACCAACTGTTGACCCTGTGCTTCATTAAACTCCAGCTCTAAAACCTGATACAAAAAGCTTGTACCTACTTCCTCTGTAACACCGGCGATAAGAACATTATTCAAAAGCGCCAGCTCTCTTACTTCTTGCCAAAGTTTTGGTGCATCAATGGCATAATGTGTAAGTGAACCATCCATTAAAATAAGTTTGATAGATCCTTCTTCCATCATCGCTTTAGCCACCATCAATTCTAATTCAGCCATTTTTGATGAACGGACTCGCTTTTGACTTTCAATTTCCTCTTCAATCGTTTCTTCGACTTCTTCCAGCAAAGGAGTGTATAGATCAAATTCCCATTTTTCTTTTCCTTTAATGGTTCGTGCCAGTGCTTGAAAGAAATAGATAACATGAGGATATTCACCTTTTGTCTGATTAACCGAACCATCAACAGCTGCTACCTCTAGTTCGGCAATCCAGTTCGACAAAAAATCAGCTTCACTACGAGACATTTGTCGAAACTGTCCATTTTTGTCGAATAAACTTTGTCGAATTGTCGAATTAACACTTTGCTTATTTCCATATTTCATACGCAGTTCACTATCCATTTTTGTCATTTTTTCTATTAAATGTCTTTGTACTTCTAACAACCACACTCACCTCTCATTTTAAAACCCTTGTTATACAACAACTTAACATAAAAATTAGAAAAAATTACTAGCGATATACTTAAATTTGTAAAAAAAATGAATTGACTTGTTTTGGAAACACTGGTATTCTTGGTTTATAAAGAATTTTGTCGAAAAATGACATCAATAAAACAAGATATAACCAAACATTGGGAGGAGAAAAGAACATGAAATCTACAGGTATTGTTCGTAAAGTTGATGAGTTAGGACGGGTAGTTATTCCAATTGAGCTTCGCCGTACACTTGATATTGCAGAGAAAGATGCATTAGAGATTTATGTTGATAACGACCGTATTATTTTAAAGAAATATAAGCCAAATATGACTTGTCAAATTACTGGGGAAGTATCTGATGACAACCTTTCAATTGCTGACGGAAAAATCATCTTAAGTCCTCAAGGTGCTAAAGCAATCATTGATGAGCTTTCTAGTTACTTAGAAAAAACGAATAAATAAGTTGATATAAAAAACGCGGCTCTGCAAATGCAGAGCCTTCTCTTTTTTACTTATGGTATTCTGCATACACATCACGCTTCGGTAACTGCCTTTCTTTAGCTACTTCCTTAATGGCTTCCTTACTACTCATCTGCTTCTCTTCTATATAATGTTCAACATGTTCATTTATTGAAAAGTTCTCCCACCATACGTCTTCTGTGAGCAGTACTTCACTTGCTCCATCGACAACTACACAAAATTCCCCTCTGACCTGGGAAGATTGACTCCATTCAATGACCTCAGATATTGTTCCACGAATAAATTCCTCGTATCTCTTAGTTAGTTCGCGACAAATGGCTATTTTCCTATCACCTAATTGTTCTAGCACATGCTTTAACATCTCTTCTAAACGATGAGGAGATTCATAAAAAATAAGCGGAACTTGAATATTCTTTAACTGCTCTAATTCCTTTTTCCGCTCTTTTTTTTGTCGATTTAAAAAACCATAATAGTAAAAGTGCTGTGTATTAAGTCCTGACGCAATTAAAGCTGTAATGGCTGCATTTGCTCCTGGTAAAGGAATAACTGAAATTTCTTCTGCTAGACAATCTACAACGAGTTCATAACCAGGATCTGAAATAGCAGGTGTGCCTGCATCACTTACTAAAGCCACATTTCGTCCTTCTCTTAGAGTTTGGAGTAACTTCTCCCCGCTCCCTCGTTTATTATGATCATGATAACTTACAAGTTTAGTATCGATATCAAAATGAAGGCATAATTTTTTCGTTTGTCTCGTATCTTCTGCTGCAATGACATCTACTTCTTTTAAAATTTTGACCGCTCGAAACGTCATATCTTCTAAGTTCCCGATAGGAGTTGGTATTAAATACAAACTTCCTATATCTTCTTCTTTTTCTTCAAAGCTCTTTTGCTGCCACATCATTTAACTTCCCTTCTTGTATTAAACGCTCTTTGTCTCGTTTTGAAAGTTGTTTGATCGCATATTCTGATTGCATCGCTTCCTTTTTCGTCAAATACTCCTGACAAAATTCAAGTACAAATGGGCCCTTCCCGCGAGTGTACTTTGCTCCTTTTCCAGCTTCGTGCATTTGGATTCTGCGCTCAATATTATTGGTATATCCTGTATAGAGCGAGTCATCTTGACACCGAATCATATATACATAATGATTACCCATAATAGATGGCTTGAAACTCCTTCGTATACGTTTTTTCATCTTCATAGACGATAATAGTCGGTAAACATTTAACGCCAGGTTTCCCGTCTTTAATTCCTTCAACTAGCACAATATTGGCTTCTTTATTAGCCTTCGGTTGAACAAACTGAACTCGTTTAGGTTCAATTCGATATTTTCTCATCTGCTCAAAGATATCCGTCAGCCTTTCTGGTCGATGAACGAGAGCAACCTTTCCCTTTTGTCTTACTAATTTTGAACAGACTTGTATAACATCTTCTAATGTGCAATAAATCTCATGCCGTGCTATTTGAAAATGTATATTTACATTGCGATCGGATAATTCTTTTTTCTCAAAATAAGGTGGGTTGCATGTGACCAGATCGTATTCTTGACCTAAAATTTCTGGAGGCAATGACTTAATATCGGCTTGAACAAAATCGATCTGACTAGAAAGTTGGTTAAGTTCATTACTCCGAACAGCCATATCATATAATCTTTCTTGAATTTCTACCCCAGTAATCGAGGCTTTACTTCTCGTACTTAACATAAATGGGATGATCCCGTTTCCTGTACATAAATCGATAATCTTTCCTTTTTGGATCGGGACATAAGCGAACTTAGCTAGTAAAACGGCATCCATTGAAAATGAAAATACGTCACTAGCCTGTATAATTTGCAAGGACCGGTTGGGTAAATAATCTATTCTTTCACTCGTATGTATTGTAACCATTACTTCCTCCAGATTTCATTGCGTTAGTCCTATTGTACACTAACACTCACAATTATAACTCTAAAAAAAAGATGACCCAGTAAAATGTCCAGACCTTCTGCTACAACCCTGCTGTAATTAGCAAGGCTTTATTGTAAACAACAGATCAAACATTTTTGAGTCATCCTAAATAGCTGTTCGATTATTTTTGATTAAAAAATGATAAGCAAAAGAGACAATCATCTTTACGGATACTACCGTAATCCGTACTACAAATGTGGAACCCTTCTTGGTACAACCTAGCTAAATTATCATACCCTTCACCTACTGGTTTCTTCTTCGCAGGATCTCTTTCTTCAATCGCTTCTTCTTGTTCAACTGTTTCATTAAGGCGTTTTCTTAAATTCTCATTCTCCACCTTTAAATAGTGGTTTTCCTCAATGAGTAGCGCAAGCTGTTCCTTTAAACCGCGGAGTTCATCGTGTAAACCGCCAATTCGCTCTTCAATTGAACTAACTTGTGAGAAAATCTCCTTTTTATCCACGTTTCCCACCTCATTACTCTGTGACTTGGGTCGAAACCGTTTCTTCAAAAAGCTCTTCAAGTGTGAATTCAACGATTCGTTGTTGTTCAAATAACTCAACTTGAATAATACGCTCTAAAATGTTAAGCCCCACTACTCTACCTCGTCCATTTGGCGTTTTAATTTCTTTCCCAATATCAGGTAAAGATTGTTTAACAGACTCATAATGATCATTTTCATATTTTAAACAACACATGAGACGACCACATAACCCTGAAATTTTTGCCGGATTTAACGACAAGTTTTGATCTTTAGCCATTTTAATTGAGACAGGTTCGAAATCGCCTAAAAACGATGAACAGCAAAGAACTCGCCCGCATGGACCAATTCCACCTAGCATTTTGGCTTCATCTCGAACACCAATTTGACGTAATTCAATTCGGGTTCTAAATATAGCTGCTAAGTCTTTTACAAGCTCCCTGAAGTCAATTCTTCCATCAGCTGTAAAATAAAACAGAACTTTATTGCGGTCAAACGTATATTCTACATCAACAAGCTTCATATCTAGTTGATGTTCTATTATTTTTTCTTGGCAAACATTGAAAGCTTTCTTCGCGGCTTCTTTATTCTCATTGACAATTAGTTTGTCTTTTTCATCAGCAATACGAAGAACTTGCTTTAACGGAAGAACGACATCGTTATCATCGACTTCCTTTTTTTCAATGACTACCCTTCCATATTCCACCCCTCTTGATGTTTCGACAATTACCCATTCACCTTTAGGTAACTCGAATTCACCAGGGGAAAAGTAATAAATTTTACCCGCTTTTTTAAAGCGAACACCTACGACATGATGCACTATCAACTATCCCTCCTGTAATCTGAGCAAAAGCCGCTCCATTAATAATTGCGGATTTACATTTGAACTCAGATGTCTCTTTGCATCAAAAATAGCCGACATTTGTCTGGAAATTTTCTCTTGTGAGCTATATAACGCTTGGTGGTCAAGGCGTTCCAGTTGATCTACAAAAATCAGACCATCTTTTTCACCAAGCTGTGTGTATAATAAATCTCTATACCATAAGAGCAATAAATCAATTCCTAACCCAAGCTCTTCTTTTCCTTTGAAGTGCGGTAACCACTTTTCTTGAAGGGTAAAGAACATTTGCTGGGGGCGAGAATAGACCTCTTCCGTTAATTGTAACACTACATTACGTGCTTGTACAATCCAGTCTTCCTGACAAAGTTGGCGTGCATCTTCTAGATTGGAAGTCATTTCCGTAAGAATTTTTGCTATAGGGCGTGATAGACCTTCATCTACTAACACCTTTTCCATCTCTCTATTAGAAAGCGGCGTAAAGGATAAGACTTGACTTCGTGAAATAATTGTATTTAACATTTGATGTAAATTTTCAGTAAGAAGCACTGCAATAGTAGGTGCTTCAGGTTCTTCAAGAAACTTAAGCAAGCTATTTGCAGCACTTGGAGTCATTTTCTCTGCATGTTTAATAATATAAAACTTCTGACTTGATTCCATTCCACGGTAAGAAAACTCAGTTCGCAGTAATTCTACTTGCTGTTTTTTAATGGATTGCCCATCGGGTGAGATCAGGTGAACATCGGGATGATTTCCAGAAGCGACCCGTTTACAATCCGAGCACTGACCACACGGTTCAGCAGTCGTTTTTTCTTTACAAAAATAACTTTTCCCTAGTTGCAGAGCGACTTCCATTTTCCTTGTACCTCTGCTTCCCTCAAAAACATAGGCATGGGTTAAGCGATCTTTAGTAATACTATTCGTTAATATTTGGACAACCTTATGTTGAGTTTGATTAAGCTGCTCCCACGTCATTAATTCCCAACACCTTTTATTTTAAAATTGCTCGAACTGTTCAACTGGTAAAACAAATACCGTTGCACCACCAATTTGCACCTCTACTGGATAAGGAACATACGAGTCGGCATTTCCGCCCATTGGTGAAATAGGGGCCACTAGTTGTTCCCTGCTTTTACAATTGTCCTTAATGATTTCCAATACATCATCGACATTCTCATCTTCAGTCCCAATTAAAAAAGTCGTATTTCCTGCTTTTAAAAAACCACCTGTACTTGCAAGTTTCGTTGCTCGGTAGTCCGTCTTTACTAGTGCCTCTGACAGGCGATTACTATCTTTATCTTGGACAACAGCTATAATTAACTTCACTACACATACCTCCTCAGTCTTTATTTAACGCTTCTCTAAATGTTGTTCGATCATTAGAAGAGCGCTGGAATACACGCTTTCAAAAGATTCATTGGCATTAACGACTTGTATGCGGTCTTTATACAATTTCGTTAGCTGATCATAGCCTTGGAGCACTTTCTTATGAAAAGTCTCATTTTCTTGGTCCAGACGATTCACTTCTCTGCCTTTATCTTTTGCAATTCTTGCTAAGCCGACTTCCGGATCGACTCTAAAATAAAGTGTTAAATCCGGCCAGTATTCATCTATAGCCATTTTATTAATCATTAATATATTCTCAAAACCAATACCTCTAGCAAACCCTTGATATGCTAAACTACTATCAATAAAACGATCACACAGAACAATCTTGCCTTCTTCTAAGGCTGGAACGATTTTCTCTACTAAATGCTGTCGTCTTGCAGCAGCGTATAGTAATGCTTCCGTTCTTCCATCCATTTCAGTATGTTTTTCATTCAAGATCACCGAACGGATTTCCTCAGAGATTTTAATTCCACCTGGCTCCCTTGTCATGACAACATCGTAGCCGTTATCTATTAAATAGTCATATATTTTCGATAAAGCGGATGTTTTCCCAGCGCCTTCTCCACCCTCTGCTGTAATAAATAAACCCTTTCTCATTCTTCGTCCTCTTTTCTCTCATCTATAATAAAAACTTTAACTCCCGTTTCTTTTAAGTTCGTATGACCTTGAAAGCGGGTTTCTGCATTGATTAGTTTTAAAATAGTTGCAATCTTTTCTTCAGTTATAGTTTCGCCTGGTATCAAAATCGGCACACCTGGTGGATAGGGAATAATTGGTTCTGCAATCAGATAACCTGCTGAATCCTCTAAACGTACATTTTTCGTATCATAACTGCTCATTGCTTCTTGTGTTAAATTGAGTGATGAAAGTCGTTGTAATTCTACTTTTTGATGACTGCTTATTCTTTCTTTCACCTTATATGGCTTTAAAACACTTTTAAGCACTGGCAGGATAGATTGGGTCTCTTTAAAAGGTGCCAAAGGTAATACAAGAAGCAATAACTCCTCGTTTGCTAACTCTATATATATATTCTTTTCTTCTAATAAGCGTTGAATTTCTATTCCAGTTAATTCACAGTTCGTTCTTAAAGTAATCTTTAATGGATCTGTTGTCAAAGAAGCACTTTCCTTCAACTCAACAACAGTGATCTGAGGAATTTCTTTTAGTTGATTTTTAAACTGTTGACTGCTTTCTACAATCGCCGATATTTCTTCTTGATTTAGATTCGCTGCATAATATCTGGCTAAATCTAAAGATGCCAATATGGGATACGAAGGGCTGCTAGATTGGAGTACTTGTAAATAGTACGCTATTTTTTCGTTAGAGATGAATGCACTGTTAACATGTAAGAAAGAACCCATCGTCATTGCCGGTAACGTCTTATGTGCCGACTGCACGACAACATCTGCACCTTGACTGAGCGCTGCCGCTGGCAACCCTTCTCCCAATCCAAAGTGAGCACCATGTGCTTCATCAATAAGTACTGGGATATTACTCTGATGAGCTGTTTTAATGATTTCTTCTAAATTTGTCGTAATCCCGTAATAACTCGGATTCGTTAAAAAAAGTGCTTTCGCCTTAGGATAAGTTTGAATAGCTTCGATAACCGTCTCCAAGCTGACACCTGTTGATAATCTAGTATCTTCATCGTAATTCGGTGTTAAATAAATGGGTGTTGCTTGTGCTAATTGTATGCCATTCATTACTGACTTGTGACTGTCTCTTTGAACGAGAATGATCTCATCTTTTTTACAAACAGATAGGATCATCGCTAAATTCCCAACCGTTGAGCCACCCACTAAAAAATAGGATGATGCTGCACCATATGCATCTGCTAATAATTGTTGGGCTTCTTTTATAATGGTTTGCGCATCATGGAGATCATCTAATCCATTCAGTTCTGTCGCATCGAGTTTTAGTATGGAAGCAAATGATCCCCTTCCAATTTCAGGAAATACACTCCCCCACTTATGCCCAGGAACGTGAAATGAATAAGACTTTTTATGAAGATGTTCCATCAGCTTTGAAAAAAGCGGCGTCAATTGTTGATTTGTCATATGGCATTCCTTTGTAATATATTTGGTTTCTATTATAAAGCATTTCATCAAAATATGCCTGCCACACTGTACATAAAAGTGTTTTAAATTCAATAAATACTAAAGGCTGACTCATACGTGTCTCATCTTCTAAAACATATACGATAATGAAGGCCTCTCCTGGGCGCTTCACTTCGCATATAAGATGTATGACACAATATTTGAGTCAGCCTCTTTTAATTAATTGTTGGTATCTTTATCTTTTTCATCTTCTTTAAGTAGTAATGATAGAACAAGTCATCTGGGTCTGTTAGTACAATCTGCCTTTCACAATCTTCACAAATAAATTGTTCAACCAAATGAATTCCTTCACTTTTCTCCTGATCACATACGACACATTGCTTGTGACCTGTATTCGTTACCTTTAAGTTATCGATAACAATCACCCCCATTATGAATTAATGGACAAGTTGATCGAAAACTATACATTTTTTAAAATATTCTTTTACTTTTGTGAGCAAATACCTAGGCCTATTCTTTACTATATGTTCCCCTTTATCGCATTGTGTCTGTCTTACACGGAAAGTGCATTTTTTTATGCTGTTATATATGTAGCTTGATAAAGACATGATTTTCAATATATCGGCGTAACTCGATGATATATTGATGAAACGTATTCTTTAGTCATTTTTAACACTAAAAAAGCACAAAACCGTATTGTTGTGCCTTCTACCTAATGTTCTTTTCTTCATACGGGAACGTAATAACCGATGAGTTATCCTCGCTGCCGATGAGTTAAGATTAATGTGTAAATTAGGTTTGTCGTATGGTTCTCTACGATCTTTTCATCGTAGAAGTGATGAATTTTGTAGGTTTTTGTCGAGAAATCGATAAAGTGAAAAAGTTGAATGAAAAATCGGCAACGTTGAAAATAAATAGACTAAAGTTAAAAATAAATTGACCGAAGTTGAAAATAAATGATATGGATTGTGCTTTGTGCCTAGCGACGTCCCTTTAAACCTTTCTTTCCTACGAGGACGTAATCCATGAAGTCTCACCTTCGATGCCCCTCATGTTGTTCTACGAAAAGAAAGGTTTCCTCTCACAGGGCAACATGTTGTCTCGCTTCGAACCTTTCACACGTTGTTTCCATCGGCTGATCCTTTGAAGGGGTTGCCTCTTCGAGCCAAAGCTCTTCACCGCCTGAAGCTTACTCATCCTTTTTTCATACTAAAAAAGCACAACCCATTTGGATTGTGCTTTGTGCCTAGCGACGTCCTACTCTCACAGGGGGAAGCCCCCAACTACCATCGGCGCTGAAGAGCTTAACTTCCGTGTTCGGCATGGGAACGGGTGTGACCTCTTCGCTATCGCCACTAGACTATTAAAATTGTGATAAGCTTCGAACTTCTCGCTTCTAACAATTTTACTGTATTTTAATAAATCCTTATTAAATTGAGAGTGGTTCTCTCAAAACTGGATAATGGCTAGATGAATTCAACGCTTTATTCATTTGGATAAGTCCTCGACCGATTAGTATCTCTCAGCTCCACGTGTCGCCACGCTTCCACCCGAGACCTATCAACCTCATCATCTCTAAGGGGTCTTACTTACTTAACGTAATGGGAAATCTCATCT
>NZ_JAOTPO010000025.1 GCF_029028005.1 Alkalihalobacterium chitinilyticum
TCACCCTCTCAGGTCGGCTACGCATCGTCGCCTTGGTGAGCCGTTACCTCACCAACTAGCTAATGCGCCGCGGGCCCATCCTGTAGTGTTAGTATCCCAACTTTTACAATGACACCATGTGGTGTCATTGATTATCCGGTATTAGCTCCGGTTTCCCGAAGTTATCCCAGTCTACAGGGCAGGTTGCCCACGTGTTACTCACCCGTCCGCCGCTAACCTCATAAGAGCAAGCTCTTATGAGGTCCGCTCGACTTGCATGTATTAGGCACGCCGCCAGCGTTCGTCCTGAGCCAGGATCAAACTCTCCATAAAAGTGTTTGATATAGCTCATTTGTCACCGTAGTGACTACTTCATATATAATGAAGTTGATTGACGAGATATCATGTATCTCATTTATTTCGCTTGGCTTTTTGTTCAGTTTTCAAAGAACTTTTTGCATGTCGTTTGTCAGCGACAAGACTTATCATAACATAACATTTAATTCTGCGCAACATCTTTTTGAGATAAGTTATTGCTGTAACTATTAATACTTCAAATCGTTAACCTTCGTTATTTTAGCGACAATTGTTATCTTACCACAATATAATTCTCATCGCAAGTACTATTTAAAAAGTTATCCGCTCGTTTTGCTTTAACTAAACTTAAAAGCACAACGTTTGATGACGACAAGAAATAATTTATCACATTACAAAGTTCTGCGCAATCACTAAAAATAATATTTACTTTTTATGCGACAGATTTATAAATTTATCATAGTATAAAGAAAAAAACAAGCTGTTGATGAAGTTTAAGTCTTACGTAGGTTCTATTACACAACTTATTAACGTACTATCAATACCTATTTCCATCTTTGCAGACTGGCATCATAAGAAATTAACTTTTAAATATCCAGCAACTTCATTATTAAAATGAACAAAATAAGTTTGCGAAGAACTAATAAGTAATTAATCTTCTAGTTAATCTTCTAATTGTTCTCAGTTAAACGCCTTTGCCAAATACGCTTTCAAATTTTCGGGTGAGTTCTGGTCCTTAAATGTTCATAATATCCTTCCTTTTATCCTTTTCCTTTAATATAAATTAAAATGGCTATCAATATACTCCTTTGCTTTTTGATATGTTTTATCACTAAAATCCTGATAGCGAACATGGACGTCTAAAATTTCCACCAATGCCTCGTTCACAAGCTCTTTGTTCTCCCATTTAAGAAGAGCAGAAACGACCTTTTCTAAGCATCCTTTTTTATAGCTGATTTGACCAAATACGTGGATTACCATATTTTTTACACGTTTTACTTTTTCAAACTGCACTTCTTCAAGTAATGGTAATACTTCCTCTGGGTGTGTTCTACCTCTTAGCTCTATTCCATGAATAACTTCTCTTCGAATTTCTGCCTCAGGATGATGCAGATGCTTTTTGGCAAAAGACAGTATGGGTTTTGGATTAGCTTGTCCCATCTTTTTTAGGGAACCAATTACAGCATTTCTTACAGAATGATGTTGATCAACTAGAGCAGTTTCAAAACATTCCAGAACCATTCCTGCATCCTTTTTACCAATTTCACCAAGGCCGTTCACTGCTGTTTGTCTAACTTTTTCATTTTCACTCTTCATTAATTCCCTAAGGATTTGAATGATTCTGTTTTGAAATGAGGGGTTTGTATCATACAAGCGCCCCAGTATAAGATACGTATTTTTTCGAATGTAAGTATCACTATTGGATGAATACATGGGAATGTATTGGAGATTATTCTCTGTAATATCAATTAAGATCTCGTCTTTCATGCTGTTGTAAAATTGAACACGTTCCTCTTTTGTAAGGTCATAATAACCCATTGGATCACTCCTTTACATATAAGACTTTATGACTCATTAGGTCCAACAGTGCTCCAACTTTAATTCTACTTCTTTTTTTGTCTAAATAAATCAACTGATTTATACCCTTGTGATAAGATATCGACCATTTGTTCTTGACGTTTCTCACGCGTTTTTTGTTGCTTGGCAGAAAAGATATAACGTGCCCAATCTCTTTGGTAACCTGGTGTTAGTTCTTGATAAAACGTTAGTTCCTTTGGGTGATCCCCTAAAAAGTTTTCTACATCTTTCACATGATCCTCATAATCGGCTACACACTGACTAGCAGCAGACGAGTTTTTAGTTTTCCTTTTTTCACGTTTTAATCCAACGACAGTAAATACATCATCCATACTCACCATTCGTGAGAATTTCACTTCACTATTTTCCACGTATCCATCTTCGTCAACTTTCATAGCTGGAAAGATCTCGTCTCTGTGAATGTATGTAGTATAGCGTTTGTTGCCTTTTTTCGGATAAGCAAAAAATAAATAACCTTTTTCTTGTAATTGGCCGTCATTAATCACTTTTCGAGTATAATTCACCATTTCATCCATCGTTTCTATAAAGATAAAAATAGCATCATGCTCTCCAGATAAAATGGTCTTACATCCATTAAACAACTCATAAATGGTTCATAATTCTGATCTGTTCTTCTGTTAACTTTTCTTTATTCCAGTACATGTGCATTAAGCTGTATTCAAATATTTCTTTTAATTTAATAAAAAGAGGAAGTTTATCTAGCATTTCCGAGGTTAGGTCATTTTCCTCTTGGTACCCCTCAATGATTGCTTTTGTAATCTCCTGTCCATATTCAACGATAATGGCTTTTTGGGATTTCTTTTATAGTCGATAAAACCTCTTTGGCAATTTCTCTGATCGCCGATTCTTCTTTTGGAATATAGTGGAGAAAAGCATATTCCTCGTTCTCATGCCAATCGTTGGCGGCACACCTAATCCTTCGTTACATAAGTAATTTGTATAATTAACTTCTTCTAACTGTTCGTCCAAACTTTTATAGTTTGTAATTCTTGCGAAGTAATATCCGTGTTCAGCAGTGCACCGAAACATTTCATTTGTTACTGGTTCAACTTTAATAAAATCAACTGGATATAGATCGTTAAGTCGTTCAAGTATCTTTTGTTCCAAAACGATTCACCCCTTCATGTAGGATAAAAATAAAGATATACAAATAGAACAATCAGTTGTAGACCAAATGATTCTAATTTAGTATTATACGAACGAAAAGTCATTTTTTTGGAGGATATATGAAAAAGATAATCATAAGTGTCTCTATTGCAATCATTCTACTTATCGGTATAGGTTACTTTTTAAACGAATTATCTCAATCAAGATCTTTTCAATTTTTCGGAGGTCTGATTACAAGTGTAGAAACAAACGAAAAAGTAGTAGCATTGACTTTTGATGATGGACCTGGAGTAAACACTGGGGAAGTATTAGATATATTACGAGAACATAATGTAAAAGGTACTTTCTACTTAACGGGATATGAAATTGAAAACTACTTTACTAAAGCGGAAACTATTGTACGAGATGGGCATGAAATTGGTAATCACTCCTATTCACATCAACGTATGGTTTTTAAATCACCATCTTTTATCCAAGATGAGATCGCGAAAACAGATGAATGGATCCGCCTGACCGGTTATGAAGGTGAAATTACATTTCGTCCTCCTTTTGGAAGAAGATTGGTGTTGCTGCCGTATTATTTATCAAAAGACGAAAGAAAAACGGTATTATGGAATATAGAACCTGAAACCTATCCGGACATAGCTAGTGATGCCAATAAAATTGTAGAGCATGTTGTAGAAAATATAGAACCTGGGTCTATTATTCTATTGCATGTAATGTATGAAAGCCGAAGAGAATCACTTCAGTCCATAGAAGGTATTATTACTTCGTTAAAAGAGCAAGGCTATACTTTTTTAACAGTTTCAGAGCTGTTAGAGTACGATCAACAATAATTAGGTGATATCCATACTCCGGTAATTAAGATAAAAAGAAGGATAGGAAGGCAGTTTTATCTGCTTTATCTATCCTTTTTTGTGTTACCAGGTCAACAAACTTTGATATTCGTTTGAAATAGTAAAGAATGATTTTATTAACTACTGTATTTACAATGTGTTTTTTATTCTCGCCAAAAACTTGTATATTCTGCTTTATCTTGAATATTAAATTCAATCATTTTCTCAAGTAGTTCGTAATTGACCGGCTTATTCCATGGAATTCGAAACAAACCTGGGGTAGCACTGTAGCCAGCTTGTGCAATGTCATCGGCAAAATGGGTAATGCCAACCTCTTCGGGTGAAACACTCATATGTTTCTTCGCTATGGAAAGCCCGATGATATAGGTGCCGTGATCTGAAAACATTGGCGTATTCCACTTGATTTGTGGTTCAAGATTGGCGAATTTATTTGTAATCCACGACAAAACTTCCTCTGTTCGTTCACGATGCTCAGGGTGATCGATACCTGTTAAATACTCTGCAAAAACGTCCATATTCTTCTCTCCTAAATAAAATGAAATGTTACAGCAAAAATTAATAAAACACTACCTATCTACTTGTAACCGCCCCACTGTTACTTGTCCCTTTTTTCCTCCCAAAGCTTTATTCGTTCTTCATGACTAACCTCTTTATGTACTTGATGCAGCATCCAAATGTAACCAAAAGGATCCATGAAAATGGCGTTCGATACCCCGTAGTCAGCAATCTCAGTTACCGGTTGAATTTCTGTACAACCTAATCCCATCGCCTTAGTATAGATGTCCTTAATATCTGGTACAGTCACATTCACCCAACTCGTTTTAGGGTCGTCAGGATTAGGTGCAATCAAATGAAATTGCGGGTTTTCATCTAACATATGAATCTGAAAGCCATATAGAGTAAAAACTGCCTCATTTTCGCCACGAGGAAAGTCTGAAACTTCCACTCGCTCGACCTCAAATATTTTTTCGTATAACTCCAATGCTTTTAAACTGTCTTTCACAACCATATTAAGCTCTACTCCAACCATAATGCACAACTCCTTTTACAGTTAAATCATATTCTTTTCATCAGAATTTCGTCTGTATTTTTTCAATTTAATTATTCTAAACTCGCTATAATTACACGAATAACTATGGTATTCGTGTTCTAAATACTTTTTGAGGGTATAGCTTAATATTGGATCAGAACCGCGCTTTATGATCCCGTCCCTTCCTCATTCTGGAAATATTGGTTCAGAACTTCGCTTTATGATCCCGTTTGTTCCTCATTTTGGAAATAACGGATCAGAATCGCGCTTTATGATCCCGTTTCTTCCTCATTCTGGAAATATTGGTTCAGAACTGCTCTTTATGAACCTGTTTCTTCCCTTACATACTCATTTTATAAGTTGTAGTCATGAAACGAGAAAACCTTGGAATAATAACCTCTGTAAACGATGGGAGGTGTACATATGACAAAGCGTAATAATAAAGGTGGCAGTAAAAACCAAAGCGCTCCGGAAAGACACGGAAAATTAGACACTGAATTTGGCCGCGAAATTGGCGACAACAACAAAGGTAATGAATACAACTCAAGACGTGGCAGCAAGTCTCAACTAAAACACCCAAACAATCATTAAAATGAAATGTCCTTCGTTGCGCTCATGTTTTCATTCGACGAAGGACAGTCTTTATATAAAATTTTTCGACTTATACTGCGTAAACGGGTATCAACCTTTGCCACTTGGTTACTATTTTCTCCCGCCGGAAGTGACGAAGTTCTATGTAAAAACGCAGTACTTGCTACACTACTCTTTTTACTGTACGGCCACTTACATAAACCTTATCACTTCTCTCATCTGCAGTTAATAAGAAGACTTCCTGAATGCTTTCATAGCCATGTTGATGAACTATTTCTTCTAACCAAGCCATGTTATGACCTAATTTCGTTAAGTTGGAATGATTGACTTCGCCTTCTAAAATTAATACGGACGGGTATCCTTTTTCAGTCGGGTTCTGATCAAGATCACTTGGGGTCAGGGCGTCATATTTTGATTTTTTTATGACACTAATTTGCCCATTCGGTTCTAATATCGCATAATCCACTTCTGTAATATCATGGGCTTGATTTAGTCGCAAATCCATTAATAATGCCTCCACCGTTAGTTTCGCCTTACGCATTTGGTCTACTAGGATTTCTCCCTTATTAATAATGACAATCGGTTCAGCTTCAACTACCCGTCGGACTTTCACATTTTTGAGTGCTAGAAAAGTTAGGGATAAATGTAAGGCAACTATTAACGATGCCGCGGCTAAAGGACCGCCAAGAGGCAGGTCACCCGTCGATAGAGGTTCACCGACAATATCCCCAATAATCACAGCAAAAATAAAATCAATCGGGTGAAATGAGACCATCGAACGTTGGCCAAGAATTTTTATAATCGTAAAAATATAGACGTAAACAACTGCTGCTCGTATCAAGTAGCCATAAATCGGTAAATCTTCTGCTCCATTCCAAAATTCCACAATAAAACTCCCCTTTATCCATTCTGTTTACATTAGTTGGTCAAACATTGTTACCACTATTACCGTTCTGTAATTTTCTATTCATATAAGAAATATGGAGTTGAAAATTTAATTACAGTTTTCAAACTAGTTATGAAAGGAATCAAAATAAGCCAGCATCAAGACATGCTGACTTATTTCTTATTGCGTTATAATAGATTATTAGACTTTATCCAACTAAACCACTATTTACAAAGGAAATTTTCTTCACCATTACTTCGGTCTCCCCACTAGGTAATTGAAGTATAACTTTTTTATTTAGCTGGGATAGCAATAGTTGAAAACCTACAGGAGACAAAAAAGAAATTAAATCTTGTTCAGCATTCGCTTGGTAAGGGAAAACAATAGTAAACGTTTCAATAACGTTTTCATCTAGATAAAGTAATTCAATTTTACTTCCAATAAGTACTATAGAAGTTAAACTCTCTTCACTAAAGTTTGCTATTAGTTTTTCAAGCGCTATCGAATACTCGGTTATACGCCTTTCCACTTCACTTTTATTGTAGGTTTGCGCTGTAACAAATACATTTAGAAATTGTTCTAACTCATCATCAAAATAAACCAGTTGATTAATCAACTTAGATCGTGCACCGATTAATGCTAAATTTTCATTCATAGAAGAACTTCCTCCTTCCGAAGATCACACCTCTTCGTTCTTTATACAATAAGGCCCCATTACGGGGCCTTTAAGCTAGTTTTCTACTGAACTAAATTCTATACTTTGAATTGTTGCATCTTGAAGTTTAGAGCACTCGCCAAGGGTAACACTATCACCTACTTGTTTTAATAATAGTTGAAGACCAATTGGGGATAGAAAGGAGAAATAGCCCATTTCCTCATTTTCATATTCAGGCATACAAATGGTTATAACCTGAGTTTCCGAATTGAGATAATAGAGAGTAACCCTGCTATCAATCATTACAAACGGAAGTGATGGGAACTCTTTAAAATGGTTACCCTTCAAACTGTATATTAATAGGCTATCAATATAGTTAACTAAAAACTGTTCTACTCGAACACTAACTTCTTCCTCATTAAAGTCCTCAATAATCTGCACTTTGTTTTTCTTTAGGTAATGTATCTGAGCAACAGCTCTATTCTTCATCCAATAATTAATAACTGCATTTCTAAGGATCATTGATAAATCCTCTCTTACCGTATATCTTTTGGGTCGGAAATATCATCATGCTTTTTTCCTCAGTAATATTTTTTGTTAAGGGGCTCTCAATCGTCTTTTTTACCTTATGATCCTTTTGCAACTCTGGTTTTATATACTCATCAAAGATTATTTTTCTTTGCCACTCTAACCATTCTTTACTAGCCAATTCATTCAACCTCTCAGATTTTTTATCCACCTATTCAAGCCTCTCTAAAACAGAGACTTGGTATAGAGACGTTGTCGTACATCGTATACGCCTCACTAAAACCGAATGATTCTACTAATTTACGATGTGGAATGCAATCTCCACTAGAATAAATACATTATCGTTAGTTAGTCTTCTTCTTTAGTATTTTTTTCGGACGACAGCACTTACAAACTTTTATTGTTTGTCCGTTCTTATCTGTATTGTCGTATAATAATTTAATTCGTTTCCTTTTACACAATGGGCAGGTTCCCCTACCACGACCTTCTAACTCACGTAATACCTTTCCACGAGTAGTTGTAGCCACCTAACTCACCCTCTATTCATCTTTACACATTTTATAAAGTAATGTTTCTGCTTCCTCAGTCAGAATTTTTTTGGAAATCATAATCTCGCTAACTACCATATTGAAATACTTGTTATAAAGCTCCCGTTCAGTTGAATTTAAACTACTTTTTACTTTTTTTCGTACTAACGCTTGTATAACCTTTGCAATTGGAGTCATTTCTCCTTTAATTAGGATGTTTTCATACTTCTTAAGCTTTTGGTGCAAAGGAAACAAGGAAACTTCTGTTTTATCATGAATTAGATTAGTAAATACATCACTTAAATCTCGGAAACTCAAAACACTCCTTATGTTTCTTTTGTTCACAAGATTGAACGGCAATGTAACGTTAAGCTCATTAAGTAAAAGTTCAATGACATAAAATTTTTCTTTTTCGTCCTGAATTGTTTTCTCCTCAATAGCAATTACATAACCAGCACCGTACGGCGGATAAACAACTTCATCCCCTACCTGAAACAATACAACCTCTCCTTTCCATTTTTTAGAGAAAAGTGATCATTCGGCAAGAGAACCACCCCCTTCAATTTACACGCACCTTTAATAGTAAGTCTCTATTCTCATAGATAGTAATTTTTCACACATAAAAAACAACGGTCAAAAAGCAACAAAGCAGATGAAACACAGCCTATGTAAAATACCAGGTTATTCTGTTTACCTGGTGTCATGAACTAAACACTTTAATTAGCCATCATCGGCAGAACAGTAAAATATTGTATGTACATATATTGATAGTAACATAATACTTGTTAAAGGTACATTAATTTGTGTTAAAATAAAAATACTCAAAAAATAAGGCAGGTGAAACGATGACAAAACTCTCTATATCAGTGAAGAAGCTAGGTCTTTCCTCAAAAGATATTCTCCACATAATGATCCTACAGTCGCTGAATCAGACGCCTTCACATCCTGCAGAAATTTATCGACAAGTATCGGAAGCGTTAAGGAACGATCATTTAAGTTCTACTCGTTCGAGAACCTATGTGTATAAAACGATCGAAGAACTTCAACAAAACGGCTTGATCGAGTTTCAAAAACAAGGGAGAAAGAAAGTGTTTTCCCTCAGTCAGGAAGGAACTAAATACTTAAAAGATCATAAAGTAAGAGTTGATCCGTCTCTTCAAAAACTGATTGCCATTGTTGAACATATGAGGGAAACAATAACCAAGCGAAAAATTCAAACCGTTGATATTTCACTGACTGATGATGATAAACAATACCTCAGCAAATTAATTAATGTAAAAGCATTGATCCAATGGTATTCACTTTACCGTCTCATTCACGAAGGAAACCATCACGGCGGTGCTCTTTATGGAGAAATGAACATTTGGTTTGGATGGATGAATAACCACGGTTATTTTTATCAAGTGTTGAGAGAAATGAATCAAGAGGGCTTGATTAACGGTACGTGGCTTGACGAGGATACTCGATCACAACGGAAATATGAAGTGACTGATTTGGGTAAAAGGAAGTTTACTTCTTTGAGCCTTAATATCGAAAGGCATTTCACTGAAGTTCATCAGTTTTTAAGGTCTATGATCGAGAAGTTAAATCATACCCCTTAAAACCTGGGGAACATTCGGCATTAACTGTACCCAATAATACTAAAACGAAGCCTTCTTCAAAAAGAAAGCTTCGTTTTTTTTGTTTGTTATAAACATGTATTTATTGCTCTAAACGGTGCCCCTGTTCAACCACTTTCTTTCTCGATTGTGATAAATAATAGATGAATTCACTAAATAAGGCTGCTAAGATCCCCATTAATAATCCATTTGAAACAAGTGGCTGAACGAGTACTGGTATTTGCGTAAATGCCTCAGCTGGCAGGTTCATAATGGACATCCCTAACAAAGCCGGAAAGGCAATGCGATAAATCGTTTTTGATGTGAATTGCAAACCTTCAATATTTCTAAGCGCCGATCGAAACAGCTGCAAATAAGCGACAAACAAAATCGTATTCCCTACACTATGAGGAATCGTCGAAAAGAACGCGCTTAATGCGGGGATAGCCCCAATGATGATAAATAGGCCTGAACCGATGAAAAACGGTAACCGCTCTTTAATTCCGGTCGATTGTAAAAAACCGAGTGAAGATGCATAAGGTGCATAAGGCACAAGTCCTAACATCCCTGAAACTGACGTATAGCCGCCAGACAGCATGAGAGACGCCCGATATTGCTTCGGTTGAGTCTCCCTCTCATAAATATCTTCCGCCCCTTTTAAAGTCGCGATCGTATTCGTTGTATTCAGTAACCCAGTGATCACAACCGTCAGGATAATCCCCCATTCAAAACTCGGTGCCCCCCACGGAAACCACGTAAGAAAAGGTGTTGTTTTTACAGAACTGACGGTTTCATGCTGCAAGAGGAACACCGCGCCAATCCAACCGATTGCCATTCCGATTAGTAAGGAAAGATTACTGATGGCACCCTTCCCTTTCACATTCAGAAAAATCGTTATCGCTGCGATCACAAATGAAAAGCTAGCGACACGGACATCAATATACTCACTCTCATTTAATCCTAGCATTCCTTTTAAAAAGATATAAATCAATTGATTGGCAAGCAGTAATAAAAAAACGAACATTACCACTGGCGTGAACCATTTCTTCAACAATTCACCAAGCCCCAACGCTCCTAATATCGAGACGATCAGACCCGAAATAATCGCTCCAACAGCGATACTCCCGCCGATTGTAGTCAACTCGACATTTAATGTACTAGCCGTTGCAGCAAGACTTAAAATGACACCCCACCATAATCCAGATTGCCCCTCCATTAAAGCATACCGATGTCCGATCAACCCTTGCAAAATACAAGCGATACCAGTAAAAATAAACGATCGTTGGATAGCAGACACAATTTCAATTTGTTCTAAGTCAAATGCAGCCCCAATGGAAATAGGAATGACTACAGTATTAGCAAACATAAAAAATAACCATTGGAACCCACCTAAGAAGGCAATACTAATCGGTAACTTATTCACTACCTGACATCCTTTCACCTGAAGTAAAACATAAATTCCTAGCATAATACCAAATATTTGTAATTTCGTCTATAGCTAGTTAGGAGAATACTAGGTTATGTTGAAAAAACGTCTGTCCCGGTCAAAGAAACCCTACTTGAAAAAGTGGAGGAACCATTCAAACAACCCCTAAACGAAAAGCGACGGAATCACTAAAAGAAGCAACTACTAGCAGCTAGTATTGCTTCATAATAGGAAGATGAGGATCTTGCCCCTGTATTAAAAAATAGTGATGCTTAGCATTATCACAAGGTGAAAGTTAAAAAGGATAGAGCAGGATAACTTCGAGTATAAAACTGGCCAGGTGCGATCCGCATCTTTTGTTTTATTTATTATGGCAATAGTAATCGTCCCCATCATCGTATTTTCTGTTTGCACGAACGCCCCCCCGAAAAACACAATGACGATACTTGAATAACCTATTTCAACTCCATTGAAAACAAATTCTTCTCATGGTCATTTAAAACCTCCGACTCGAAGGTTTTAACGATTTCCATCCGTATTTCATTCGTAAGTTCTTCGGCTTTATATTGTTGTATCTGTTGGCTTACTAATTCTGTAAATGTTTCTTCTACGACATCTATGTAATAACCGGTACTGGAAAAGTACTTCATTGAAGAGATATCCTCTAGATCGACCAGCTCTTTATATGCTTGAAAGGATTGAATAATGGATATTACATCCGTTTCAGAATAAGATAGAATGATTTCGAAATCTGTTTTTTGTCCATCCTTTGTTTCAAATGAATAGGACATGGTATCTTCAAATGGGATACTAGCACGAATAAATACAAATAAACCTTTGTCCGTAGTAATCAGTCGCTTATTCGCAGCGTTTTCTACTATACTTCCGTCCCCTTTAATTACTAGATCATGTTCAGCAGGATAAAATACCCTATACTGACCCTCAAGAACATTACTCGTCCATATTAGCGCAAGAAGTGTGATACCGCCGATCACCCAATGATTTGCTTTGATCTTAAGCCATTGAAAGACTTTCCAAACAATATATAAATACAATAGAATAAAAATGGAGTTCCAGATGATCCAAAGAATAGGACCTAACCAAGTAGGTATTAAAATGGTCAAAATATCACCTCTAGAAAAGTAAATGAAGATGGTTTATTCTAAATGACTTGCGATCGTTGCCTTTGTTTTTCAAAAGTTAAACCCCATCGGCACCTGCAGAATGTTATTAATTTTTTCTATTTAAGTCTTCAAGAAGCTCAATTATTCTCTTATTTTGTTTGGTTTGCTCTTGTAAGTACCCAATCACGGTCCCGAGCCCGATAATAATTATGACCAAAAAGATCCACATAATCATCCTCCTATCTCTAGCGCTGTTCGATTGCCACCCAAGGCTCGAAAACTTGAATTCTACTAACAAGTAATCTTATTGCTCGACTTGCGTTTTTATTCATTACAGTATGTGCCCTATAGTTGATTAGCAGTTTATACTTATTTTAACATATATACCATCTTATATTGTGATTGGTCCCTGAATTAGCTTTGACCATTGCTCGTTTCAACGATCCTTTTGACTTATCCGGACTGAGAGGCCCTTATTTGTGAAAAAATCAATGATTTGACAAGGTTAGAGGACTGAGAGGCCCTTATCTAGCAATATATCTATGAAATCTCCTTGTGAAATAGGAAATAAGGGCTTCTGAGTCCGCTAATGACTAAAAGTACTCGTTTTTAGGTGAAATAAGGGCCTCTCAGTACCCTAAAATTCGCCGGACTCCATTAACCTCTTTTATAATGTATTCTTCTATCAACATAAGACTTGAAATAAAAAAATGAAGCTATTATGAAAAATGTGATGATATTTTACCATAGCAATTTCTAGTAGATCTAACCTTGTGAACGATAAATTGACTAGCCTCATTTTTTAGGTCGAAACCACGACTGTTGCTTAGCTGTCACCACTAATGCTAGAATAACTTAAGAAAACCCGTTTACAACAACAAAGACCACCTGTTGGGTATCGGGTTTCCTCCATCCATCTATTTCAACTACTCTATTTTTTCCTTACTGTCATCCAAATCTCACTCTTATTCTCTTTACTCGCCAGAATTTCCGGCCCCTCTATATGCTCATAGCCAGCGGAAGGGAACCATTCCGAATAGATTCTTTCCCAAGCATCTTGCACTTTATCCCAATCACCCTCGACTTCAAACACCGCCCAAGTATACTCCTGAATTTCAAGCTCATCCAGATTCTCTGGGCATTTTTTCGTCGTAGCTGCGGCAATGTAGTAATCCAGTTCACCATCTTGACTACGTTCGTCAGAAAAATTCGTACATACATTGATGATACCTTTTGGTTCTAAGTCAGATAAACCTTCAATTTGTGTATATATTTCATCACTAATTGACTCCCACCTTTCCGATATTTCTGGGTTCGTCCCTGCAGGTACCAAATTAACCCTATTTTTCCAACCTACCACTCGAAAAGCATCTTTTTGTACTATTTTGTAATTCATTTCTGTTCCTCCCTTAATCGTTAATTGGAAGGTCATTTTGGGATACGCCTTGAGTGAATGGCCATCGCGACGTGCTTCTGTTGGAGTAACTCCGTGAAGACTTTGAAACGCTCGTGTAAAAGCATCCGGTGAATGGTAGCCGTATTTCCAGGCTATATCAATCACCTTTTCATTTCCATGCTTCAAATCAAAAGCAGCAAGCGTCATTCGACGTCGTCTAATATACTCAGAAAGTGACACACCAGCTAAAAATGAAAACATCCGTTTAAAATGGTATTCTGAGCATCGCGCAATTCTCGACACTTCCTGAAAATCGATTTCATTTATTAGATTTTCTTCAATATAGTTTAAGGCTCCATTCATATTTTCCAGCGAATCCATCGTAATAACCTCCCTTTCTACAATAGAATATCAATTATGGAGAAACGGGACCCGACTATCGGTGCACACTTCTGCAGGGTTGAAAGCTATTATGGTCGAACAGTCAAATTGAATACCTTGACGCTGCTTTCTCTTAAGTTTTATTTATTAGAGCAAAGAACCCCTCCATCCTAGATAGTAGGGTTCGTTAAAGGAAACTTTTTAGTTTCGTTCATCCCCTCCCAATCGAGTTCACCAAAACTATAATTGGTGGTTTTTCACGATTCAACACAATATACGGTCATTACTCTTTAAAAAACACACATTGTATTTAAACACGAAATTATCTCCACAATTAAAATCATGTTCTCATTTAATTATAATTTAAGAAAGGCTTACCGATAGTTGAAGAATATTATTTTATTCACTCATACCTATGACAATAAAACTATTCAATCCTCATGTGTATCATTTTAATGCCGTCTCCTGTTGTTTTAAAATCGATATGTATTAAAAATTTCAGGAAGCGAAAGGATTAGCAATAATCCTATAAATACAGTTGCACAAAAACAAATCCAACCAATTATTTTTACCTTTTTATCAATTTCAGCTTTTTCCTCTAATTTATTAATATATATAATTACTAAGAAGAAACAAACAAAAGGGATAACGCCTATAAAATTAAATCCTAAAATTGATTTATCTACTAAAAATAAAGCTAGAATCAGTAAAATCACTGCAATTGAAATTCTATTTATTATTGTATAGATAAAATCTCCTCCTTTATTTAAAATCTTCTCTTCGTTAGCACGATAAGCGATAGCAGTTGTTACGCTATACATCCGTTATTTTTAAGAGGAATCCCTACAAAAATGACTATTCATAGGTTACAACCATTTGATCAATTGTTTTGAAAAATAGATTTGAACTTTCTTCTATTCAACGTTAGTCACACTAAAATTAGAACTTAACACAAATGCTTAAGTGCTTCACGTTTGCTAAGTTTTTGAAGCGGAGTTTTTTCAACAAATGTAATAACGGATTGTGGGTTGGTTTTTCCATATTCTCTCAATGCCCAACCGATTGCCTTTGCGATAAAGAACTCCGTATCATCTGCATGCTTTTCACAATAATAAAACAGTCGTTCTTCATCAGTATTTTCCTTAAATGATAGTTGGTGCAAGATGGCTGTCCTTCTTACCCACATATTGTCATCTTCAATCCATTCGTCCATGAACTTAGCCTGTTCAGGAAATGTCCTTACAATATGCCCAACAACACCACTCGCGATGGAATCTACCGTATCCCACCAAGATTTTGAAGTTATCATTCTTTTTAGCTGTGTTAAATCATCAGCAACTAAGTATTTCTTGGATTTCACTAAATAATCAATCACAACATATTGGTATTCCCGCTCGCACTGCCCCCAAAGGTCAAAAACTATATTCCAGTCAATAGGTTTCTTACCTACTAGCCACTCTTTGAATAATTTCGAAGTAATCTTTCTTCTTTCTGGGGTTTGAATTCCTAAAAAGTCAAACCGATTCCTCATATATGCTGACATACCTATTGCTTTTTCCTTATTCTCCATTAATTTAAATTCGCTAGTTATGTCTTGAATATTCATCAAGTACCACTCCTATACCATCATTATGTTATTGTGTTATTCTGACCTTTAGATCAAAAAGAGGGCTGTTACGGAATGACACCCAGCTCTTCCAGTATTTCATCTCGTTAATTCAATTCATTTATTTTTATTTAAAAAGAGAACTTTATTTGACAACCGTATACTTTTGTTTAACAAAATGTTCCACACCGTTTATACTATTTTATCTTTTACTTATCAAAATAGCATCTTATACTTACCTATATATGCAATTCCAACCACCTTTTTGTTTCTCGTCGAAATTGATCTTTGTTGCTAGTTTCTCTCGTCCTTTTGAGTTATCTAGACTGGGGAGGCCCTGATAAGTGAAAAAATCAATGGTTTATCAATTAATAGGGCACTGAGAGGCACTTATCCGTGAAAAAATCATTGATTTAAAAATGATAAGGCACTGAGAGGCCCTTATCTAGCAAAATATCTATAAAATTCCCTTGATTAATAGGGAATAAGGGCTTCTGAGTGCCCTAATGACTTAAATTATTCGTTTTCAGGTGAAATAAGGGCCTCTCAGTACCCTAAAATAAAGACGTCACGCTCAACCTCTACTTTTACTAGACTGACTGAAGATATACCCGCTAACATTTCGGTAACATTTACAATCAGATCGCCCTTTATGTATGAAAAAAGTAAAATGCTATTGACAAAATCGTCCATAGATAAATCATTAGACTTTATTTAGGCAAAAGAGTTTAAGAAAATTGCAAGTGAAACACCAAAAAGGACTGCCCCTATGAAGACAGTCCCGTTGAACGATCAAAAAAGTAAACCGATAACTTCTATCCTACTTTTATGACCTTTATAATTTTCATATTCATACTTAATAATAAAACTTACCTCTTCGACTTCCTATACCCTGCCGCTACGGCTTCTTCTTCTGTACAAAACATCTCCTCTGGATTGGTTCTGTCATAAAATTGCCCGCCTGGTACGTGGTAGATGAATTCACCGCTTGAACTGTGGTTTCCTTTAATCGTTGGATTGTCACAGCCCGCTTTTGGAGCTGGTGTTGCAGTTGGAGCGGTTTCTTTCTTTTCTTCTACTACACTTTCATCAAAGCCGCGGTCGGTTGCATAGTTTTCAATGCTCCAAATACCAATAGCTTGTTGCTGGGCTTTTTTCTGGATTTCATAAAAACGGTCAACATGCCTTGTATTCGGTGCAAACACATAGGCAACCCGGGCAAGCCCTTTTTCCAAGAGCAGTTCATTGAACATCTTGTCCCCTACCCACACATAGGCCAGCAAGCGGCCATAGCGATCTCGTTCACCGACATCCATCTCGAGGTAGACTTTTTCTCCTACCGGCATCATATCTTTCGCTAACTGACTTGATTCCGGACCAAATGGTTGTACGGGTTTATTCGGATGAACCGACTCTGGCGTATCCACCAATAACAGCCTCACCCGTTCTTCTTGACCATTGCTTAGCTTTACAATAACCGTATCACCGTCAACAACGCGAACGACATGTGCTGGAATGAAGCCTTGTTTTCCTTCTTCTGTATCCGCAGTCGTTTCTTCAGAAAGTTCTGTGGTATTATCGATAGTTTCTTCGCTCTGGTCTTCAGCTTGCTCGTCTTCTGTCGGTGCGTCTTCTTGAACTTGTTCCTGCACCTCTTCCGCACTTTTTTCAACGGGTTCCGCTTCTGGTATCTCGCTGCACCCTAATAAAAATAGAATAGTAAAAAGTAGTAAAACGGTTCTTTTCATCTTTTACCCCAATCCCCTATAAAATGTATGCTAAGAATGACACCCATCTATTTTTCTAGGTATCTCTTGTAAGTGTCATTTTTATATCATACTATATTATCCGGATTGAATTAAATAGGAGATTAGAGGTCAACGAGGATTGAGCGATGATATTAGCTAGGCGGACTGAGAGGACGCTATCCCTGAAAAGTTAATGATTTACAAAGAAAAGGCACTGAGAACACTATTTTGTAAGAAAATCAATGTTCATCCAATAATAAGGCACTGAGAGGACCCTATTTGTGCAAAAATCAAGGATTTGACATTGATAAGGCATTGAGAGGCCCTTATCTAGCAAAAAATCTATAGTTTCCCCCTCACTAGTAGCAAATAAGGGCCTGTGAGTACCCCAACATCTCAAAAATGGTGAAATATATTAAAATAAGGGCCTCTCAGTGCCCTAAAATTTCACTAATACTTTATTTGCCATGCAAGCATCTAATTTCAGTCTTTATAATACCTTTCCAAAATCAAGTAATCCTTTGTTTTAACTATGTCTAGATCATGCTTGACTGCGAACTCCATTAAATGTTCATAGGCTTCAGGTGGTTCTAAAACTACTAATCTAATATTGCTTCCTTTGTTAGTTTTTAATATGGCGGCTTTTTTAGCCCATCCGACTCGTGTAAATTTTAAATGAGCGACCTCCGAAGGGTGTATTTCTTTTTTTATAATGGATATTTTGAAAAGAATGAAGACCTCATATACTAAATGATTATCGTTAATTTCTAATTTAAATCGAATGGAACCTAATGCAACCACTATGAATAATACCGAGAAAAATGTAGAAAAAGACCATCCATAATACTGGACTAATACACTCCATAAAAGGGGAACAAAAATCATACTAATCATTGATAGTCTAAGCGGTCTTATTCCATAGACCATGGTCGTTACCTCCTCCTTCGCCGCGTCTTTCATTCTATCATTCGAAGATCTTCTGGCAAGGAGCTTTCTTTTATCCCAAACCAGAGATCAATTAAGATTACTACGCCAAAAATAAACCGTTTTATTATGAACTGCAATTAAAAAATTCAGCCTTTAACATTAAAGTTTCCCTATTAAACTAGCTCAATCCTCAATTATTCAATCATTCACTACAAGAAACACTCTCTTATTCCATCGCTTCACCCTTGTGTCATAAAAATCCAATTCATCAGTGAAAATAGACCTATAATGGCTAAAATTGCCAATACTTTGATTAAAAATTGTTTCAAGTTACTCTTCCCCTTTACCCATCAACTTTTTCTCGCTAGTTAATTCTTACCCTAACATACAATCTTCTAATATATGTATAATTTACGGATAGGACTAACAAAAAGTTTCAATGTCATCGTTATCATTCGTTTTATTAGCCAAAACTACCTAAATAGTTATAATATAATAGTATTAAAGTACGAGAAGGGAATTGGTTATTTTATGACAATAGTAACGACAGTCAAAAACAACTCTACGGAAGAACACTCAGCAAAATTAGAAGCATACCTTGAAGTAATTCCCCTAATTCATTCCATGCTCCCTGATGTAGGAATTGGGATATCCAATACAGAGGAATGGATTGCCTATTTTCCTGGGCGAAAAATTAATCTTGGAGTAAAAAAGGGAATAAAAATTAACCCTGAGGAACCATTAGCCGATTGTATCAAGAATAATAAAATCATTGAACAAGAGGTTCCTGCTGAATTTTTTGGGTTTCCATTTAAAGGATTAGCCGCACCTATCGTTGTAAAAAATGAAGTTATTGGTGCACTAGCTATTCAAATCCAAGAACAAAATGAAAAAGAATTACGAAGCATTGCAGATCAAATCTTGACTTCAATTACTCAGGCTAACGAGAGGATTGCTAAAATATCAAAAAGCGCGGAAGGCCTTTCTGATATAAGTAATTCACTGCTTGACCAGTCGCATCAAGCATCCAAGCAAATGGAGAGTACAGATGAAGTGATCAAATTTATAAAAAAGATTGCTGACCAGACAAATTTATTAGGGTTGAATGCTTCCATAGAGGCAGCACGCGCTGGCGATAGAGGGCGAGGCTTTGATGTAGTAGCTAAAGAAATTAGAAAACTATCAAACGAAACGGTTTCATCTACAGAAAAAATTAGTAATACATTAACAAACATGAAGCAATCGATTAATGGAATTACAACAGCAATAGAGAAGGTCGTTACTGTAGGACGTGAACAGGCGTTATCAACAGAAGAAATCTCATCTTTCATTGATGATATTGAAAAAATGAGTAAAGAACTTAACAAATATGCATCGGAATTATAGCAGATAGCGCAACAGAATAAAATTTGTCGCGGAAATTAACAAATGCTCAGAGCTGCCTCATCATAAACACATGGGGCAGCTCCTATATTCATATGGGGATATCACAGTGACCGTTTCTATGGTCTGTTCCTACGTTTATTTCCATCTCCTTGTTCCCCTTTGGTTATACGGTATTTGTTCTCTTCTTTACGAAATATAAAACCCCAATGACAAATAAATTAGTTATAACGAAAGCCACACCATAAAGGGCCCATCCTACAACTTGGCTAAAACTATAACTTTAGACGTTGGTATTCCATATGAAGTTACATCCATCTTAAAAGACTTTTAATCACAAAAAGACGACCACCGTAGCAGCCGCCGTTGTCGAAATGGTATTATACTCTGAACTATTCTCGTCTAAGAGTTATTCGCTCTTCATACTCTTCCCACTCCCCAATGATAAATGTCACTTCTTTTTTCTTATCTAAAAATTTGCAACCGCTGCATTCCGTTTTTTCACTCTGATAGATGTTTGAATGGTTCAACGAAAAGGTTCCAAACACATTGGTTCCCTCATCAAAGATCGAGTAGTGCAATAAAGGTCGATTTTTTATTTTTTCATCATCGCCCTTATAGTTAATTTGGGTTTGAATTTTTACTTCAGTTCCAATCAGGTACATTTGGTGGACAACAAGCCAATTTTGATTTTCTCCTGTAAAAGTTATCGCTTTCGGTCGCCCAAAACCATTTGAATCTTCCGCACTTACAGTATAGGCACTTAAACAACTGAAAGCCACAATCATTATAAACAGCCATTTGACATTCACCTTCATAAAAATACGCCTCACTTTATGAGTATGTTTAGTACTAACGTTAATCTATTGATGGCATTAGGGTGCCCCAATTGGTAAATTTTATATTGTATGAAATGTATCCTGTTCACCATAAAAAGACCGCTCTATCTGGAGCGATCTCGCAATTTTCATTGAGCAATTATTACTTTTCGATGTATGGCGCAAACAGAAGCCAAAAATTATCAAAAAAACTAAAGGTAACATTTGCTTAGAAAGAAGCTAGCCCCCTAGAAACCACCAGTTAATGAAATAATCACAATTAAAACTAACACTACCACCGGTGCTAAAACGTAAACGTACGTCATATTTCTCGCAGACTTTTCACTATTGTAACTGGAACCATCTTCTTTCGTCACTTGCATCGTCATATAAAAACCAACAAGACAAATAATAATAATGATCGTTATTAAAATACCCAAATCGCCTCACCCACCTGTCCAAAAGATTACTTTTTCAAAATGATTTCTCATGTATATAAAAGATTGCTAATGCATATGAAACTATTTATCGAGCACTATTTGAAGACCACAAATTCTAGTGCCTGATGTTACCTATTTTTATGAATAAACCAACAAATTTAAACCGTCTCAACTAACCATTTTAATATTCTCAACTGACCAATTCTACGCGGACTCACAGGCCCTTATTTTCGGTGAATCGGGCATTTTCCAGACTTTAGCGGACTGAGAGGCTCTTATTTTAGCTAATCTATGTGATTTCATGCTAGATTTTAAGATATAAGGGCTTCTGAGTCCCCTAAACAGTAAAAAGTGTTCATATTTGATCAAATAAGGGCCTCAGAGTCCTCTTAGCAATGATGACGCGTTCATACTCTGCTATTGCCATTCGAGTCGTGCTAGAATTTGTTTTTTTCGTAACTACATTCTTTCATTAAAACATGTCCCCCCCGAAAGATGCAATTCCCATAATTGTTTCCCACTAATAAGGAGAACTGCTCCCCCCTATTTTTGACTTAATAATGAAAACCCCAATCAATCCCTCTAATCTTTATATGAATTGAATGATTTAAATGATAAAGATATAATAGAATAATAACTAACTAGGCTAGGAGGCTAAAGCGAGATGGAAACAAACAAGACTCCATTACCACCGTTATCGATGTATCGAATTACAGCAAAACTGTTTACTCACATAGAGAAATCCGTTACTTCCTCTTACGGTACAAAGGGAAAATCGTTGCTGCAACAAGGCTTAGAAAGCTTCGGGTATCAAGAGGCATACGATATCGCGGAACAAGCGACACGCGAAGGCGAAGTTCATGTGTTAGCGGATTATATTCCAATAGAGTTTGATCAAATGCATAAGTATGACGACCTAACTATCTATAGTCTAATGGCAAAGTTATTTGCGCAAATTACTAAAGCCGTTGTAGATGTGTATGGGGATGAAGGTAAAGATATAATCAGAGAAGGTGTTCGTACGTTTGGAGAAGAACGTGGCCAGGGAATTGCACACAGGGCCGCACATCTCGGGAAACCGAATACGATTGAAAATTATCTATCAAACTATGATATGGGTCGAAGTGAGCTGTTTGAATTTGAGAACATCTTCAAACCTCAATCCATTGAGCAAACCTTTACGAAATGCCCGTTTGGTCAGCAATGGGCCGATGATAACATGCACGAATATGGGATTTTATATTGTGAGATGATTGATCCTGCTGTTGCGAAAGGCTATAACCCCAACTTTGAAGTCGATCATGATCAATACGTTTTAAAAGAAGGCGTCTGCCATTTTAACTTCAAATTAGAGAAAAAGTCGAAACAAGATTAATCGTTCAAATGACTTAAAATAGCATGTACAGCAACAATCCGTATTAACGGAACCTATAAAAATAAGCCATAAAAACAGGAGGCCACCCCTCGATTACTTGGGGATGGTCTCCTTATTGCATTGCTCTCAAGCATTTTCTAATTAGATCTTCTCAACTGAGCAACAATCGCATCAGCCACTTCTTCGGTTGATGCACTTCCTCCTAGATCCGGAGTTTTAATACCTTCTGCAATGACGGCTTCAATCGATTTCATTAAGAGATCAGCCATTTCGTGTTCTCCGAAGTGGTCGAGAAGCATTTTACCTGTCCAAATTTGTCCGATCGGATTAGCAATCCCTTTTCCATAAATATCAGGTGCTGACCCATGAACCGGCTCGAACATCGATGGGTATTTGCCATTTACATTCAAATTCACGGAAGGCGCAATCCCGATACTGCCCATAATAGCTGCGCTAATATCCGTTAAAATATCACCAAATAAATTGCTTGCAACAACCACATCGAAGCTAGACGGGCGAGTAATAAAGTACGCCGCTAATGCATCAATGTGATTAGAAGCGGTCTCGATTTCAGGATAATCTTTAGCTACATCGTTAAACACTCTGTCCCAGAACGGCATCGAATAGACGATCCCATTTGATTTCGTTGCACTCGTGACATGGTTCTTTCTCGTTTTGGCTAATTCAAACGCATATCTCATTGCCGTTTCGGAGGCTTTTCGTGTAAAGACCGCATTTTGGACTGCGATTTCATCTGGTCCTTTATGCATCGTTCCACCGATTTCACTATACTCCCCTTCACTATTTTCACGAACAACAATAATATCAAAGTTATTTGGGTTCGTAATCGGCGATTGAATACCTTGAATTTGCTTTGCGTGTCTTATATTCAGAGTCTGTTCAAACTCTCTTCTAATTTTTATTAGTAATTCCCACAACGTCACGTGGTCTGGAACAAGCTGCGGATTACCAACTGCCCCTAAAAAGACGGCATCACTATCTTTTAATTGGTCTAAACCGTCTTCAGGCATCATCTTTCCATGCTCTAAGTAATACTCACAACTCCAAGGATATGTAACCTTATCGAACGATAATCCACCATGAATTTCTGCTACTGTATCCATTACTCGAACAGCGTGGGGCATAATTTCCTTCCCGACCCCATCCCCCGGTATTACAGATAATTTGATTTTTTTCATCTCTTCTCCCCCTGCCAATTAAGTGTTTTCTTTTTTTCTATACAGCCATGATTTGGATCTTTCCTTAGATTATGTATTTCAGCACTCAATCAAAACAAACGCCTTTTAGCCTATATTGTTTCGGCTATCGAAAGATCGGATATTTTTTATTATAGCATGGGGTTAGTTATTCTAGGAAGACTGAAGTGATTTCGCTAGATTTAAAAGTTTTAACGAAACGACTATACTAAACTCTTTTAAGATAAAAAAAAGATCTGCCCTTTTCTACTAATTGAGACAGACCTTATAACTAGTGTAACTATAAAAAAATCTCCTACTCCTACTATGCACTTGCTGTAAATCTACACTTTGGAAAGCTGCTACATCCTTTAAATGGACCTGTTTGGCCTTTTCTTTCTACTAAGGGACTTCCGCATTTTGGACAGATGTTATTTTTCACTTGTTGTTGAACTGTTTTTTGATTGTCTTTAATGCTTTGGACGTGTTGTTTCTTTAAAGCTTTATCTTTGTGATTATTTATTGCATTCAGTTGGTTCACAATTTGTTGTTTTTGTTTGTTTGAAAGCGTTTCTTCTTTATATTTATTAATCGTTTTCAATAGATTTACGCTGTATACGACATCGGACGTAACGTTTACCTTCAGTGTGGCATTTACTGAGAAAACGACTATCGGTATGTAGGTGAGTTGACCAAAGTTGATGAGAGCATTTTCAAGTGCTTTTATATGACCGTAGTTTTGGCGCAAAGGATTAAAAAATTTTTCTTTTCTCTTATAAATAACTTGGGTCCAGTACTGACTTTTTTCATCGCCAAAAATCCACCCTTTGTAGTTTTTCGTTTCAATTACAAAAACACCATAGTTCGAAACGATAACATGATCAATCTGCGATGTTTTGCCAGCTACATTTAATACAACATCATTTATAACCGTATACTTTTCTGAATCTAACCGAGTTAGAAACGTAGCAATAGCCTTTTCACCTAGGTAGCCTTTAATCTGTGGTTTAAATAGTGCATAAACGATAGCTAAGATAAATAATGCAGGAATTAGAATTTCCAATCCAATCAACCTTCCAAGTTTAGTAGAATACAACAAGTACAAGTCTTAGGACCAATTTTGCTAGTCCCGCTAGTTCACATACTCTTTTAACTCCCGAACTTGCAATAGTTATTTAATGATAAGTGTCTATGAAAAGAGTATTTTTATATTTTTAGGAAAACATACCCAATTAAAACTAGTCCCATTATACCGTTCTGTAACTGTAATAAAAAGGCATTTCATGTAAATTTTCGTCAAAGTTATTGTAAAAGTTCAAGAAAATTACTCATTATTATTCTTATAACGTTGATTCATACAAAAGTAATTTTTTATTGTAAAATAGAATAGAAGAACTAGAAATACATAGAAAAAACTAGTAAAGGAGTTTTAACCGATGCAATTTATAATTACTGCTTATGACGGTACGGATGAACAAGCCCTTGAAAGAAGATTAGGTGCTAGGGATGAGCATTTACAAGGTGTAGAGGAACGATTTAAAGAAGGAGAGCATTTATATGGGGCTGCTCTTCTGGATGATGAAGGAAAAATGATTGGTTCTGTTATGGTTGTTGACTATCCATCAAAAGAGGCGCTGGATGAATGGTTGAAGGTGGAACCGTATGTCATTCAAAACGTATGGCAAAAAATTGATGTACAGCCATGTAAAGTTGCACCAACTTTTATGAAGCTTTATGAGGGGTAAAGGTTGCCCTCATCGCAAAGAAGTACTGAACGAATAAAATCGTTTGGTACTTTTTTACTTTTCCCTTTAATTGTCAACGAAGGTTTCTAACAGGAAAAGCCCCCCGTTTAAAAACGAGGGACATGCTATTATCGTTCTCTTACAAGTCTACTATTTGTATTAAGCTCTTTTAGTCGCTCAACTGCCACTTGATTTCTTGGAGGTACAGGTTGAACATTGGGCTGATTTTTACCCTTTCCTAGACCCGAATTTGGTTTCTTATCCTTTTTCTTATTTTTCTCTTTCTTGTCTGGCACTTCGGGTTGTTCATTTTCGTTTGATAGTGTTGTTACGGTTTGGCTAGTAGAACCATCAGGCTCTCCGTGAACCAAAATAATAATCTCTATCATGTATTCCTGGCCCGGTTCAAGGTTGCTCAACGTATAAGACGATTTATCAAAATCGAAATCGATTACATCTATAAGTTGCCCATCTAGGTGAACCTCTACATCTAGGATGGCACTAAAACCATCTCCGATTAATTGGATATCCCAATCAAGCGTTATTGAATTTTCAGTGACTGCTTCTTCGGTTATTTCGATTGAAAAATAGTCCCCTAAGCTTACCCAAACCCCGCGCTGTTGGAGTTGATCAATCACATTTGAAGCTTCAGATCCATCCGTTAAGTCTAACTTCGTCCTAGCTAATCGAGCATACTGCAAATGCTCTAAGTCAAGTAGGATGGAAATATCAGTAATCGGATTATGACTTAAATGGATGGCTTCTAGTTGGGGGTAATCCCCTAAGAAGGATAAATCCTCTATTTGCAGTCCCGATAGATTTATTTGTCTTAAGTTTATCAATCTTTCTAATCCTGAGAAATTATCTACATTCGAAAAACTAATGTTTAGGATCGTTACGTTCTCATGAATATACGGTAGCGGATTAACGTTTGATCGTTTTACAGATAAAGACTCTAAATTCTCAAGTTGAGATAAGAAACTGAAATCGCTAATATTCGGTTCATTCAGTTCTAATATCCTTAAGTGAGTCAGTTGTTCTAAGTGGCTTAAGTCTTTAATTCCCGTATTCCATAAGACTAGTCCTTCTAAATTGACGGCTTTTTCTAATCCTGTTAAATCGGTAATTTGTCTATGTGCGGCATGTAACCAAGTAAGACGCTCCATATCGGTTTCATAAAGTTCACGATGAAAAATTCCGAGATGTTCTTTTATCATTTGTTTCAGGTTTTCATCTGCGACATTCACAACGTCGCCAGTAGGCAGTGAGTTCGTCGAAAATGTGTAGTAATGCTCTTGAATGAGTTCATTATTTTCATTTAGCGCTCGTATTTTAAGCTCATATGTTTGATCTGGCTCTAAGCCTTGCATGAAGTACGATTTTTTATTAGCTTCTATAGTTGTTATTGTTTTATCACCGAGTACTATTTCTACAGATTTTATAGGAGAAGGATACCACCAGTTGAAGGTTGCTGTACTTTCTGTCGGATTCGTGACAAAGAAGCTGTAAGAAAAATGAGTGTAGTGATTCCCAACGTAGTATCCAATTACTTCGTCATTTTGTCCACGTACACTTATTTCTACCATATACATTTGATCGCGATTTAGCTGCTCAAATGTGTAAGTGTCAGTAGCTGCATCGACTTGTGCGACGAATTGTCCATTTAAGAACAGTTCAAAATGACTAATGTTTTCAAGATTATGATCCCATTGCAGGTTAATCGAGTCCACCAATTCTTCCGAAATTACATTAAACCCCTCTGAGTTCGAACGATCAATGTAAAGATGAACCCCTTTATCTAGCAATGCTCTCATTGTCATTAGATTAGCTATTTCAGAATAATCAATTGGATTGTTATATAAGAAGATACTGGTTACATTACTTAATTGTTCTAAGCCAATGATATTTACTAACTCATTTTGACTTAGATCAATATTTCTCAAATCTTTTAATTCAGTAATAGGTGTTAAATCCTTAATTTGGTTTCCATTGGCGTAAAGAGACTGGAGGTTTATTGCATATTCTAAACCGTTTAAAGCAACGATCTCCTGATTTGAAAGATTAATGTAATTTAGGTTTTCCATATCGCTTTCACGGATAGCCCTGTCATAGATACCTAAATGATCCCGTACATTTTCTTCAAGGTTCTTATCATAAAAAATCACTTCTTCACCTGATGGCTGTGCAGAAGTATACACATAAAACCAATGATGTCTCCACTGCTCTAAAATGAGATCAAAGTATTTGATCATGACGTCATATTCGGAGTCTGGGTGAAGGTCCGTAATCGTGTAGTGTGTATTGGGAGCATGCACAGAATGTAACTCGTCATTAATAAAAATTTGAACGTCACTGATTTGCTCTTCCAAATTCTCATCAGACCCTGCCATGGCAAGAGTGAAAGACGTTTCGGTGATTTCCGAGATATTAAATAAATAACGAATGATTTGTACATGAACTCCTTTTTCTAATAGAGCTTTTACGATCTCTACTGCTTCAGATTGATTGGACATATCTAGTGGATTATGACTTAAATTGACATAAGATAGCATTGGTAAATCCAATAACATAGTAATTTCTTCGATTTCATTATTACTAAGGTGTAAATCATACAATTGTTTTAACTCTCTTAAAGGCGCAATATCAGAAATTTGATTACCGCCAAGGTTTAGATATTCTAGCTGCGTCAATCGGCTAATTGGATTTACATCAGAAATACGGTTATCGGTCATATCAAGCCAACGAAGGTTCGATAGTTCCGATAATGGCTCTAGGTTCGTAATTCTGTTACCAATTAACTCAAGATAGGTTAAATTTTTCAATGAAGCTACAGGAGTTAAGTCTTCCATTTCACTATAATAAATCGTTAATGACGTTAAATTTTCGGCTAAATTTAGCCCTGTATAATCTTCAATGGCCTCATGATAGAGTTCAAAACGCTCTAAATGTAATAGATCAGAAGTCATCAACTCTCGATCTTGTATTCCAAGAGCTTGTCTAAAAGCATGCCGTAGTTGATCATCCGGGATATAAGCAACTGTCCCTGATGGCGCTTCCCATGTAGTAAAAGATACCTCTTTTTCAGCTACCATAGACCCCTCGTTATCAAATGCAACTATTCTCACAACATATTCTTGAGCCGGTTGTAGACCTTTCAGATGATAGTAATTGGCATAGTCTTCTTCATCAGTAAAGGTTGCTAGTTCTTCTCCATTAACAAAAAGTACATATTTCGGATAGTGTTGTTCACTATGCCATGAAATAGTGGCCGAAGAATCTGTAATATTCCTCGTATGGATATAGAGAAGCTCTTCTTCCTCCTCTTCTCCTCCACCATTATCAAAGTCTTCGTCACCATACTCTACACTAACACCTTGCTGTTCCAACTTTTTAATGACATCGATTGCTGGCATCGTTGTATCATCTGTCGGTTCAAGAGGGTTATTTAATATAGAGACAAACCTTAAGTTAGCTAGATTTAAAAGTGGTTCAATATTGTTTATTTGGTTGTTCACTAGATTTAGATTTTCAAGTTTATTTAAATCCGTAATAAATTCAATAGACGTTAGATCGTTACGACTCACATCGAGATTTTTTAATTCGGTTAAACTTTCAAGCGGTTGAAAGTTGGAGATGGAATTATTGGAGAGTTGAAGTGTTGACAAATTTTGTGCAAACTCCAATCCAGTTAAATCCCTTATCCCTAAACGATTAGCTCGTAATGTAGTTAACTTTTTCATATCGGATGTGGTTAGGTCTCTCTCACTAATTCCCAGTGTCTCAACGATTTCCAAATATAGCGCTCGGTCAGGGATGTCGACGGTTTCTCCTGATGTTTCATCCCATGTTGTAAATGATTGAGCAGCTTCTTCTAACACGGCACCATCTTTATCATAGGCTATGAAAGTAATGGTGTAGTTTGTAGATGGTTCTAATGAAGTAAGCAAATACTCATTATCCTCAAAGTCAGAAGTAGTCAGTAGAAGTTCATCATTTAGAAATAAGCGATAGTGCCCTACCACACTCTGTCTATAATCACTATGATATTGAACGAGTGCCGACTTTTCAGTCAACTTTGCTATATTGATCCATATTAGAGACTCTTCTTCATCATACTTTGGATTACTTGATGCTTCTTCCTTCTCATCATCTGAACTAGTTCCCTGTGACTTGTTGGAAATAGAGATCCTCACTTGGTTACTATAAACCTCGCTTTCGTCCCCTGAATACCCAATCACTTCATAAGTGTACGTATTTTCTTCAGATACGTCCTGATCAAGGTATTGATGCAAAAGGTACCCTTCCTCAGTAGAACTTTCAAGCTGACTGTTTGATATGTCGATAGTTTGATGGTTTTTAATTACTGAAAAGTTTTCTATATTCAAACTTTCAGCTAATAACCAATTCAATAAAACTCCCTCTTCTTCTACATATTCTGCATTTAATAAGATATCACCAGTTTCTTCAGCCTTAATCGTTGATACGGACACAACTAAAGACTGAAAGACTAGTAAACTAATTAAAAACAAAATAAAGCCTGACTGTTTTCGTTTCAAGTAACTGTCCCCTTTCTTCATTTTTTGCGCTGAACCTTTTTACATTTTATTTCGTAAAAAAACCATTCGCACCTTCCAAATAATATCCAATGTGTACATTATACTTTATATATCAAACTAATGGGTTGTAAATTTCTAACAAAAAGTACTTACCTAGAAATAGGTAAGTACTAATAAAGCACTCCAAATTGCATTTATTTCCGGTGAGAAGATGCTGTTTCGTGAGGAAGTCCGTATATTTACACTTTTTTGTTGCTTTATTTATGACTATCCCTATGACCATTCCCATTTCATGGAATGGTTATTTACTTCTAAATTACCATTCACTCGTCACCTCTATAATTTTTCCCGTTCAGAAAAATCAACGCAGCTGTTCGATAGATTTCGGTCGTTTCGGCTAGCTCTTCAATATCCACATATTCGTTGATTTGGTGAGGAACTTCGCGATCTCCAGCCCCAGTTGTAACGATAGGAATACCTTCTAGATGAAGAAACGTTCCATCTGTCGCTCCAGGTACCCCGTTATAATAAGGTTCTTTTCCAGTAACCTTTTGGTACGCTTCAGCTAATGCTTGAACTACGGGGTCCTCTTTGCTTGTTTCGGTCCAAGGACGATCTTCTATCACTTCAAACTCAGCTTTGAAGTCGGGATCTTCTTTAGCCAGATTGTCTAGTATACTTTGAATTTCTCTTGCGATTTCATCATGAAATTGTCCCGGGATGGTTCGAATGTCTAGGGTTGTCATACATTGATCCGGAACCACATTAATTTGTGCGTCGCCTTTTACAGGCGCTTGCAGGATCGTCGGGGTAATACTTGGCCAGCCAAGGAATTCGTGGCGACCTAATCGCGTTTTCTCTTGACTTTCGTAGTCATCGAGTGCACAAATAATTTTCGCCATTCGAGTATTTGGGTTAATTCCACTTAAAGGCATTGCGCCATGAGCCATTTTTCCTTGGACGCGAATGACTACACGCATGGCTCCTTTTTGAGTAATACACAGTTGGTTTTCTTCGGGTTCGCAAATAATCGCCCCGTCCACACCTTCTGCCCAACCTTGCTTTATAAAATGTTTGATGCCAATCATCATTCCTTCTTCATCACATGGGATACAAAGAATGATCTTACCTGACCATTCCTCTTGATCTCGAAGAAGCGAATGAACCGCTGTGATCATACATGCTAAATTACCTTTCGTATCGTTCGTTCCTCGACCGTACATCCGTCCATCTTGAATAACAGCACCGAACGGATCATATTCCCAAGCATCAATGTCACCTTCTGTTACCACATCGGTATGCCCTTCAAAAAGAAGAGTAGGACCCGGTTTCCCGGAATCGATAATCCCTATGACATTTGGTCTTCCAGGTTCAACTTCTTCCACATGTACTTCAATACCCAATTTCATTAAGTAATCAGCAACAAATAAGGCGACTTTCTCCTCATTCCCCCCTTCAACCCCCGGCCGGTACACACTTGGAATTTGAACGATTTTTTGAGTTAACTCTATGACCTCTTGACGATCTCTTATTCTTCTTTTTTCTATGTTTTCTAACGATTGCGGCATGAAATTCCTCCTCTTTTGTATTACGCACGCAACTCACTTACATTAGAGATGGATGCTTTTTTCGTTAATAAACTAAACACTATGAAAGCCATAAAAGAGAGAACGATAGGAAATACGACCGTATGCAAACCAAAGACATTCGGGAAGTACGTATGAATAACGATATAAGCACTCATCCCAACGACCATCGATGCAATGGCACCATTCTTATTCCCTCGTTGCCAATACAGTCCCATAACAACTGGCCAAATGAAAGTTGCTTGAAGGCCACCGAATGCGAATAAATTTAACCAGATGAGTAGATCAGGAGGACTTAACGCCATCGTAAAAACAAGAATTCCTAAAACAGCAGTCACACCAAAACTGACTCGCTTGACTTGTTGCATCGTTGCACTCGGTTTGACATAGTTCAAGTACACATCTTTTACGACTGCCGAACTGACGAGTAACAATAGGGAGTCTACCGTAGACATAATGGCAGCCATTGGCGCAGCTAGTACAATTCCTGCCAGCCAAGGAGGTAATACTTCCATTGCAATCATCGGCATAACGGTATCTCCAACTTCAATTCCTGGCATGACGGCTCTTGCAAATACCCCTGTTAAATGCATACCTAACATGATGAAACCAACAACAATGGTTCCGGTAATTAACGCACGATGCATTGCCTTTGAATTTTTATAGGACATGGCACGAACAGCTACTTGCGGTAAAGCTAAAACCCCAACACCAACTAAAATCCAGAAGGAAGAAACATAAGCGGGTGATAACCCACCATCATGACCAAATGGTGTGACAAGATTAGGGTTTTCAGCCACAAGGTCTGCCATAATATTTGAAATCCCGCCACCAGCAATGATCGTTCCGACGAGGATAACTAACGTACCGACAAACATGACGACCCCTTGGAGTAAATCGGTAACGGCTACCGCTCTAAAGCCACCGATAATTACATATATGAGAACCGCCACAGCAAAAATGAATAAAGCCGAAGTATAATTCAATCCAGTTAACGAGGAAATTAATCGAGCACCGCCAACCCACTGCGCAGCCATTGCCGCAAAGAGGAAGACAATAATACTAAAAGCAGATAATAAAACGACCCATTTACTGTTGTCATAACGGTTACGTAAAAAATCAATGAGTGTAATTGCTTTATATTTTCGGGCATAGATGGCGAACTTTTTACCGAGAACCATTAATACAAAATATCCTGTGGCTACTTGAGCCATTGCTAGAAGAACCCATCCTAACCCTTGAGTATAAGCAACACCAGGGCCCCCGATAAAACTACTAGCACTACCGTACGTAGCAATCATGGTCATGGCAAGAATAAAGCCCCCAAGTTCACGACTCCCTAAAAAGTACTCTTGTAAAAAGTCATTCGACTTCTTTAGATGTCCAGAAGACCAAAAACCAACAATAAAGATCGCAATTAAAAAGATGAGTAATGGAATAATGACAGGCCAATTCATTTCGTCCCCTCCTGCTCATCCTCAAAGTCGACTTCTACAAAAAACTTTTTAACCATGATGATGACAATAATAGCCATTACAACAAAACCAACAACACAACTATAAAAAAACCACGCAGGCATGCCAAATACATAACTGTATTCTTCAACTGGGGAAGACCCTAAACCGTATGCAAAACCAAACCACCATACAAAATTAAAAATAACGAGACCAACACCAATAAGGGCTTCACGGTTTGCAATCTTAAATCGAGGATCATTTTGATCAATTTTACTCATATCTCTACTCCTTCACCTAAAATTTTGACTATTAAAATAGTAGAAAAGCTGGATTAAACAAAAATATGGATGACAATCATTTTTGCAGACAAATTTGTGGAAAAATTCCGATAATGATATATTACTATTCTGCTTAATCGAACACCTTCTTTTAATACAAAAATTTTAAAATGTCCTTCAACCACTTTGGTTGAATTTTAGTATAATTGTATGAATTTTACAAATATTTTAACTATTATTTTAAACTAGTCGTCCATATAACGCATTAGACAAAACGTGAAAATCAAAATGGGCTTCATTTTACATAAGGTTAGAATAGATTACAGATGCTCGTAAAAGGATACTCAATGAAGGAGATCCAGGATCTAACAAACCTATCCGCCGGTGAAATTGAAAGGTTAAAGGATCAACTAGAACAAGATGAATTGAACACGTAAGTCAATTTTCAACTGGTCCACTCCTAATTATGTGTAATGGATCGGCATCTATCACTTTCATAAGTGTAGTTACAAACTATTGAAAATGATGTTTGGTTCAAGTTTGTATTTCATAGCTATCAAACGAATTAAGGCAAATGCAGAGCTAAATAGGGGACGGTCCACAACTACAGGCCGCCCCCTTGACATAGATATTATTCAGATTAACATCCCCTATCGTTTATGGATTTGTCACAAACTTAAGAGAGTAATTACGTCCAGTCAATTCTTCTACAATTTCCTTAATGAAACTGCAGTATCTAACCTCTACCCAATCTCGTTGAAACTCGTTTTTTGCAACAACGATCAATGTATCGGTATCTTTTTCTTTGTAGGCTGTTAAATGAGCCAACCAAGTCTCAAAACTTGGTTTTGAAATTTTCTTTTCTGCAACGGCTAACACTTCATTGAAGAAATCAGAAGCATCTTCGAAATTAGCGACATCTTCTACAGCAACCTCAACCCTCTCAACAGGTTTTGAATGGGAACGTGAATTCGACAAGTATTGTTCAATAAGGTGTCGTGGAATGGTATCTAGCGACTTTTCCACCCCTAATTGATAGACGAGCAATTTCAATACTTGTTGCACCTCTTCGTCATCATAAAGCAGTTTCCCGTTTCTTGGCATTTCCCATTTCTCTGGGAGCATATGTTGAGCTGTATCATAATCTACAAGCTGCGGCTCCATCTTCAATTCTAAAGGGTGGGAATTATTTTGCCTATTACATTTGTCTTGACCCATTTCGTCTCGTCCATTCATTAAATAAGGCTGGTCTTTATTCATGAATATCCCTTCCTTCACATGAAATCATCCGTGCCAATTCGTCACTTTTATGATACCTTGACAACCTTGTTACCAAACCATCGCTTATACTCTTAAAACTACTTCGTTAAAACAGCGCCAACTGTTCCTGTTCTCCCAGCCTAGCCATTGCCTCCGGATCATGATCTTTAAAGAAGGCCGTGCGTATTTCTTTTTGTTTGGTCATAATCAAAGTTTCCCCGCTTGCCGATTCGCGTAGTCGACAGCTGTAAATGACCGGGAAGTATTTTCGTATAAACTTTCCTTCCGCATGAGCGGTTAGTGCAATGATTTGAAAGCCTAATTGTTCGGCAATGAAAAATACTGGATCTAAGACGTGATCACTTGAAGCCTTACCGAATGGATTATCGACGATAACGGTGCGATGCCGTTTTTGATTTCCTTGCAATGGAACTCTTTTTTCAGCTAAATAATTCAGAATACCAAGGAATAGTGTCATGTTTTTACTCCACTTTTCTCCTCCAGACCAGGCATTCGATTTTTCCCAACTTGTCAGGGCCCCACTCACTTTACCGTCATTACTTACCTTGCGACACTTCACACTTATGTCCTTTTCTTTCATGACATTTTTAAGGAGCTGCTTCGTATGGAGCCATTTTTCGATCTGTTTTCGTATTAGCGACTCGTCTTCCTTGCCTTCATCATCTTTAAATTCGTCTTTTTCCAGTTGTAAAACCATCCAATCGATGTGGCGACGCAGTTCTTCTTTTCCTTCTTGCTCATCCCACTCCGGTACAGAAAACACATAGATATCTTTGGATTTATCGTCGACCTTTACGCGGGTTTGCTTCGGGATTAACCGTAATTCATCGGTAATCGTTCGTAGATATAAGTGCAGATGCGCAATAAATTGCTGCAACTGTTTGTCGTGTTCCCGTATATCCTCTTCGGCAATGAGTACCGTACGGTTGATCCGGTCCTTCATTTTCTCCTGCCATTCAATCACATGCTCGTACGTTTCTTTATATTCAATTCCGGAAATACAAGTTTGGCGCAGTTTAATGTCTGAGATCGTATCTGTACAGAACCGAATAAACGATGATCTTTCCGTGTTGAGCTGCTTCTTCCTGGATCTCATTTGTTCCTCGGCATTCGTCATTGCGACAACAAGACGAGTAATCCAGTTCATGCGTTCATAGGCATAGTTTTGTTTCGTTTCGTCATCTATGAGTTGATTTCTTACGTCTTCATGCAAGAACGCAAAACGAACATCGTATTTTTCGAGCTCGACGATTGCTTTCGATATGGCTTCATCATTCGACTGATGTCTCTTTTGTTCCTTAACTAAAAACGCATACCGCGCTTGCAACTTCTCCTTTTCCACATCGAGCTGCTCTCTTATTTCTGCAAGTGACGTTTGGAAAATCTCTCGCTCTTGATAGATTTGAAGAAAGTCGGCTTCACGAATGTTAAATTTTTCTTTTGCTGACATCCAATGACTTTGCAACTCATCTATTCTAGGACTGAGAGAATGGATTTTTTCTTTTAAATGTTGGATGTCTATACTAAGGCGTTCAATCTCATCTTCTCCATGCGCTGGAAAAGCTACGGGCTCTACATTTCCATATTGAACTTCTAGCAGCTTTAATTCCTTTTGTAGTTCAATGGTTTTCGTTTCAGCCGTTTTCAACTGTGTTTCAATCACATCTCGACCTTCCTGTTTATCCTCTAGCTTCTTTTTCAACGAATGACGTTCACTGACTAACACCCCATAGCTTTTCGAAGTGAATTTCGGTTCCACAGCTGCTACTTCTTTATAAAACAAGTCCGCATGTAACGAATATAACGGTAAACTCGCCTCTTTTAGTTGTTCGTCTAGCGCACTCCATTCCTCTTTCAGGCCGGAGACAAGTTTCTTCATTCTTTGAATATGCCGGTCTGCTTCTTGCAATTTTTCACGATGATCCCTGAGCTGCTTTACAACAAATTCAAGCTCCTTCTTTTTCGAAAAATATTTTCTTCCTTCTTTCATTTTGTTTAATAAGCCATTGTGTATGTCCATTGCTTCTGTTAAGCGGCTGCGGTAATGATGCAGTTCTTCATCAATTTTAAGAAGCTTGGCATTGATTTCATGCAGTGTCCGTTTTTGTTTCACTTCCTCATCTGTAGCTGTGGCAAGCTGTTCTTTAAGTTCGGTGTAGTGATCGTATGAGTATTTTGTTAAAAACTCCCGAAGCTTTGTGAGTGCCGTGTTCCATTGGTGCAATTCCGTTTCTTTATTTGTGCGATTGTATTTCGCTTCCACCGCTTCTTGCTGAACTTGTGCTTTCCATTCTTTAAATTTTACAGCCGACAGATTATCCTTCCACACGTTTGGAAAGACTTTGTTATCTTTTTCCTCCATACTCGTTTGGATCAACGTCCGCGCTTCCTCTTCTGTACAAATGTATACAGGGTGAGTAAGCTCCATACGAACAGACTGAAGCTTGTCCCGCAGTTTCGTCACTTCCGTTTCCGATACTACGAACGTGATCGCCCAATACCGGTAGTTATCATAGTAAGCTTCTTCTGATGTTTCAAGTGTCCGAGCGGCCTGTTGAACAAAATTTGTTCCTAATTCGAGATAATGAAATTGGTTTCGCCAACTATCTTTCCACCGTTCTAGCTTCGGATCGGCTGTGAACGATGTATTATTCTCATAGTCATCCGAAAATCTAGTCGCTTGTCTTTCTTTATAAAAAAGTACTTCTTTTTCATGTAGCAGACGTTCGACTTTTTCTTCGATTTGGTGGAGGATCGTTTCTTCTTTTTCATAAATCGACTCATAATGGGCCCACTGAGGTTTTAATACTTTTAACTCCTCTAAAACTTCTGCTTGCGTGTCTTGTAATAATTGAAGTTGATGCTTATAGGTCGTTACTTCATCGTGTGCTTGTTGGAACGCCTTTTCAACATTCGGAATGACTTCTTGAAGCTCTTGTTTTTCTTGAGCAAGCTGTTTCATATGGGATTGAAACGAGATGATTTCCTGATCTAGCTGCTCCGCTTTCTTTTCCCATTTGGGCAATTCATCTTCCACTCGTTCCTTTAGTGGATTGGATAAAATCGTGTTTGCTATTTCTTGCATATCGTTTTCATAATAATTTTTTTGACTTTCCATTTCCCTCTCATGTAATTGAAGGTCTTTCAGAAAGGTTTGTTTTTCTTCGAGCTCTTTTTCAGCCTCTTTCCTATCTTCTCGTTTACGTTCTTGTTGATGTTTCACTTGATCAACATTTTGTTGGATCTTTTTTTCCTCTTCTATAAAATAGCCTTTTAGGAAAGCTGCATTCTCTTTCAATCTCGCTTCTAATTCAACGGACTCATCATCTTTCTCCAGTAAATCTAATTGATTTTTAAAATGGTGCTGTAATTGTTCATTCGCTTGCAACTCTTTGTTTACTTTAGCAACCTTTAGTTGGGATAAACGCATTTCATTTTCCGTTTGCGCTGCGACTAGGCGGTCAAATGCTGCTTTTTCTTCCGCGAACTTTTCATTGGCCTCATCTCTCTTTTTCTCTAGTACAGCCAGTTCGTACGACTTATCTTTTCGCTGCCATTCTCTCTGTTCATTTTCCCAGTGATCGAGATTAGCTCCCAAGTCCGTTAAACGACTTTTTGTTTCTGATTGCTCCTGTTGGGTAAACTGATATAACGCTTTTGCTTTTATTTTTTGCTCCTCTAATCTCTTTTCTGCTTGATCGACGTGTTCAAACGATGACACATAGCCTGCGATTTGTTTTTCCACTTGTCGGTTTTCTTCGATCACTCGTCGCAATCGTTTATGGGCTTTAAAATGCTCTCGCTGCTTCTCAAATGTTTGGACAAAATCGCTTGAACCTTTACCGGCAAGGGCCTCTTCAACGGTCGGAATCAGTAGTTGGTCGACCAGCTGTGAAGTCGTTTTACAGCCGTCAAAAAAGCTCTCAACGCCACCTTCTGAGCTATTAATCACCGTTATTTTTTTCCATTCCGAAGCAATGATCTTAAATCGTTCTTCTAAGTGTTGATGATAACTTTTTACGGTATCAAACGTGTGTGCAGTTAAAGGATGATTCGCTTTCATCGTTGTATAATAGTCATTCATTTCATCTCGATTGGCAGGACGAACCTTTCCATCGGCCATTGAAACGATGAATGGGAGCTTCTCAATCCGATGCTTGTCTCCGTCACTATACTCATACGTATAACGATACGATTTCAACCCTTCCTTCGCCATATATAATGTCACCGCCGTCAGTCCGTAACGTCTAGGCCGTTCATTTATAATCCACTCAATCGCGATGTGGGCACTCGAAGACTCTAGCGAAAGCGTATCTTTCATTTTGCGCTCAGCAAGCTCGACATTAGGAAGAATCGCTTGAATCGCTGTTTGGATAAAGACGGTTTTTCCGCCGCCATTCTCAAGGAGGATCGCTCCATTGTGGCTGTCAAATAAGAAAATATCGTCATTGTAGCGCTTTCCCCCGCCTTCATAGACGACATTTGTGAACCTGATTTTAGAGATCGATGGCATTATGCTTCCTCCTTTCTTCGTTCTAACGAATAAATAAACTCTAATATCCCGCGATTATATTCGAGCTCCATGTAATATCGTTGCACGATGACCTTTGCTTTTTCCGTCAGCTGCAACTCATCATTCCCGATGTCTTCAATTAATTCTTGCGCTTCTAAAAATCGCTTTACCGTATGAAGAAAGCTCAATCTACTGATCGTTCTTCCTGTTTGTGCTTTCGCGGTTTCTTTTAGGTCATCCAAGTCTGACCATTTTTCAATAATCGCACTCCAGTTGTACTCATACTCTTTTTCAAGCTCCTTTAACTCCTCGTCACCAATGGCCTGTAACGTTTCCAGTCGTTCATTAACTTGTTCAAGCCAGTCACTCATCGAAATGAAATCTCTAGTCGCTTCCGTCGTTTGATAGCTGTCATAAAATTCGCCAAATAAAATGATAATCGTCACATACATAAAATAGATGTCAGCATTGATTGTTTTCCCCGTGAAATACGTCTTCTTTAACGTATCATTAGAAATGTGAAAAGGAGAATTCACTGCCAGCGGAATAAAATAAAGACGTTCCCCGACTGAAACAATTGTACAATCTACTTCTCTCGCAAATTGATCCACTAATCCTCTCACCTTATCTTCCGCTAAATAAAGCCTCAGTTCATCTCCTTCGCTATACCCCTTTTGACTAATTTTTGCATAGATTTGAAAAGCCATCATAACCTCTTCTTGACTATAATCCATCTTCATCACCTCCTATTAATCGCAGTTTCATATTTTGAATCGAATATCGCTTCGTCACTTGTATTATTTCTTGGATTTCTTTCACTTCGATACGGTTGTATCGATCACTTACTAACTCTAATACTTGTTCAAACAATGATTCATTCAAGTCTTCTGTTTTTTCATACATGATCGGTGAGCGTTGATGCATCACATACCAAAATTGATAAAAAATTCGCCGATCCAGCCATTCTTTTTCGTCGTCTTTCAAAGCATGGACGACTTCGTTTAATGTGATTTCTTCCTTATCTCCCATGATGTTTAGGATCAGTTTCATCAAATCCCCAAAAATTTGCCGGACTTTTTCATTTTCAATTTGTTGGAGCTCATCCTCTGAAAGGTCATCAAAAGCGGTCGTTCGCTCTATACCCTCTCTCGTTTCAATGCGTTGTTCTTGAAAAATCGTTAATGGCGACCATGTTTCACATTGCTCTAACGATAGAAAAGGCTCTACCAATCTTTTAGAAGCCTCTAACGGTAACGGCTTACTCACTAATGCGGTCGTTATTTCTTGTTTAAAATTAAACGAATCAATTCCAACATAATAGAGGGATTCTTGGGCTGCATGTAAGGCGGTTGTTTTTAAATCAATACTTTCCTTCAGTAACATCGTATGATCATGATGGACCTCGCCAAGCTCTCGGTCAATTTGTAAAATGAGCTCATACGCTTTTCGATCTTTTTCAGAGTTCATATCATAAGCGAGCCTATTTTTCGTTTCTTTTACAAATGTTTGCAGCTCGCTGAATTCTTCATTTTCACGAGTTAACCTTGAGTTGATGTCCTCTACCATTTGTTTATAACGCGTATAGGTTTCATCAGAAATAATATTTCGTTGAATTTCATGTTTGACGACACTCATTCGCTTTCGTAACGATTCCACATCAATATGCATCTCATCAATTTGACGCAGCGCCCCGACAAATTCACCTTTTTCTAACTGCTTACGAAGGACGAGCTGGTTAATCGAAAGCTGAAATTCTGTAAAATACTCTTTTGTAGCAAAAACCAGCTCTAATCCTTGTTCATCTAATTTGTAGTATTGTGTATTCGTCTTTACATCCGCGCGGTCCGCTTTTAACAACGAATAATGGACCGTTTCATATTCTCTCGTTTCCCAATTATAAAATGCTTTTTCATTCCGTTTTCCACTTGGGGGTCGAAAGGTTTCCACGATCGTCCGTGCCACCTTTTCAAAACCTTCAAGGGATAGTGCCGTTTTTCCTTGATTGAGTTCGTATAAATAAAGGGCCAAATCTTGTACACTCGTTTTATGATTTCGCATTAGCATATTTTCAAAAAAGAATAAAAGCGAAAGCAAGCCGTAACCGAAATAATCAATAGGTTCGTTGTTCTCGTCTTTCTCCCGCTTATTTTCTAATCGAAATAATGGATCAAATAATGCGAGTCTTTGAATTCGTTCCCGGTAATTCTCCGTAATTCCTTTTAATTCTGAGCCCATTTTGCTCTCCTCCATACGTTCTGCAGCTCGTCCTTCGATAGAGCTTCTTGAGGGTAGTAGCCTTTTTCTTGAAAAAGGTTAAGCAGTTTTTCTTGTTCTACGCTCTTGAAATGTTGTAAGAAATGGTTCATAGCTGTTGGATTGACTGTTTGATTTTCTTTTCCTTTAAAATAAGGCTTGTCCATCAATGTTTGATAAAACTCAGTAGCAAGTTGTACTTGATATTTTTCAAAAAGAAAATAGTAGATCGAAATTCCTTCGTAATCCAAATCGCCAAAATAGTAGACTAGATGTTGAATATCATCACTTTGCAGCCCAAGTTGTTGGGGTAATTGGCTTAAACTAGATGCTATTTTCCAGCCTGCCCCATAGATTAAACTTGTACACCCGGTTACAGGCAGGAGATCGATTAACCCATAATAGGTCGCTTTATTTTCCACAATGAGGTGTTTGTGAACGGTTTGATTGGAGGTAAAACGATTAGGGTTGAGTGAAAACATGAGTGGATCAGGAGATTTAACTATTTTAAGTTTATCTGCTAGATTGATTTTCTCTAATAGCGCCCTGCCGCCTTTTTCATCTATCCATTTCTCATCTTGAACGAGTTCATAGGAACGCTGTGAACTATTCGCTTCGATAACAGGCAGCCCATACTTATTTAAATAGTCACTAATTTTTAAAATCCATGGTTGATCCTTAACCCAAACATGCTCTGAAGCCGTGTAGTAAGCACGTAATTGAATGTCTGGATGGACCTGAAATTGTAGCTTTTGGATCGAATCTAAGAGCGATTGTTTTACTTTTCCTTTTTGAATTCGAAACGTATGCGGCAGCCCTTTCCAATTGCTGTCATGGCTCTTTACGGCATGAAGGTATCCTCGATCTAACAAAGAAAATACAGCTGCAGCAAAATCCTCATATGTATCATTGGCTCCTGCCAATTGTTCTAAATCATGCAGTGACACTGTCGCTTTTTTAACCGTTTCGAGGTACGAAATCAATTTATTCTCCATATCAATCACTCATCTTTCATGAAAAATTCCACAGATTGGATACTATTATTATAAAAATAAAACTCACGGATTGGCGAGCTTTTAAGCGAAAAGAAGCGTAGTTGTATCTATTCATAATTCTAAATTGTTTACTATGTAGAATCTACTGCTTTAATTACAATTTATATTTTCTTTACGAATAAAAAAGCGAGCTTGTCCTTTCATAGAGATAAAACTTTAGTTAACTTAGATTACGACATTTCCTAGGTAAGCTTCAATGATCAGGTGTCCATCTAAACCAACTAAAAAGTAACTATAAGCCCAAATCCAATAAAAAAAGGGAATGTCCCCAAATTAAGATGGCTAACATTTCCCTTCTAACTTACTCATTTATCCTTTTTTTCTTTAACATAATGCGTAGCATAAGCCTCTTCTACAAACTTACTTCCAGATTTACTAAATTGAAGCCGCTTCTTATTGCCTTTCCCTCGAGCATAGTACCCAGTCCAAGAAGGCTTTAACCCTTGCTTAAGACAATACGAGCGAAACTCCTTCAGCACAAAGTTCAATTGATTTAAGTTCCCGCGAAGGACTCTTTCTAAATAGGAAACCCCACCGTTTCTCCATTTTTGGTAGTCGTCCTGAGTCAGTTTATTTAACGACATTAAAACGTCTATAAAACTAACATAGCCTTGACGATTCACAATTCCATCAATTGCTTTTTTCATTTTTTGAGAGATTTCCATTCTATTCACTACGACACACACCTGTTTCCTTAATTGAAAATAATAATACCGATACTAGTTCAGTTATAGCTCCATAACAACAATAACGAGACTACTTCTATCTTAAAATAGAAAACCAAAGGAAGCAAAAACTTTTAAAAGGTCTCTGGCGTCTTTTTTTCATTATAGATTAGTAGTATTGCATGCTAGAGGACTCTGAGGCCCTTATTTCATCTAAATCTAGTAAAAACGCATGCTAAGAGGACTCTGAGGCCCTTATTTGGTCATATTTAACTAGTTTTAGTCTAAATTCTTTGATATAAGGGCCTGTGAGTCCGGTAAATGTCAAATAGAGTGGCTTTAGCCAGAAATAAGGGCCTGTGAGTCCGCAAAGATTACTTTTTATTCAACCATTCCTGCTGCATTTTTAAGTTGCACCAAATCCCTCGCAAAAGATTAACCGAACGTCCGAGACTAATCGGTTAATTCTTCTTACTCCTTCTTAGCCCCACTCCTCAGCAACATCGTCCGATAGAGAAGTTCTGTGCCTAATGAAATGTCATCGTAGCGGGCACTCTCTTTCGGATTATGACTAATTCCATCTTTACAGCGAACGAAGATCATTCCATAATCACAAATCGAGGACATTGCCAAGGCGTCATGGAATGGACCACTCATCATTTCTGGAAGGGGCTCGGTAAATAATGCCTTACCTGCTGCGCGGATGTCATCCATTATTTCTGTTGCACAATATCGTGCATCACTTTCGGTATCTATTCGAATCGTTTTGGACACCTGATGTCGTTCACAGATTTCATCCATCGCCTCAAACAGCTTTTTTTCAATCCTTCTGCGACGTTCCATATCGATATCACGAAGGTCAATCGTAAAACGAACGTGCTCTGGGATAATATTACGTGAATTAGGAAACGACTCGATTTTCCCGACGGTTGCCACGGTTGGTGCGTTAGGATCTTCGGTCGCTAGTTCACGGAGCTTTGTAATAATCTCTGCTGCTGCCACTAATGCATCTTGTCTGTACGACATCGGAACAGACCCGGCATGCCCGGCAAAGCCTTTCAACTCAACCGTTAACCAAAGTGGACCGGAAATACCAGTAACGAGCCCTACCGGCTGATTTAAGCGGTCAAGGATTGGACCTTGTTCGATATGCATTTCTAAAAACGAACCAATTCGTCCTTCTGGATATACATCCTGTTCCATTTCATCTAAATTACAGCCAAAATCAAGCAGGGCTTGGCGACGAGTAATCCCCTCTACATCTTGTCGATCTAATTCTCCTTCCTCCAATTGACTGAGAATGCCTCGTGAACCAAATAACCCTTTGTCAAAACGGCACCCTTCTTCATCTGAAAAAGCAATGACCTCAATCGTTTTCTCTGGTTGAAAACCCTGTTCTCTCATCGTTTGGACCGCTTCAATCGCCCCAAGCACACCAATCGTCCCGTCAAACTGCCCTCCATACGGCTGACTGTCAATATGGGAACCGACTAATAGGATCGGTTGTGTATCATCCTCTCCTTTCCATTGTCCGATCAAATTTCCAAACGAATCGATCCGCGTCGATAACCCCGCTTCCTTCATCCATTGCTCTACTTGTAACACCGCTTCTTTATCTTCTTTTGATAACGCTAAGCGACATACGCCGGTTTCTTCAATTTGTCCAATTTTCGCAAGGCTCCTTAATCTTTTTTCCAACCGATCATGATTAATTTGTAAGTTTTTTGCAGGTTGTAATTTTCCCATATGTTCCTCCTGTCACTTCAATAATTACATGAACGAGTATTTCTTTTTAAAAATTCTGAAAAACAAAAACAAAAAAACTACCCTTCTATTTTATGTCGTAAGGAATAGTCTGAAAAAGGTCTTTAGGTCACAACTGCATATCTTTAGACTTATTATAGCAAAAATAAACGCACTTCACATTTCACACAATGTAAAATAAAAGTTCTACTATTTTAAACAAATTGTAAACCGTTTGGTCACCTTGTCACATTGGATTATTGACTTCCATCTCCTATCAACGTATGTTCTTCTATTTCTCCAGGCTATATGAAAAATATAAGCGTCCCATTGTCCCCATTGCTATTTTTAGTTATGATAAAAATAAACCAGAACAAACTTTCTAAACAAGAAGAAATACAGCTAAAAAAGGTTTTGACTCAAATTCCAAATGATGAGGTGAAGCACATTATGGAACTGATGACTTCATGGGAGAAAAAGGGCTTTGACAAAGGTATAGCAAAAGGGATTAAAAAAGGAATTGAGAAAGGGATCAGCCAAGGGGTAGAACGGGTTGCTACACAAATGATCCTCAAAGACTTTCCTTCTCACGACATTTCCGACCTAACAGGCTTATCTCTAGTTGAAATTGAAAAACTAAAAAAACAACTTGATTCAGATGTGAATTCTTAATCTTTCTTTGGAAACTCGTAAGAAGGAGCACTGAATTCAACGTGCTCCTTTCGTTTGTTGTTACGTCATTATTCTTTCGTTGTTTTTTTTCCCAAACGGAAGGTGCAACGGGCACATACGTATTAAAGCCCTAAACAAAGACCTATACCTACTGGACCCATATAACGCAGTCCTCCTTCTAAAACAAAGAACAAATGGATTAAGGTCACTCCAAGAATTAGGGGAAATACTCGATCGCTTTTCCCAACGTTACATTACATTGTCTTCTCCCCCCTATCACGTCCAAAAAAAAGAACCAATCCTACAATTAGAATTGGTCCTTCTTATGTTTACTGATATCAAATAATAAAGAGTTTAAACCAAGAGAAAAATTAAATTACGCGGATGGTAACCATTCCTTCAATCTGTCTTAGTTGCTCTTCAATTGCAGGAATTGTATTTCCGTTTACTTCACTGTCGATGTCTACCATTGTATACGCGTATTCACCGCGGCTTCGGTTCACCATGTCTGCAATGTTTAAGTTGTGGCTTGAAATGGCAGTTGTAATTTGACCTACCATGTTTGGTACGTTTTTGTGGAACGCGGCCACACGTTTTTTCCCTGTATAAGGAAGAGAAGCGTTTGGTAAGTTTACAGAGTTCTTAATGTTTCCTGTTTCTAAAAATTCTTTTACTTGGCGAGATGCCATTACTGCACAGTTTTCTTCTGATTCTTGTGTAGATGCACCAAGATGCGGAATTGGAACCGTATTTTTCATTTTTAATACATTTTCATTCGGGAAGTCCGTAATGTATTTTCCTACAACTCCGCTTTCAAGCGCTTCTGCCATGTCAGCTTCGTTAACAAGCTCTCCACGTGAGAAGTTTAAAATATGAACACCTGGTTTCATCGTCGCAAATGTATTTTTATTAAACATTCCTCTTGTATCATCAGTTAATGGAACGTGTACTGTAATGTAGTCTGATTCAGCATATACCTCTTCAATTGTCATTGCACGTTGTACATTACGAGACAAGCTCCATGCCGTGTCAACAGAAATGAAAGGGTCATAACCGATGACATCCATATCAAGGTCAAGTGCATCGTTGGCTACAAGTGCACCAATCGCACCTAAACCGATAACCCCTAACGTTTTTCCTTTGATTTCCTTACCAACAAATTGCTTTTTGCCTGCTTCAACAAGCTTCGGGATTTGATCGCCTTCCCCTTCAAGTGACTTCGTCCACACTACACCTGCAAAAAGGTTACGAGAAGATGCCATTAAAGAAGTAAGTACCATTTCTTTAACCGCATTTGCATTTGCCCCTGGTGTGTTAAATACAGCAATTCCTCTTTCCGTACATTTGTCAACTGGAATATTGTTAACACCGGCTCCAGCACGTGCGATTGCTTTTAAGTTATCACCTAATTCAATGTTATGCATATTAAAACTACGAACAACGATCGCATCAGGATTTTCACTCTCGTTATCGATTGTAAAATTTTCCTTATTAAAAACTTTTAAACCACGTTCCGCAATATTATTTAACGTCTTAATCGTTTTTTGTTGGTCTTTTAATACAGTTGTGCTCATGTTCATTTCTCCCCTTTGTTTTTTATGTTTTTTGAAAATATTAATCTATTAAGGCAGATGAAATCAAGTGTTTTTTCTTCTTTTTCATAAAAATCTGAAATTAAGAAATGCTAACTCTTGAATATCCCCTCCTAATAAACAGAAAGAGGTAAAGGAACTTTTTGTAAAATTCCCTTACCTCTGCCCAGGCGAACGGCTGCGACACTATGTGCTCCCTCACGGTTATCCGCGTTTCGCCAGTTACACATAGTCTTTAAATTTGATTTCATTTTATCAGACTCTTCAGTGACCTTCAACCACCTTTTTAGATGTAAGCGTTTTTATTTTCAAAAAATTTTTTCTTCATTATTATTTGGGTGATTTTAACAGATTTCTTCACCTGTTTTTTTGCATCCTAGAACATCTAGAAGATTTTATCTGCCAATAGAAAACGAAAACGCACCACCTGTATAAAGATGGCACGTTTGTTTTTTATTTCTTTTTCGGTTTAAATGTTTTACAACAGGTTTCCGCTGAATGAGACGCCTGATCTTTGTGATTTTTTTCTGTTAGGTCTTCTGCCATTTCAGTGTTGTAATTTGCATGATTGTCGAGTTCAACCATGATTTTCTCTGCCTTACAGATATTCCCTTCCCCATAGTACGTACAGTTGGAAATCGCACAAGACACTTCTACTTTTGGCATGTAAAAACCCCCTATTTTAAAGTCAAAGCTGTTTCAATATGTAGTTTTCGCAAGGTTGGTTATTTTACTCATGGAAGGATATTTTATTTACGCTTATGGTTAATGAGGCTAATTCCTTTATCATATTCGAACTCTTCCCTTTTCACTGTCCTTATTTTCAAGCCCCTAATGAAGCGCATTAAACAGGACCAACCTTTATTATTTCAGGAAAATTTATGTTATCCTTAAGCTACAAATATAATAAAAATAACCGATTACAAGCGATGTTTTTATTAAGACAAGAGGAGAAATAAGATGACAGGTAATCAGAGAATTCGAGTAGGTATAATAGGTACAGGATTTGGAGCTAACGTTCATGCACCGATTATGCAACACCACCCCAACTTTGAAGTAGTCGCGATTTCCAGTGTCCACCGGGGCAATTTAGAAAAAGTCAAACAAGAAACAGGTGTCGAAGCTGTATATGATCATTGGAAAGAGATGCTTGATAATGAGTCGCTAGATCTTCTTTCGATCGCATCGGCTCCTTACTTACACTTCGAAATGGCCATGGAAGGGATGAAGCGCAACTTACATATTTTATGTGAAAAACCGTTAGCATTTAACGCCAAAGAGTCGAAGGAAATGCTACAACTAAAAGATCAAACAGGTGTATTTGGGTTTACAAACTTTGAATGGCGCTTTTTACCAGCAAGACAAAAAGTGAAGGAAATTTTAGCAAGTGGCCAGCTAGGGAAGCTCTTACATATTCATTACAAGTGTACGTTCACCGGTTACCAGTCTTTAATTACAAATAAACGTGGTTGGCTCGGTCAACAACAATTTGGCGGTGGAATGCTTGGAGCAATTGGCTCGCATATGTTTGATTCGCTATTATGGTGGACGAGTACGAAGGTGAAGGACATCTATGGACAGCTGCCTGTTCATGTTCCATCTACTATTGTGGATGGTGAAACCGAAAAGCGAACGGCTGAAGACGCGTTTTATACCAATGGTACACTTGAAACTGGGACTACCTTCTCTGTTGAGTTAACGTCTGCTGCTCGACATAAAGCCAATCAGTGGCGGTTGGAAGTATATGGATCGAACGGTACCCTTGTGATGACAGATGATGCTCGTGTCCAAGTTGCACTCGGGAACGAAACATTAGCTGATGTGGCACTTCCTTCTAGACTGGAAGAACCTACTCACCTTTCAGCAAGAGCCTTATCGTATTACCAGGCATTCTACCCAATGTTAAATATGGTTTCTCAGACGCTTCGTGATAAAAAGGTTCACCCCCACGTGCCGACCTTTGAACACGGTCATGACGTTCAATTGATTTTAGATGCTATTCGTTTATCCGCTAAAGAAGGGAAAAAAATTACCTTATAATATTAATGGTTATGGTTGATATAAGTTGATTTTGTAAGCATAGGGGGGTTCTTGCAAAAGTCCAGGAGTTTTGGGTGTTCATTTTCCTCGTGCGTGCGCTAGTTTCGGGTCTGGGATGCTCATTCCTCCTAATTTTCCCCTCTACTGCCCACGATTCACGGTTTTGCGTTCACGCTTTCTCCTAATTTTTCCCTCTACCGCTCACGATCCATGCTGTTTCGTTCACGCATTCTCCTAAATATTACCTCTACCGCTCACGTTACATGCTGTTTCGTTCAAGTATTCTCCTAAATATTACCTCTACCGCACACGATTCACGACTGTTCGTTCACGCTTTCTCCTAATTTTTCCCTCTACCGCTTACGATTCACGCCTTTTCGTTCACGCTTTCTCCTAATTTTTCCCTCTACCGCTTACGATTCACGCCGTTTCGTTCACGCTTTCTCCTAATTTTTCCCTCTACCGCTTACGATTCACGGCTTTCCGTTCACGCTTTCTCCTAATTTTTCCCTCTTCCGCTCACGATTCACGGTTATTGGTTACCTAATACCTGCAGTCGATGGATGCGATACAACCAAGTCAGCCCTGTTGCGCGTACTTTTTGGCAAATAAAAAAGGACTCTGCGAGAGAGTCCTTTGAATACTTATAATTAGTAAGATTTTTTTACGTTAGTAGCTTGAAGACCGCGTTGACCTTGCTCTGTGTCAAAAGTAACTTTTTGGCCTTCGTCTAAAGATTTAAATCCTTCGCCTTGGATAGCTGAGAAATGTACGAATACGTCTTCTCCACCTTCGATTTCGATAAATCCGAATCCTTTTTCTGCGTTAAACCATTTTACTGTACCTTGTTGCATGTTTGTTTCCTCCTGTGTGGATCATTTCCACGATTTATTACTATCATTGCTCAAATAGATATCAAAGGCGAAGTTTAAAACTAACTCTTTGTTTACCAACCGAACAAAAATAATTCTTACTTAGAATAACAGAAAAAAACTGGAAAAGCAAATTTAATTTTATGTTAGAGATTGGAAGGGCACTTTTAGTCCGCTAAAAATCATCCACTTGGCAAGGCCCCAACCCCATTACTATCAACCATCCAGGATAAAATCGTTGTGCTGTCTCGGACGTTTTTTTCTTTTATGTCCGTTAACAGATTTAACACTCCCTGCTCATTTGATGAACTTTCAAAACGACGAAAGATTTCTCTTGGATCGTTATAATTTCCATTTGGGCATTCAATCAGTCCATCGGTTGTTAACAATAGATGGCTTTTGCCTTGACGCAGCTCTTTCGTTCCCATACTGTAGCACGGGACTTCTAAGTCAAATGTATTCGTTTTGCCAATCCATTCATAAAAGCTTCGCTGATTTTGTTGATATTCTCCTAATATAGCTAATTCAGGATGGTTCAAATGGAGAACACAATCGCCAACAGAGAGCCACCAAATATACTTCTCTTTTCTCACGACACATAGAAAAGCCGTTTCGCCTTGGGTTTTTTGACAAGCCTTTTTAAAGTGACTACTCTCAAAAGTTTCTAGGAGTATGTTGGATACCCTTTTAAATGTCTCTTTTATTGGAAAGGTAAGGCTTATTAACAGATCATCTTTAAGAGATCGGATCGTATTTAAGACCAATTCAGCGCTTTCGGCTGTATCGTGCGCATCTAAGAGTACGACGAATTCCAGATCTCGACTTTTATCTACCCAAACGGTACACGCGTCTTCATTTTTATATTGCCCAGCACTTGAATTACCGCCAAAACGCCCCAAAACAACGTGTTCAAAGTGACGAATGTTGATTTCATCTACAAAAGTTTCTTGACTGCCGACCCAGCTAAAAAAAGGATTATTACTCATACGGTCCTTCTCTAAAAAACTTTTAATTCTATTGCAAACTTCAGTAACTTCATGATCGCTCCCCATTCTTGCATTAGGCGCATCATGCACCGCAAACGGGCCCCAATATTGTTCAGCGGTATTCGGATAACGGGCAACTAAGTGCATATGAAGATGTGGGACTGCATTACCAGACACTAAAGCATAGACATGCTCCGCTTGTTCCGTCGCTTTTAATGCTTGGCTTAGCCTAGCCATCATTACACCAAAAATTTTTGCTTCTTCAGCGTTCATTTCCGCTAAAGTCGGCACATGCCTTTTTAAATCAATCATAATATGACCTAAATAATTGGGCTTTCCATTATTATCAATGTGCCCGACGTATACATACTTATCTTCGTAAATGACACTTCCAGCTGTTTGAACATTTCCTTTATGCTTGTCACAAATGAAACAACCTTCACTCACAATAATTCCCCCTTTTCGTTTACAGAACTAAAAAAATCCCATCATCTCATAAAGAGACGACAGGATTAATCCTCACGCGGTACCACTCTTTTTGGTTTGCCTCGTTTTAGCACAAACCCTCTCAAAACTGGATTACGGCAGTCAACCGTTTAGACCTATCTGTTCAGTCTAACCACTCCTAGGCGAGTTGGGGGTATTATTGACTGCCTTTCACCAACCGGCAGCTCTCTGGACAATAATCGTTCCTTACTACTCCTAATCATCGCGTTTTGATTTTTGGAAAAGTTTTACTTATAATACATTTTTCACATGATTCAGTCAATGATTTTTTAATATATCTTTTATACAAAATGTTTCTCTGGTTTCACGTTAGTTACGCTCAATACAATGGATAAAATTACCTGTTCCATCTTCGAATAAATAAAGGACAAGTTGAAAAATATATACTTACAACTTAGAAAGGAGATGATTTACAATGGCAAACAATCGATCTTCTAATCAACTAGTCGTACCAGGAGTGCAACAAGCACTAGATCAAATGAAGTATGAAATCGCATCTGAATTCGGGGTACAACTTGGCCCGGATTCGACTTCAAGAGCCAATGGTTCTGTAGGTGGCGAAATTACGAAACGTCTAGTTCAGATGGCTGAACAACAACTTGGCGGCCACCGTTAAGTTTTAGCAGGACAAACAAACCCTCCACAAATAGGACCGCTTTTTGCTAATGCATCAAGCGGTCTTTTCATAAAAAAATTACAATTCCACGAGCCACTCACCTATAAGGAACTGGACCGTTTCTCTTTGTTCAATCTGCAGTAAGTGGCCAGCTTGGAGAATTGTAAATGTTGAGTCTGGTAGATATTCGTAAAGCCTGTAAAAGTCCTTGTATCCACAAATGGAATCGAACTTCCCAGCAATTAGCAATGAGCGACCATTATATGGTTTAGCTAATGGATCTGCTTTAAAGAAGTAGCCAGCATCTCGCCAGTTTGAAGTTAAAAATGCACGATCCGCAAGAAGACGGCCTGGTTGAATTTCATCTATAAATAATTGAAGGTTTGCAGCAGATTGATAAACCATTAAAGTTTCAAAAGCGGTCCTAATTTCCAAACTTACCTGAGTAAGGGCTGTCTCATTACGATTAAAAACCGTTTTCTTCGGTACATTTCTCTCTTTTTGATGGGTTGCTGGAGCCAGTAAACATAACCCTTTCGTTTGATCGCTAATAAGACCTTGAGCGATATAACCACCGTAAGAATGTCCAATAATCGAAAACGTTTGATCACCAAGCAATTCAGTGATATAGGATGTAAGTAATTGTCGGATGCCTTCAGTTGACACAATGTCTTTACACGCACTTTGCCCATGCCATGGAAGGTCTACATAAATTCGTTGAAACCCTTTTTTATCTTTAAAGACAGGTTCCAGCCATCTCTTCATGCCCTATTGTCTGTTCCCATCGCATGAAGGACAAGGATGGGATGCCCACTTCCCTTAATTTCGTAATATATACTGTTATGATTCCTACGATATCTCACTCAAAATCCAACTTTCTTCAAGAAATTTACTACGTCGTATAAATTTCTACCAGCTTTATTGTTCGATAGTAAGTTTTTCTAAAAAAGGCATTGCATCTTCTATCGTTAGTCTTTCATTTTCATAATGTCCGAAGCTATATCGGTATTTTTTATCATCGGAGAACCATAGATAGAACATGGGATTATCTCTTCCATCCCAAATATAGTAATAGACCTTTTTTCCATCTACTTCGACATAAGGCATCTCATCAAATGTTTGGAAAACTGTGCTTTCTAACGCATTTTTTTCATCCTCAACGGGTTCTTGCACTTTCCATATCGCCATTTCACCATATTTTTTTTCATGTGAATGGTGGTAGAGGGTTCTAAATCCGGCATTCCTTTCCTCTTCCGCTTCGTTAATTTCAGTTAAGTTGACTTTATTCGTTTTGCTCTTCTCTCCAAAAAGCATTCTAATTTCGTTCGCGTTTTCAGTATATTTAACACCTCCTGGAGCAATGGACTCTACCGGAAAGTGCTCTGAAAGAATAACGATCTCCCAATCTTGAGGTAGTTGAAATTCTCTAAACTCAAACTCTGCTGGAACAGCATCAAACGGAGGTTGCACAGCCCCAGATTCGACCGCATCTGATTGACAACCCAATAATACAGTTGCAATTACCAATAGGAAGAACAAATTTATTATACATCTCATCAGTAGTTCCCCTTCCCTCAACGGATACTCTCACCATTGTCCTTAATACCTTTACGTTTGTAGCTTCATATAAGTTTCAATTTATTGGCCGGCTGCTTCAATAGGTGCTAACTTGTTACTATCCCTTCATAGCATTAACTCTTTTATTCGTAAAAAAAATTATATGAAAAAAATTTTAATAGGTACAATTTTTTCTTTCACTATTTTGCCAGTTAGCATAATCATTTCAACAAAAAAAGCGCTAACCCTTTAATTGGTTGAACGCTCTGTTTTAAATATAATTATGTTAATGGTTGTCGTAATTATTTTCCGTTATGTTTCATTGCTATTGTTATCACATAGACTAGTTAATCGAATCAGCTACTTCGACTAACATCTCAGGAGTGACCTTATCTGAAATCTTTTTAGGAATACTGAGCATGTATTGCCAATTGTCCTTTTCAAAAACAAGCGCTTCGATCGATTCCGAAACGTTAATATATTTTGCTTCATTTCCGTTTTTTAACTTGTATACGTTCGCAATTCGCTTATCTTTGATTGGAATTTTTTGCTCTGTTGGTCTGACAAAAATAAAGTAATGATTGTGTGGTAAGTTCTCACTTATGAACGCCAATTCAAGAGAATCATTTATATCGCCATCCCCATCATTAAGCCTTCCGAAATGATGGGTAAATCTTAGCGGCGGGAGTCGAAGAGGAAGTTTTACATCTTGGTTGAAATGACTTTCAAAATCTTTTACAGCTTCTTCAACTGTTTTATATCCTATATCAGTATATATTTTTTCAAAAGGTCGAGACTCATTATCTGTATTTGCATCTACAATTTTACTATTTCCTCCACAAGTAAAAATGCTGAAAACAAGCATAAAAAAGTATCATACTCTTGTTCATTTACATCATCCTAATTGTTATTTAGGAATTATGTTTTCCAGCCAACCGGCTAATTATTAATTGTTATACCGATCCACTTGTTCAGAAGCTTTTATTTAGAACTTTAGCTATATCAGCACTTAAAGAAATAAAATCTTCTTGGGAGATTTCAATTTCTGGCTCTACCCAAGAAAATCCATCATTTTTATAACGAGGTATAATATGCATATGATAATGTTCAACATCTTTAAATATTCCGTTGTTTTGCATAATAGTAATACCATCTGTGTTGAGTAACTTTTCAAGAGCAGATGCAACTTGTTGGGCTGCAAGGATTACTTCTGTCAAACTAGGCGCTTCAACTTCGATAAACTCCTGATAATGTTTCTTAGGAACAACCAGGATGTGTCCTTTATTAATAGGGTATTTGTCTAAAAAACAACACACAGATTCATTTTCATATATTATATAGGCATCTTCACTTTTAGAGATTATTTTACAAAAAATACAATTATCCATCTTCGCGACCTCTCTTATATTTAGTTGTCATCAGGGACAAATCTGCTACTCAACAATAGAAATAAAATAACCTTTATTCAGTTCACTTACCGTTGGATAAATCTACTATTAAAAAGCCAACTCGAACCAGCCACTTTATGTGCCCTTTGGAGTCAGCCTTTACCTACCTACGAATGAATAATCCCATAATACACTAGATCTTCATAGCGGTTTTCTTTTATCACGTGTTCTTTAAATATCCCTTCTTGTTTCATGCCTAATTTTTGCAGCACTCTTCCTGAAGCTGGATTGGACTGAAAGTAACGAGCAAATACTTTATGATATTGCTTTTCATTAAATGCAAACTGTAATATAGCTTGAGCGGCTTCTGTCGCATACCCATGTCCCCAATATTCCTCACCAATCCAGTAGGCGATTTCACCATGATGAAACGCTTGGTTGTGAGAAAGCGCTATAGCCCCGTATAATTCTCCTGTTTCCTTATCTGTAACCGCAAATTCATAAGATTTATTTGCATTGAAATTCTCAAGATGATGTTCCATCCAAGATAATGCATCCTGTTTTACATATGGATACGGCAAGTACAATGTATTTTTATAGATATTATAATTATTACAAAGTTTAGTAACCGCTTCAGCATCAGATGTTTGAAACAATCTTAGCAGCAGCCTCCGAGTAGTAATTGTTTTCTTTTGATCATCATAGGTCATGAGAAGCCCTCCCCATATAAGTTCATTAGTAAAGCACTGATTTAGTGCGTCTCTTTTTCTCTTGTACTTTCAAAGCCCGAATAACTAGATACATAATAAGGGGTTCCTTCATATTCCAATACAACAAACCCGCTACTTAAGTTAAAGTTGTATTTTTTCAAGACGACATTATGCTCTTCCGTCACTTTATAAAACATGGATACCCCAACTACCCTTTCATCATCAATAAAACGCTCAACTTCTTGTTGCAGCTCTTCTAATTCCCAATCATTTTTTTGGAAACCAATAATATAGTATTGACCCGGTGTGCTTGGGCGTAGTTCTTCTAATTCTTCAGGCAGGGCCTCAGTAGAATTACATCCAGCCACCAAAGACAGGAATAACCCTAGGAATAAAATAACCGCAAATGGCCTCAAAACAAAACCTCCTTAATTTAGCTTTTTTCAATCGTTATGACGCTACAAAACTCCGGCAACAACATCTTGAGTTCGGTACGGTTCAGTTTTAGTTTTGTGGACCTCAGAGGCTCTTATTTACAAAATTATGCTTGTTTTTTGAACTTAGTGGACCTGAAAGGACCTTATTTGCCTGATTTCTCGTAAAATCCACTGTACTTTCATCCAATAAGGGCTTCTGAGTGCTCAAACACCCGCAAAACCTTGGTTTGTTCACAAATAACGGCCTCTCAGTACCCTAAAAAGTCAAAGACCCCAAATCCAGTGCTAGTGACCTGCTAGTTCAATCAGAATAACTTTAAGAAAACCAAATTCTCTGTATTTGAAATGGATTCGGTTCAACCCCCTAAGTTTGGACACATACTCACGATTCCTTCGTTTTATTTAGTTTTTCATTTTCTTCTAGCGCGCTTACGCTTACTGGCCTATTGATCGAGACGAACAGAAATCTGTCCATCTCGATCAATAGGAATTATTCCTACATGGCTTGTTCTACTTGTTTTGTTTCTCCAGCTTGCCATTTCAAATAATATTCCAACGG
>NZ_JAOTPO010000026.1 GCF_029028005.1 Alkalihalobacterium chitinilyticum
GACACCATGTGGTGTCACTGATTATCCGGTATTAGCTCCGGTTTCCCGAAGTTATCCCAGTCTACAGGGCAGGTTGCCCACGTGTTACTCACCCGTCCGCCGCTAACCTCATAAGAGCAAGCTCTTAATTGGTCCGCTCGACTTGCATGTATTAGGCACGCCGCCAGCGTTCGTCCTGAGCCAGGATCAAACTCTCCATAAAAGTGTTTGATATAGCTCATTGTCACAAACGTGACGTTTTTAAAACATTGACGAGATATCATGTATCTCATTTATTTCGCTTGGCTTTTTGTTCAGTTTTCAAAGAACTTTTTTTGCGTCTTAAAAGCGACTTCTCTATATTATAATAGTATTTAAATGAAGTCAACACTTTTTAAAAACTTTTTTTCTGGTGGGCCTAAGTGGACTCGAACCACCGACCTCACGCTTATCAGGCGTGCGCTCTAACCAGCTGAGCTATAGGCCCCAAAAATAAAATGGAGCGGGTGATGGGAATCGAACCCACGACATCAGCTTGGAAGGCTGAGGTTTTACCATTAAACTACACCCGCATATGATGGTCGGGAAGACAGGATTTGAACCTGCGACCCCCTGGTCCCAAACCAGGTGCTCTACCAAGCTGAGCCACTTCCCGTATGTTATGGCGCGCCCTGAGAGATTCGAACTCCCGACCTTTTGATTCGTAGTCAAACACTCTATCCAGCTGAGCTAAGGGCGCTTCTATTTTATTCAGTATAATATATTGGTGCGGCCGAGAGGACTCGAACCTCCACGGGGTTGCCCCCACTAGCCCCTCAAGCTAGCGCGTCTGCCATTCCGCCACGACCGCTTTATAATCGCACATTGGTGCGGGTGAAGGGACTCGAACCCCCACGTCAAAGACACTAGATCCTAAGTCTAGCGCGTCTGCCAATTCCGCCACACCCGCTTAGTTTTCTTTTATAAATTAAAAATGGCGGTCCCGACGGGAATCGAACCCGCGATCTCCTGCGTGACAGGCAGGCATGTTAACCGCTACACCACGGGACCACAAACCGCTACAAAGTTATTAAATGATGAAAAACACAAAAGTGTTACAACAAGTTAATATATGGTGGAGGATGACGGGCTCGAACCGCCGACCCCCTGCTTGTAAGGCAGGTGCTCTCCCAGCTGAGCTAATCCTCCATACTGGTTATAAGATGTGAAAGCTTAGTCGCTACAGTGTATGAAAAACCTTCCAAACACGTTTAGTTCTAGCCTTCAACTACTTTTCAATTTCTATATTGGTGACCCGTACGGGATTCGAACCCGTGTTACCGCCGTGAAAGGGCGGTGTCTTAACCGCTTGACCAACGGGCCAATATGACTGGCGGAGAAGGAGGGATTTGAACCCTCGCGCCGGTTACCCGACCTATACCCTTAGCAGGGGCACCTCTTCAGCCACTTGAGTACTTCTCCATTGGCTCCACAGGCAGGACTCGAACCTGCGACCGATCGGTTAACAGCCGATTGCTCTACCAACTGAGCTACTGTGGAATAATTATCGGACTTGAACTATCTTACACGAATACGATCAAGACGTCAAGTTCATTTTGAAAAATATCGCAATTACTTAGACAAGCTGTCTTGTAGCGACTTCTATAATATATCACACAACATTTTAATGGTCAACATCCATTTTTAGCATCCTTAATTTTCCGCCACACTTACCACAAGCATATCGTGATAGGTCAAACTTTCTTTTTCTAGTGTACTTTAATGAACAGCTTGTACATTGAATAATATACCGTTTCTTGGAGTAAGATCTTTCATTAGAGAGTGCTTTACAGTATCTAGCTCCACCTACTTGTTTTAATAAATCTTTAAAATCCTTATCTTTATGTTGATAACCTTTCTTTTGTATGTGAAGGTGATAATGACATAACTCATGTTTAATAATGGAGATCAGCTCTTCTTCACCAAAAGCTTCATACTGTTTTGGATTAATTTCAATGTCATGGGTATGAAGCAAGTATCGCCCCCCTGTTGTTCTAAGGCGATGGTTAAATCGTGCTTGGTGGATAAATGGTCGTTTAAAATATGTTAAGGAAATTTCCTCAACCATGGATTGCAATTCTTCTTGCTTCACGACTTTTTTCTCCTTTAAATAAATTACTTTCAAATTTCTATCAACTTTGACAAACTGTTATACATATATTAATCATAGTAACATAAATGATTAAGGAGCTGCTAGCTTATGCCCTACTGGTTAAGAAAGCAACTAAAAGCTGCTTTCTTTCAAAAAAACCGTTATCAGATTAAATTGCTCAACCAGTGTTGGTTCTATTATCAAAAGACACATTTCAAAAGGAATACAGCAATTGAAAAAAGTAATTAATAAAAGGCTGACTAAGTCAGCCTTTTATTCATTCATTTATTTGTTTTTCAGGTTCAAGCATCGTTAAGGCCACTCTTTGCTTTTTCAGGTCAATATCATCAACCCAAACGGTAACAACCTCTCCTACCGCTACGACTTCTAGAGGGTGCTTCACAAAACGATTGCTTAATTTAGAAATATGGACGAGGCCATCTTGTTTTACACCAACGTCTATAAATGCACCGAAATCAACTACATTTCTTACAGTTCCTTGTAACTCCATTCCTTTTTGTAAATCTTCAAGTGCTAATACACCTTTTTTTAATAATGGCTTGGCTAAATCATCACGAGGGTCACGTCCCGGGCGAATTAGTGCATCAATGATATCCTTTAAGGTCGGTTCACCAATTCCTAATCTTTGCGCCATTTCTGATAAAGAAATTTGCTGAAGTTTTTCTTTTAAGGCATCTGTACCGAGTTCCTCCATGCTAGCGCCTACCGCTTCAAGTAATCTTTTTGTTTCCTTGTATGACTCCGGATGAATAGCCGTATTATCTAACGGGTTGTCCCCTTCAGGAATTCTCAAGAACCCAATACACTGTTCGTACGTTTTATCACCCAGTCTAGGCACTTTCTTTAATTGTTGGCGTGAAGCAAATTTCCCTTCTTCATTACGCTTTTTCACCACATTATTAGCAACCACCTTCGATAAGCCTGCCACATATTGAAGCAATGAAGGTGATGCTGTATTTACATTGACACCTACACGGTTTACAGCGGTCTCTACAACAAATCCTAAGGACTCCGCCAACCTTTTCTGAGAAACGTCATGCTGATATTGACCAACACCTACAGATTTCGGGTCAATTTTAACGAGCTCTGCTAATGGATCTTGTAACCTTCGAGCAATGGAAATCGCACTGCGTTCTTCAACTTGTAAATCTGGGAACTCTTCACGTCCAAGATCTGAAGCCGAATACACACTGGCTCCAGCTTCATTAACAATGAGGTAAGAAATCGGTAAGTTGTTTTCTTTGATTATATCAGCAATGAACTGTTCAGTTTCTCTCGATGCTGTACCGTTCCCTATCGCAATGACATCAATATTGTGCTGCTTGATTAATCGATTCACTACTTTTTTCGCTTCTTCTACTTTATTATGAGGCGGTGTTGGGTAAACCACTGTAATGTCTAAAACTTTCCCAGTATCATCTACGACACCTAACTTACAACCCGTTCGATAGGCTGGATCGACACCCAATACCGTGTGATCTTTAATAGGTGCTTGAAGTAATAGATTTTTTAAGTTCTCTGAAAAAATATGTATTGCCTGTTCTTCTGCTTTCGTCGTTAGTTCATTACGTATCTCGCGCTCTATTGAAGGTTCAATTAACCGCTTATACCCATCTTCAATCGCCTCTGTTACATATGGAACTGCGCCTGAATGATTGTTTTTTATGTAATTTCTATGCATATACGTTTCAATTCTCTGCACAGGGAATGTAACTCCAACACGTAAAATATCTTCTTTCTCACCACGATTCATAGCAAGAATACGGTGAGGAACGACTCGCTTAAGTGGCTCCTCATACTCATAGTACATTTCATAAATACCTTTTTCGTCTTTATCCGCATCTTTAGCTTTTGTAGAAATAACCCCTTCTTTAAAAGCAAGTTCTCTAATATGCTTACGAACATCAGCATCATCAGAAACCCATTCTGCAATAATGTCTTTAGCCCCTTGAAGTGCGTCTTCAATTGAAAGAACTTCATGTTCTTCAGAGATAAATTTTTTTGCTTCTTCTTCCACATCGGCTGCTTTCGGTAAAGAGAACAACCATCCTGCTAATGGTTCAAGACCTTTTTCTTTTGCTACCGTTGCTTTTGTACGACGCTTTTGTTTATACGGTCGATACAAATCTTCAACTTCTTGGAGCTTTCCTGCTTTTTCAATTGCGGCCTTTAATTCATCTGTAAGTTTTCCCTGTTCATCTATAAGACGAATGACCTCGCCTTTTCTTTCACTTAGGTTCACTGCATACTGCCACGTTTCCGTTATTGATCGGATTTGAACCTCATCGATCCCGCCTGTAAGCTCTTTTCGGTATCGAGCAATAAAAGGGACTGTATTTCCTTCCTCTATTAGTTCAATTACTTGCTGAATCGTTTTAGTTGGTAAATTTAATTCTTTACCTATTTTCATCATCATTTGTTGACGTTGTTCCGGGTTACTCAAGTTCATCTCTCCTCTATACACAACTTGCCATGTTAGCATTTCTTCTATTATATTGAATTATGCTCAAAAGTCGACTCTTCTAATAACCTTCGACAAATCACTCTCCAATCCTTTTATTAGAAAGTCAAACGTTCTAAAAGTAGTACAAAAAGGAGTCTGACACGATGAAACGCAGCCAGACCCCTTAATGATTCAATGTAATTGTCCAACGAGAAGCGTTAAGTCATCATCAACTGAACTCACATGTCTTTCAATAAATCGACCCGCCTCTTCCTGTGAACGCATATCTGTTAAGTTTTCGTGTTTTAATCCACTTAGCTTAATCCCATCTGAAAAAATGACAAAAATACTGCCAGGATCGTAAGGAAAACTCTCGGTCTTAACGTTAATTTTCCGACCCGATAAAAACCCGCGATAGGGAATCGGTCTAATCATTTGTCCTTTTGAAGAATAAAACAAAAAGCCAATATTGCCAATGTTGCTATAGTGAACCTCCCTGTCTTTCCGGTCAAATTTGATAACCGTTAATACAACCCCTCGCTTTGAGGCAAGACTTTTATTACATAGCTCCACTATTTTCTTTACATCTTCATGATGATTCTGTCTAATCACTTCCATTACCGTATCAGATGAAGCATACGCCTGTTCGCCGCTCCCTAACCCGTCAGAAACAGCACAGACAACATAATTTTCTTTTTCTACAACGACATAGGAATCCCCACATAACACATTTCCATTCTTCGGTTTCTGATAAGCTGAAATGCTCACATGTTGTTTTTTTTGAAATTCAATCATTTTAAACACTCGGTCGGTTTAACATCAATTGTTTCACGCAGCTTTTGAAGCGCTCTTCGTTGTAGTCTAGATACATGCATTTGAGAGATCCCTAATTGTTCTCCTGTCTCTTTTTGACTTAAGTTTTCATAATAGGTGAGTTGTAAAATCTGCCTCTCCCGCTCACTTAGAACAACAAACGCTTTTTCTAAAAGGATTTGGTGATCGGTTTGCTCGTACCCTTCTTCCGGGCGCCCAACAAGGTCTAACAACGTCGCCTCGCCACCTTCTTGATCCGCTTCAATCGGGCGGTCAACTGATAGTGCCTGATAACTTCTGCCCATTTCCATCGCCTCTAAAACTTCTTCGACAGAAACACCAATCAGTTCAGCAATTTCCTCAACCTTTGGAGAACGTTGGTATTCATTCGTCAATTCATCAACAGCCTTTTTAATTTTAGGCCCTAATTCTTTAATTCTCCTGGGAACATGAACACTCCATGTTTTATCGCGAATATACCGCTTAATTTCACCAATGACCGTAGGCACAGCAAAAGACTCAAAGCTCTTTCCTACAGTTGGATCGAATCGTCGAATAGCACCTAGCAACCCTAACATACCGACTTGGTAAAGGTCTTCTGCGTGTTCAGGCCCCTTTGCAAACTTGCGAGATAACGTTTGTACTAGCGACTTATAATGGTCTACTAATTTCGTCTGAGCCTCGTCCGATTCACTTTTTTGATACTGTGCAATCCATAACATTACACCATCTTGGCTATTGGGTCGTTGCTGAGGTTTCGTCGACATATCGTTCCACCCCATCTCTTCCTAAGTACTTCGTCATCATTAAAATAACACCGTCTTTTTCACTCATCTCCACCTTATCCATTAAAGTGTTGATGAGAAAGAGACCCAGCCCTCCTTCTTTTAACTCATTGATAGGCTGACTTGCATCAATCGGTCCTAACTGATCTCTTATGCCTTCTATATCAAAACTTTCTCCACTATCTGCCACAACTACTTCTAATCGGTCACTAAATACATGAAAGGTCACTGATATACAACCATCCCCTTCATAAGCGTGCTCTACAACGTTCGTACATGCTTCTGCAACAGCAATTTTTATATCTTCAATATCATCGTAAGTGTAGCCAATTCGATTTGCAATTCCAGAAACAGTCAAACGGATGACTCCTACATACTCTGGTTTTGCAGGAACTTTCATCTCGATGCGATCACTTTGACGGGTCATTGCTTTCCCTCCTTTTCTTGATCTTCAATATCGATCACTTCATCCAAACCAGTAATTTTAAATAATCTATGCAAACGGCTGGAAAGTCCTTGAAGTTGGATGTGGCTGTCATAATTGTGCGTAGATTTTAGGGCACCGATAAATATCCCCAATCCCGTACTATCAATATATTCCACATCAGATAAGTCAACAATAACTCTCATACCACTTTGCTCAGTTAGTGGTATTAATACCTCTCTTAATTTCGGCGCTGTAAAAGCATCAACTTCTCCTGATAAGTGTAATAAGTGTAAGTTTTCCTTGGTTTCTTGACGTATTTCTAAGTTCATAATACCCCTCCTGAGAAAATCCTTCTCCTTTTATTTACCACTCTATCATTTTTTTAAACCTTTCTTCGAATTACGATCATCGAAAAATCATCATTCAGTGAGAAATCTTGCAACTGAGCTAAATCATCGTAAATTTTCTCGACAATCTCTTGTGCCGTTAAGTGAATATAACGCCGAAGAAGTGCTGTAATTTCTTCACGTTCAATAAATTGATCTCCTATCCTGCATTCGGTAACACCATCAGAGAGTAAAACAATGACATCTCCAACATTCACTTCTAGCTTATACTCACGGAAATTAGTGTTGTTGGAAACTCCTAGTACAAGACCTTTTGCGTATAAATCAGTAAATCGATCTTGTTTCGCACTGTAGTAAAACCCTGGTTCATGGCCTGCACCTGAGTAAACAAAGCTGTGATCATTCGTGTCATACGATCCGTACATCATGGTAATAAACATACTAGGATCTATATTTTGTTCGACCACACGATTTAGGTTATTAAGTAAAGTGCTAGGTTCCAGAGTGTAAGCCGGCATACTATCGATCGCATATTTAATCATCGACATGCACATCGCCGCGGGTATACCTTTTCCAATAATATCGGCGATTGCGACTGCTAACTGACCGCTTTCATTTTTGACGCAATAATAATAATCTCCACTCATCTTCCCAGCCGGAACACTAATCACACCGATATCGACGTCTTGCATCTGCGGTATTTCTTTCGGCAAGAGGGTTTGTTGCATATTAGCAGCAACATCAATTTGCATTTCTAACTCTAGCTGCTTGTCCCTTAAGCTCTGATGTTCTCTGTAGGCTAATCCATATCCTACCATGATCTCAAGTAAAAACGAAAAAGATTCCTTGATGTCACTCGATAGATCGTCGAACATCTCTTCTAGTACGGCATAGTGTAAACTCACCATATCTTCTGGGGAAATTTGTTTCTCTAGCAGCCGCTTACTATACTGTTGAGCCTTATACAAGTCCTGTTCACTTTTATTTTCTAAGAATGCACGAAGTAAACCTTTATATTCGGATTCCAAAGTTAGATCGAGACTTTCAGCTTCAATCATCGCTTCCCCTCCTTATCTAAGCCATTTCGTTACCGTTATAACAGTTCCTTCCCCTACATTCGTTTCAATCTGAAAATCATCCATTAATCGTTTCACACCAGGGAGACCTGCGCCTAAGCCTCCAGAAGTGGTAAAACCATCTTCCATCACTTGCCGGATATCATCTATTCCTGGTCCCTCGTCGGATGCAATAATTTTAATTCCTTGTTGAAAAGAATTTTCGCTTGTTCCTATAACTCGTTCAATGCAAATTTTTCCCTGTTGTGCATATAAATAAATATTTCGAGCAAGTTCAGATATCGCTGTTGCAATTCTCGCTTGATCTACCGTGCCAAAACCAATTTCCTTTGCTAAGTTCCTCCCGGCTTGTCTAGCTGCAACAATCTCCCACTCACTTTTGACCTCTACACAAGATTGGGTCATCGTTACCCCTCCAATACTTGCTGCAACTTTTCCATCCCTTGCTCTAAATCGAGCGCCGTTTGGACACCACCTAACTCAATTCCCATATCAACTAGTGTGATGGCTACAGCAGGCTGTATTCCGGTTAGCACTACTTTAGTTCCCATTAAATTAGACATATCAACGACATCACCAAGTACTTTTGCAATAAATGAGTCAATCATTTCTACGCTTGTCAGGTCAATCACAACACCCATTGAACCTTCTTTATGAATTTTATTCAGTAAGTCTTCTTGAAACTGCAGTGCCGTTTGATCATCTAATTCGATTTGAACACTGACGAGTAAATAGTCTTTCAACTTTAAAATCGGTATTCGCATACTCATTCTTAGGCCACCTACTCCCTTACAATCTATAAATCTACCAATCGTTTATTTGTCAATTCAAACGCAGTTTCGACCCCTTTTCGAAGTGTACTCTTTGTCGGAAATTGACTTAGATCAATCCCCAAATTTACAATCGTTTGGGCAATTTCGGGCCTAATTCCAACTAGTATACATCTAGAACCAACTAAACGAACGGCTTCAGCTGCCTGAATGATATGGTGTGCCACCATCGTATCGACGACCGGTACCCCTGTTATATCAATTAAGACCACTTCCGCTCGATGCTTAATGACGCCATTTAATAGATTTTCCATTATGAGCTTCGCTCTAGCAGTATCAATCGTCCCAATAAGAGGCATGATTGAAATGTTTTCAAAAATCGGTATGAGCGGCGCCGACAGTTCTAATAAAGATAACTTTTGTAATTCAAACGTATTTTGCCATGAACCGGAATAATTATGGATCACTTTATTAATAATCCCATCAATCCAAGTTTCAATTTCATAGAATAATGAAACGATTCTTTTACTATCGCTTTCTCTTTCTGTTAACATCTCTAAAATAACACGACGAAACGCTTGTAATCCCTGAGTAATATATTCCAGCTGCATCCCCGCACGTACTAAACGCTCCGAGTACTGCCCAATTCGCTCAGTCGCCTCTACTTGACTCCAATGCAATGTATCAAGAATTAATTCAACAAATTCCTGGTTCGTACTATCAAACACATGTTCAGTTACATTTTTCATGTACGTTTCCTTACGAACGGCTTCAATTTCTTTAAGCCACCGTGCTTTTAAATCTGCTTTATTTTGTAAAATAATTTCAATAATATCTGGTTGCAATTCCGACACCTCCATATCATTCTATTATTTCATGTTCACAGAAAAGTTGCAAAAGATGTACTTGGTAGAAAGGCGGAAGTGCCCGGTTAGCGACGTAGGGACTGGAGCCCTCCGTATGAGATAAAGGAAACACGATGAGTGCAACGAGTCGATGTTGACTTATCGTAAGGAGGAGAGCGAAGTCCACTAGGCGCTGGGCACTGCAGCTAGACAATAGAAAGGCGGAAGGTAAACTGCTTAGTGGTGACACAAGAATGAAACGCATATCCGAGTCAAGCCTAGAATTGGTATTGTAACCAAGGAAATGGCCTTGTCCCACTTTTAGCGGACTGAGAGGCCCCTATTTGAACCAAACGGCCATGTTAGAGCATTTCGCGGACTGAGAGGCTCTTATTTGCATCAAATTAAAGAAAATTACCTTTAAAATTGGTATATAAGGGCTTCTGAGTCCTCTAAAATTAATAAAGAGCAACTTTTAACTGGAATAAGGGCCTGTGAGTCCCCTAATTTAATTCCCTTGTTAATCTCAATACAACAAAATCCCACATATGGTAAAAAATATATGAAGTTAGATGAACAAAGCAACCCATACAGCCAACACGGCAGACATCGATTAAACAGATAGTAAAAATCCCAATGCCCTCGCCTGTTTATACACCCACCACCCGTAGACCACAAAAACAACGTGTGAATTCACACTTCACACGCCCAATTAATACTTATATATATCCACAACTCACACAGCCACTCCATCTCAGAAAAAAATAAAAAAGCTACCTCATCTTTTTAGGAGAAGTAACTTTTTCAGCATTTACTGTAAACTTAAAAAATTAAAAATTAATAAGACCTAAACTAATTTGAAGCGCATCATCCACGCGACTCATCATGTCGTCGTCCAAATGTGTGATTTTGTCAGTTAGTCGTTGTTTATCAATCGTCCTAATTTGTTCTAACAAGATCACCGAATCTCGGTCAAATCCATAACGCTTAGCGTTAATCTCTACATGAGTCGGTAACTTTGCTTTTTGAATTTGGGCTGTTATCGCCGCGACGATGACAGTTGGACTAAACCGATTCCCGATATCGTTTTGAATGATGAGAACAGGCCTAACTCCACCTTGCTCTGAACCAACAACAGGAGATAGGTCAGCAAAGTAAACATCGCCACGTTTTACAATCAACAGCTACACCCCACTAACTAAGCGATCTAGGGTGTGCTCTGCTTCCTCCTCAGCAAGAAAGGCTTCTGATGCAATGTTTAAATTGATCTTTGCCATTTCCATATAACCCTGCTGCATCGACTCACGAATTTGACGTCTTTTTCGTTCTCGAAGATACATCTTTGTAGCTTGGGAGATAAATTCACTCCGGTTAACATTTTCCTGTTTAACTACCCCATCTACTTCGTTTAAAAGGTTCTGCGGCAAACTAATCATAATTCGCTTTGTGGCTTGTTCAGACACAAACATACACCCCCAACGTACGGTACGACCTATTTACATTCCGTTATAATAATAGCACTCTCTAGGCTGAATTGCAAAGTCGTTCTTCATTATTTTTTTAGTTAATATTTTTTTCATTACAGTACTAATTTGTTTTTTACAGCATATACCTCGCCGTTCTTGATATAAACTCTTGGGATTCTCGGACCAATCATACAAGGAATTTCATAATTAATCGTTGATAATCGTTTAGCAATATCGTCAACAGAAATCATTTGATCTCCTTGCGCACCGATTAATGTTACCTTTGAACCTACCGGAATTTCGTAAGGTAATTTTACCATACATTGATCCATACATATCCTGCCAACAAATGGAACATACTGTCCGTCTACTAATACTTTTCCATTTTGTGAAGAGTGATAGCGGAACCAACCATCTGCATAACCGATAGGAATTGTACCTATCCATTCCCACTCTTTGGTTTTATATGTTGCACCATAACTGATTCCTTCTTCAGGTGGAACATGTTTAACTTGTATGAGCTTGGAATGTAGAGTAAATGCTTCTTTGAGTTGAACAGGCAGTTTATCTTTTATTTCCATTGAAGGGGTAAGGCCGTACATCGAAATCCCTAGGCGAAACATATTAAATGCTTTCTCAGGGTGCATTAAACCTGTTGCACTGTTGCCACAATGAATAATCGAAATGTCCACTTTCCACTCTTCTAACAAGCTTATTAGTTGTGTAAATCGTTCGTGTTGCTTATTAAAATAAACATCACACAGTTCATCAGCAGTAGCAAAATGAGTGTATATTCCTTCTATCTCAAAGCGTTGATCTTCTTGGATAAGCTCAATTACAGCTTTTCCCTCTTTTTCTTCTCTTATACCAATTCTCGCCATCCCTGTATCGAATTTCACATGAATTTTTATACACTTATCACCACGATAGACTGTTTTGGCTCTTTCTAACCATTCAGCTGAGAAGACCGTGATAGTAATATCATGCTTGGCTGCTACTTCTAAATCCTCAGGACGAATAGCACCTAGGACTAATATAGGTGCTTTAATATCGGCATGGCGTAATTGAATCGCTTCATCTAAAACCGCAACGGCTAAGTAAGAAGCACCGGCTTCCAGTGCTGCTTCAGCTACAGGAACTGCACCATGACCATAACCGTCTGCCTTTACAACTGCCATAATATCCATTTTATGTTGAAAACTCGCTTTAATATTCCGAACATTTTCTTTTATACAATCAAGGTTAACTTCAACCCATGTATCACGATAAAAAGAGTCATTCCAACGTTGCAAAGCGCTCTCCACCTTCCAAAATGCAGCTATTTCTCTTTATTGTGATTATCGTTTTCTTTGTACTAACTGTCAACAATTCTAAAGTCGTATTCATAAAAAGAAAGAGGCTGACTATTCGTATCTAAGCCTCGTCTGTACAGTATAATTGGTTTTCATTATATCAAGTACAAATGTTGGCAAAGTTACTTAGATCAGCCTCCAACCTATTTATTCAGTTATTTTTCCAATGTCCCGTAAACCGAACGAGCAATAGACATCATTTCTTCAGCCTCTAGGTCGTTCGATGCTAGGTAGAAGTCCACTCCTTGATACGTCCACATAAGTGAACCATTGGACATGACACCAACAGTAAATCCTAAGTCTACTGGATCACCAGAACTTACATTCATCGGTGTACTCGCTGGAACAACACGGCTCTTTTCTTGGATTAAAGTAAAGTTATTTTCTCCAGAATACGTAAGAACGACTTTTTCACCGTCTTCAGTTCGAACCGTTTCTGAATTTGTTAATGCAGTACCTTGTGGTTCATACATCGGATAAAGTACAGTCAATGGCGACGCCTCTTCTGCTAACGTCGGCACTTCTTGCCCCATCTGTGCAGCTGTCATGTTACGTTCCATATCAAAATCATCTTCATTGAAGCTAGGATTCATTGAAAACGAACTGAACGTCACTTGCACAAGTGGCTGTAGGTCGGTATTCATGATCTTTACAGATGCAGGTGTAAGATCTTTCTTGTTCAGCATAATTTCTTGACTGTTTAAGTTTTTGTTTTGATAATTTGTTTTCGTTTGAAACACATAGTGATCTTCAGTTGCTTGGAATGTACGATCCGGGTCGTTTAAAATATCAGCAATTAAAGATTCGTATAAGTAGACTTGGCTGTTGTTTTTTGGCCAGTCACTTTGAAAACGGAAGCTCTTATTTAAAGCTGGTGTTAAAACGAACACCCCGTCATCGTTACGAAGAATGATTTGACTTTGGTTCTTCTCATCATTCTTTAACGCTACACGATAATGATTTTCTACCTGATGCCATACTTCAACATCATACTGCTGCGGTTCTTTTCCTGTTTGTAATACCATGGTAGCATCTGTCTTATAGCCGGTCATTTCGCTAAGCTTTTGATCTAATCCTTCAATAATGTCCTCCTGCGTTTTTTCACCGCAACCCGCTAATACAAGAGTGAGAATGACGCTGACGAACAATGCAACTAGTCCTTTCCTTCTCACTACAGTTCACCCCTTCGTCTCATATTTCACGACAAAAGAAAGACATCAGTTATACGTTTCAAGTAATTGTCTTACGAGCAAAGGAAGAAATGCGTGCCTATCATTTAATTTGTAATGTCACGGATCTGAAGTCAAAGCAATAGCCGACAGAAGATATCCCTCAGAAACTCCTAGCTAAGAAGTTTATCAATGATGACATTGTAAAAGAAGTCCGAGTTCTTTTCATTTCTATCGCTTATCACAAACCCCGTGTTAGACATTTATAATTAATAGCGCACGTCCTAACACTCCAAGACTATGAGTCAATTACTCTTGTTGTAAACTGGCTTTCTCCTAACCGCACTATCACTATATGAGACAAACTCACACAATATGCAGACTAGCTTGACAAGCTTTCAATAATTACTTGAGCAACTGCAAATTCTTTTGAGTGAGAGATGGATAAATGTACTGTTTCATCGCCTTTCCAAATTAGCTTCGGTTTCCCAGTTTGTACATCATTAACAACCTCAACATCCTGCCAGCCAACTTCTTTGGAAATACCAGTACCTAGCGCTTTAACGAATGCTTCCTTAGCAGCAAAACGCCCTGCCACAAATTCAATTTGCCGATGTTTTGAGAGGGTGTTGAATTTTTTTCTTTCATTTGGTGTTAAAATTCGCAAGACAAATTTTTCTGTTCGCTCCATCGCCTTTTGAATTCTTCCAATTTCTACAATATCAATTCCTGTTCCTTTTATCATTGATTTGTTCTCCTTCGTTTTGTACCACCATTATTCCCTACTCTTGTTAAGGTTCAAACTTATCTATATTTAACATACCAATTTGAAGTAGTGATATTCTCAACTTGCAATCATAAACTTATCATAACCTGTTCATTTCATGGTAGTATGGAAGAGAAATGAAGTAAAAAGGTGGTTTTCTATGTTTATACGAAATGAAAGCTTTTACTCTTTCCGACGTAATTATCCTGTCATTACAGTTATTGTAGCTATTCACCTTATTCTTTTTGTTTGGATGAACTTTCTGCCTTTTGGTTATCTCGTTCGTAATATTGGGATCGGTTTTAATCCAGCCGTTGCACAAGGTGAATACTGGCGTCTCATTACACCTATCTTTATGCATTTAGGCGTAGGTCACGTCCTATTTAATTCATTCTCACTCGTTTTATTCGGCCCGGCACTAGAAAAGATGCTTGGTAAAGTTAAATTTATTTCAATCTATCTATTAGCAGGAATTATTGCAAACATTGCTACTTTTTATTTAGGCGGTCTTTCATATCCGCCACATTTAGGGGCTTCGGGAGCCATCTTTGGTTTATTCGGTGTATATCTTTACATGGTTTTAAACAGAAAAGATTTAATTGATCAAGCCAATTCACAAGTCGTTATGACGATTTTGATTATTGGTCTCGTTATGACGTTCGTAAACACCAATATTAATATTCTAGCCCATTTATTCGGTTTAATAGGAGGCGCAGCACTTGCACCTATTTTCCTGGCCAATGCACGACCTTTTTATGCGTATCGCCACGTTCATGATCCAGACGAAGTATCTTTCAATCCAAACCGTTGGCGTAAACGCCGTTTGAACGGTGCAACCTTCCAAAAGGCACTTTGGATTGGGTTTGGTATACTAGTAGTCATCGGTATTTTAATTCGCTTTTTTTAAGCAGATATGACGAAATAACAGAACTATAAGGGAAAAGGGCTGACTTAAAAAAGTCAGCTCTTTTTCCTTATTATTTAAAATATCGATCCATTCTTCTTCCATATAAAGACCATTTTCCTTACATTTCTTCTTTGGTTTGTCCTTCATCCGTTTTATGAAGGACACTTCCCTGCAGTTCTTCCATGTTATGTCCTTCAGCAATTCAACCATTTTAAAACAAAAAAAATAAAAATGGGCACCTTAGCACTCATTTTTATTTCCGGTCATATAACTTATATACATTTCCATCTACCAAAGAGTAAATGCTGATGTAGAGTAAACCTGTTGTCCCTTTTTTCACTAAGTATTTTTTCACCTGGTTACAGATCACCTCTGCCTCTTGTTGATTTGTTTCCATAAGGAATACAGTAGCTCGCATACCATTATCATTCGCTAATTTGTTCATAATAACGAGCTGATCATTTATGAAATGAGAACTTCCACCTTCATTATAGGATAGCCCTTTTAATAATGTGTCTGTTGTTTTAGCCAAGACCGTGTAATAATCTGTTGATCTTGAAAAATGATCGATATTTACTTTTTTCCAGTGTTCTGCGATTAGCAATAGAACGTGATAGGCATTTCTATCCTGTTCACCAATGTTGAAATAACCTTCTATTACGTTATTAACAATAGATTGTAATTCAATGCTTAGATTTTCTTGAACTAAGAGATTTGATTTTTGAAAACCAATATGACTTCTAGACATTTGTTGCACCTTCGTTTCAGTTTGAAATTTGACAGTTCGTTTTATTTGGACAGCCTTCATACTGACAGCTTCCAATTGCTTGATAGATTGAACACCAAGACCGCTTCGCGTAACAAATAGGTACACCTTGTTCATTCGCTTTCTTTTTTAGAACAGAAGATAAATTGTGATTTATGTAATCAGTTAGAACGAGTACTAAATCGACGTGAGCTGGAATTTCCCGTTTCACTTGCTGAACTTTCCTCCCGCTGACATGAATGACTTCATTAAACCCTACGGTAGCTAATTTACTTGGAATTTTACCTAAATGATCGGCACCGACAATAAGAAGAGCTGACACATTTAATTCCTCCTTTAATTTTTCAATTGATAATAACTCTCATTTTCATTAACTCTATTTTAATTGATAATGATTATCGGTGTCAATGTGTTTACGGAAAATTAATAAAGAAAACACACTGATTAGCGTGCTTTAGATCAGAGACGTTTGCACACTTCATCCCTTACGTCCAACGCTGACAATTTTTTCTTGAAATGCAAAAAAGACTGACTCCGAATGCTTGTCTTAACCATCTCAACAAAGAGACAGGACAAACACTATAGAATCAGCCTTTCATTTTTAAACAAACGTTTATTTAATATTTTTTCAACAAGTATCGTAACGGAATAATGGATACAAGAATAATAATTAAAGCAGATGGCGCAGCCAAGTAATAAAACGCCTCTTTTGCTTCAACATAAACCCTTACTGCTAACGTATCAAACCCTGGTGGTCGAAGCATTAGTGTTGCCGGCAGTTCTTTTATTGAACTAACAAATACAAGCGCTCCTCCAGCTAGTACACCTGGCAGTATCGAAGGTAAAATAACTTTAAACATGACTTTCCAAGGTGGTTGTCCTAAACTTCGTGCTGCTTCATCAATCCTTGGCGATACTAGACTTAATGATGCTTCTCCTGCTTGCATCGCTTGTGGCAAGAACCGGACAACAAAAGCGAGAGCTACCATATAGAATGTATTGTATAGAGCCGGGATGTGATTATTAAAGATAAAGATCATCCCTAGAGCAACGATTACACCAGGCAATGCATATCCTGCATAACTTAATTTATCAATGGTACTAGAAATCACCGACGGATAGCGAGACTTCAAATAGATGATCGGCATCGCTAAAATCATACACAATAAGGCCGCAAACCCTGAAACTCGCAGGCTGTTCCAAGCAAATCCAAAGAAACGTTCATCAAGTGCACCCATGCCAATTCCAATAATCGACCAATACACAAGTACAGCAATCGGTAATAGCACAGATACAAAAAACACAGTACCTACAAAAAACATCGTTGGAACTTTCCACTTTCCTAAAGATAAGATATCCGGCTCTTTAAATGTATTGGACGTCTGATAATACTTACTCTTCTTCCTTGTTTTTGCCTCAATCCATAAAATTACAACTGTCAGTAATATAAGGACTAAACTTAAAACCGAAGCTGAAGCGGTATCAAAGCTTGCTCGTTGAAAGTAAATGGCAGCTGTAAATGTAACATAACGCATCATCGCAATCGCGCCAAAGTCCGATAAAACGTATAACGAGATGAGGATCGCACCAGCTCCAATTGCCGGTCGTAAAAACGGCAAATTAACTTTCCAAAAGATTTGTCGTGTGTTCATCCCTTGCGATCGAGCCACTTCCTCAAAATTACGATTCATCTTTCGAAGGGAAGCACTTGCAATTAAAAATACATACGGGTACGTAAACATCGTTAAAACGAAGAATACACCCCAAAATGAATAGATATTTATCGGGTAATCACCAAGGAAATTCACTAACCACGGTGTATCGCGCCAAAAGTCACGAACCCATCCGGTCGGCCCAAAGACAATAATATAGGTCATTGCACCAACGTATGGTGGAATCACGAGAGGTAGTGCTAATAACCATTGCCACATTTTTCGACCTGGTATATCGGTTCGCACGACAACCCATGCTAATGTAACCCCAATCGCAACCGCGCAAACGGTTACAGCAAACGTTAGTGAAAACGTATCCCATAATAGTTGCGGTATTCGTCCATCTAACAAACGCTTCCACCGATCTACTCCTGCAAATAGTGACTGCCAGATAACATAAATGATAGGTACTGACATGATTAATCCGGTAAATAATCCGAACAAAAGTAATACAGTACCTGGTGGATTACCTCGCCAAATATCCATCCACTTTCTTCTAAAGAAACGGAGAATGGTTGGAGAGAAATTCTCTCCAACCTTGGCATTTTGATCCTTATTCAATTCATTTTTACGTTGATTCTCATTACTCATTATGCCCTCTCCTAAGTCGCAAAATCATTTATTGCAATTATCTTAATTCAAGGTCTAAGCCTGATTGTTCGATTAGATCTTTTGTATCTTCAAAGTATTGTCCAAGATCTTTTAGTGGCATTTTTTGTACTTTTAAATCACTTAATTTAACTGCCGCCGCATATGGTGGCTCTAAATCTGGGTTCATTGGAACTTCTAAAGACTCCCCAACGAAAGCTAGCTGATTTTCAGGTAATAGTAACCATTCAATGAACGCTTTTGCATTTGCTTCATTTGGAGCACCTTTTACTAGCCCTACTCCAGCCGCGTTTGCAATAACTCCCATTTCACCTTCACCTTGGTCAGGATAGATAAATCCAACGTTGTTATTTGTTGGTTCTTCTAGTTGTTGGTGATAGTAATAGTTGTTAACTAAACCAAATGCATGCTCACCAGCACCTACTGCCATACGAATGTCACCATGCCCGTTATAAATTCCAGCTGCATTTTCTTTAATTGCCTCAATCCATTCAGCTGTTTTCTCATCGCCCCACTCGTTACGTAGTGCTGATACATTACCAATCATACCACCATTTCCACCACGAGTGATAGCAAATTGTCCATTAAATTTATCATCCATTAAATCTTCCATTGTTTTTGGCATTTCTTCTTCTGTAATCATATCTTTATTATAAATGAAACCACGTGATCTTGCCGAAAGTGCGATCCATGAATTATCATCCGCACGGTACTGTGCATCGATTGCTTCCACACCTTCACCTTCAAAAGCAGTTAATAAATCTTCCATACGTAAATATTCTAAAGCACCAACATCATTTGAAATAAAGATGTCAGCTTGAACATTTCCAGCTTCTTCTCTTAATTGAAGTGCGTCAGCTTCATGTAAAGGTCTTACTGTTAATCCTGTTTCTTCAGCAAACTTGTCAAGTAATGGTTGAACGAATTTCTCATTACGGCTTGAATAAACTATGATCTCGCCTTCTAATTCAGCTACTGCTTCTTCTTGATCCGTTTCTTCTTGTTGCTCTTCTTGTGGTTGTTCCCCACCTGTTTCTGGTTCTGTTTGAGTTTCATCTTGACTACCGCAAGCAGCTGCTACAAACACTAATGCTAGTGCCATCATAGCAAGCATTAAAACTTTTAATGATTTTTTCATTGCGTATGTTTCCCCCCATAAATATGTAACATTTTTTATTTGTAATTGGAATGAAACTCATTCTCAATCTCAACTACAATTCGTAGTATAGTGCAATTGATAATCATTGTCAATGGACTTTTTTAAAAAAAATTTTAGTTTTGTAGAAAGTTACAATTTTATGGCGAAAAAAAACTGGCTCAAAAGAAAAGCCCACTAATTCGCAAGATAGAGCATGTTCAAGCTATCTATAGTTTGCGAAAAAGCGGGCACTTTATGAGTCAGTCCACCATATTATTTAATTAATCTACTAAAGCAACTAATTCCGGAGTTATATCAAATGTCACTACACTTCCAATCTCAATGTCTTGTTCGATCGGTGCGTAGATAACCATCGGCTCATTAGACGGTTGGTCTGATTGTAAACGGACATGTACTTCTTGGTATTCACCGCTGTATGTAACTCGTTCTACCATGCCAGCGTAACGTCCTTCTTCAGCGAGACGACAGCCTTCCGGGCGAATAGATACCATTACATTATCGATAGTCTTATCAGATTGCTGCGGTAAACAAACACGGCCAATATGCGTTTCAACGTGTTTTAAGTCCGGACATAAAGTTCCAGAAATTAAATTTGTTTTACCAACGAATTGAGCTACAAAGCAGTTTTTTGGACAACGATACATTTCCCTAGGAGCAGCAATTTGCTGGATGATCCCTTCATTCATAACAACGACTCGGTCAGACACCGCAAAAGCATCTTTTTGGTCATGGGTTACAATGATCGCCGTTGCTTTTGCTTTTCTAAGAATATTCGTTACATCATAACGCATTTTTTCTCTTAGACCAGCATCTAAGTTACTAAATGGCTCATCCATTAAAATTACTTTGGGCTTAGGTGCTAATGCGCGAGCTAATGCAACACGTTGTTGTTGTCCTCCAGATAATTCACTTGGCAAGCGATGCCCAAATTCACCTAGACCAACTAACTCAAGAACTTCTTGCGCACGTTTCTTCTTATCTCTTGTTTTCCATTTATTTAAACCAAACGTAACATTCTTTTCAATTGTAAGATGCGGAAATAAGGCATAGTCTTGAAACACCATCCCTATCCCTCGTTTTTCTGGGGGTAAGGAGCGTCGTTCATCATAAACGACTTCATCACCGATTTGAATTTTTCCTTTAGTCGGTTGTTCAAATCCTGCTAGCATTCTTAACGTTGTCGTTTTTCCACAACCACTTGGTCCTAAAAGAGTGATGATCTCACCCTCTAAAATCTCAAGATTTAATTGGTCAACGGCAGGAGTAGCCGATCTGTTATAATATTTGGTAACGTTATCAAACTGAATGAAGCTCATAGCTAACCTCCGATGCTCCTCAACTTTATCGATGAGAATGATATTCATTGTTAAAATTTTAGCACAGGACAAGCCTAAGCGTCAATGAAAAGACGTTAACTTACTAGGTTTTATCGGCCAATCTTTTGTTTGTCATATTTACCCCGCTGACCTGTATTGGAAATATTAAAAGTGACATCAATGTCAAATTGAGCGTCACGCCAGCCAGTTTCTCTCCAATCTAACGTTTCAAAATACGACGGAGCAGTCGCCCAAACCCTGTGACCTAACAACCAAGGCTCTACATTCATTTCTTGCATTTTAGCTGTCGTCCGCTTAATTTCTTCCTTTATTTCTTTTTCCATTTTTGTTTCTAATTTTGAGATGAATTCTAAATCAGTAAGTTCCTTCACCGTCGCAACATCAATAATCTCAGCATCACCTTTGACATCTATTTGAAATTTGACAGGTTCGGATTTTTTATAATCAATATTTGCTCTTAAGTCCATTCGAGTCAATGAGACCGTTGTCTTAACTCCATTATGATCCAGCACCGTGGTGTAATTCATCGAACTAATTTCATTGTCATGTAGTAACTCACTAATGCCAACCTCACGTTCGAGTAGTTTCCCAGCCATTTTATAATCCTCAAACACCGCCATCCCATCGATTTCCATTTGATCTCCTTTCGATCTCGCTAAAGGTAATGACGAGGCTCCAGAAATCATATTACTATCACGCAGAAATTCAAATAATTTCACACCTTGAGCTCTGGCTATTTTTTGATCGGCATCAAAAAAACGACTTAAATATAGGGCAGGTAACTGGACAAGAGGCGACTCTCTTTTAATAAAATCTTCTGCATTTTCCTCTTCTACAACTAATAGATACACTTGGTTGGCTACAGTTGTTTCACGGTCTAAAAAGTTGATTACTTTATCAAGGTCCTCTCTTGCAATAGCTTCAGAAATGGCTACGGCTTTTAAATGACCAAAAAAGAGAACAGTCGGAGTCAGTGACTCAATCTTAACGATCGCATCCCAGATTGTATCTGCTTCCTCATGAAATGCTTCAAATTCTTGTCCGCCAGGGGCAGCCTCTACTCCTTGGCCGATGCCTTCAGTTAGAATCGGTAATTGAATGGTAACAGCATAATTTTTTTCCGTTCCTTTATCAATCGCCATCCCAACAATCATGGAACGTTGATCTAACTCCCTAGAATCTGGAACACAGCCATTACAAATGATAAGTAGTATAATAATCACTAGAAAGCGTTTAACCTTCATGGCTCGCCCTTCCTCTCTTTTTTCTAAATAAGAAATAACAAAGGAGTACCATAGGTAATATAAAGGAGTAGATTAATGTGTTTACATGGTAAGGGCGCCACGGTTCATTTGTAAAATCGGCTGTTGCCATTATTCCTATAAAGAGAATTAGTATATAAGTAATCACCCACTTTTCAGGCTGTATTTTGGGCCAGGCTATTCTTGCCACGTAGACCATAAACCAAACGTGGATGATAACCATTTTATAAAATGCAATAATCCAAAAGCTTACAAAAAATAAATCGATTCGCTCCAGGCCACCCGCTTCTCCACCAAACGTTTGAACAAGAGAAATAAAAGGAGATACCAATGCTAAACTTTCTTCAAACCCAAAAGTACCAACTGCTACTAGACTTAGGATCACATAAGTCACCATTACAAAAATGAGACCGTAGTTCATCGAGTGCAACACTTTTTCTTTCTTTTTCACATGACTTACAAATGCTAGCAAGGCAAAGACACCGGCATAGCGAATCGTATCCGATAATGTACTAAGGGAAAATGTAACTGGATCAACCGCTATAACTGGCGGAATATAGATCCACCTGAAATGTTCTCCCAAAAGTAACGTAACTAAAAAAAGTAAGATAATCACATCAAACAGAACAAAGAACACCACAAATCGTGTAATCGCAGCCACTCCATAATAAGCCGCCGCACCTACTACTAGTAAAAAGCTCCCTACGATTATCCACCTGGGGGTTTCAGGAAGTAAATACGTTTGGACAATCGTATCCATTCCTTTAATCACAACTATTCCACTATATAAAGTGCTTAAAATAAAATAAATAACTATACCGTAAAAGATAAGTTTAGGCAGCTGCTTTTTTGATTCTGAAAACAGATTTTGACTTTCATATTTCTGAACAAATCGATGAATGAAATAAACAAGGATGAAATAAGGAATAACACCTACAATAAGTTTTAACCATGCACTTCGAATTTCTTCCCCGGAGACAAACGGAAGAAATACTAATCCAACACCAAATGTTGAACACACAGTAAACGCAAATATATCAAAGGAACGAAAGATTTGTTCATCATTTTTCATTCGCTTCACCCTCTTCTTGTCTTGCCTCGGGATTCAATCTAAAAAACGTATTCACTGCTTCTTTTACATTTAATGGGGCAAAAGGAGTTAAATACGGCTTTGAAACTGAATGTAGAGCACATAGATGGATAAATAATAAACAAATGATGAGCGTAAGACCGTATAAACCTAAAAATAATGTAGTGATGAGCAGTACGTAGCGAACCACTCTCCACGTTGACGCAATCTCCCATGACGGTGCCGTAAAGGAAGCAATCGCTGTGAACGCTATAACAATTACCATTGTGCTACTCACAATCCCAGCCTCAACTGCAGCTTGACCAATAACTAAACCGCCGACGATACCAATTGTTTGACCAATAAAACTCGGCAGCCGAATACTAGATTCAACAAGTACATCGAGTGCGAACATCATCAGAAGTGCTTCAAACCCTGCCGGAAGCGGAATGTTATTTCGTGATGCTGCCAATGTCATAGCTAACGTCGTTGGAATTAATTCCGGGTGAAATGCAACTAAAGCGACATACACTGATGGAAACATCGCTGCGACCATAACACAGGCGATACGCAGGAACATAATAAAGCTATGACTCCATGTAGAAGACTCGTCATTGTCGTCACCTGTTTCATAAAAATTGATTAAAGAAATCGGTAATATTAATGAGAAGGTTGAATTGTTTATAAGAATCGCCACTTTGCCTTGTGTTAATGAAAAAGCAACCCGATCCGGCCGCTCTGTTTTCATTGCGAGTGGAAATGGCGTCTTTGGAAAGTCTACTAAATACTGACTTAACATTTTAGAGGTCAAAATTTGATCCGTCTTTATTTTCGAAAGACGCTCTTGAAGCTTACGAACGACAGCTGGATCCGCATATTCTTCAAGGTACACCAATGCCAATTGGGTATGAGTAACTGACCCCGCCTGATACTTTTGTATTTTTAATCTCGGGTCAGGAAAGTACTTTCTCATCAGTGCCATATTTTTATGAACATCTTCAATAAAACCAATCTTTGGCCCGTACACCTGCTGTTCCGTCGATGGGTTTTGAAGACTTCGCGTTTCTACATCACCGAGTGCGATTGTCACAGGTTTATTTCCCGAAAAGTGACATATTACCTCTCCACGCATACAACGCTCTAATAATTCCTTCCAATCCTTCGGCTCAAAGTATTGAACCATATTCATTAGATCGCCTAATGAATCAACATTGATGTTCTGGTCACTTTTGCTTCGATCTGTAATGGGCCTAATAATACTTTCTTGAAACAGACTCGTGTCAATGAGTCCAATAAAAAAATAGAAATTCACTACATGATCTTCCGTAACTTTAATTTCTCGAATGAAGAAATCGTCCATATTCTCAAAAACCTTAGTAACTATATCTTTCACACTACTAATATCAGTTGTAATGTAATTTATATCTTCTAGGCCGATTTTCCTTGTAAGAAAATCATTGTAATCATACGTATTAAATTTAGGCTGTTTTTTCAGTTTATTTAAGAAGAACATACTAAACGCTCCATTTCTTACTTGTTCTCCCTTTATTATGTGAGTATTACAACTTCGTATACTTCTTTCAGATCTATAGTTATAAAACAAAAAGACTGACTTGCTATGAAGTCAGTCTCGCCTTACTATTTTTTTATCTGCTTTTCACTAATAAATTGACCGCTTCTTTTATCGTTTCCTCTGTGTTTTCCCCGTTTTCAATTTGTTCTCGAATACAGGCCTCTAAATTCGTACTTACGACTACTCCAATTGCACGGTCAAGCGCATTACGTACCGCAGCCATTTGTCCAACGATATCTTGACATTCTTTTTCTTCGTCCATCATTTTAAGGATGCCTCGGACTTGACCTTCAATACGCTTCAATCTATTCTTCACTTTATCATCGTATTTCATGCCCATCTCTTACGCCCCCAATTAACATTTTTTTCATTATACACTATTCCTATTTGTTTAACATCTAATTCAAGGTTCTCTATTTAAAGTCTTACATAAATCTATGGATTTAATCCATAAAAAAATGATTTACTAACAAACGATATTCGAGTACATTTAATAGTGTTTTAACTAGTCCATTACATATGAAGATACATAAAATATACAACAAACTAAAGCGGGTGATACAATGATCGCTAACATGTCAGATAACCAAATGCTAGTTTTAGTCATTAAATATTTGAAAGAATCTAAACGACACGCCCTTCAACAACTATTAGATGAACTACACCCATACGATTTTGCACAATTGTACAGAGGCCTCCCCGATAAGCACCATCATAAATTTCTTACTTTCTTGACGCCAAATCAAATTGCAGCATTAATTGCTGAATTAGAACGGGATCTACAAATTGAAATGTTGCACAAACTCGGTATAGAACGTTCATCAAAGGTCATGAACTTAATGGATAATGATGATGTTGCTGACTTATTAACTGACCTCTCTGGTGATAAAATTCAAGAGTTTCTCGATGCGATGAAACAAGAAGAATCAGAAACGGTTCGTGATTTAATGAATTACCCCCCAGACTCTGCGGGTGGACTTATGACCGATCAGTTTATATGGATTAAGGAAAATTATACGGTTCGAGAAGCGGTTGACAAGCTCAAGGTTTATGCAGGTATTTCAGAAAACATTTATTATTTATACGTTATTAATGAAGAGAAAAAGCTTGTTGGTGTTGTTTCTTATCGTGATCTATTAATGGCACATATTGATGAGAGAATATCAGAAATTATGTTTAGCCGTGTTATCGCCGTACCCGTAGATGCTGACCAAGAAGACGTAGCACAAATCATTGAGCGGTATGACTTTATTGCCGTACCTGTAGTTGAGAAAGATCAAACATTATTAGGTATTATCACAGTTGACGATGCAATTGATATCGTTATTCGAGAAGCAAATGAAGATATTGAAAAATTATCGGCTTCAGGTAAAGACATTGACTTTAACACGAAAGCTTTAACAGCTTCCGCTAGGCGACTGCCTTGGCTTATTTTACTGTTATTTATTGGTCTTGTATCTGGGCAAATACTTAACAGCTTTGAGGAGACATTAGAACAAGTTCTTGCCCTGATTTTCTTTATGCCGATGATTGCAGGAATGACTGGAAATACAGGCACCCAATCACTTGCAGTTGTTGTATGAGGTATTGTGACAACGACTGTCGATCGAAAAACAGTCATTAAATTGATTTTCCGGGAGCTACGAGTCGGTATTACCATTGGTATTGTTTGCGGAATTCTTATTCTCCTTATTGCGTTTGTTTGGCAAGGAAGTTTTGTATTAGGTATTGTCGTTGGTATATCCTTATTAATTACTCTTATCGTAGGAACGATGGCTGGAACTGTCATTCCTCTTGCGTTATATCGACTTCGAGTTGATCCAGCTGTAGCCTCTGGTCCATTAATTACAACTTTAAATGATATCTTTTCACTTCTCATTTATTTTGGTATTGCTAGTGCTCTTCTTTCTTATTTAATATAAATCTGTTAATCCGTTAGTTTTTAATTCAACGACATCTAAAACATAACTATCGATAACAAGCCTGGCCCTTATTAGGCCAGGCTTGTTTAATTGTTGTTCTAACCTAACAAGACATGCATATACCTTACAATTAGAGGGCCAAGCTCCTAAACTCAGAAAGCGAAGGGTGCTTCTCATGATTAAAAAAGTGTTTGCAGTTTTAATTGGTAGTCTCTTGATAAGTTACGGGATTAACCAGTTCTTCATTCCTCACCATATTCTTGATGGTGGAATGATTGGTGTCGGATTAATTGTTCATTATGTATGGGATCTGGACGTTGGGCTGTCCATTATTTTACTAAGTGTACCTATCTATATGTTAGCTTGGAAATACTATCGTATCTTTTTTTATTACAGTATCCCAGGGTTTCTCGTTTCATCCTTATTTATTGATTGGTTTGATTTCCTCACTTTACCCTATGAATTTAATCCACTACTGAGCGCAATCTTAGGCGGACTTATATTAGGTGCCGGTGTTGGTATCATGTTTCGAGTCGACATAAGTACGGGTGGACTTGATCTTCTTGCCCAAATGATTGCTGATTACTCTAAAGTAAACATTGGTATAATGATTTTTATTATTGATTTCCTTGTTGTTATAGGTGGGATCTTTGTTATTTCCCCTACTGAAGTACTGTTATCGGTTATTGCCGTTACCTCAACTGGTTTCTCTACTATGTTACTCACTTTAGATACGCATGGCTCACCCCATTCCTCCTTTTAATTCGACAACTCATTTCCCGGGAAAGCAATATTCGACTTTCTTTATTTCCCGTAATGTCGAAGCGCAGTGTAAGTTTTTGCGACATACAGACTGGCCTTAGGCGCAGAGATAAAGAAAATGCGGTGAACTTGAGTGAAGAATGTTGATCTTACCGCGTGGCGGAAAGGTTGTCTAGCTAGGCTTCGAGCGTCAAAGCTAGACATCCTAATATGTTATACTTACGAACAAAAGGGCAGTTCTCTAGGGAACTGCCCTTTCTAATTACCCTTAACGAAAAGCTATTCCGTTTGGTGAAATTTCTGTTGATATTCTATCATTTAACTGATACGGTCCAAATTCCTCTACCCCTGCATTTTTAAATTCTACTTCCTCTATCTTAAAGTCCTTAGCAGTCAGTAATATCGCTTCTACCAAGATTAATGCCTCTTCATGTATGGTTAGTTCAGTTCCTTGACCAAATAAAATAGTTGCAGCTTGGTCTGACGTTTCTATCGTGTCAATTACAATACCGGAAGTCACGGAAGTCATTAATTGAACAATATCTTCAAAGTTAAGCCCTGTAACTTCTCCAAGTCCTCCAACCACTAAAAATGTCCTGCCTGTAGAATTTTCATAAGCTGTGTATCCTGAAGGAGCACTCGTAACTGACATTTCCTCCACTGGTCCGTAACTTCCAATATCTACCCCTCTTTGTCCATCAACTAATATATTAAATCTTTCATAGCCTAACGGTTCAATTACCGACTTAATGGACTCCATTAACATATTTTCATTCGCAGATCCTGCTGGAACCTGGGGAATGTTAACTGAAACTGTTGTGTTAGATACTTCTTCCATAGTCACTCCTTCAAGAGGCGAAGCTAGTAAACCTACAGTTGACGGGTCATACTCTTCTAAGATGCTAGAGATTTGATTTAAGACCGTATCATCGTCTCTCACAATAAAACTCAAAGGAACGATAAACATGGCTTGCTCATCTAGAAATGGAATCGTTACTACTCGTTGGTCCTCTTGAAGATTACTTTCAATTATGGCAGAAATATAGTTTGTATATTCCATTGTTGTTTCTGTTGCTTCCTCTAAAGCTTCGTCCATGTCAACCATAAACATTTCACCAGCTTCGGCTTCTTCTGCATATGGTAAGGCTTCTTCACTTCCATTACTTAGTATCATAGGGATTAGTGCCAATAAAAGAACTGCAGCTGTTGCACTGGCAAGAGTAGGCATCAGCCATGGTCTTCTTCTTTTCTGTGGTTCAGCGGCTTTTATCTGCTTCTGTATATTTCGAAATATCTCATCTTTTGAACGATGATCTTTTACCTTAGGGAGTTGTTTCATTTTATTCGCAAACTCTTCTAAGTCAAAGTTATCTTTGTTGTCCACATTATCCCTCCTTTACAGCTCCAATGTTAGTCTGGCCAACGTATTCCTTTAAGGCTTTAATGGCTCGATGCGTTGTAGTTTTCACTTTACTTTCAGACCACCCGAGAACTTGGGCTGCTTCAGTAATTGTTAGTGACTGGACATATCTTAGGATAATTACTTGTTGTTGATCTGTTGAGCATTGTGCCAGCCCTTTATAAATTAGACGTAATTCGTCGGATTGAGTTACAATTTCTTCAGGTAAAGGTGCTGGATCACGAATTTCTGCTTTCTCAATCGGCCCAAGCAATCCTAACCACTTTCTTTTTTGGCGGTTTTGTTTTCGGATCCAATCAATCGTAATATTCCTTGCAATGGAATAGAGCCATGTCTTTTCACTGCTTTTCCCTTCAAAAGATACATAAGACTGGAGAACTTTAATATATACTTCTTGAACTAACTCTTCTGCCGTTTCACGACTTCGAACCATATAAAATATAAATTGAAATAATGACTGATGATACGTTTCATATAAACGATCGAATGTGCTCTCCAAAAAGGACACCTCCCTTATTTAAGACGATAAACCACTGTGTAAGTTACAAAAAAAACGCAAAAAAAGCCCAGAAGGGAGAATCCTTGTGAGCATCGTTACACAACTTTTTTGTTTATCTCCTTAGAGATAACAATATGTGAAAGTTTGGAAATTGACAACTTAAATTATTCGACAAACCTACTCCCAATAATCCAATATAAAAATCCATAAAGGAGTGCAATTCCTGCGATTAATAGAAATAGTGCTTTATTGGATAATTTCAAACTCCATCCACCACCCTAGATATAATTATTTAAATTATAGCATAGGAAGTGGACAAAAAAAATGAACGCTTAAAGAACTGATTAAGCGCTCAAACAGTACAAGCAATATAGGATTAACCCTATTATGAATTAAAATGTAGGATGACTAGTAGAAAATGATTTGAAGGATAAAAATGAATGTGGACTCATTCATTAACTTTTCTCAAAAGCAACGTTACCTCCTATGCGCCTCTTTTGGAACTTTCCTGATTCATATTCGACCACCCAGCGATGGACTAAACCTACACTTAACACATACCTTCTGGCAATCATCGATTTATTTCCTGTTTCAATTGCTTCTTTCACCACCTTCGCTTTAAATTCCTTAGAGTAGCTAGCTCGCTTCAACACTCATCCCCCATTCCATTTTCTTTTTTTGTAAACGCTTTCATAATTTGTTATAAAAAAACAACCACTAGCTTAGGGTTGTTTTCATCTCTTACTAATGTATATGTCTGAATTTTAAAAAAATATCGATAATTTGTCAAGGTTTCTAACATTACAATTGTATTAAAACCATTACATCTACGTAAAATATATCATTTCACAATCATGACTGGACACTTGGCACGCTTTGCTACTTTATGACTTACACTGCCCAATACCATTTCTTGCAGTGTATTTAGTCCTCTACTGCCGATGACGATCAAATCAAACTGTTTCTCATTTGCATACTTCACAATCGCAAGCCCAGGTTCTCCCCTTACAATTTTCACTTCATAATTAATGTTTTCATTTTTTGCCTGTTGCTCAATTGCACTCAACTTCTGTTTTCTTTGGGAAACTATCCCTAAAGCATCCCAATTTTTTAATACGTCTGCTTTTGACGTGCTCCCGTCGACTACATACAAAACCGTTACAGATGTATCTTTACTCGTTTTAGCGATGGCTATAGCTTTCTCTGCTGCCCTAATGGAATGCTCAGACCCATCAGCAGGAAGTAATATACGTTTAAACATACATATTCCCCTTTCGAAAGTCAGTAAACACACGTTTTGTTTAAGTTGAATTCGTCTAAGCTAGTAAACTACGCGACTTCCATTATTTTCTCTTTATCTTATTATAACTTAAACCAGCCAGACGGTCATTCGACTTTCACTGTGCACATATCATAGAGAGGCAAATTCTCATTTACGTACACGAATTATTAAGTTTATAATGAATTAACATTGTAGGCGAAACCTGAAAGAAGCGGTTGAGGGACATTATGGAGTTATTTGAGTTTTTAATCATGAAGTATGGCTATATTGCCATTATTATTATACTAATAGGGGGAATTGTAGGTCTTCCTATACCAGATGAAGTATTACTTACATTGATTGGGTATTATACATATGCTGGTAAGATGTCGTATACATTAGCTTTACTCTCTGCTTTTACGGGCTCAACAATCGGAATATCGATTAGTTATTTTTTAGGTGCAAAACTTGGGTTGCCTTTCTTATTGAAATATGGACCCCGTTTTCACATTACACATAAAAAAGTAGCTTATACCCAACAGCTTTTTTATAAGTATGGCCCTATCCTTCTTTTTATCGGTTATTTCATTCCAGGGCTGCGTCATATTACCGGCTATCTATCTGGAATATCCAAATACAACTTTATGAAATTTTCTCTCTTTGCCTACACCGGTGCTTTTACATGGGTCTTCCTCTTTATCACACTAGGACAGGAACTCGGGAATAAGTGGTATATTGTTGAACGGTACTTTTTAAAATTTGGGTTACTATTATTTATTTTAGTCGTACTCATCAGTATTTTTCTTATTATTAGATACAATAGTATTAAAAGGAAATCTAAATAGTCCGTTATAAATCAAAAAAAAGTGAGGAAGCCCTCACTTTTTTATTATTACTCTGCAGATTTCAGTTCGATCTCTTCTTTAACCTCATCTACTGTATCAAATAACCATGTACCTGTTAACTCTTCACCATCAAAAGCAACTGCTACAAAGCCATCTTCTACTTGGATGATATCTACTTTATAAGCACCATATTCTTCTTTTTCAGTATCGATTGTATCGATATAACGGATTTCTTGTGCAGAACCCCATAGTAATAACTCTGCAGCATATGAGCTGTACGTTTTACCTTCATGCGCTCTTTCTTTGAACTCGTCAGCTGTTAAGTAACCAGTCTCTTCAACTTCAACTACTTCTTCAGTTTCAGTTGCTCCTCCAGCTTGTTCTGTCTCTTCTGCAGGCTCAGTATCTGCTGTTCCACAGCCAACTAATAACATACCAGCTGCCATAACCATTAAAAACTTTTTCATATCTTCTCAACCCCTATATCTATTTTTCTCTCATGGGCTATTATATAACAAAAAGAATTTTAAGATAAAGTAGAAAGTTTTTACTTTTATAAAGTTTAAATTTTCACTAAAATTTAACTTTTCTGAAAGTAAATTTACTTTTTTATCTTTTGGGACCATTATTCGAGCTTAGAACTTTCTAATTTATACTAAATTACTAGTGCACTCCAGTCGCTTACCCTCTTCAACATTTTAACGATTATATTTTAATAATCGATATTTATTTATTCTAGATAATCATGTATTATATACAATTGTATGGTTATTACTTCATCATTTTTTTATAAAATAATTTACATAAAAGAAATTCTTAGGAGTCGATAGGTATGAAAAAAGATAAAGTGCGTGGTGTAAGCATTCACACAACGGGAGAAGGTTTAGCTTACTATATTCATTATGATCAAAACGGGACAAAACATGTAGACAAACAAATGTATGAGGAAGCTATTGCTTCACTACAAAAATGGGATCACCAAATTGACCAAAACAAAACCGAAGTTAGAGCTTTAAAGCTCTAATCTCGGTTTTTTCTTTAATCGATTTCTTGAACACAATCCACTATAATATCGAAACCGCTTAACTGAAAATATAAGCCAGACAGACCGAACTCAATCCTGTGAAGAACAAATTTACTTCTTGAAAAATTATTAAAATCGAATTATACTTAATTCCAAGTAAACAAATATGTTTTATTGTGATTGGAGGCGTTACCTATGATTAAGCCCGTTTATTTTCCCGCAGGAGATACCCTCTTGTCTGCTATGATTCACTATCCAAAACAAACGCTAAACAAGCATGTTCCAGCGGTGATCTTTGTCCACGGTTTTGTGGGGAGTAAGGTCGGTGAACATCGTCTGTTTGTAAAAGCTGCAAACTACTTTTCTGAACGTGGATTTCTTGTTTTCCGCTTTGATTTTGGCGGTTGCGGTGAAAGTGAAGGCGATTATAGTCACGTAACCTTAACAAAACAAGTTAAAGAGCTCCAATCTGCCATTGATTATGTATTATCCATAGATCAAGTCGATCCCAATCTATTAACAGTTGTCGGTCATAGCTTAGGCGGGGCTGTTTCATCCCTGACTGCTAGCAGGGATGAGCGAATCAAGCGGCTTATCTTATGGTCCCCTGTTGCAAGACCGTACACAGATATCGTTCGGATAACGAGTGAAGAGGCCGTTACTCAAGCTCACCAAAATGGAGTTTTTGATTACAAAGGATTTAATTTAAGCCATTTCTTTTTTGAAAATCTCAAGCTTCACCATCCATTAAAGGCTATACGTAATTACTTTGGACCAGCCTACATTATTCATGCTGCAGACGATCAAGATGTTCCTGCTGACAATGCTATCGATTACTATGATGCATTGAAAGAAAATAGAGCGGGAACGACACAATATTCTTATATTCAAGATGCTGACCACACCTTTTCTAGTTACCTTTATGAACAACAGTTATTTGATACTACGTTTGAATGGGTAGTCGGTATTGAGACCAAGTGTGAAGCTAATATTATATAAATGTAAAAAAGCTAGACGAGCAGGTAACCGCATCGTCTAGCTTTTTCAAGTCCTAAAACAACATATCCCAACCCGAAGATAATTTAACCTCAGGGTACTTATCCTTAAACCAATTGTACGTAAAGTCATTCTCAAATAAGATCACCGTACGTTCGTGAAGATCTTTAACGAGAAGCTTGCGGCTGTCTGTCATTCGGTCTGTCACTTCCCCTTCCACGACCCATCTTGCTAGGGAATGCGGAAGATATGTTAATTCAATATCAACGTTATATTCATTCTTCATTCGGTATTCAAAGACTTGATACTGTAATTCACCGACTGCACCTAAAATATAATCATCAAAATATGGGGTACGGTATAGCTGAATCGTTCCTTCTTGAACAAGCTGGTGAAGACCTTTATGAAAATGCTTATGTTTTAAAGCATTTTTAGCTATTACTTTTGCAAATCGCTCAGGCGGGAACTGTGGCAGTTCTTCATATTGAAAAACGTCATTTCCCGTTAATAATGTATCGCCCACTTGATAGTTGCCAGAATCATAAATTCCAATGATGTCTCCAGCATAAGCCGTATCGACCGTCTCACGTTCTGAAGCAAAAAATTGATGAGACTGTGCGAGCTTTATACGTTTCCCCGTTCGGGCAAGGGTTACATCCATCCCTCTCTCAAATGCCCCTGAACAAATACGTAAAAATGCGATTCTATCCCGGTGCTTCGGATTCATGTTCGCTTGAATTTTGAAAATAAACCCAGAAAACTGAGGGGCATTCGGTTGAACTTCCCCTTTTGATGATTGCCTAGGTTGAGGGGGTGCAGCTAATTGAACAAATTGCTCAAGGAATCCTTGAACCCCAAAGTTACTCAAAGCACTGCCAAAGAAAACAGGAGTCATCTTTCCGTCTCTTACTTTTTCCATTGAAAAAGTGTTCCCTGCTTCATCAAGAAGCATAATATCTTCATCTAATTTTTCCGTTTCATAATCACGAAGACCCGCTTCTTCAAGACTGACGACTTGATGCTCTTGACCTTCAATGAATACTTCAACCGATTGATCTGACCGATTATAAATACCTTTTAAGGTTTTTCCCATACCGATCGGCCAATTCATCGCATACGTTTCCATTTCTAACACTTCTTCAATTTCAGCTAATAAGTCTAACGGTTCTTTTCCTTCACGGTCTAGCTTATTAATAAAGGTTAGTATAGGAATTCCTCTCATTTTACAAACCTTAAACAATTTAAGCGTCTGTGCTTCTATCCCTTTTGTTCCGTCAATAACCATGACAGCTGTGTCAACGGCTGTTAATGTACGATACGTATCCTCACTAAAGTCTTGGTGACCTGGCGTATCTAAAATATTTATTTGAACTCCTTCGTACTCTAGCTGCATCACACTTGAAGTAACAGATATTCCACGCTGCTTTTCAATTTCCATCCAGTCAGATGTTGCATACACACCTGATTTCTTTCCTTTTACAGTTCCAGCTTTTCTTATTCCTCCGCCGAGCAGTAACACTTTTTCCGTTAACGTTGTTTTCCCTGCATCGGGGTGAGAGATAATAGCAAATGTTTTTCTTGGTAATGTTTCTTGTTTACTCATACGATTGCTTCCTTCCTGTCTTGCTCTTATCCCAATAGTATAATGAAAGTTTACTCGACATACAAACTAATTTTTCTACCATTTAAAGAACTTCAACACTCTTCTTTTCACACAAAGACCTGAAGCATGCATCCATGACACGCATATTTTTTAACGTATGCTGATTACTTTCGTTTAGATTCTCTTCTTTTAAGATGGCATTAGAAAAATGTTCGATTTGAGCACGGTATTGATCGGCCACAAAATTCTCTTCACGGGTTCCATCCTGAGTTACAACAATAAGCTTTCCTTCCCCGCCTTGCTTATCAGGACGAAATGCTTGAGTTATAATAATTTTTCCTTTTGTTCCAATGACTTCGTATTGATTGACTGGATATTGCTCCAAACTGCTCGAGAACGTTGCAATCACCTGATCTGGAAAAGTCATCGTCCCTTGTACGGTTAGATCGACTTGGCTTTCTTCATCTATATTTCCTCTACAATACACTGAAAGGGGCTCCATTTCTAAAATAGAAAGAATGGAATGAATACAATAACAGCCGACATCGTATAGACTGCCTCCGCCAAGTTGAGCGTTTAAACGAATATTCTTTGCTGTTAAGTCTAATAAATAGGTGAACGCTGAATTCATCTGTTTGACTGTACCAATCTCCCCTGAATTTATAATCTCCTTCACTCTTGTGTGTTGCGGGTGAAACTGATACATGAACGCTTCCATAAACTTAACTCCCTGCTGGTCACATACTGCAAGCATTTCTTCTGCTTCTTTACTGTTTAACGCTGCAGGTTTCTCACAAAGAATGTGCTTGCCGTTTAAAGCAGCTTCGACCACCCACTTTTTATGGAGAGCATTGGGTAACGGAATATATACCGCATCAATTTCCGGGTCTGTTAACAGTTCTTCATAAGAGGAGTAGGCTTTCGGAATATTGAATTCTACTGCTGTTTGTTTAGGTGCACCTTTTTGACTGCTGATCGCTAGAATATTGGCATTGTTTGCTCGTTTTATCGCAGGGATTACGGCTTTTTTCGCAATTCCAGCATCACCTAATACACCCCAATTTATTGATTGTTTCATCCGATACGACCTCCAATTTGTTCATAAAAAGATCCTACCATGTTTTATAATCACACAGTAGGAAGCGAATTAGTATTTAAAATTATTTTTTTAAGTAGGCAATCCCATCCGGATGAATACCGACTTCAATTCTTTGTTCTTCTTTTAATGTCTCCATATTAATGACAGAAATGTCGTTTGTTTTATTATTAGCTACAAATGCTAGTGTACCTTGTGCATTAAATACTGTTCCTCCAGGCCAAACGCCCACACGGATCCGTTTTACTTCCCATGGCCTTACATTTCCTTTTAGTTCATGTGCTGTTGCAATAATCGATAAATCGCCTGACTCTCGGTTTGGAATTAATGCATATTTGCCATCAGGTGAAAACACGATACGAATAGGCACACTTCCTACACGACGTTTGTGCTCTACTTCAAGAGTTTGTGTATTAATCACATATAAATTATTGTCTCCTTGATTAGCTACATATAAATGTTCACCATTCGGGTGTACTGCTACTCCTTCTGGTGCTTTTCCAACTGGAAAATGATTAATGATCTCCTCTTTTTCAGTGTTGACTACCGTCATATTATCTGAACCAATGTTCGGAACATATACGGTTTTCCCATCGGGTGAGAACGAAATCATATGCGAAAGTTTTTGATATGTAGGAATTACCTTTTCAATTTCATCAGTTTCACTATTAATGATAAATACTTTTTCACTATATGTAGATGCCATGTAAATCTTTTTCCCGTCAGTCGTTACTCCTAGCCCATGAGGAAAGTTGAAGTCTGGATGTTCCAGTGTTTTTTCAATTTCAAATGTTTCATTGTTTATAATATTCATTTTATTACCTAACGAGCATGTTACATACGTTTTCTTACCATCTGGTGTAACTACTACTTCATGAGGATTGTAGTCCGTTTCAATTGTTTTTTCAATCTCATTCGTTTGTAGATTAACTATTGAAATCGTATCCTCATCTTTATTTAAAACAATTAGATACTCTTGCATTAATCGTTCCTCCCTAATGAATTTCGTTATCCTAAATATAGCATTGGCACCTAATATACACAAACCATATAAAACGCATAAATGATTTGTAAAATGTTGTGGTAAGATAATAACTGAATTCATATTCATATTACAGACTAGGTGGTCAAAATGAAACTCACAAAGACAATCTCAACTCACGACGAAGTCACATGTCTACATGGAACCATTAAAAAGTTTGGAAGAACATTCACATTCAATGTTTATTATATAGACGGTCTCCTCATTGACACAGGTCCTGTGTGCGCCAAAGAAATCGTTATTGATTTTGTACAAGAGGTAAAACCGAAACAGATCATACTTACGCATCATCACGAAGATCATGCTGGTAATGCAGCTACCTTATCGAAACGGTTTGGTTTACCCATTAAAATGAGTGCTCTTACAGCTATGATACTTCAAGCTCCTCCGACTATCCCATTGTATAGACGCTTAATTTGGGGACGAGAAATCGTAAGCGTTCGTGGAGAAGTTGTTCAAAGCTCCATTATAACTGAAAATGATCGATTTACGATTGTGGAAACACCAGGTCACTCCAACGACCATATATGTTTAGTCAATGAAATGAAAGGCTGGTTATTTGCTGGTGATTTATTTCTAGGGAAGCGCCTCTTGTATGGTATGAAGGGTGAATCGATGCCTCTATTATTGAAATCGGTTAATCATATTTTAGATTACCAATTTGATACCGTATTTTGTGGACACGCAGGAGTTGTTGGTCATGGACACGAAGCACTTGAAGCAAAGAAGCATTTCCTAGAAACACTCATATCCGAAACGACCTCTCTTTACAACCGTGGCTGGAGTGAAGAAAAAATAACAAGAAAGCTGCTTTCTCGACAAGGCGCTATCCAACTGTTTTCTGGAGGAGAAATGGCACCTAAGCACTTAATCCACTCGGTTATTGAGTCCATTTCTTCTCAAAACAATGTAAGAACTAATTAATTTCTTAGGGTGACTTAATGTCGCCTTTTTTTACGTCAAATGCAAAACAGTTTCCTTTTATTGCATTTTCGTATACAATTGTTATCGGAATTATCAAAAAATACTAGGGGGTATAATATGGCTGTTACTGCATTTACATTTGCTCGATCTGCTAACATTCAAGTTTTAAATGCCGCAAAAGAACACCAACTCGACGCGGTTCCAGAGGGTTTTAACAATTCGGTCCGTTGGAATGTTGGACACGTTCTCGTCATCGCTGAAACGGTATTAAGACATTCTGAGCATTACGAACCTGTGTTACCAAGCTTATATAAGAGGTTGTTTGATATGGAGACAAGACCATCTGAATGGACAGAAGAACCACCATCTGTAGCTGAAATCATGGAAATGTCTCAGAAACAACTAAAAGCGGTACAGAAGTTAAATAGTGAGCATGGTGACACTACTTTTGCCAAACCATTTGTTTTATTTGGTACTACTTTTGATAATGTTTCAGACGCTCTTACATTTATATCTTTTCATGAAGGACTTCACTACACGACCTGTAAATACCTATTAAAGAAGACGAAATAAACTTAATATCAAAAAGGAGGAAGAGTGTTTACTCTTCCTCCAAGCCATACATATTATCTTTGATAACCGCCAAGTTGTTGCTCAGCCATTTGTACTAAACGCTTCGTGATTTCTCCACCTACAGAACCGTTTGAACGAGCAGTAGTGTCAGCTCCGAGTTGTACACCGAATTCTTGTGCAATTTCCATTTTCATTTGATCAATTGCTTGTTGTGCATTTGGTGCTACTAGTTGGTTTGAAGAATTATTGTTTGCCACTAGAAATCAACTCCTTAATAAGATTTAATTATATTATTTTCTAGAGTTGCGATTCTAAACATGGTAATTTATTCCTCAACTTTTAGTAATGTTTTGTGAAATTTCAAATTCCCTGATCAGTAGCCCCTCAACCTTTGCCAGACAGCTTAGAAAGAATTTGCAATAACAAAAAACGAGACCTAATTGGCCTCGTTTTTGAAATTACTTAACTTGTATACCGACGATTACATTTTATTATTCAACAGTTACAGACTTTGCAAGGTTACGTGGCTTATCAACATCACAACCACGGTGTAACGCAGCATAGTATGAAATAAGTTGTAATGGAATTACACTTACGATTGGTGTTAAGTACTCATGTACACTCGGGATAACAAATGCATCATCTACATCCTCTAAACCTTCCATACTAATAATGCAAGGATTTGCCCCACGTGCTGCAACTTCTTTCACGTTTCCTCGAATACTTAAATTAACATGTTCTTGAGTAGCTAAAGCAATGACAGGTGTTCCTTCTTCGATTAATGCAATCGTTCCGTGCTTTAACTCACCACCAGCAAAGCCTTCAGCTTGAATATAAGAAATCTCTTTTAATTTAAGTGCTCCCTCTAGGCCTACATAAAAGTCAAGACCGCGGCCGATAAAGAAACAATTACGAGTCGTTGATAAGAAATCTCTAGCTAATTTTTCGAGTGTTTCCTTTTGATCACATAAAGCTTCAATAGATGTTGCGACAAGACTCAATTCATAAATTGGATCAAAGTCAATGTCATAGCCTTGAGCCTTTGCCGTATCTACTGCAAGAATCGCTAGAACAGCCATTTGCGCTGTATAGGCTTTTGTTGAAGCTACTGCAATTTCTGGTCCTGCATACGTATGAAGCGTGTAATTCGCTTCACGTGATAACGTAGAGCCAGGTACATTCGTAATCGTTAAAGCACGATAGCCAAGTTTTCTGACGTTCACTAATACGCCTCGACTATCGGCTGTCTCACCACTTTGTGAGATAAAAATAAAGAGTGGGTTTTCTGATAACAACGGCATGTTATATAAGAATTCACTTGCAATGTGAACCTCTACTGGCTTTTTTGCAAGTCGTTCAATGAGTTGCTTTCCAACTAATCCTGCATGATAACTCGTTCCAGCAGCAATAATATAAATACGATCTGCTTCCTTCATCGCTTCTCGAATATTACCATCTAATTGAATTTTGTCATCACTATCTTTATATTTAGAGATAATGTTACGAATAACAACAGGCTGCTCATCGATTTCTTTTAACATGAAATGAGGATATGTTCCTTTTTCAATGTCACTTGCATCTAATTCTGCTTTAAATGGTTCTCTTGAAATCGTTACACCTGCTAAATTCTTAATCTCTATTTCATCACGAGTAACAATTACAATTTCTTGATCCATTAATTCAACAAATGTATCTGTCACTTGCAACATTGCCATCGCATCACTTGCAACAACATTTACATCTTCACCAATCCCTACTAAAAGCGGACTTTTATTTTTACCGACATAGATTTTTTCCGGATCCTTCTCGTCGATTAACGCCGCAGCGTATGATCCTTTTAGTAACGATAATGTTTGACGAAATGCTTTTTCAACAGTCTGACCTTCATTAAGAGACTTTTCTACAAGTTGAACGATAACTTCCGTATCAGTATCACTTTCAAACGTCACATCTTGTAAAAACTCACGTTTAAGCTGTGAGTAGTTCTCAATAACTCCATTATGAACAATCGTGAAACGATGTGATGTACTTTGATGAGGGTGAGCATTAACTTTACTTGGTTCCCCGTGTGTTGCCCAACGCGTGTGACCAATTCCAACCGTTCCAGTCAAATTCTCATCAACAGCCTCACGTAGTGTTGCAATCCGTCCCTTTTCTTTAAAAAGGTGAACACCTTCCTCGTTTACAATTGCAATTCCGGCAGAGTCATAGCCACGATACTCTAGCTTTTCTAACCCTTTTAATAAAATCTCTTTGGCATCCTGCGTTCCAATATATCCAACAATTCCACACATGGTTTATTTCCTCCAATCGGGAGGCAAGAAACACCCATGTTGATTTCACTTATCCAAGGGCTTTTTTCTTGCCCCCACTCTTCTGATAGTCAATTATTAACACCAATGCTTTTGATTTTGTACAGAAAGTCACCTCTCTGTTTTTTACAAAAACTTTCGGTTGTGATGTTCAACCGAGGGGCATCCGCCGATCTTCGATAAACCCCTTCCTCGTCAACTATTCATCATCCTAGAATAGTTCAGGCGCTTTAAAAATGAGACTAGTTGTCTGACCTCCTGTCTTTTTCAAAGTCAAAGATAATAATACAATACGACATTGAAAGTGGTCAATCTATTTCCTAAATGAAATGTAAAGATGTTAAATATTTACATAGTAATTCCACTCGAATATTTCTCCAGTTTCAAGCCATGTAGTATTAAAAATATGCAAAAGCGGCACTTCTTGTGCCGCTTTTTCTTATTCGGATAATCCCATTTCAGCTCGAACGACATCCGCAATTTCATTCACGAATTGTTCACAAAGTTCTTCCGTTTTCGCTTCTACCATTACACGAACTAATGGCTCAGTACCCGACGGTCGTACAAGGACACGTCCGTTTCCTGCCATTTGAGCTTCGACTTTTTCAATCACTTCTGCGACTTTTTCGTTTTCCTGAACTGCGTTTTTATCCGTTACTCGTATATTAACAAGAACTTGAGGGAATTTCTTCATCTCACCTGCTAATTGAGATAAAGGTTTACCCGTTGCTTTAACAATATTCACTAATTGTAAAGCTGATAGCATACCATCTCCAGTTGTAATATGATCGAGGAATATAATATGGCCAGACTGTTCGCCGCCAAGATTATAACCGCCTTTTCTCATTTCTTCCATAACATAGCGATCGCCTACACCGGTTTGTTTCGTCTCAACACCAATTTCCTCAATACCTTTATAGAACCCTAGGTTACTCATAACTGTTGATACAACTGTATTATGTTTCAACCAACCTTGTTCTTTCATATATTTTGCACAAATAAACATAATTTGGTCGCCGTCCACAATATTTCCTTTTTCATCTACAGCTATTAATCGGTCTGCATCTCCGTCAAAGGCTAAGCCTAAATGAGCTCCCTTATCAACAACTAAAGATGCTAGTGCTTTTGGATGTGTAGAGCCAACGCCGTCATTAATATTAATACCATTAGGAGAAGTCCCCATCGTATAAATATCTGCCTCTAAATCTGCAAATAGATGCGGTGCTAATGAAGATGCAGCTCCGTGGGCACAATCGAGCGCAATTCTTAAACCAGCAAAGTCCTCTTGAACAGTTTGCTTTAAGAACTGAAGATATTTTTGGCCTCCTTCAAAATAATCATTGACCTGACCTAATTCTGCCCCTACTGGACGAGGTAACGTATCTTCTTGATCCAAGAGTGTTTCAATTTCTTGTTCTTGGGTATCTAATAATTTAAACCCATCTGGTCCAAAAAATTTAATTCCATTATCAGCAACTGGATTGTGAGATGCTGAAATCATAATACCCGCTTGGGCACTCAAAGCTTTTGTTAGAAATGCAACTCCTGGCGTCGAGATAACCCCTAGACGCATAACCTCCGCACCGATTGAAAGTAACCCTGCAACGAGTGCACCTTCAAGCATTTCACCGGATATGCGTGTGTCACGTCCAATTAGTACTTTCGGTTTCTGAGTATTTTTAGTTAAGATATGTCCACCCATACGGCCTAATTTGAATGCTAACTCTGGTGTTAATTCCGTATTGGCCACACCGCGCACCCCATCAGTTCCAAAATATTTACCCATCAATAATCTCTCCTTCAAATAAATCCCTTATTGATCTTCTTGTTCATTTTCCTCGACTATAATTAACGCCTTTTCAGTTGCTGTTTGTAATAACAAGTTTTGGGGGCCTACTACTTGTAGGTCGACTTCATGTTCTCCTGGAGAAAGCTGATTAATATCAACAAAAACCTGTATATCTCCTCTGCTTACTTTATCTAATAGAACACGTGAACCTTTTAGAATAACATCTGTAAATTGATTTTCTGGCGTAATAAATCCAGCTGTATATCCTTCGGGTAAACCAGTAATCTCGATCGGTATCTCTTCTAAGATTAATGTCTCTTCTACACTTAATTCAACGGTTACATTAACCACCTCAGGATCCACCTTCTCTACTCCGCGTGGCTTTGGCACAGTTAATTGAACGGTTTGGCTTTGTGTAATTTCACTTAGATCTAAGTCTATCCCTTCAATTAAGGAAATGTTGTTAAGAACATCTTGTGGTCCGAAAATTGTAACGACTTTTGGGTCTACAGTCAACGTATTTATACTTAAACCTTCAGGGAGTTCTCCTTGCCTAGATACCTTTATAGGAACTTCTTTATATGGACTTGTAACTGGTATTCGGACATCAACTACAGATGGGTCAACATCAAGATGCAGTTCATTTCCAAAATGATCATATAACTTGACAGGGCCGCTTTTTTCAAACGTTTGATCTGCGCCTTTTACATCAATATATACTTTAGCGATAGCAACCTGATCAATAAACTCTTCAGCTGCAGTAACTTCAACGTTAACTGGTGTTACAATCGGAGTGCCAATGGAATACCCTTCTGCAACTTCGTCTCTATTAACTAACTCCACTTCCACTGGTAAGGAGACGGTTTTCTTTTCTTGTAATACAACCCGAACAAACTTGGGAACGATTGAGACCGTAACATCATTTGGAAAACCTCGATGTTCAACACTTACATTATGCACACCGGCCTCTAAGTCGGTTAAATCAACAAACACCTCATACGAAGGGCGAGTAAATTGAAAAAGTGTAATTGAACTTTGGGGTCCTTTTAAATTGACTTGCACACTCTCTGCCATTTCAGTTACTGCAAAGCGTTCTGTATCAAAAATTGGAGTAACTTCAACTTCCTCTAATGTGTATGTACCAGGACTAACAGGAGGCAAGACCCCTGCTGGTTGATTGTAGATATTATCGTAATTCACCATCATAAAAAGCATTAGAGCGATGAAGAATGAGATTATTTTTACAAACCATGGACTATTAATAAACTTATCCATTTTTCTTACCTCCCCATTGCCAGCGAGAGGCCGAAGTTGATTTCGTTTCTATAATTAGTTCTTTTTCTAATAGGTGTCGTAACTGTTCTTCATTTAAATCTCGGTGGAGTTCTCCATTTTTTGTAAGAGATACGTTCCCCGTTTCTTCTGATACGACAATCGTTATACTATCTGTCACTTCACTAATTCCTAGTGCCGCACGATGTCGTGTACCTAACTCCTTTGATATAAATGGATTTTCAGATAAAGGTAAATAACATCCTGCAGCTAAAATAGCATTTTCTTTAATAATGACTGCTCCATCATGTAAAGGAGTGTTAGGGATAAACACATTTATTAATAGCTCTGAAGTTAATTTAGCATTCATACCAATCCCAGTTTCCACATAATCGTTCATTCCCGTCTCTCTTTCGACTGAGATAAGAGCACCAATACGACGTTTAGCCATATAACTTGCAGCTTTTAATATAGCTTCAATAGATTTTGTGGCTAACTCTTCTTGGGGAGCATTCGTTCTTGAGAAAAACCTTCCCCGTCCTAACTGCTCTAGTGCTCTTCTTAATTCGGGCTGGAATATAATAATAATTGCTAGTAAACCGTAAGTCACCGTTTGTGTCATGAGCCAATGAAGCGTACGTAAGCCAAGGATATTACTTAGGAACCAAACAGCTAAGATGACTGTAATTCCCTTTAGTAACTGTACAGCTCTCGTACCTCGAATAACCATAATTAGCTTATAGATAACATAGGTGACCAATAATATATCAACGATACTGCCTAAATGTCTAAGAAATTGAATTTCACCGTCAGGAAACATGCTTGTATCCTCCAAACATTAGTAAAACAAAACTATACTATTAAGTAGCTTTTTCATTATATCACAAAGAAATACCTTTCATATTTTTAGTTTTATATTAAAACTATGAAGTTTTCTATAAAGTCCCTTAGCTTTCTTTTTCTCCATCAAATACATTAATTACTTCTAACAGAAACTCTTTTATATGATACCAAGTCCATTCTAACACTTGGTTAATTTCCTTTATTTCTCCGCTTACAGAACCAGCAGATGCTAAATATTGCTCACTATTAATCAACAATATACTGCCATTTACCTCACCTGCTACTTCAAGTTTTCCATTACGAATTGTTAAATCCCCTTCAACCACTTCACCTTCTGGTACAACCACTGTCCCGGTTTCTTTATCAATTTGAAAATTTCCGGCACCCGAAACCATTAGTTGTCCTTCTTGATGATTCCAGATGGAAACAATACTGGAGGACATGAATACTATAAATAGAGCAGCAGCCACTAGGAAAGGATGCCGTCTAACCCACCTTTTCCAAGCCCGAGATGTCGCCTTTTTGCTTTCGGGCAATTGCTTTAAAACATTAGCTGTAAAATCACTAGGTGCAGAAATATGTGATGAACTCTGGACAAAGGCAATTGTACGTTTTAACTCATTATAATGTTCACTGCAAACTTCACAATGGTTTATATGTTTATATAGTTCAGCTCGTTCTTTTTCAGAAGCTTCACCGTCAAAATACTTATGCATTAAGAGTACATATTGGCGCTCACAAGCCATCTTAAATCCCCCTTTATTTATTTCCCATTCTCTTTCTTAATGCTTCTCTCCCTCTATGTATACGTGTCTTTACCGTTGAAACTGGTAAATCCAAAATATCACTAATTTCTTTTAGGGAAAGATCTTCGATGTATTTGAGTATGATCGCCGAACGATACTTCGGAGGAAGTTGATTAATCTCATCCTGTATCCACTCTTGCATTTCTATCGTTACTACTTGCTCCTCAGGCAGATCTTGATCTGCCGCAATTTGTGATTGAACCGTTAACCCTTCACTGCCAGAAATAGGATCACTTAAAAAATAATCTGGTTTCTTCTTTCGTAAACGGTCAATTGAAAGATTAGTCGTAATTCTAAAGAGCCATGTTGAGAATTTCCGCGATGTATCATAACTATCAATATTTGTATAAGCACGTAAAAAAGCTTCTTGCGCGATATCTTGTGCTTCATGCACGTTACCTACCATTCGATAAGATAGTTGATAGACTCTATCTTTAAACAATTCTACTAATTCACCAAAAGCCTGTTGATCCCCTTTTTTAACTTCTTTAATAAGTTGTTGTATTATTCTATCCATTTCTATTCCCTCCGCTTATAGTGCGGTTAGTGTATATACGAACCACCTAAGAAAAGGTTTCACTTTAATAAAACTTTTCCTTAAAATATACTACCTATTTTACCACTTTTATTTGGGAATAGAAGGAAATATAGAATAATAGTTAATTATTTCTTTAAATACAAAAAATCCTTAGATACGATATCTAAGGTTACATTTATTATCTTTGGTGGAGCCTAGCGGGATCGAACCGCTGACCTCCTGCGTGCAAGGCAGGCGCTCTCCCAGCTGAGCTAAGGCCCCATAATGGAGCGGGTGATGAGAATCGAACTCACGACATCAGCTTGGAAGGCTGAGGTTTTACCATTAAACTACACCCGCAGGTTATTCACTTGAAGTTTCTTCATTCAAAAGGTAATCCAAGAACTAGGTGCACCTTTGGAGCGGAAGACGGGACTCGAACCCGCGACCCTCACCTTGGCAAGGTGATGTTCTACCACTGAACTACTTCCGCAAAATGGTGAGCCATGAAGGACTCGAACCTTCGACCCTCTGATTAAAAGTCAGATGCTCTACCAACTGAGCTAATGGCTCGAATGGCTGGGCTAGCAGGATTCGAACCTGCGCATGGCGGAGTCAAAGTCCGGTGCCTTACCGCTTGGCTATAGCCCATCCTAACTTAAATGGTGGAGGGGGACGGATTCGAACCGCCGAACCCTCAGGGAGCGGATTTACAGTCCGCCGCGTTTAGCCACTTCGCTACCCCTCCAGCTAAACTTTATAGTAAAAAGTGGTGCCGGCGAGAGGACTTGAACCCCCAACCTACTGATTACAAGTCAGTTGCTCTACCAATTGAGCTACACCGGCATAATGGTGGAGGATGACGGGCTCGAACCGCCGACCCCCTGCTTGTAAGGCAGGTGCTCTCCCAGCTGAGCTAATCCTCCATTCAGATTTTGATAAGCTGCGAATTTCTTCTTGCTTCTAAAAATCTTTTAAAGATTGGTGACCCGTACGGGATTCGAACCCGTGTTACCGCCGTGAAAGGGCGGTGTCTTAACCGCTTGACCAACGGGCCATAAAATGACTCATCACACTGACAAAAAGTATTATAACAAAATCACTCTAGATAATGCAACATTTTTTCAATCTTTTTTGAAGAAATTTGTTCTAGTATAAGGTTACTGTCATTTAATTATGAACTTGAATTAATCACAGCTCAAAGACTGATCCTTCGCATTCAGTCACGTATCGATGATTAGATAACAAAAAAACTTTCCCTTATGGAAAGTCACCTGTAAATTAGATATGTACGCTGGAGCTTCCAAGCGGACTCGAACCGCTGACCCCTTCCTTACCATGGAAGTGCTCTACCGAACTGAGCTATGGAAGCAAATTGGCTCCACAGGCAGGACTCGAACCTGCGACCGATCGGTTAACAGCCGATTGCTCTACCAACTGAGCTACTGTGGAACGAGTAAATAAAAAAAAGCCTAGCGACGTCCTACTCTCACAGGGGGAAGCCCCCAACTACCATCGGCGCTGAAGAACTTAACTTCCGTGTTCGGCATGGGAACGGGTGTGACCTCTTCGCTATCGCCACTAGACTTTACGGATTCTGATAAGCTACGAATTTCTTCGTCAGTTTTGCCCTTCTGGTACTCACGTATTAACATACGATCCGTTCCTCAGGACTTCACTTCCTTGAACTTCTTGCTTCTAAAAATCCTTATTAAATTGAGAGTGGTTCTCTCAAAACTGGATAATGGCTAGATGAATTCAACGCTTTATAAATTTGGATAAGTCCTCGACCGATTAGTATCTCTCAGCTCCACGTGTCGCCACGCTTCCACCCGAGACCTATCAACCTCATCATCTCTAAGGGGTCTTACTTACTTAACGTAATGGGAAATCTCATCT
>NZ_JAOTPO010000027.1 GCF_029028005.1 Alkalihalobacterium chitinilyticum
CGGGCTAATCTCTTGTGTCCATCATTACAACAAAGTACATGCTTAGTATAAAATTGAACCGCCGTATACGGAACCGTACGTACGGTGGTGTGAGAGGTCGGAGGTTAATCACCTCCTCCTACTCGATGGTCAAATATTCTACCCTCTTTTAGAAAAAAATGTTAAAATTTACTTATTCAAGTAACGAGCATTGTTTAGAAAGAAAGAGGGGATAGAAGATGGTTAAAAAGACGACTTTCAACAAAAAAATGGCTATAAATCTATATGTTTGTTCTTTATTTGCTGGAATAGCTGTTACAGGAATTTACTATGTTTTTGTAAGGTAATTATTTTCGTTAAATTGGGAGGTAAGTGTGGTGTTTTACAAGTTATATGAGAATTTAGATATAGATAACCGTTTTAAGATTGGTTATAATGAATTCTTAATTTATTTCGTGTTACTAATAGCTTTTGGGGCATATTTTATTGGTTATATGCTTGGTGGAATGTACTCGCATATAGTTCATAATATTGGAGTTTAAAAGAGATACATATTGAGCAATCGCTTATTTTGTTCACGAAGCAGACTAGTGCAGAAGAAAATGATGGTATATCAAGCTATTCGGTGTGTGAAGAAGTAATTATATAAAGTACATAAAAAAACTAGGCGCCACTCAAGAGGGACCTAGCGAATATACGAAAACCACTCAACATCTTTTGTTACCACTTAGGAAATAGTATCTTAAGAGCGCATTTATCCTGAAGGGGTACGCTCTTTTTTGTTTTTAAGGAGATATAGTTGCAATTTATATTAATAAGAAAAATCCATACATATGATAATGAGCGGTATAGAACCAATTAAACTATTTGTTTTAACAGAACAGGCTATCTATAATAGCTACTTTTTCATATAAATTACGAACGATTTGAATGTAAATGGACGATCGTTGGTTCTACGATATCTTTTCGACGATACACATTCAAAATGAGCCCTAGAATGGCGGAGTAAAATAGCAGCATGTTTCCCCCGTAACTGATAAATGGCAGCGAGATTCCCATGATCGGCAGGATTCCAAAGCCCATGAGGATGTTCCAGCAGGCAGGAACTGCAAATAAGGCGGCACCACCCATAACTAGTATTCTTCCGTACCGATCTTTTGTTTTAAACGCATTTTTTGCCATTCGCAAAATGAATGTCAACAGGATGATACAAAGCATAATTCCGAATGCCCAGCCAAGAGAATAAACGAGATAAGGAAAAGCAAAATCTGTATGGACAGCAGGAAGTAAACCTACCTTCGGATCATTAAACCCGTTACCGAACCATCCTGCTTGTGAAAGGAAATCTCTAACAACAATATAAATGTATCCTGCTCCAGATGGGTCGGCTTCAGGGTTAATAAAAGCAAATAGTCTATTATACAGATAACCCCCGCGAGAGGTAAGAATCACAGTAGTGATTAAAATAACTCCTGTCGCCACGTTGACTACAGCTAACTTCAGGGCTAACCTTTTATGGACCTGTGAAAAAGCAAACATCGTTATTATACAGAAAAAGTAAATGATACAAAACACAACGTGTGGCAGCATCATAAAGAAAAAGATGGGCGTCCAAAATAATATGAATAGTAATCCTTGTTTAGGCCAACTGGTAAACTCGTTAATCTTGTTAAAGATTCCAGCCCACGCAAGGAACAATAAAAGTAAAATGATTGGCGTCAGATCAATGATAATGCTGCCGAATGAAATCCATCTTTGACTTCCATTACGCATATAACCAAATAGAAGGGTATACACAAGTAGAAACAAACCACTACTGTAAAAGAAGGTCCACCAGTTCGTTAATTTTCTGTAATCAAAGAAAAGAAAACCAATGATAACGAGAACAGCAAGAAAGAACCAGAGCAGTTGACGTTGTATAAAATAGGTGATCGGTACTACCAATTCAGAAACTCCGCCAATCAGCGGAAGAAAACTAATTGCTGCTATAATTACAAATAAAGAAATGAGGACCCAATCCATTCTCGGACGATGAAGGTGATTTAAGTTTTCTCCAATTGTAAAAGGGTTCCCCATTGATTGAACGGCTTTTTCATCTGCCTCTTCTTTAGAAGCTTTGCTTTTTTGGTAGGATTGGCTGAGCTCCTCGAGGTGATGGGTGAGTTCTTTTTTGATCATGCCGTGTGCTTCTTTGGATTTTACTCTAGATGTTACTTTCGTTAAAAATTCCTCGAATTTAGAAGAGCTCATAAAGATGCCTCCTCAAGTAAGTGTTTCAGGAAGAAACGTTGCTTAGAATGTTCTTGTTTGGAAGCAACTAAGTACTTTTTCCCTTTTTTCGTTAAAGAGTAATGTTTCTTTTCAGCGATCCACTTTGAACTTAAAATTCCTTTGTTTTCGAGTAGATGTAAGAGAGTATAAAGCTGTCCTTCGTTATGTTCAAAACGAAGTTCCCCTTTCTTAAAAAGTTGAGTAGAAATGTCGTAGCCGTGTTTGGCTTCATGTTGGATGGATTCGAATACAGCCAGTATTGTTTCCTCTTTCCAAGCTTGAAGATGTGGTTGAGATTGTTTTTCTCGGATCGTTTCCTTTACAGCCTCTTTTCGCTCATCGGAAAAGGTAAAATCCTTAAAAACCGTTTTTTTCATTGAATGTTTCAAGTTATGAAATGGATCACTCATCGTTAAACCTCCTAGTCATTTGGTCTTTCAATAATTCTTTTGCACGTTTTAATCTCGTTTTGATGGTATTTACATTTACAGTCGTCACCTTGCTTATTTCTGTTACTGATAGTTCTTCATAATAATGAAGAAAAACGACTTCTCGGTACTTTATCGGGAGAGCCATGACAGCACTGGCCAAGTTATTTTCTTCATTTTTCGTAATGATCTCGTCTTCAACGTGTTTGGATTGAGAAGGGAGATAGTTGATGATTTTCTCGTTCAAGGTTATTTTGCGATAATGCCAGCTTCTCAGGTAGTCTTTACAATGATTGCTGGCAATTCGATAGATCCAAGTTTTGATCGATGCTTGTTGATTGAACTGGTCTAACTTTTCATAACACTTGATAAAGATCTCCTGCGTTAAATCCTCCGCAGTTGTACGATTTTTTACATATGTATAGACAAGATGCAGGATCCCGTCGCTATATTCATGCATTAATTGATCGATTATTTGCTCTCTTTCATCCATTCTTTCATCTGTCACCGCCAATTGTTCTAGTTCGTTCATCTAGGTATCACCTCTTCCTACATTTTAGACGAAGCTGACTTGCTTTTGGTTTGAAAAAAATGAAGAAATTTATTATTGATCTTCTTGAAAGGGAAAAATAGTCTCTTGTTTTATTTTTTGTGGTAAAGTTTTACTTGTGATACTACTTTGAAGGGGACGAATAATTGTGAAGCCAAAACTAATAGTATGGATAAGTTTAATCTTCGTCATTTTAATAGCGGTTGGATGTCAGCATTCAGAAGCAACTGGCCAATGGAAGCTATCGGAAAATGAAGAAATGGTCATTGAACAATATTTGACGAAAGAAGTACTTCAACCGAATTTTGGCGGGGAGATGTTTACAACCTATGAAATTTTGGGGACAGATTTAAATGCATCTGAAGTCTACTTATGGGCTTTAATTGAAGAATATTATCAAGAGGGTGGAAACCTTGAGCAAGGAACAGGGATGTCAGTGCCTATGGTTTTACATGCAGAAAAAAATACACAGTCATTCAAAATTTTAAAACATACTTTACCGGGCGATGGCAGTAATTACATCGATGATATTAAAACGATGTTTCCTTCAAAATTACATAATAAAATCGTTGATTATGATGTAAATCATATTAGTAAATTGATAGATGAGATGGAAGATAAGGTACAGGATTAAGTCAGGATGTTCTGAAATTCAGAACGGATATCGAGGAGGTGAAGAAAATGACTAGGAAGGAAACAGGTGCATCATTTGACATCTATCCATTAAGTGAGACGGCGATTACAATTCAGTTTGGAACATTTATCGATATCGATCTACATAGAAGAGTGAGAACGATCACGCATCATTTAGAAGAACGCCCATTTGCTGGGTTCCTTGAATGTGTGCCAGCATTTTCAAGTGTAACCGTCTATTATGATGCGCTTCGCGTCCTTCAGTCTGAACAGACCGGTGGCTATTCGTCAGTAAACACTAGGTCAGCTTATGACATCGTATCTTCTTATTTAAAAAAGCTGTTGGAAAAGCTGACGCATATAAAGGAGGATTCTCCTAGACAAATCGAGATACCAGTTTGTTATGGCGGAGATTTAGGTCCTGACTTAGACTTTGTGGCTAAGCATAACAATCTGACAACGGATGAAGTGATCCAAATTCATTCGAGCGGAGAATATCTTGTATACATGATCGGGTTTGCTCCTGGTTTCCCGTATTTAGGCGGAATGTCGGAAAAGATTGCAGCCCCGCGACGCTCAACTCCAAGGGCGACCATCGTAAAAGGATCGGTAGGAATAGCCGGAAGTCAAACGGGTGTGTACCCGATCTCGACCCCAGGCGGATGGCAATTAATTGGACGTACTCCAGTTGAATTGTTTTGCCCAAATGATCCAATCCCTTCTCTTCTGCAGGCAGGAGATGTCATTCGTTTTAAACCGATTTCTCTAGAAGAGTACAAGGAGTATAAGGAGGGGCTAGCATGAGTATAAACATTCTTCGGCCAGGCTTATTAACGACGATACAGGATTTGGGGAGAGTCGGATTTCAAAAATATGGTGTGATTGTAAGTGGTGCGATGGACTCCTATGCATTGCGGATAGGTAATTTACTCGTTGGCAATGACGAAGGAGAAGCGGCATTTGAAATTACGTTAACCGGGCCGACGATCGAATTTGAACAAGACATACTGATTGCAATTACTGGCGCAGACTTGTCACCGACGATTGAAAAGGTGCCTGTTCCTTTATATAAGCCGGTATATGTGAGAAAAGGAAGTGTACTTCAATTTGGGCCATGTGTATCCGGGTGCAGGGCGTATATGGCCTTTGGAGGTGGTTTCGATATTGAAGAAGTCATGGGAAGTCGGAGCACTTACCTTCGTGCAGGGATAGGGGGGCACAAAGGGCGAGCATTAAAGGCTGGTGATCAGCTGACCATTAACACGGGCAGGCCGCAATCGACACGGTTGATTGAGGAGTTGTCCACATCAAGTGATAGGCCATTTACGACGACTTCCTGGAGTGTGGCGACAACATTTCTTCAGCCAGTGACAAAGGAAAATACGATTCGTGTAATTCCTGGCACCCATTATGAACGGTTTACCCCTGAGAGTAGACAAGCCTTTTTTGACCAAACGTTCAGCGTGACGCCGCAATCGGACCGAATGGGCTATCGTCTTTCCGGGCCGTCGCTGGAACTCTCTGAAGCGTTTGAGGTGATTTCAGAAGCGGTTGCTTTAGGAACGATCCAAGTACCGTCTGACGGAAATCCAATTGTTTTATTAGCAGATCGGCAAACGACAGGTGGCTATCCACGAATGGCTCAAGTGGTGTCCGTCGATATTTCACTTATGGCTCAACTAAAGCCAGGGGACAAGGTCCGTTTTAAAGAAGTAACCGTACAGGAAGCAGAACAGCTTTATCTGAAGCGAGAACATGAATTAAGCGGGTTGCGAGCGGCAGTAACCTTTAAACTTTAATGAAAAAAAGATGTAGGTGATCGAAATGAAAACAGTGGATCTGAATTGTGACTTAGGAGAAAGCTTTGGCTCGTTTGTTGTAGGACAGGACGAGCTGATCTTAAAGCATATTACATCAGCCAATATTGCGTGTGGTTATCATGCCGGTGATCATAATGTGATGTCCAAAACAGTTAAATTAGCAAAAGAAAATGGGGTAAGCATTGGAGCTCATCCTGGGTTCCCTGATTTACTCGGGTTTGGAAGACGGAACATTCAAACCGATCGAGAGGATATTTACAACTTTGTGATTTATCAAATTAGTGCGCTGCAAGGGTTTTGTCAGCTTCATGATGTTCCGTTACATCATGTAAAGCCTCATGGCGCATTGTTTAATATGGCGTCTCGGGATGGTGTAATGGCTGAAGCGATCGCTCAAGCCGTTTATGACACGGATCCATCCCTTGTATTGTTTGGATTGTCGGGAGGGGAATTAACAAAAGCGGGAATGAAGGTTGGGTTAACGGTAGCAAATGAAGTGTTTGCAGACAGAACGTATCAGCCTGATGGGACATTAACTCCGCGTACCCAAGAAAATGCATTAATTCATGACACAGATCGAGCGATTGAACAAGTGTTAACGATGGTGAAAGAAGGGACAGTACGAGCGGTTAATGGATCGATTGTACCGATTCAAGCGGATACCATTTGTGTGCATGGAGATGGAGCAAATGCACTTGCGTTTGCTCAGAAACTACAGGAAACACTGATTGCAGAAGGGATAACGCTAAGTCCTGTTAAAAAGGGGAATTCGTAGAAATCAAAAAATTAGAGAGTACCTTGTTTTTGGGGCCTTTAAAGTAACACTTGAATCGTAGCGACAAAGAGAACTGCCATTGATGATTACTTAATCCCCTAGGTTAAATGTTTATTTGTAATTGGACTAATTCATGAAGTGAGTTCTTAAGACAGTTGAGGATTTTTGCGTAACTAGCAAGTATGTATTAAAAGACACTTAGAGCATAAGTGTCTTTTTTTCTATAAAAGTGCTCTGTTGAAAAAATTAAATTTTACAAAAGAGATGGTCCATAGTGGCCATTTATAAAATTAAATTACAGTTTTTTTATAAAGTTGGGTATTTTATTAATGAAAGATAAACAAAAAGAGGTGAGTTCAATGATGGTATCAAGGAAACATTTCTTATTTAATGTGTTAATCATCTTGATCCCGTGGTTATCGTTACTTTTTATAGGAAAGCGTAACGTAAAGCGGTATTCATTAGCAGGTATGTTTGTTATCGTTTTTGAAATTCTAAATCACTTGTACGGGAGAAAGCGGAATTGGTGGAAGTTCTATGATAAGCCCAAATGGTTTATGAGGGATGAACTTCCGTTTAATGTGGGTCCGTATATGCCGCTTACGATGTGGATACTCAAATATTCGTACGGAAACTTTAAAAAGTTTATCTTACTTAATGTATTAGCAGATGGAATTTTTGCTTTTATAGTTATGGATTTTCTGAAAAAGATGAAAATCGTGCGTCTTCACCGGTTAAATCCTTTTCAGTTTTTTATCTACATTCACTATAAAGCGTATTTAATTTATGCGGTTCAATATTTGTATGAGAAAATAAAGAACCCGACCGGAACAAACAATACGGCACAAACGAACTATTCTTAAAGAGTTTGCTTTTTAGTTATAATGAAGTAACCGGAAAAAGAATGGAACTATATCACTGTAAACCTCTTCATTCGTTCGTTAAAAGGTTTGTAATTAAATCTTTTTTTCGAAATGCAACATTCTTAAAGTTCACCGATTATAATAAGTAGTTCTTAATGAAGGACACAATCGTTGCAGTAGTAGGATGAAATGTCCTTCATCACCTTAATGAAGGACACCAGCGTGGCAGTTAGATCAAGTAAAGTCCTTCATCAGCTCTACCTTGGACAGTTCTTGTTTCAATAATACCTCGTTCGTGTAGGCACATCTTTTCAAAAACTTTATATTCCTTAGTATTTCCTTAAATAATGACTCATTGTTTGAAGGGGCCATATATATTTATAACTATGATAGTGAATGTAAAAGACTTCTGGAATTCCACCTCCTGTCGGATATTTAGTGGTCCAATCCGTTTGAGTATACGATTTTATTAAGTAAGTCATGCCTTTATCGATTTCATTCGTCGGCTGATCGTGCGCTGTGATTAACGCATCTAATGCCCAAGCGGTTTGAGAAGGGGTGCTGGCTCCAAGGGGGACATATCGTTTTTGAATGTCGCTATAGCACGATTCTCCCCAGCCGCCATCTGCGTTTTGTACGGAAAGTAACCAGTTGACGCCCTTTTGAATCGGAGCAGAAGACGGTTCCGTTCCACTCGCGAGAAGACCCGTGATGGCTGCCCACGTTCCGTAAATGTAGCAAATTCCCCAACGTCCATACCACGAGCCGTTTTCTTCTTGGTTGTTCACTAACCATTGCGTTGCTTTTTCAATCGCTGGATGAGGCAATCGTAAATTGGCATCATTCCCTAGAAATTCAAGTGTTCTTCCCGTTAAATCTGCTGTAGAAGGGTCTAGCAGAACTCGATAGGCATCTTTAAACGGTAATTGCGCAATCAGTGGATGATCTAAATTTTTTTCAAAAGCCGACCAGCCCCCGTCATTGTTTTGCATCGATAACACCCAGTTTAGCCCGCGGTCCCAGCTATTTCGAAGTGCAGGATGGTGACTAACAGTCGCTCTGACCGCCCGGAGTGAAGCGGTCGTATCATCGACATCAGGCTCCAGTGTATTAAAGTCAGAAAACCCCCAGCCTCCTGGAAGTGTATCAGGATTGTTTAATGCCCAATCCGCAAATTCCAGATGTTGCCGCGAGAAAAGGTAGGTCATCGCATTCTGTATCATGGGGTCTGTTTCAGGTACACCGGCCTGTTGTAAACCATGGCTAAGTAATGCCGTATCCCATACGGTCGATGGACAATATTCGATGTGGTAAAATTCATTCGTCAGACAAAGTTGGTTACGGAGTCCATGCAGTGCGTTTTGAATGATGGGGTGATTTTTCTTGTAGCCGAGGCTAAGCAAAGCAAAGATCATAAAAAAGGTAGCCCCAAAGTAATTATACTGTAATCCGTCGGGTTCAATCCGCTCGAGCATAAACCGTTCTGCTTTCTTCAAAGCTAACTGTCGACTTTCCTTTGGCTTCATTAAAAGAGGTCCTATTTGTTCAAAAAGAGTATTTAATATCATCTTTTCGTCGCCTGTATGAAACTTGAGATCAATCGGTGAACGTGTATTAATTAACTCGGATAAATCAGGGGTATGGCTCGTTTTATAGGAAAAATTAAGGTTTGAAGAAATGAGAACAGGCGTTAGATGAACTCTCGTATAGCCGACAAATTGATAAAAGTGTATAGGAGAAGTGCGTGGAAGCAGAATTCCTTCAATCGGAAGTTGTAAGTGCTTGGGCCAAGGAATGTGCCCAGTTACAGCGAGTAACGCTTTCGTTAAACTATTCGTTTTTGTGAGCCCGCCATGTTCGATAATAAATTGTTTCGCTTGCTGCATTTTAGCAGAGTCGGGGTCCATATAATGAGAGAACAACAAGCCGTAATAAGCTTCTACCGTTGCAGAAAGATTGCCTTCCTTTTCATCGTGAAACAGTTTCCAAGAACCGTTCGGTTGCTGTATTGATAAAATCCGCGCGACAAGCTGTTGAATGAGCCACTCGTCATCTTGCTCTAGCGTTCTTAACAAAATAATCATATACGCATCTGTTAATGGGCCGCCTTCAAAGCAAAAGCGCCAAGACCCATCGTTAGATTGCATCCCGCGAAGCTTTTCAATCAGGTGGGAAGTTGTCTCTTGAACGTGCTGCCTCATCATTAATCCCCCTTACATCTTATCAACATTAACCATATGAAATAGAAAATGTAAAAAGAACAGATCCCCCATTAAGAAAGAATCTTATTTAAGGAAATTAGATTTTTTACTTCAAATTGATACTGAGAAATATCAGGGAATCTGCTGATTATTTTTTATTCTGGAAAATGTTACTTTTATACTAGGATAATTTGGTAAGTATACGAGTTTAGTTGATTCGTATTGATAGGAGTACATATGAAGGAATTATATAATCAAGTCATTAAAAAACGGTATTATATTTCGATTTTTATTATGATCGTTCTCATGAATATTGGATTGTTCACGGCTAATCCACGGTATGGGGAATGGGATTTCGGATACTTATTACATATCGCCCTGGTTATGATAATAGCTATTTGTTTATTGCTTTATCCGAAGTTTGAGACACATGCGTTTCGCATCGTAATGATTATAACGGCGTTTGTTTATTTCTACACTATTTTCTTTTTATATCCAGATACGTCGTCGATCTTAATTTTAATTTGTTTTTTACCTGTTATTTCTATACTATTTTTTGATACAAAGCTCTTTTATTTTTCTTTACTATTAAATACGTTATTGATTGGCGTCATCTTTGGTTATATTTTGATAGTGGACCAAGGGTCTTATTATTCTTACATTAAAGAAGATGTTGTAGGGAATGTCATTAATTTCGCAGCAACTCAAGTGATTATATTTCTTATTTTTTACTTTACACAAAATCGTTTAAAACTGGTAGAGGAGCGGAACCTTTTCACGGAAGGGCCCGTTGTAACCTTTGTTTGGAAGATGGCTGACAGCTGGCCGGTTGAATATGTGTCACCAAATGTTTCAGCATTATTAGGCTATTCTCCAGAAGAGATGATGGAACAAAACTTCACGTATGCGGCATTAATTCATCCTGATGATCGAGAACGGATAGCGGTTGAAGTAACTTTTAACATCAATAATAAAATTGATCAGTACGAGCAGTCCTATCGTATCCGGACAAAAGAGGGACATTATCTTTGGATCTATGATTTTACAAAGCTTATTCGCAATAAGAATGGACAAGTTGAAACGATTCGAGGGTATATGTTTGACCAGACCCATCTTAAAACAGTAGAGGATGCTTTGGACCAAGAAAGGCGTCGTCTTAATGATATTATTGTTGGAACGAATGCGGGTACTTGGGAATGGAATATTAAAACAGGTGAAACATTTTACAATGAACGCTGGGCCGAGATTATCGGGTACACGCTGGAAGAGCTTTCCCCAACGACATTAGAGACCTGGCAACGTTTTGTTCATCCAGAAGATTTGAAAAAGAGTGAAGAGCTCTTAGCTCAACATTTTTCGAAAGCGATCGATTTTTATGAATTAGAAGTACGAATGAAACATAAAGACGGTCACTGGATATGGGTAGCAGATCATGGACGTGTATCCGCATGGGGGGAAGATGGCTCACCACTTCTAATCTCGGGAACGTATCGTGATATTACGCAACGAAAACAAATGGAACAAGAATTAATTTGTGCAAAAGAAAAGGCTGAAACAGCTAGCCAGGCCAAAAGTCAATTCCTGGCTAATATGAGTCACGAAATCCGAACGCCTATGAACGCCGTGATCGGAATGACGGAACTTGTCCAAGAGATGGCAACAGAAGAGCAAAAGAAATACTTAGACATCATTCAAAACAGCAGTCATTCTCTCTTAAATATTATTAATGATATCTTAGACTTATCGAAGATCGAATCTAATACGATTGAGCTAGATCGTCAAGCAACTGATTTACAAAAGGTAGTACAAGAAGTTGGAGAAACGTATCAAGTTTTAGCTGAGAAAAAAGGGTTGAACTTTTTCATAGAATTGAAAACAAACCCGAGACAAAATCATGTCGTTCTAGTGGATCCTCACCGGTTAAAACAAGTGCTCGTCAATCTCATAGGAAATGCGATTAAGTTCACGAGTGAAGGATATATTCGACTTCAATACGAAATCACAGAGAACGCTAAGATCCGCTTTACCATAATGGATACGGGAGTTGGTATTGCTGAAGAGGATTTAGAAAACATTTTCAACGCCTTTATGCAAGCTTCACTTAAACCGACGAAAAAGTTTGGTGGAACAGGTCTTGGGCTGACAATCTCGAAAAAAATAATCGAGTTAATGGACGGAACTATTTTTGTAACAAGTAAGTTAGGGGTTGGCAGTACGTTTGGCTTTGAAATTCCTTACATACCTTTTGAAAAAACGCTAGACAGTCAAAAAGAAATACCATTGAATTTTTCCGCAGGTCAAAAAACGGAAACGATGACTATAGATGATCGAAATCAACGGAAAAACGCACCGAAAAAACATATTTTGTTAGTTGAAGATACCGAGGAAAATCAGTTATTAATACAGGCGTATTTTAAACATTCGAATGTGCAAATAGATATAGCAAACAACGGAAAGGAAGCGGTAGAAAGGTATAAGAATGCATGTGAACGTACGGAACAAAAAATACCATATTATTCGCTCGTGCTAATGGATATTCAAATGCCGATTATGGACGGCTATGAAGCGACAAGGACCATAAGGCAGTACGAAAAAGAAAATCAGCTCACACCCGTTCCGATTATTGCGCTGACGGCTTATGCGTTAGAAGAAGACCGCCGGAAAACGCTCGAAAGCGGCTGCGATGAACACGTACCCAAACCGGTCCGAAAACAAGAGTTGTTAGGGATAGTAAATCGGTTTCTCAATGGCATGAAATGAGGTTGAAGTAATAAACTGTCCAAAACTATATGTGGAATATTTGAATGGGTCACGATGTGTGAATTATTTAGCAGATGTGGATGAACCTCTTATTTTTAATTGAAAAATAAATGAGTGATCCGAAGTACCTTTTTTGAATATAGGCATATGATAACTTGAGAATTGGATCAATTTTGAAAGGAATGAACATACGTGTATTATATGCCTCAAACCTATTCATACCCGTATTATCCGAATGGTCACATGTATCAATCGTCTAACGGCATGCAAAGAGGGAGCCAAGGACCTGATTATCAAGCGGCAGAGGACGTACTTGCTGGAATTAAAAGAGAAGCTGCAGCTATTGATCTTTATATGCGACTTGCTGAAGCGGCGCCTAATCAAAAACATAGAACAGACCTTTTACATTCATTAGAAAGCAAAAAAGGACAGTTGAATCAATTAACTCATCTCTATTATTCTTTTACAGGAAGAGAGCCTGTGTACCAAGTTGAAACCGTTCCTTTCCAAAGTTACCGTGAAGGGTTACAAAAAGCTTATCAAGCTGAAGTTCAAGGGTATGAACACTATAGTAGAAGTGGTTCAGCTACACCTTACCCCCACATTCGAAATGCCTTTATGCAAGTGCTGACTAGTGAACAAGAAAATGCATCGCGACTAGTTGTTTTAAATCAATTAAAAGATTATGGCTCACAACCATATGTCGTTGATATTGAAGAAGTGACGAAGGAAAACGAAACGTTCCGTACAGCGTTATGGACAGGAAAACACTTGCAAGTCACGTTAATGAGTATCGAAGTGGGAGAGGACATCGGTTTAGAGGTGCATCCGGATCTTGACCAATTCATCCGCATTGAAGAAGGGCAAGGACTTGTACAAATGGGTGACAGCAGAGACCATTTAGACTTTCAAAAAGAAGCGTTCGCAGACTTTGCAATCATGGTCCCTGCTGGAAAATGGCACAATCTCACAAACACGGGGAATACACCACTAAAAGTGTACTCCATCTATGCCCCGCCCGAGCATCCATTTGGCACCGTTCATGAGACGAAAGAAATAGCCATGGCAGCTGAGCACCACCATCATCATTGATGACTTTAAGTAAAACGATTATTAATAAGAGAAAGGCATTTCATTAAGAGAGGAACTGTTACTTTGGCAGTTCCTCTCTTTTTTTATGAGCTGAACAAGAAAGAAAGGAGCAATAGAAAAGAAGCTGTCGTTTGGAACGCGCTGGTATGAGGGGTGGGAGTTTGGCGGACTGACAGGCCCTTATTTCGGTAAAAACGGCCATTATAGAGGTGTTTGCGGACTGAGAGGATCTTATTTTCTATAAAATTAGTGAAAATCATCACTATTTTGCTAGATAAGGGCCTCTCAGTCCGTTCCGACCGTGAAATGAGTGGATTTTTTACAAATAGCGTCCTCTCAGTCCGCTTAGCATTAGTGATACTGGAATGATAAGGGGGCGAGGCGTGGAGCAGCCCCGATGTCACTTCTAGAAATAGTAAATGCAGAATGCCTCACGCATTATAAATCAAATTAAACTGGTAGCTTTTCTGCAACGGAAGCAGAAAAGCTTTTGTTTTAAATTAGAGCAGTAATTTTAATATAATAGGTAACTATTTTTTTGTAGACTATGGTAAGATACAAAAAATACCATTTCGGAGGAAGAATATGTTTTTACATAGAGTTGATGACCTCATTTCTTTAAAAATATTAGAAATGAAGGATGCCGAGAGAATTTTTGAATTAACAGATAGGTCCAGAGACTATTTACGAGAGTGGCTTCCTTGGTTGGATATGACAAAAACCGTCCAGGACACAGAAGGATTTATTCGAATGTCTTTGAAGGGGTTTGCTGAAGGGAATAGCATGAATACAGCTATTTTATTTAACGAAGAAATTGTAGGTATAGCAGGTTTTAATACGATAAATCAGTCCAATAAAACGGCTCAAATGGGCTATTGGATTGGTCAAGAATACCAAGGTAACGGAATTATTACTAAAGTATCAAAGATGTTGACTGATTATGCTTTTAATCAATTAGGATTAAATAAAGTTGAAATTAGAGTTGCCGTTGAAAATAAGAAGAGCAGGGCCGTTCCAGAGAGGATAGGCTTTAAAAACGAAGGCTGCATCAGACAATCCGAATGGTTATATGACCATTATGTAGATCATATTGTTTACGGTATGTTAGCTGAGGAGTGGAATGAAAATTTGAAGAACTAGGTTTGAATTTTAATAGTAAAGTGGCAAGTGATTTCGGTTATTATAGGGGGAATATAGATGGAAATTGGAAAAGAATATTTAAAGGTTGTCATTGAAAGGTTTAGTAGTGTAAAAGGTCTTGGAGATAAAACAATAAATCAATTGTCTGAAGAGGAAATACATTGGAGTTATAATTCTGAGTCAAATAGCATTGCAATCATCGTAAAACACATGAGCGGCAATATGATTTCAAGATGGACAGACTTTTTACATTCAGATGGAGAAAAGGAATTTAGAAACCGAGATGAAGAATTCATAGATAGTATACACTCCATTTCAGAATTAAATGAGGTTTGGGAACAAGGTTGGAAAGTCTTAATGGAGACACTTACTAGTTTAAATGAACTTGATTTATTTAAAAAAATAGATATTCGTGGAGAAAGTCATTTAGTTATAGAGGCAATTGAGCGACAGATGGCACATTACGCTTATCATGTCGGTCAAATGGTTTATATCGGTAAACAATTGAAGGATACAAAATGGGAAAGTCTGAGTATTACAAAAGGGAAATCTCAAGAATATTTAAAGGAAAAGCTTGAAAAAAACAAGATAGATAGACACCGTTGTTGAAGTTTACATAGAGATTACATCACGCTGAAATTAGATCTTGTAGAATAAGGAATAAAAGAAACTATTATTAGGGGGAGTTTAGTGGAACATCTATCACTTAAACAACAAATTCTGGATCTGGAAAAACAATTAATGACTTATGATTATAACGAACTATTTGAACATCTAGCAGACGACTTTTTTGAATACGGAAGTTCAGGAAACATTTTTGATAAAAATGCACAGCTTGATGTAGCTAGGGAAGATCCAACTGTAACAAATTCTATAACATATACAGTAGCCGATTTTAGTATAAAATTATTAGCTTCAGATGTTGTATTAGCAACGTATCGCTCATTAAGACATAATGACAATAAATTGGTATTACGAAGTTCGATTTGGAAAAATACGCAGGGAAAATGGCAAATGATATTTCACCAAGGAACACCTGCCAAATAATGAACTCTGTTGTAGCTGAAACTTTCTAACAGACACTTTCGTAATATAAAATCTAGATAAAAAATATACGAGGAGGTAATGAATTGAAATTTTTACTAAGTATGTATGTTGTGATGACATTAATCGTTTTTGTTAATTTAATCAGTGAATATACATTGAATGGCGAATACTCAGGTATTGCAAGTTGGCTGGTCATCGTTCTGTTTTTCTTTGGTACGATCTTTTTTATTAACGCAAGATACTACTTTTCCCGAAAATGAAAGATTAATAATATATACCTGACTAATTGTTAGTTTAAATAAGAGGAGTGAAACTTATGAGGATAATTTTTTTACTATTTGTCACCTTTTTATTATTTTTATCGGGTTGTAACGCGGGGTACTCAAGTCTTCAAGAAGCTGTTCAAAGTAAGTGGAAAACACCTATTCAGGTCATTAACCAAGATGAAGAAAATCAATTAGTTTATTATTTAGACCAAACACAGCACATTTTAGGTGTCTATCAATATGAAAATGGAAAATACAAATATAACAATAACCAAAGTGTTGGAATGACATTTTCAACAGAATCCGGCCTGCCTTTTTTAGTTACAGCTAACCATTTTGAAGGTATCGGCAATATTATTCATGGTGCTATTACAACAGATGAACATGAGATAGGAATGCTGAATTAAATAATTGAAGACGAATTTTCCCTTAAATGCCATTACCTAAAGAACAAAACCTTTCAATAATGTTAAACCAAAAGGAGGGAAATAGTATGACAAAATTAATTTCTTTATTTTTTGTAGCATTAACAGGGATTGGTCTTAGGTGGGCAATCCTAGGAGAATATGATTCCTCACAGCTTCAACTGACATTTATTTTCTTGGGCGCTGCTCCACTATTTCTTTGGATTAGTATTAGGCAAAAGCATAAAGATGCTGATTATTCTCCACTCCCGTCAAGTAGACAATGGACAACGTCATTGAAAGACAAATGGCTCACTGGAGAAAAGAAGATCTTTCAAGGAGAGGAATTAGTAGCTACATACAACCGAGTTTACAACAAGAGCTTTCATAAAATTATAGCTGATTTAATGCGTACACCTGGACTATGGTTTTTACAATTGGCATTTCAATTTAAAGACGGTCGCACGTTTACCGTTACCAGTGAAGAGAACTGGAAAGGAAATGCCCGTTACACAATTTGGGAAGGTAATACAGAGGTAGCAACAATCAGAAGTGACCTTAAATCAGAACACGTTAAAAAGTTGCTGGAGCATACGGTCCTAGAAATCGGTGAACATGTTTATGAATTCCGTGCCAGAACGGTTCGATCGCGGATAGAAGTTCTAAAAGACGGTGAACTCATAGGAGAGGTCGAAAGGGATCTTACAGGGGTACGTTCATTAAGTCTAAACTCTAGTGAAGTAAACGTTGAAGACGAACCATTTCTGTTAATGGGATGGATTGTTTTTTCATATCGTTATAATAAATAGAACTCAACATTTATCCGCCTTTTGGATTCATGGCATTAGTTATTGAAGTATTTTTAAATAGAACCCGCGAGAGAAGATATAGAATAGAAGGAAAGCAAAGCGCATTCCTTGTTTCATTTGAAACCTTTTGCCCATTTATTACGTAGTTGTATATGAAGCTATAAAAATAGAAAGGGGTCGGGAAAGTGGAAGCGATGATTTCAGTGAACAAGATCGGAAAATATTTTAAGGACAAGAAAGTTCTTCATGAAATTTCGTTTGACGTACATAAGGGAGAAATTATGGCGATCCTTGGGCCAAATGGTGCAGGGAAATCAACGACGATTCGAAATATTATGGGGATTATGTATCCGGATGAGGGAGATATTTCATTTCGCCAGCATCAGGGTGTTCCACGGAATAAAATTGGTTATTTACCTGAAGAACGTGGATTATATAAAAATGTAAAGGTCATGGATATCCTTTTATATTTGGCCGACCTGAAAGATTACCCGCTAAAAAAAGCCAAGCAGCGCGCATTAGAATACTTGAAAAAATTTGATCTTGAAGGAAAAGAGAATGTGTTAGTAGAAGAGCTATCAAAAGGGATGGGGCAAAAGGTACAATTTATCGCTTCGATCCTTCATGAGCCTGAACTCTTAATTTTAGATGAGCCATTTTCAGGATTGGACCCGGTAAGTCAGGAGTTATTTAAAGACGAAATTCGTCAATTAGCCAAACAAGGAACGGCAATTTTATTATCATCCCATCAGATGAATTTAGTAGAAGAAATGGCCGATCGTTTGTTTATGATTTCTAAAGGGCAAAAAGTCATCTATGGCACGATGGATGAGGTGAAAATGGAGTATGCCAACTTCAAATGTACGATTAGAGGTCATAATGAGCGTTCGATGTTAGAAGGGCTACCAGATGTGGAACGGATGAAGCAAAGTGATAATACGTCAATTCTTTATTTATCCAAACATGTTCATCCAGCAACATGGCTAAAAAACTTACCCGATGACGTGTCTATTCAAGAATTAGTCTTTGATCGAATTACACTTCATGAAATATTTATTGATGTGGCCAATGGAAAAAATTTAATGATGGAGGCAGGTGAGATGGATGCATAACACGTGGAAGGTTGCTAGATGGGAGATTAAAAGAAACATGAAAAATAAAACCTATTTAATCGGGTTATTATCCACTCCGATTATTTTTATTGCCTTTATGTTTTTAGGTAGCTTGTTTGGTAGTTCAAATGATGAAAGAATGACTCACGTTTTGGTCAATGATCAAGTGGGAATCTTCAATGAACTAGAAGCAGTAGCAAGTGAAAGTGAATTAAATTGGAACATGGCTCAAACGGACGTGACAGAAGCAGAGGTGTTAGAGGAATTAACCACTAGAGAAGACACCGCCTTTATTTTTATTGATGAGCGAGGAATCAATGAAGGTGTGGTTTCTGTTTATACGAGTGAAGAAATCGATGTATTCTTTCATAATCAGCTTCAAGTTTTAGCCGCGCCAATTCAAGCTAAACAATTGGAAACGCTTGATTTGTCTGTAGAAGAGTTAGCCCCTTTTTTACGTGGTGTCACATTTATGGATGAAACGATGGCTGAAGAAGAATTCGGAGCAACGGAAGGCGAAGAACTAGTAGCCTCAGATAGTGGGAGTTTCATGGAACGGCTTGTGCCCGGAGCATTTGCTGGATTTATCATGATTTCCATTGTTTTTACGGGTATGGCGATTTTCCAAAGTGCCTCTCAGGAGAAGAAGGATAAATTGGCAGAAATTATTTTGTCTTCTTTAACACCATCTGAATTAATGCAAGGAAAAATTGTCGGCTATTTTGTCTTAGGTGTGATTCAGTCCATCGTTTCAATTATTGTTATCCTACCATTCTTAATTGGAAGATTTGATTTACCAATACTAGAATATTTATTCGTACCGGAATTAGTGGTGTTACTTACGATTGCGGTCCTTGGCTTCTTGTTGTTTGCTGCCATTTTTGTAGGAATTGGCGCGACGATGGAAGACATTGGGACAGCAGGCAATTTCCAAGGGATGGTTATGATGTTGCCGTTTTCACCGGCGATCTTTATTGGTCCGATTTTAAGCGACCCGAGTGGCTTATTTGCTCAAATTGGTAGCTACATCCCTTTTACTAGCCCTGGGGTGCTCATTCTACGCCTGACTTTGTTAGAAGAGTGGCCATGGATGGAAGTCATCATCGCCATTGTAATTTTAATTTTGAGTGTTTGGTTCTTTATGAAACTAGCAGGAAAAATCTTCAAGGTCGGTATTTTATTGTACGGGAAAAACGCAACGCCAGGCGAAATTATTAAATGGCTGCGTGTATAGCGTTAAATCATGGCTTTAAAGCGATGAGGAAAAGGAACTGTCAAAACAGTTCCTCCTTTTCTTGTATGCACTAGGGGTTAGGTGCGTTATTTTTCGAGTACCGTTTGTTATTAAGGTTATAGTTGTTCTATAGGAGGTGTTTGAATGAAAATCCTTGAAAAGGTTATAACAGCAATACTTTCTGGAATCGTATTTTCATTAGGTTTAGCATTCTTGAACGGTTCCATGGAGTATTTTATAGTTTACTTGATGTTTTCTGGAACTATTTTTTTAACTGGTGGCATTCTTTTTTCATTACTTGCCGATGTTATCCTAGAAAAGGTTAAAGCAAACAAGTATCTACTTTCCCTTGTAATCTATGGAATTGGTGGGGTTATAGTTAATTTTTTCTTTTATATCGGGCTCTATAATGAAGGGTTTGTAGGTGAAACTCTTAGTATGTTGTTACTTGGTATAATAGCCTCTTTATTATTTTTGCATATATTGCTAGTTATCAAGAAGATATTAAAGAATTTAGTTGGTTAAAAGCAGCCTCTTTTTTTTAGTTCTTTTTAGGATTAGTAATGCTAATGGTAGGTATATAATCCAGTCGTTGGATTGTGATCGGAAGCTTCCTTGGTGTTGGTGGTGGAATGATAATGGGGAGTATCTCCTATTTTTTACTAAGAAAAATCATTAACCTAGCATAGTAAGTTGTCGTGGGAATCACTCATCAAATTTGACGCCTATTAGAAAGTAGGGATAACAATTGGAAATAACAAGAGTTAGAAATGAACTATCTGTAAAAGGTAAAAATGGGGTTGGCTTTTTATTGTCTGCTGTTGTCATTTGGTCAATGATTACAATTATATTTTTACAACCAATAGAAACACACCAAAAAAACATTTATATGTTATTTTCAACAGGTTTAATGTTCCCATTATCTGTTGGAATTTCTTCATTAATTCACGCTGATTGGAGACTTAAAAATAATCCATTAGGTGATTTAGGTTTATATTTAAATCTGGCTCAAGTTATCTATTTTCCAATCCTTTTTTGGGGGATAATAACTAGTCCAAGTGATGCTATCCTATTCTTTGCAATAATAACAGGGGCACATTTTTTTCCTTATGGTTGGTTTTATAATGCCAAACCTTTTTATGTAATGGCTCCAATTATTTCACTTGTAATATTCTTTTTGGGTTTATATTTAAAAGGGGAAGATTTGTGGTTAATTCCATTATCTATGATAATACTAATTTTGTTATTAATTTTATGGCTCATCATAGATTATAAGAGGAAATCTTCGATGAAATAAGTTTTGAATATTGGATGCGTTAGTGGAACTAGTACGTAAAACCTCTTCATATGGCTGGAGTTGAATAAATGCTCCTATTTTTTATAGAAACGATGAGCATATGGAAAAGAAGTTACTATTTGAAGTAACTTCTTTTGTCTTAAATGATGAGCTAGGTAATTTTAGAATAGATAACCATCGTACCTGGGATAGCGATAATCATTATGGAAAAAAGTAATTCAAGCACTTGACTTGCATTAAGCGTTAAAGGCCCGAATGAGCTGGTTAGTAAATAAAGAATTAAAATTGCTCCAAATAGTATAAAGTAATTAACTGTCATTGCTTTTCCAATAATAGACTTAGCTCGTTCATCCTTTGGAAATAGATGTGGAAATAGGTAAGCATACATAAGTTGAGCTATCCCTATAGCAAATATAATGATTGAAACTGGAAACACACCGTTGATAATATAGTTGAAATTTAAGTAAATACCTAATCCTGTTAGGAGTATACCTAGAAAATAATAGGTGATTTGATTTTTTTTCACATTATTAGTTATGGTCATATCCTATTCCCCTTCATAAATAAAAATATCTTCTATTTGACAATTAAATACATGAGACAATTTAAATGCTAATGTAATTGATGGATTATAGCGTCCTTTTTCAAGAGAAATGATGGTTTGCCTTGATACATTCAATTTTTCAGCTAGTTCATCTTGAGTCAAGCTATACTTTGAACGCAAGTGCTTTATATTATTCTTCATAATATCACCTTTAATTGTTAAGTTAACTTTACGTTAAGTACACTTTACATTTACTTGGAATAAAAGTCAAGTATCCTTTACACGTATTAAATTAAAGGGACCGTTTTTTTCAATAGATTTAATCAACTATTTTGTGCTAATGAAGCAGATTAATAAAATAGTATTTTTATCAAAGATAAATTTTAATTCTACTTGAAGGGAGGAGAATAGATGAACATGTTCCAGTAATGGGTAAACGAACGAATAAAACACGTATAGGAGTGGAGGCGTATGACAGAATTGATAAAATGTAAAAAGTGTGATCACACCATTCTAAAAGAAGGACTTCTAGGCATTAATGGTTATGCTAATGTGAGAAGCTTAGATAAGATATAGATGTGTCTAGGATAATAATTGTAGATGGAAGTACTGGATATATGAAAATAATTGATGACCACGCTGTTATTGAGAGTTTTATCGATGAAATAAAGGATATCAAGTTTATACCAGAAGATAATCAAGAAGTCGGAGTTGGCTGGCGTTACTCCATTACTCTATCCCAAGATGACGAATATACATTTCAGTTTGGGCTAACGCAAGTAAATGATAACTACTATTATACAGTACCTGATATTCACCCGATTGTTGATAAGTTTTATAATATAGTTGATGTCCAAGAGGATTAATCGTAACTCTTTTATTCAACAAAGTGCAATAGCTTAATAAAAGGCTATCGCTGTTCAGCTAGCAAAGCTGGTATTTTAACAGCTTTAATGGTACAAGACGAAAAAAGAAGGGGGGATTGGCTTGTTTACTAAAAAAAATGTTGTAATCATTATTTTAACCATTGTCTTCTTGGGAATGGTCTCGATTCCTTTTGCCTTTATTTATGTCCTTAATAATGGGAATCCTTATCACAAGTATCTTGTAAACAAATATATTCCTTCACATTTAGAAGAAATGGGTTATAGTGACGAGGATATATTGAAACAATCGTATATGGAAACAAAACATACGATTAATAATAGTGTGTATCATGGTCATTACAAAGTGATTTTCAAAGATGAACCTCAATTGGAATACCTGTATGGGGTGACAAAGAGAGGGAAAAATGTTGTGCAATTTTGTGAAAAAGAAACATTAATTACGAGTAATACATATGGAGAAATGAAGACAGAAAAAACCAATCACAGTGAAAAGAAATGTATAGGCTATTTAGATAACAGATAAAACTATGAAATTCAAGTAACGGGCAGCATTAGTTGAGGATTTGTTGCAAATGGTAGTTCCTATTGTTGTAGCAAGAGGATAAATACTAAAGTTGGTGATTATGTCTATGTCAGAATGGCTGCAAGGTGGACCTTTTCTTGAAGTAAGTTTTTTAATGGAGATAAGAGAAGATCAAAAGAAACTCGTTAATTTAATATTAAATAATCTATCGCTTCTACCAGAAAAGATAGAATTAGTTGATGAGAATATCGATGAAAAGATAGATTGTTTTCTTAAAGGGGAACCGTTTGATGAGACTGACTCTACAACCCCAATGATGCACTTATTAAAATTACATTTGTACGTTCAGCTAACTAGAAGACGAAAAGCGACCTTGCAAATAGAAACGTTTTCTTCCAATGATCTATTGGTCAATTTTTGGTTCTATGGCTCAACCTCTGATGCTAAGGAATGGGGACAAATTGGTATTAACGAAGAGGAATATGTAGATTTTACAAACCTGCTTATCCATTTATTTTCGGTTTATCGTTTTAAAGTTGGCGGGATTGGGTTTGAGGTAAATGTCCTTGATTTATTTAATTCCACTGAAACATATCCGAACGAGTGTTACCAGTTTGAGAATATGTTACCTAACGATGTTCTACAAAATAGTTCCCATTTCATACAACTGATCTGGAATGAAAAATACAAAAAAGTGAGTAATATCCCATTTAATTATAGGAAGCTTCATCACGAAGGCGTTCTGATTTCTTTAAGGAGTTTTGCAGATTAGTAATTTAAGGTAACGCAGGTGATTTGTCACCAAGACTTATGCCTTAACGACTGTGAAGAACATATATGAAATATACTTGTCCTTGTTGTGGATTTAAAACAGTAGATAAATGATTAGCAGCATACGCTAAGGAATTAATTATACTAAGGGGATTGAGGTTTGAACATGCAATTAGACAGGTATATGAAAGAGAAATTTCCGAATTTAGAACTGTGTTCACCTTTATTTTATAATTGGCCTATTGGTATCCGATTTGAATTAGAAAATAATGACTTGCAAAGTGAAAAGGAGTATATAGAACATGTTTTGGCTCGTGCCAACAGCCTCTATGATGCTTTATTTGACTCTAGTGATGAAATGTATGTAGTTTCTAATGTTTATGATCAACGATTAAAGAAAAAAGGTTTCTTTCCGTCAATTGTAAAAAATAAAAAGGTATTATGGTCTATTACTTCTTATCCTATTATTAACCCATATCTAGATGATGACGAACCTGTAGAGGAAAAAAAAGCGAATCGTATGATTTTAAAATGTCGTAAAAAAGATTTGAATAAAAATCTGATAAGGAAATATTTAGACAGCGAAGTGGCAGAATTATTCCTTATTAATATCAACAAAGAATTGATTTACTATATTTATGATTCTAGAGGAAGTGATTTGGTTTCCGCCAAGTCGGAGACCATTCAGCCCTATTATGAGCAATTTAATGATTGGATCTTAGATTATGACCGGGAAAAAATAGATAAAGTTTTTAAAGATGATAATTGAGCTATGGAGGCGTTTCTGCAACAGCAGCAGAGCTTACGGATGTAGTAGGAAGTTTAGGCTGGAAAGGGACTTGCAATCTTATCCTTGTCATCATAACAGCTTTATCATTGCATCATATTTTACATAAATTCAGTATGAAACGTAACGCCGAGCCCATCCTATAGATAGGAGGGACTTGATAATGAAAAACATAGATTTTCGTTTAATAAAAACAAATGGTATTTCCTTACATATAGCTGTTGCAGGTCCAGAGGAAGGTCCTCTCGTTATCCTGCTTCACGGATTTCCTGAGTTTTGGTATGGATGGAGGAAGCAAATCAGTACATTGGCAGAAGCGGGCTATCGTGTCATTGTTCCTGATCAGCGGGGCTATAATTTGAGCGAGAAGCCAACAGACGTGGAAGAGTATACGATCGATAAACTAAGGGATGATGTGATGGGCTTGATCGAGTTTTTTGGCAGGGAAAAGGCTACGATCATCGGCCATGACTGGGGAGCTTTAGTGGCATGGCATTTGGCCTCAACACGGTCGACCTACGTGGACAAGGTCATCCCAATTAATGTACCTCATCCAGCTATTTTTATGAGGAACGTGATCAAGCACCCGACCCAGATGTTTCGGAGTTCTTACATTTTATTTTTTCAAACACCGAAGATTCCGGAAAAGCTTCTATCGGCTAACCACTATCAGGCTATGAAAAATATGATGCGTATCTCCTCTAATACCGGGGCTTTCACACACGAGGATCTTCAGCAATACGAAGCTGCGTGGTCCAAACGAAATGCCTTGACGAGTATGTTGAATTGGTACCGAGCAATAAGGGCGGGAACTATGGGGCAAATATCGAATGATCCAGTGACAGTACCTGTTCGAATGATCTGGGGAAGAAAAGATCATTTCTTACTGTTAATGCTTGCAAAAGAAAGCATGAAACTGTGCAAAGACGGAAAATTGACAATGGTACAAGAAGCGACGCACTGGATTCACCACGAACAGCCAGACGTATTAAATAAGCTAATTTTGAATGCATTAAATGAGGCCTGACAAAGCATGGGGAACTGTCTCCATGCTTCATTTTAATTATACATTTATAAATGTGGATATTTTAGGGATTTGGATATAAAAGTAATCTCTTTTCAAAGCTCTTCCGATATAATTGAGGTGAAGGTCGAGATAAAAAGGGGGAGATAAATATGAGAAAAATAATTAAGTTTCTGTTGTTTTCACTAATGGTAATGCTTTTATTAAGTGGGTGTAATTCAAATGCTACAGATACGAATGAAGATATTTTTCAATATAAAAATTCGTTTGTCGGTGATAACAATGCAGTAGGAAACATTGCTAATCAGTTACCTGCAGCAGAGTATTTAAACGGTTTTGAACTGAAAACTAGCGAAGAACCGTATGGAATAATTCTGAATTATGATAGCTTAGATTCAGACCAAGAGTACCGAGAAACTGTGATACACAATGCTACTTTTTTATTTACGTTAGTACAAAATGTCGATTGGATCACATTTAATTCGGATATAGACGAATATACAATTACGAAAGAACAACTGGAAGAGTGGTATGGTAAAGAATTAAGTGAAATCCAAACCGAAAATGAACTAAGAGAACTGATAGAAGAAAACTTAGAAGACACAAATAAAATAAATCACTTATTCTAGAACGGAGTGCGTTAATTCAGTAGAATTAACGCTTTTATGTTGGAGTTATAATGTAGCAAATAATTTTTCGTGGTAATATAAGAGTATTAGCTGTTAAATTATGTATTTTTTGTGTTGTATAAAGTTCGAAAAGGGAGGATATGGCTTGGGATTTCCATAAAGTGTAAGAAGTGGGATCGAAAGCAGGAAATGTGGCTTGGGATTCCCATAAAGTGTAAGAAGTGGGATCGAAAGCAGGAAATATGGCTTTATATTTCCATAAAGTGTAAGAAGTGAGATCGAAAGCAGGAAATATGGCTCAATATTTCCATAAAATGTAAGAAGTGAGATCGAAAGCAGGAAATACGGCTCGATATTTCCATAAAGTGTAAGAAGTGGGATCGAAAGCAGGGAATATGGCTCGATATTTCCATAAAGTGTAAGAAGTGGGATCGAAAGCAGGGAATATGGCTCGATATTTCCATAAAGTGTAAGAAGTAGGATCGAAAAAAGAAAATATGGCGAGCACTATCACCATTAAACAACCATGAGGTGAGAAATTGACTAAAACACAAACATCCCATTATTTGATAACAGTCATCTTGTCTTTAGTTCTATTATAAGGTTGTGCAGGCTTGGGAGATTATGATATAGACCTACCTGTAAATTATTCGGTTGTAAGAACATCAGCACACCAAGTGACGATAGCCCCAAAAACTAGTGATACCAGTTGGGGGAGTAATATCATTCCAACGAAAGTTACTGAGCTCGCTTGGGACGATACATATATTCTTGCAAAGCAAGTGGGCTTGAAAGAAGACCCGAATAGTAATAATGGTTATCAAATCCCTAATAGTGAAGATGTTCATTTTTGGATAGTAGAAATTAAGTCTGGAAACGTATTTGGCCCTTTAGATGAAGAGGGTTTTAGGGACAAAAGAAATGAGTTAGGCATATCTAATCGTCTAGCATTAAAGAAAACTTGAGGATATCAAATAGCTACCTTACAATTAAGTTTTACTAAGGAGATAGACATTTTATGTCAAAGAAAATCATATGGGTTGTTGCTATGTTTGTACTTATTCTTGGCATTTTTTTGATTAGTGGGACATTAAAAAAAGACGATGACGAAGAAATTAAAAAGGCTGTTTACTCATTAGGGTACCCACTGACAGTTTTGGCCCACATTGAAATACTCGATAGTAAGAATGCCATTGCATTTTATGAATGGGGGCACGAGGAAGAAGCATCTTTTGGGAATGTCATATTGAAGAAAAAACTATGGGGTTGGGAAATTGTTGGTGGCGGCAGCTTGCTACTTTTAGAGGAATCGAAATTAAATGGGGGACATACAAGTTTACGACATTATTTGTCTGAATATACAGATTTACTAAGAGGAAAAATAGTAGACCCTAACATTGCGGAAGTACGAGTGATCACGAGATATGGAAGTGAATATGAAGCTACAATCGTGGAATATAACAATAATGATAAGTTTTGGTTTTTAATTTCTGGTGAAGACTTTTTAGGCTCTAAGGTCACAGGGTTTTCTACTGCTGGTGACATTATCGAGGAAATAGTAATTGAATAATCTCTGCCTTTGTAAAGGGAATGAGCATTATGACGGACGTTCAACTTTTTGAACAAATGAAATTCGTAAATGGACAGTTGAAGTTCATCGTACAATTCCCGAGCCAGTCGCTGACCAAATTCCTAACTGTCATACTAAAAGTAGCCACTGGAATACTGGTCATATTTTAGTAGGTTGGGATCATTAAAAGTATAAAGCAAGTGCTTTTAAAGTAACGTAGTAGTAGATTTTAAGTTTTAGAGTTAAAGTGATTAGAGGGATAAATTATGAAAAAATTAGCAATAGGCCCTTGGACGATCGAGGTAGATGTTGATAAAACAACAGAATTTTACGATAAGCTTCATTTAATCACCGAAGGGTGTGACTGTGATTTTTGTGCTAATTATGTTTTAGCTTGTGACCAGTTTCCTTCAGAGATAGGAGACCTTTTTCATTCACTTGGCATCGACCCTCGCAAAGAAGGTGAGGTTTCTGAGTATATGGAAAATCAAGATGGTACCCATTTATACGGTGCATTCTATCACATGGTGGGCAGTATAATTGAAGGACCTAAAATATGGGTACCTACCAAGAAAGGTAGTGAAGTTTCGACACCTAGTTTTGTGGAATATCATAGTGTTGATATAGGTTTCAGTGAAGATTTAGTGTTAGTTCCAGATGGGTTTCCTAAGCCAACACTACAGTTTGAAATTCAAATGAATGTACCGTGGTTGTTAAGGTAACCGAGGCATTAGTAGTTGTTAGAGTGGAAGTTACTGTTTTTATTAAGTCTAAATAAGAAAACAAAGGACCATATAATTGGTGTTGATGAAAAAAGGGAGAAACTATATGGAAAAGATATTTGTAAAGACGTGTAATTGGTTGGGATTTATCCTTTTACTTTTTTCCTTATCCAGTGCTTTACTCGACATTACTGTGTTTGACTCAAATTATATCGTTTTTTATGGGATTAGTGTCTTCGGTTTAATGATTGGTTCTATAGGTTGGTTACAACTAAGGTCGAATTCATTGAAATCAGTGACCAAAATGATAGGGAGAATAGGTTTTTTTGGTAATTTAGCTATTGTCATTCTATATTTCCTACCATTTTACTTCTTCTGGGGAACGTATATTTTTGGTCCATAACAGTTAGGGTATGAGGAACGTTGGTTATTTTAAGCGTATAATTTAAAGCCTTTCGGTTATCCTTCTGTTAGAGTAACGAAAAAGGGCGGTAATAAAATGTCTATACTTGAGATGGTTATCCGAACAACAGTTGGTTTCATTATTCTTTATATTCTTTGTCGTCTTCTTAATAAAAAGCTCATTGCGCAAATGACCTTTTTTGATTTTGTCGCGGGCATTACGATCGGTTCTGTTGTCGCCAGCTCCATGTTAATACCAGATGTTCCGATTTTAATTGGAATGGTCGGTTTAATTTTATTTTGCTTTTATACATTTTTAAGCAGCTTAGGGGCTATTAAATCTTTTCTTGGCAGGAAAGTATTAGAGGATGAGCCGACGTACTTAATCAAAAATGGGGAGATTTATGAAGAGGGACTAAAAAAGGTCAGACTTACGGTGGACGCGCTGTTAACTGGTTTGCGAAAGCAAGGCTTTTTTTACATTGATCAAGTGGAGACGGCCTATCTAGAAACAGATGGAACGATTACGGCTTTGGCTAAACCTCCTTATTTAAATGCAATGCAAAAAGACGTCCAAAATATACAAATTAGTCGTGGAGTTTCACAAGCTTTTATAATTGATGGTAAAGTCCTTTCCAGTAGTTTAAAGCTGCTAGGAAAGGATATGACGTGGGTTCGCCAAGTTTTACAAACTTATAATGTACCCAATGTAGAAGACGTCTTCTTTGCACAGATAGACGAACTGGGAAATGTATACATTGATGTGAGGGATGATCTGCCTAATAAAGATCAAAAATAAAGGTCGAATAGGACGGTAAAAAGGGAAAGTGAGTACCCTGTAGTACACATCTTAAAGCAGCTTGTTCTTTTATCATAGTAGGATGGGCTGACCACATTGCCATAAATTCTTCATCTTTAAAATCATGTTTTGTACCCAATCATGAACAAAAGCCTAAACATTCGGGCATATGTTTACATACTCTAGGAGGGAAAGTTATTAAAAAAGGAGTTGTTAAAGATGGGTGCAGTAGCTGGATATGGTGGTGGCTTTGCTTTATTGGTCGTATTATTTATCCTAATTATTATTATCGGGGCAAGTTGGGCTGGAGCCGGTAAAGGAGTAGGATATGGTGCAGGACCAGGAATGGGCTATGGAGTTGGCGGATTTTATTAATTAGTTAAAGGTTAGAGCAACTCAATAAAAAAATAGGGAGAAAAGCACTCAAGGCAGAGTGCTTTTTTTCTTTGTGTCCACTAAGTCACGTTTATTACTTAAAGTTAAATAAAAAGGAAATTTGTGTTAAAATGAATGGGGTATAGGGGGCATATAAAATGAAAACTATGATGTTACTTCTACTTTGTAGTAGTTTCCTAATTTCAGCATGTAGCGGCCAAGAAAAAACAGCGGTGACAGAAGTTTTGGATCGAGACTTTGAAGGACTTCTTATTAGTAAAATATACGAGGTTGAGTCACCTTTTCAGGAAGGAGCAACAGCTTCAGTTGATGAAATTATTGAAGAGCCAAAACAAATAAATGCAGTTAAAAAGATCATAAGTGACGTCCCGTTTCAACCCATAGCAAAAGATCAAGTCGTCAAAAAATTACTACATAAACGTCCTGAGTATACTGTCATTTTTATTGAAGACCTGTCCGAATCTGGTCCAGTCGATACGGGATTTTGGATATCTGAAGAGGGGTTTATCGTACATCCAACTCGGGAAGAAACGTATTATATTCATCGTGATGTTGGGCGGTTATTTGAAGAAATTTTAGAAGTGTTAGACGTGGAATTGGTTGTTCCGGCTGATGAGCTTTAAATCATTCTTACATCCTAAATTCGGACTCATGAAATTACATAACTATTAAAAATTTTAAAGGAGTGCTGTATATGCTGAAAAATCAAACAGCGATTGTAACTGGAGGAACAAGAGGGATTGGAGCAGGCATCGTGAAGCTGCTTTTAACTGAAGGAGTTAGAACCATTGTATTGGCGAAAAACGAAGAGTCAATCACTAACCTTAAAGAAACAATGGATGGTTTAGGGGAATTAGAGGCCTATCAATGTGATATTACTTCAAGCGAACAAGTGGCAGCAGTCGTTGAAAAAGTTGATGAAAAGTATGGCCGGATTGATACGTTAGTGAATAATGCCGGTGTTGGCGTGTGGAAGCCATTTGAAGAAATGACGGAAGAAGATTGGGATAGTCAATTGGATACGATTTTAAAAGGGGCATTTCTATGCAGCCAAGCGGTTTATAAAAAGATGATGAAGGGTGAAGGTGGACAGATTGTTAATATTGCATCTGATCTTGCCTACAATACGACCGAAAAAGCGTCTGCGTATTGCGCAAGTAAATGGGGGCTGCTGGGGTTGTCTCATACGATGAATAAAGAAGGAAAAAAACATGGGATTCGTGTAACAACGGTGTCGCCCGGTTTAGTTCAAACGGATTTCGGCGGGGTGCCCGCTGCGAAAAAGACATCCGGCTTAACCGTTGAAACGGTAGCAGAACAAGTCGTATCTGTCATTAAAACCGGGAAAGATGCGGGGCAAGTAGAGGTTATTATTAGGCCGTAAAATGAGTACTGTCATAGGGTAGAGTAGTGATTCTAAGTAATGGACTTGTCTCATCTCAATTCACTTATGCTGGTGTTACAACATAAATATGAGAGGCGAGTGTGTAACTCGCCTTATGCCTTGTTTTTTGAATTTGCGATGTCCATTAGTTTTACAGTTGTACGAATCGTAAATTTAGCGGCAGCTATTGTAATTAGAGAATGAATACCTGTCCAACCTTTACTATACTTAATCAGTTTCGTATTTCTTTCAAAAAATACTTCTAATATGGCTTGTGGCATCGCAAAGAGCCAAACTTTCCAAAAAGCCCTTATCCAATTATCTTTTAAAGTAGTTCTACAATACCAGATCGTAATCGTTGAACATAAAAAATAATCATAAATGATGCTGCTTTTAAAGATGGATGGAAACAGCCTAACTGGATATTTTAAAAAACCTTTCGAAGCTAAAGTTGGCGCTACAAATGTGTTGGCATAGGAATTAAGAAAAAAACATAATAACCATTTTCGATATTCTTTACCGATGATTGATATGGGAATAATGACAAGAACAAGAGCAACTAAAGTTTTTAAGATGTTTTTCTCAAGTTTATTAAACATATGACCATCCATTTCTTGTGAATTAATGATATACAGGACTTTTTCCTGCTTTTATTATTTGCGCTTGCAAATGGATTTATGTATTTGGGTTGTACATAAAAGTATTTGGTTTGGTATCATAAAAGCATTTTAAAAGTGTACACAGCAGTTCTTATTAACCTTTAGAAGTTTGCTAACTCCAATTGAGTGACGGCTTTTTAAATATATAAGTAAGTATAATATTCCATCTCCATCACACAATAGTTAGACCAATAACTATGGCATAGATACAATAATGACTGAAGCAGGTGATCGAGATGGATACAAGCTGGTTTTCAATTATACCGTTTTTAGTCGTCATTCCGGTAGCAATCTACACCAAACAAGTACTGCCAGCCCTATTCTTAGGTTTATTAGTTGGATCCTATCTAATGGAACCTACGATTATCGGCGGTATTCAAACATTATTCGTTTACGTGGTTCAAGCACTCATTGATCCCAATAATATTAAAATTATTGTGTTTCTTTATGCGTTCTCCGGCTTAGTTGGAATGATTAAGATGACAGGTGGAATTCGAGGTTTTGTAGAAAAAGCTGCTGAGAGAATCCAAACGCGGAAACAAGCATTGCTTTTAACGTATGTGTCTACGATTGGTACGTTTGCAGCGCCGACTTTTCGCTTTGTCACGATTGCGCCGATCATGAGGGCGTTACTGAAAAAAATCAAAATGACAACAGCAGAGCTCGGGTTTGTCATCGAGACGACGGCAACTCCAGTTATCGTCTTAATTCCTGTTGCTACGGCATTTGTCGGTTACATGGTGTCGATTATCCAGATTGCGACTGAGAATCAAGGGGTTAATGTTGATCCTTACTCTCTGTTTATCCAAAGTATCCCGTTTAATTTCTTTTCGATTGTTACAATACTCCTAGGGATTTACTTGAGTTTTTTTCACCATTCAAAGAAAAAATCAGACGCGCCAACACAAATTGATGAAAAAACAGCAGATGACAATAATGATGACTGGCATGATTGTCACCCGGCGGTAGCCAATGAGTTACCGATCAAACCGATGAATTTACTGTTACCGTTAGTACTGGTGATCAGTCTGACGTTATTTCTCACGTGGTGGGATGGCTCTCAAAAAGGCTATGACTTCTTTGAAGCTTTTATTAAAGCAGAAGTACTCGATGCGATGGTGATCGCGCTCCTTATTACTGTATTAGTGTCGATGGCCTTTTACTTACTGCAACGATTTAAGTTGGATCGGCTGATCGCTGGCTTTATGGAAGGCGGCAATGAATTAATGTCGGTTATTTTGTTATTATCAGTTGTCTGGGGACTGTCTTCAATTACAGATGACTTAGGGTTTTCAGCTTTTGTAACGGCTCATTCGGGTTGGATCCCGCAAATGTTTATTGCACCACTCATCTTTATTTTCGGAGCTGCCGTTTCGTATTTTATCGGTTCGGCTTGGGGGACCTGGGGGATTTTAATGCCTCTAGGAATTTCACTTGCGATTGTAGGAGATGTTTCACTGCCTTTAGTCGTAGGTGCAGTGTTCGCAAGTGGTGCGTTCGGGGCATTTGCCTCACCACTAAGTGATGATACGAATACGATCGCTAAAATATTGAACCTCTCCGTTATTGAATACGCCAAATATAAGTTGAAGCCGGCATTGATTGCAGCGGCCATTACCGTTGTCCTTTATTCGGTTGTTACTTTTCTGTATTAGGCGCTTCTTTGCAGGCTGTAGCTTGTGTGAGACAGTCCGACCCAAGATTAATCTGGTTGGACTGGCTCGCAGGCTAAGGATTGTCCACCCTTTGGAGCATTGGCAGCACAGTTGAGTGTGATTAGTTAGCGGCTTTTCCTCTAGCGCACACGAAGGCGAGCGGTTCATTGATGAATTCTCCTAATCTTTTCCTCTACCGCACACGAAAACGAGTGATGCGTTGACGAGTTCTCCTAATCTTTTCCTCTAGCGCACACGAAAACGAGCGGTTCGTTGACGGTTTCTCCTAATATTTCCCTTTACTGCACACGAAAACGAGTGATGCGTTGACAGGTTCTCCTAATCTTTTCCTCTATCGCACACGAAAGCGAGCGATGCGTTGACGAATTCTCCTAATCTTTCCCTCTACCACACACGAAAGCGAGTGATTCGTTCACGGTTTCTCCTAATATTTCCCTGTACCGCACACGTAAGAGAGTAATTCGTTGATGTTTTATCCTAATATTTCCCTGTACCGCACACGAAAGCGAGTGATGCGTTGACGAGTTCTCCTAATATTTCCCTTTAGTGCACACGAAAACGAGCGGTTCATTGACGCGTTCTCCTAATAATTTCCTCTACCGCACACGAAAACGAGTGGTTCATTGACGCGTTCTCCTAGTATCTTCCTCCACCGCATACGAAAGCGAGTGATACGTAGACGAGTTCTCCTAATATCTTCCTCTACCGCAGATGAAAGCGAGTGATGCGTTGACGTTTTTTCCTAATATCTTCCTCTAGTGCACACAAAAGCGAGTGATACGTAGACGAGTTCCCTAGGATTTTCCTCTCCCGCACACGAAAGTAAGCCAATCGTTGACAGGTCCTCCTAAATATTTCCTCCATCGCACACGAAAGCGAGCGAATGATTAACAGCTTCTCCTAATTTTATCTCCAGAGTTCTTCAATCCGTACGATTGTTTTTGTATTCATCTTAATTTCCACTCTAGATTGCACCCAGCCATGTTGTTCAGTTCCATAAATTAAGATATCGTAAGTAGTGTATCTTTAACGAACAAACCTGAAAGGGGAGGGATCTGTATGAGATGCGGTGCAAAATGTTTTCTTGTTGAGATCGAGCTGAAGGGAGAAACACAAATAAAGTCAGTCATGGCGAGAACCCCGGTGGACGCAAGAAAAACCATTCGAGGTGAATACGGAAAAGAGGCTGTGATCATATCGGTGATCGAAGAGAAAAAGAAGGACTGACTTAAAAATTCTGTTGTAACGCTTTAAATACAGACATGATCTGAACGTTGTAACGACCATAACAGGAAGGCAAAGTTCTCAAAAAAATCGCGTCTAGATTTTTATTTTATATAGCTAAAAATCATATTGGAACTTATAATTGATTATGATGAGAGTGTAGAGAGTTCTCACTATAACTAGATTGTAAAAAATTTATAATTATCATATAATAGTAGATATTTGACTCAATAAAAAAGTATGCAGCATGAGAATGGTTTTGACGAGACAGAAAAGGTGTGTGACTAGGTCGCACTTTGCTGGTGTGACAGCCTTACACCTTTTCTACAAATTCTAGGGGAAAAGGTTGGTAAAAATGACGACAAATGGGGAAATCAAAACAGACGTTATTTTAATTGGCGCCGGTATTATGAGTGCGACTTTAGGTACACTTTTAAAAGAGTTGGTACCGGAATGGGAAATTACAGTTTTAGAGAAATTAGAAAAAGCTGGAGAGGAAAGCTCAAACGAATGGAATAACGCAGGTACGGGACATGCGGCACTGTGCGAGCTGAATTATACAGCTGAAAAGCCGGATGGAACTGTAGATATTAGTAAAGCGATTAATATCAACGAACAGTTTCAAGTATCAATGCAATTTTGGTCTTATCTTGTAAAAAATAAATTGATTACTAATCCAGAGGACTTTATTATGGGGTTGCCACATATGAGTATGGTCCAAGGAGAAGATAATGTAAAATTTTTAAAGAATCGTTTTCAAGCGCTTTCAAAAAATCCTTTATTTGATGGTATGGAATTTTCCGAAGATCCAAAAAAACTTATGGAATGGATTCCGTTGATTATGCAAGGTCGTACATCGAATGAGCCTATTGCTGCAACTAAAATTGACTCGGGAACGGATGTTAATTTCGGTGCGTTAACACGCATGTTAATTAATCACTTAGAAAGTAAAAATGTGAATATCAACTACAAGCACACGGTTGAGGATATTAAACGTAATAGCGAAGGTTTATGGGAAGTAAAAGTACATGACCATAGTGTCGGTGAAATTTACCGCTACACTTCAAAATTCGTCTTTATTGGCGGAGGCGGAGGAAGCCTTCATTTACTGCAAAAATCGGGTATACCAGAAGGAAGAAATATTGGTGGTTTCCCGGTAAGTGGAATTTTTATGGCATGTAAAAATCCGGATGTTATTGAGCAGCATCATGCAAAAGTATACGGTAAAGCGAAAGTAGGAGCTCCACCAATGTCTGTACCGCATTTGGATACAAGATATATTGATAATAAAAAAGCGTTACTTTTCGGGCCGTTTGCTGGTTTTTCACCAAAGTTCTTAAAGACAGGTTCAATGTTCGATTTAGTAACGTCGGTAAAACCGAATAATGTCTTAACAATGTTAGCGGCAGGCGCAAAGGAAATGTCATTGACAAAGTATTTAATTCAGCAAGTGATGCTGTCAAAAGAACAACGTATGGAAGAGTTACGTGAATTTATCCCGAACGCAAAGAGTGAGGATTGGGAATTAGTCGTAGCAGGGCAACGTGTTCAGGTCATTAAAGATACGGAAGCAGGCGGAATGGGTACGCTTCAATTTGGAACAGAAGTTATTACAGCTTCGGATGGATCGATTGCTGCATTACTAGGAGCTTCACCAGGTGCGTCGACTGCTGTACACGTAATGCTTGAAGTTATGCAAAAATGCTTCCCAGAGCAAATCAACGAGTGGGAGCCGAAAATCAAAGAGATGATCCCTTCTTATGGCGTCTCTCTAATGAATAATCCAAAGTTACTAAAAGAAATCCATAAATCAACGGCGGAAATTCTGGGTTTAGCCGAAAAAGAGCTAATCTTAAATTAAGATTACGCTCAAGGGATAAAATTAATGTACTCATAGATTGAGAGTACATCTTAAAGACCAGATTTCAAATTAGAAACTGAACCTTTGATCTTCTTTAGATCGAAGGTTCTTTTTTATCGTGCTTGAAGTCTGCTAGTGTTTAAGCTTAATTTTTTACTTTTATCGATCCAAGTCGTTTACGAGCAGAATTTTGTTCAGAAGTAATGGGAATATGGGTTAACGCTTTTCCTAGACCGTATTGCGGCATGTTTCCATAAATCGACTCGTATTTTCCGCTTTTTAGCTGATACGTTTCATGATATATACCAACGGCCTCATTGTTACCAACCTTTTTATTGAAAGTCTCCCAAGCTTTCATATGCTTGTCACTTCTAGCATAGGCAAGCAAGTCTTCCACGGATCGCCAATATTGAATCATCGCAGTCGTCCTTAATCCGAAATAACTTTCCATTGATAAAAAACCTAAAGTATCCTTATTGCTGTAGAGCTCCTTAATCATTCCTGGCATCGCGCTAAAGACGGGCACCCACTTATGCAAAGCTAATGGTTTATTAATTCTCATTCCAATAATAAAAACGACAATATCTTCTGTGTTTTCAGTCGTATAACGACCAGTAAAAATAGGATTAGCCACTACAGTCCCTCCTTAGATACAAGTTTATCAAGCGTCGAATTACACCACTCTAATGCAGCCGCAGTCACTCGTTTCCCATAATCTAACGTGATCAACCAATACTTTGCATCTTCTTCGTTATCATGGTGGTTCATAATCGAATATTCGATTGTTACATATGTCTCGTAACGTTCTTCTAATTTTTGTTTGTAATTTTCGATCAACATTCGCGATTGTTCTTCCGTTTGATACTGACCAAAAAACAACTTTAACAATATTTCATTTCGTTCCATAGGAAGTTGTTCGATCGGTTGCTCTAACCAGTCTTTTAACGTCTCCATTCCTTTTGACGTGAGGTAATATTCTTGTCGATCTGGCTTTCCTTGATTAGAAACCGTTTGAACTTCAGCTAATCCTTCTTGAACAATGAGTTTCAAAGTTGGATAGATTTGTCCATAACTGATCTTCCAGAAATGATTTAAGCTATTATCCATTAATTGTTTAATCGCGTAACCCGTATTACAGCCGGTAGTTAAGATACCTAAGATTGAATATGTTGTATGATTATAATTTTTCACTGTCATCACCTATCTAAAAGATATATATCATTTAGATATATAATAACGGGTGTTGGAAATAATTACAAGGTAAATTTTCTAAAAAAAGGAATTTGAGAATGAAGAGATAGAGTACGATTATTTGGAAAAAATAGTCCAAACATTGGCAAGTGATGTTAAGATAAAGAAGAGTTTACTTCAAACATAGTTTGCTCGATAAAAAATAAAAAGTGTTACTAAAGTAAGATTCATAGTGATGTATTTAATACTGGGTCAGGAGTGTTTCATTTGAAAAATTTTATAGTATTGTTAGTTTGTTTTTCTTTGCTTGCAGGCTGTTCCAATTTGGAGAAAGCCAAGGAAATCAGGGTTCTTGGTCAAATGAAGCCTGATCAAGAAGGTCACTATCATTTTTATTCGTTTTGGAGTGCTGTTCCTGATGAAAATTGGGAAGAGACAGAAACCGACGAAGAGCTTAGAAGACAGTTTGAACTCTATTTTTCCTTTGATGTTCCAGTAGGAAAACTCAGTGTAATTTCATATCAGTTTGCTGATTCTGGTCACTTTAAAGATTATGTTGAAGTATTAGATGTAGAGGAATTCCCAACTTTTATTATATTGGATCATGAAGGAATAGTATTAAGGACCACTGATGTAAATGAACTTTTAGATTTTATTCATGCTTTACCAGATATGGAGTACGAGGAGTAATTGAGTATTTAGCTTGCGATAGTGTGAGGAGAGGAGACTTGTGATGTTGGAAATGAAAATTCAACCGTATACAATGGTTTTTGGCTGGGAAAATGACAACGGAATTGGCGAGACATTAATCCAACAAATCTTAAAAGGGGAAAAAACAGCTACTTGTGCTCCAAAAGAAGAATATTCTCAAAAAGAATTAGACGAAACGTACGAGCCAGTTGGAAAGTTGGTCACTGTGTGTGATAAAGACGGACACGCTAGATGTAATGTTAGATTAAGAGAGGTATTTGAAACGACGTTTGGTGATCCGGATTTAAGACTTATACAAGGAGAAGGGTACGGCGAAAATGTTGAAACGTTTCAAGAGACACATAAAGCAGCTTGGCAAAATATTGGAATTGAATTAAAAGAGGAGACCGTATTAGTTGTGGAGTTGTTTGAGTTGGTAGACGGGGTATTATAACGTAAAAGACAGGGCAGTTCTTCAATATTGAGGGGGTGCTCTTTTACTTATCAGAACGGATATAAATAGCTCAAAATAAACCAGAAAAGGGAATTTTTACACAACACATAATTACATATGTTACGATTGCAAGAAGGAAGAAGGATTAAAAATTTCATCCAGACAGGTTTCAGGGGGAGAGAAATGCTAAAAGTATTAAGAATAATTTTGTCTATCATAGTGGTCGTACTAGCAGGTTTTATGCTGTTGACTCAAAACTTTGCGTTTATGTCTTATCTAATGCTGCTACTAGGTGTTTCTGTATTACTGACGGGAGCCCTAGAATTAAAAAAAGATAAATATTCGTTTATGGGTTATTTGAATATTTTTGCTGCATTGTTTGCTTTTTATGTTTCAATTCAAGGATTTTTATTAGGGTAAAAGGTTGTTCAATTTATGAAGAGCTGTTAAAAGAGTAATTAGTAAAATGATAACTTTATTGAGAGAGGGATCTATGATGGGGATGCTAAAGTTCTTTATAGGGTTAGTGTTGTTTATGACGGGTGTCTACCTGTCGATACACTGGATTTTAATCGGTAGTATTCTTGCCGTCCTTGGAGGAGCAATATTAGGAAATAGCACATATTCCTTGGCAAAGAAAAAAAGAAGTTCCTAACTGCTCAGTATCTGGGAAGACAAACACCAATACCATCACAAATGATATAGTTACGAGTATCAAATTATTAAATTGGCAGTATATCTCGGATAAAAAAACGCAGATCATAATAACGGGTTCCGTTACCTGTCGCAAACATGAAAATGCAACTAAACTGACTATTAAATTGTCCATCAATTTGTAGTCAGTTTTTTATTGATATATCGGTATTTGTACCTGTTATTTCTTGAATTGCATGATAATCTGTTATCAAAATACTTGAAATATTGAAGAAAAGTAGTCTGGAAAAGAAAGGAGGGGTTGATTTGAGGAAAATTCTATCTTTCTTGTTATTAGTTACTTTGTTAATGATGGGATGTAGTGACGGTACAGATATTGAAAGTACTAATAATAATGAATATAAAGAAGAAATTTCAAATACAAATAATTCCTTACTCGGTATTTCCGATGATAAAGTCCTCAGTGGAGAGGTTATCCAAAAAAGAAGGAAAGAAATTACTCTAAAAGTAACCAGCGATTCCGTTATTTCTGATGGTACAATCAGGGTTATCGTCGAAGATAAAAGTATGTTGGCTGACATAACAAAAGGACAGAAAGTGAACGTATGGTATGACTACATTAGAGAGTCCAACCCTCCACAAACTAGAGGATTAAAAATTGAACGTGAAAGCAAGTAGTGGTTTGTTGTTGAAATAAACCAGATAATCAAACGCGCCCTATATTCTAATAAAGTTAACAAAGAAACCACCGAATACCAGTCACCATAAACACCTTGTTATACGAGATCTTGGTCCCAACCAGCCCTCAATCATATCTTTACAAGTAGGGGGCGAACTGTTTACTTGACGGGGTCTATGCCCCACGAGCAGAGACGTACTACCCTGACTACTGTTATAATAAGACCATATAAGATAAGGTCAACCAGAAATATATAAAGCCCTTTCATGTGTTTATATATAATTTTCACTAACGGATAGCTTTAGTCGATATAAGAAAAATGAAGAAACGTAATAATAATGGCTCGGTTCACAGATGTGTAAACCGGGCTTTTTAATATTTAATTGCCACAAATTCAGCTGCAAATACAAGTACAAATTAGCCTTATGATGGTAATTATCTTTGCCAAACCAATTAATTTCTTACAAAAAGGAAATAATAGATGAAGTATGTGAACACAGAACAACGGCGGGCCCAATACAGCGAGGATGTACGAAATGGAAACGCATATAGAATTTCTCCGTCAGTGGCTGCCATAATAACGATCGAAAATGAACACGATTTACAAGAAATGTTTTTCACACTTATAACCTTCAAAAGAGGTGTTAACATGAAGAAGCCAAAAACCGATAAGCTTTTAAAAGGATTGCTTAGTTCCAGTGTGGCGTTTGTAGGATTAACGGCTTGTTCGCCTGGACTGCCGGATGAATTGTTTTCCACACCAGCTGAGCCTGATCCTAGTGCTCAACCGGATCCTAACCTCTTGCCATCGCCCGAGGAGGCGGATTGTGATACGTGGACGTGGGACGAAGAAGCTGAAGGCTACCAATGTGTGGAAGAGGGCAATGTGCGCTATGGCCATTATTACTATGGAGGGATGTGGTTCCCGACTATGGCAGCCTTCTTAGCTGGTAGAGCATCGGCTGGAGGGGGCACACGGACAAGACAGCCCGCCGTAACCCCACCGCGTACTGATGGAAATGTGAATCAACCGACTCAACCAAGAAACCCAGATGCGACAAATCCTCGTTCAGGTATGGGTGGAGGAGGTCGCTTCGGCGGCTGAGCGGGACACGTTTTACAACATCGTGTACGTTGAAACTACTTAAGTTCATATATGTAACAGAAACCTGAGTTTGAATTTGTACTATTGAAATAGCCAGTGTATTCGAAAACTGTTTCGGTCCACATATTTCGGAGAATCTATTCTATTTCTTACCTTACGGGGTGAAAGGAGAACGACATGGATTTCAGTTATTATCTTCAAACGTTGGATCACTTTCTGATTTATTTAGCCGTATCACTCGTGTTATTTATCATGGGAACGTATATTTTTAAATGGATCACACCCTATTCCGAGCGTGATCAAATTCGAAGCGGGAACTCGGCAGTGGCTTTAAAGCTCTTGGGGAAAATGGCAGGGCTTGTCGTCGTGTTGCAATCTGCTGTTCTGCACGCGATCAACTTAGTTGATTTAGTGATTTGGGCTTTTATTGCAATTATTGTTCAAATTGTTTTACATATCGTTATCGAATATGTGTTTACTCGAAATACAAACTTGGCAAAAGAAGTGGAAAATGGCAATGTGGCTGTAGGTCTTTTTCTTGGCGGTGTATCGGTGTTAGTCGGACTAATTGTTGCTGCTAATATTAGCTTTTAAGAAGGCGGGTCTAAATGTAGCTTACCGATCTTTTTCCGCCCGAAAAATTTGAGTTTTCGTGTGCGGTGGAGGAAGATATTAGGAGAAACCGTGAACGAAACACTCGCTTTCGTGTGCGGTGGAGGAAGATATTAGGAGAAACCATCAACGAATCACTCGCTTTCGTGTGCGGTGGAGGAAGATATTAGGAGAACACGTTAATGAATCACTCGCTTTCGTGTGCAGTGGAGGAAGATATTAGGAGAAACTATCAACGAATCACTCGCTTTCGTGTGCGGTAGAGGAAGATATTAGGAGAAACCATCAACGAATCACTCGCTTTCGTGTGCGGTGGAGGAAGATATTAGGAGGAAGCGTCAATGAACCACTCGCTTTCGTATGCGGTGGAGGAAGATATTAGGAGAACACGTCAACGAAACACTCGCTTTCGTGTGCGGTGGAGGAAGATATTAGGAGAAACCATCAACGACTCACTCGCTTTCGTATGCGGTGGAGGAAGATATTAGGAGAAACCATCAACGAGTCACTCGCTTTCGTGTGCGGTGGAGGAAGATATTAGGAGAAACCGTGAACGAAACACTCGCTTTCGTGTGCGGTGGAGGAAGATATTAGGAGAAACCATCAACGACTCACTCGCTTTCGTATGCGGTGGAGGAAGATACTAGGAGAACACGTCAACGAATTACTCGCTTTCGTGTGCGGTAGAGGAAGATATTAGGAGAACCCGTGAACGAAACACTCGCTTTCGTGTGCGGTAGAGGAAGATATTAGGAGAACTCGTCAATGAACCGCTCGCTTTCGTGTACAGTAGAGGAAAATATTAGGAGAACTTGTCAACGAACCGCTCTTTTTTGTGTGCGGTAGAGGAAAATATTAGGATAAACCGTCAATGAACCGCTCGTTTTCGTGTGCTATAGAGGAAAAAACTAAGAGAACCCGCTAATAGGCTGCATATATTTAATGTTATTAAATGGTGTAAACTGCTCCTTAACCCTGGATTTGCATCTTTCTTAATAGTAGTGGTCACTCACTTTTTTGTGATCCATCTCATTTAAGCAAACACGTATCTGCGCTTGGTAGATGCGTTTTTTATTTACTTTTTATTTATATGGCGTTGATACAGTTTGAATTGAGTTTGAGCTTGTTATAAAAAAGCGAAACGTATATCATCCAGATGCTTTAATGCAGCTTTTTTAAAAATAAAAACTATTGAAATAATAGGGAATATATGACATTGTTAAGTTAACAGCAGTGTAGAGCAGAAGGCACAAGTCCTGCATGGAGTAACCGCTTCTTTTTGAAAAGGGGTCATTGATTTGAGAAGGTATTTCGTATTATTTTTAGTTATACTGTTTGTCATGGTAGGGTGCAACGAACAACGAAGTGAGAATGCGACAATCGCAAAATATTATTTAATAGATCATGGATATGAGGTTATAACACACAAAGGAGACAGTTGGCAGGAGTTCTCAAGATCTGACTTACTTACTCTCCCGAATGAACAAGTTTGGGCTGTCCAGGATATTGAGCCTAATGAATTTTTAAATAACAGGATTGATACGGTATCTTTCACAATTAAAAATCACCCTTTAGATCAGCAGTTTAATCAGGGAAAAACGACTGTAACCGTTTGGTTAGTAAATGGAGAAGTCATTGGCGGGTGGTCTTTTCCTATCTCAAAAAAGAATGATGTAGTTGGAGCACCTTACTCTTTGGATGGGAGGACTGCAGAAGAAATTCACGGTGACTACGAGATGTGGTTAGTAGATTGGCAAGAAAGATACGGTAAGTAGAAACTGAAGTTAATGGTGATGGTTGTGATGTTGCAACGGTCAGGCAGGAAACTTAGAGCATCGCGTTCATTGTATAATGAGCGATGCAAAAACAGGAGAGGAAAGACTAAGATGTTCTTATATTTAATTTTTATTTTACTACTAATTAGTTTTGCCTGTTTTAAACAAGGGAGAAAAGAGCGAAAAGGATTAAGGCTTACGCTAAGTATAACGTTGGCTATCATGTTACCTTTCATCTTGGAAGGAACTGCACATAGTTTGGTAGAGACCCAAGTGATCGAAGGAACGCCGCTCATCCTACTATTCTTTGCGTTACCTATTATCTTTTTTACTTCATTTCAGCTTCTTTTTTATGAGATTGGAAACATGTCCAAAGGAGAAAGACCATGACCATCAGCTATTATAGATGACGTGATTAGTTATAGACGTTGCTAATTAGTTAGCAATACAGTTCCGGCAACTAGATATACGAATACGGAATTCTAGGAAGGGGGAAGGTATGGAGATTTTTGTTACTTTACTTGTTTTTCTGTTTTGTATAGCAATGAACTTTATATTTATAAGAATTTTTTTGTCAGGTTCTTTAGGATCGAAAGGAGTGCTTCGATTTCTTTTTCTTTTTTTCATTGGAGGTTTTCTAGGCGGGACTATTCTTTACCTGTATTCTAGTTTCGGGATTGACACGGAAACGTTCGGCAAGGTAGGAATAGCAGCTACTGCCATTTTTCTGTTTTGGGTAGAAAGAAAGAGGGCAATCCATGAGGCCGATCAGGACAAGCCGGCTGATCGATTATCTAGAATTTTACTGTATAGTGCTTCAGGTTTAGTGGTCTTACCTCTCGTTATTAATTTAATAATAAACTAAACTAAGATTAGAGTTAGTTAAAAACAAGTGCGTTATTACATATGGAACGGAGGACCTATGAAATATTTTATTCTACTATTAATTATGAGCGTATCAGTAGCTTGTTCGAACGCAACGACTGAAAAGGAAACGGTTGTTTCGGTTGACGATGGGGATGTAGTTGCGATTGTTAAGGGAGAAGAGGTTACGCTAAAAGATATTCGTTCGTTATACAATGTGCCTGACGAAAAGATCGCGATGATGGTTAAGAATTTTGTAAAAGAAGAAATCATGGTGTTAGAAGCGAAAAAACTGGGTATTGATGTTTCGGGTGAAATGGAAGGCATTGAATTAGCTTTTCCCTTTGACGACACTGAAAATGAAAATTTTTTTGAAAATCAAGCAGAGTATCTTAATATGACAAGCAGAGATTATTATGATGTTTATTTTAAAGAACGCCTCGAACGTAATGCCTATGTAAATAACTTAGTCAACGAAGTCTTAGATCTATCCCAATATGGGGTGGATGATACAGAGCTGCTCGATGAAAAAATCAACGAGTATATTGACGGTCTTCTGAATGAGTATAAAGAGGAGATTGAGATTTTACTATAATGTACATGCAATGCATTGTAACAAGGCCTTAGAGAGAGATCTTCTAGGGCTTTTCCTATGTAATAAGCGGCCAACGGTTATAGAAACGAAAGAGAAGTTAATAGAAAAAATGAGCAGAGTCAACCAACCGATTGTAAAAGTATGGTATCGTAAAACATGAATTTTAGAGAAACTTGAGGTGGATATCATGCTTTTTATTGGTATGGTTATTATTATATTTTTCTGCGGATGGGAATTTTCCAAATTAAGAAAACAAAATGAGAAAATCATAGAACAAAATTATTTAATCTTGAATCTCTTAGGTGAAATTAAAAATCAAAACAAGCAGTGATTAATTGGATTCGCTATAAAAGTTTAATAGTGATGGAACAGTTGCATCGGCAATTTGTTGTTTAATCGGCATTTAACAGTAGTTAAAACAAACATAAGATTGGGTGAGTAACGTAATGGAATTATTGACGGGCATAGCCATTATAATCATACTTTTCGTTTCATCGAGTGTGATCGAAAAAAGGCTAAAGAATATTGAAAGTCAAAACAATCAAGTCATAGAACTATTGAAAGAAATTCGCGATAAAAAGTAATAATTGGTCATTTAAAGAAGGTGGTGCTTATTCGGGCATCGTCTTCTTTTTTCTAGGGGAGTTTTTTATGTTGAGTTTTCCTCTCATTAAATTGGAAATTTATGTTACTATTTAGTTATTGAATTTTTTTGAGGTACTGGGGAAAGGGAGGGCAATATGTTTCCTAAACACTTAATTCAATACATCATTATTGGCGGGGTCATTGGTTTCTTTTTCGGGGGAGTTTGGAATGGTATTAGTGCCATGGTGTTGATTTGGATTGCTGTCCGATTTGAATATTTTATTCGTACGTATGAGAAAAAGAATTTTGAATCATAAAAAAATGAGTCTATCATTTCATCCAAGAAGATTTTTTTTAGATGTAGCCATAGAGCTGCAGTGGGGTGGCATAACGTAAGAGAGGAGAAATAAAGTGAGTAAAAATACAAAGAAACTATGGATGACCCTATCCGTTATTTGCTTTTTGATTGGAGTTGCCGTCTGGCTGCCAAACCTTCTTTTAGGAAAAGCTTATAGCTACTATCTTTTGACGTTTGTGATCAATCCAGTTGGTATTTTATTTGGATACCTGGGCAGAAGTAAGGCAGCAATGATTAGCAATCTTGTGATGGCGAACAGCTTTTTTATTCTGATGTTTTTCGGGTATTTAATTTCCGCTATTTTTAGAGGACAGCCATAAAAAAATTCGTGTAATAAGCTTACTATCCCAAATGGTCCTATTTGGATGCTACTGAGAAAATCCTATCATTAAATAACGAAGTAAAATGAAACTTCTCCGGCATTTTTTCGTAAGTCATAATATCTTTTATTGTTGAAGTGAGAGCTGTAAAAATAATGAATTTTACAAGATCAAACCATTCATTACGGAGGTGCGGATATTGATTTGGCTCATTGTTATAGGTATTGGTTTATTAAGCATTATTTTTGTCGCTATGGAGGTTGCAACTTACGAAGATCAAGGTAAAGGTGGCAGATATCATTTAAAAAAGTTTAAAAGTGCTCTGTTATGTGCCTTTGGGTTTGTTGCAGTAGCTGGTCTTATCTTCTATGTGCTTTTTAATTGATTGTAAAAGATATGGTGAACGAACAGACAAACCCTTCAATAATTAAGCGCAGGGTCTGTCGAGAGCGGGGGAAAAGATTGTGTATACCTACGATTCATTTGAAACGTTAGGAGTTTTTACATTGCTACGACCGATGTATATTACGGTCTTAGTGATGTCTTTGCTATTATTTTTTATCATTATCATCCCAAAATTTTACACGCGATGGTTAAATGGTTTCGCTATTATTAGTTTGACGAGTGTCCTTATTTTCGTTTCTTGTCAGCTATTATATTATTCTGGCATCATTGTAGACGAGATTGGATTAGGTGGTGACCCTGTATCGTTTTATCTATTTTTAGCCATTACGATCATGGGTGCGATCAACATCATCATCTATTTTTTAAAATGCGGAAAATCTACGAAATGATCTACCAATAGAGATAAGAGTTGAAGCACTATAAAAAAACGCTTTATAAGAGAACGGTGAGTAGACCGGTACATAAATGAATGATTATATATACATAAGGAGGGCTAATACATGTTTAGAAAAAATGAGTCTAATAAGAATTGTAAAGCGGAGATACTTATGGCGGGTCAATCTCTATCTTTTAAACTTGATGAAAACGAATCTAACCAACTCTTAGAGAGCTTAGAAAAAGTATCGTATGACTTCAAGAAATTAGAGTCCATCAAATTATATCATCCTGATGGTAAATTGAAATCGGTGATCAATCCTATTTAGCCCCCTAACTCATTTGGACACCTACTCCTCTACATATTAAAATGGAATTAACTAAAGGAGGAGCCGAAATGAAAAGAAGAATGGGGCCAATAGAAGATGTAAAGAAACAATATGTTCGT
>NZ_JAOTPO010000028.1 GCF_029028005.1 Alkalihalobacterium chitinilyticum
AGATGAGATTTCCCATTACGTTAAGTAAGTAAGACCCCTTAGAGATGATGAGGTTGATAGGTCTCGGGTGGAAGCGTGGCGACACGTGGAGCTGAGAGATACTAATCGGTCGAGGACTTATCCAAATGAATAAAGCGTTGAATTCATCTAGCCATTATCCAGTTTTGAGAGAACCACTCTCAATATAATAAGGATTTTTAGAAGCAAGAAGTTCAAGGAAGTGAAGTCCTGAGGAACGGATCGTATGTTAATACGTGAGTACCAGAAGGGCAAAACTGACGAAGAAATTCGAAGCTTATCAAAATCCATAAAGTCTAGTGGCGATAGCGAAGAGGCCACACCCGTTCCCATGCCGAACACGGTAGTTAAGCTCTTCAGCGCCGATGGTAGTTGGGGGCTTCCCCCTGTGAGAGTAGGACGTCGCTAGGCACAAAGCACAATCCAAATGGGTTGTGCTTTTTAGTATGAAAAAGGTTGAGTAGGCTTCAAGCGGTGAAGAGCTTTGGCTCGAAGAGGTAACCCTTCGAAGGATCTGCTGATGGAAACAACGTGTGAAAGGTTCGAAGCGAGACAACATGTCCCCCTGTGAGAGGAAACCTTTCTTTTCGTAGAACAACATGAGGGGGATCGAAGGTGAGACGTCATGGACCACATCCCCGTAGGATAGAAAGGTTTAGAGGGACGTCGCTAGGCGTTGTGCTTTTTTAACTTGACTTTATTGATTAAGATTTGGATAAATCATGCTTATGTTTTTAGTATAAATAAGAGCCTCTCAGTCCGTGAAACCATAGACGAACATAAAAGACATGAAACGTCATCAGAAGCAAAAGCACTTAATTTAAAAAACATAAGGGAAATGCAGCTTGCAGTTTGAGGAAGTAAACCCACTGACCACGATTACCTTTTAAATTTGGAAGGTCAAAACTATTATTAAGTTACCTTTATATTTTATAAAACAAATATAGATAATATTAGGAGTTTTGATATAATACTTAGGTATTATATATTTTTTGTTGGGTGGTAAATATGGTAAGAAGCGTAGGAATAAATATACTCTTTGTAAGCTTACTTTTAATAGGATGCACAACAACTGATAACTCCCAAACGATCGGACATGACACTTTACAAGCAATAGAAGAGCAATCGAAGGTGGAGAAGAAGGACTTAATGATTCAGTCTGAGGAGACACGAAAAAATAATATTAATGCCGTAGATTATCTTTTACCACTGGAAAACTCCAAACCGCGGTTGGAGACAATCACTCATGTAATGGTTCATTTTATAAGCAATGCTGCAAGAAAACCGGAAGACCCTTATAACCCTGATGATGTCTATTCCATTTTTGAGGAGTATGGTTTGTCGGCACACTATATGATTGGGAGAAATGGGACCGTTTTTCAGCTCGTATCAGAAGATCGTGTCGCTTATCATGCCGGGGCAGGAGAGCTTCAAGATTATCCTGACTATACGAACCGCTTAAATGAATTTTCGATCGGTATTGAACTCCTTGCTATCGGTACGAGAGAAGAAATGTTTCCTGCAATACCAGTACGGGTCTACAATGTAATCGACCCAACAATGATAGGTTATACCGACGAACAATACGAATCACTAAATGCTTTACTGAATGATATTTTCGAGAGAAACCCTTCTATTGTAAGAGATCGAAATCACGTAATTGGGCATGATGAATACGCCCCTGGAAGAAAAGCTGATCCAGGTTCATTATTTGAGTGGTCTAAACTGGGTTTATAGTATTTTTTAATACAGTTTCATTAGTCTAGTCTTCCTTTAGGCTTGGCTATCTACATATTGGAAACTTCTCGGTTTACAGATCAGCCTTTTTCATCGTCAGATTGCTTTTTATATAAACCGTATTCCTCAAAATTAGACTGCAGTTTCGTTTTTTGAAAACCAGACAAAAAGAGAAGAACAGTAAAAATAATAAATACACGCATGAGAAAAACCTCCTATTATTATAAAATGCAGGAGGCAGTCGTCTGGTTCCATTATTAATTAAAAGTGGGTGGACCTGAAACGAAGTAAAGAGTAAGGAACGAAGCCTTACTCTTTTTAGGTTTATATGACCTTTTTCCGGATAGCTGTTGAGATTTGTTCAACGGCAATGACGATGATTAAGATTAATATAATAATCATTAATGCTTCATCAAAACGTCTAAGCGACATCGCTGTATTTAATTCCACTCCAATACCACCAGCACCGACGAGACCTAAGATTACTGCCGATCGAATGGCTTTTTCAACAGCATATAAGCTTGTACCGACAAAGGAAGGGAAGCCTATTGGAATAACCGAACCTGCAATGATCCCAAATCTTGAAGCACCTGTTGATTCTAGTGCTTGAGAAGGACCTTTGTCTATTTCTTCTATCCGTTCTGAGAAAAAGCGAGCGCAGAAGCCGATGGTATCGACAGCAATTGTTAAAATTCCAGCAAGTGGACCTAATCCAACTGAGATAACAAAAATTAACGCCCAAATTAAATCAGGAATGGTACGTAATGTAGAGACAATACTGCGAACCGCAGAGCGGATAACAGGATGCGGGCTTGTGTTCGTAGCAGCCAATACCGCAATTGGTAAGCTAAGTACAACTCCAATAGCCGTACCGACTAAAGCAATCTCAAACGTTTCTAGGATTCTTTGCATAATGGGACCAATACGAGAGGCATCTGGAGGAAAAGCATTTCCAACGAATTTCCCCATATTGAGTACACCGTTACCTAAACGGTCGAGTGTAATGTTCGCATTATTCACACCCATGATGATAAATGAGAAGAAGATGACCCAGCCGATCCACGCCAGCAGGGAAGGCCGTTTGAAACGCTTTGGCATAAGTTTATTTAGATTTTTGTTAGAATTCATTTTATTATGCACCGGCTTTTTCTCCTTCCGTTTCTGTAAAATCCTCTTGATGGTATAAAGTATCAAGGAAGGCTCGATCCAGCTTTTTCACACTTTCATCGATAATCATATTTCCCTTTTTTAATGCAATAATTCGTTCACCGTATTCCATGGCAATGTCCATTTGATGAAGGATCGAAACGACAGATAATCCACGTTCTTGGACAATCTCCCAAAGTAAGTCCATTACTTCACGGCCGGCTTTTGGATCAAGACTCGCTATCGGTTCATCCGCTAAAACAATTTCTGGATCTTGCATCAACATGCGAGCAATAGCAACGCGTTGTTGCTGCCCTCCAGAAAGTTGATCAGCACGACGTTTAGCAAAATGTGATAAACCTACACGGTCTAAACAATCCATCGCTTTCATCCGAAGTTCTTCTGAAGCGAATGGTGCAAATGTATGAAAGGATGTCTTCGTATGACCTAGCGCGCCAAAAAGAACATTTTGAAATACGCTCAAGTTGTTAATTAAATTGAAGTGTTGAAAAACCATCCCTACTTTTTTTCTAATGGGACGAAGTTTGCTTTTTGAAAGTGTAGTAATGTCGGTTTCATCAATGACTATGTTTCCTGATGTTGGCTTTTCAAAGCTAGTAATGCAACGGAATAAAGTAGATTTCCCAGAGCCGTTGTGCCCTAAGAGCACAACGCCTTCTCCAGGATTCACTTTAAAGCTAACATTATCTAGAGCTTTTGTGCCATCAGGATAAACTTTAGTTAAGTTGTTTACCTCCAATGAAATCATTTTAGCCCTCCTAATTTTTAAAGCTCAATTCCTAGTACACGATAGGTCTCGCGCATTAAGTCATAATCCGCATCTGTAATAGGGACAATTTTGGCCTTATTATATTTTTTGTTATCTTCACTGACTAAGATAGCTCCTAAAATTTCATCTTGATGTTCAAGTAAAATACGCGAGAATTCCGCACGGAAACTTTCAGGTAGTTCTCCACTAGCTACAAATGGGTCTTGTGGGAGTGGTGGGCCTTCTAATAAAATGCGATATTTTCCTTCACCATCTTCTTCTACCATCTTTACAAAGTCACGAACTCCTGTAGCTAAAGCGTCCACATCACCGTTTTTAAATGCATCGATTCGTGCATCACCAAGCAACATGATTTCTACATCACGATCAAGATCTAATCCCATTTCTAGCAACATTGAACTTGGTCCGATATGACCGCTTGTTGAACCGATGTCTTTCATTGCTACTTTTTTACCTTTTAAATCTTCAACTTCCTTCATATCACTTTCTTCGTGTACAATAACTACAGTATGGTACTGATCCCGCTCTAACGCTGCTAGTGGTTCTGCATCAGGTGCAGCAGCTTTAATTTGTGCATATTCAGAAGGACCAGCTAAAATCATGTCAACTTGACCATATTCCATTGCGGTAGCAGAGATAACACGATCGGATAAAGCGAAGAATTCAAATTCTACTTCAGTTAAATCTTCTAGTAATTCTTTGAATGGTCCAAACTGACGTTGTAACTCTTCTAAACCTTCAATACCTGTAACAGCGAAGCGAACTTTCTCTGGCCAATCCGCACGCTCATCTTGACCCTCTGATGAATTACTGTCTGTAGTTGTGCCAGCTGTTTCAGTTTGTGGTACAGCTGTGTCTTTCCCGCCACATGCAGCTAAAAGAATAATACTAAGAATGATAAGGCCGATAAAACGTAAAGAATGTTTCATAGATATAAATACCTCCTGGGTTTTATTAACAAAGCGTAAATTATGTTTTAATAATGTTTGCTTTGTTAGGATTTTGTTTAACACTGATTACTATAACGTCTCTTTGTTAAGCCATTATTTTGCTAATATCAATTTGTGTTAAGAAATCGTTAAAACTGTTAAGATGAAGTTAACAAAATTTACAAAAGAAAAGATTGAATAAAGGTGGAGTCATAAGATGGGGCAACGATTTAATACGAGAACTGTACACTTTCAGTCAAAAGATGTAGCGAGAAATATGAGTAAAGCTCAACCGATTTATCAAACATCAGCGTTTACTTTTAAGGATCTAGAAGATATGGAAAGTTTTTATCAAGGAGAAAAGGAATTTCTCTATTCTCGATTTGGTAATCCAAATACGGAGGATCTAGGAAAAGGTGTTGCGGCTATTGAAGAAGCAGAGGACGGTGTAGCTACATCTTCAGGAATGTCAGCTATATTGGCGGGCATTTTAGCTGTCGTTAAACCTGGAGAGCATATTGTGGCTTCAGAAGATTTATATGGAGGCACTTATCAACTATTAGCCGTTGAATTACATAATCTAGGTATTGAAGTAAATTTTGTATCGTTTGAATCGATCGAAGAGATCAAAAGTGCGGTCTTACCTACAACGAAGTTAATTTATACAGAATCTGTAACGAATCCATTATTACGTGTTGAGAATCTAGAAATGGTTAAAGAAATTGCGGACGAGTTTGGTTTAATTACAATGATCGATAATACATTTGCAACGCCTTATCTTTTACAGCCAACAACGTTTGGAGCAGATCTTGTCGTTCATAGTGCAACCAAATACATCGGTGGTCATAGCGATGTAACAGCTGGAGTATTAGTAGGTAAAAAAGAATTAATTGAAAAAGCTAGAGGCAAAGTAGTTAGTTTAGGGTGTAATTTAAGTCCCTTTGAAGCTTGGTTAGCCTGCCGCGGATTAAAAACGTTAAGCATTCGCATGGAACGGCAGTCCAAGAATGCTCTTGCACTAGCCAATGCGTTAAAGTCTAATGAAGGCGTATTAAAAGTGTATTACCCTGCTGACCTTTCAGCAAAGGGAAATGGGGCAATGGTTTCGATAGAATTAGACCAAACTGTAAATGTAGAGCACTTCTTTAAATCGTTAGAATGGATAAAAATTGCACCAACATTAGCGGGTGTAGAAACAACGGTTTCTTATCCAATTCGAACATCGCACCGAACGATTCCTGAAGCAACTCGTGAGAAACTTGGAATTACAGAAGGACTTGTTCGTATATCAATCGGTATTGAAGATGAGTTAGACATCATCGAAACATTTGAAAATGCTATTGCAAAGGCTAAAGGATAATGTAGAAGAGGCTGCAAGTCAGCCTCTTTATCGTTTAATTCATAATTTAGGTATAGATTGAAACGATTTTGGCTATGCTATTTATAGAGGGTTGGTTGAGCAACTCACCAAGAAATAAAAATCATAATTTCTTGCATAAAGAAATAACATATGGTACACTATAATAACTGTTGGTAACGAAGCTTACATCGGTATCACAAAGTCGCCGAGATTTACGCATACGTATCCAGCTTTAATTTCATATCGTCGCGGGGTGGAGCAGTCTGGTAGCTCGTCGGGCTCATAACCCGAAGGTCATAGGTTCAAATCCTATCCCCGCAACCAAAATAATTACCGCATCTTTCTTGAATAAACAACCTGAAAGGTAATATAAGTAGTACTTGAAGATTGCAACCAAATTAATTAATGATTTACATAAAAGAACGTTACGAATAATAATCAACAGAAACACCTTAGGAGTACAGTTCCTAAGGTTTTTTTTCTATGATTACCAAAAGGGTGAAACTTAATGCAGGATGAATTTTCTTTTATTACTAAGATTACACCGAAGCAGGTCAAACAACGTGAATTAATTCATGGGATAGGGGATGATGCTGCTTTATTTCATATTGAAGGTGCTTATGATGAAGTGATTTGTGTCGATACTATGGTGGAAGATATCCACTTCCGTAAGGACACGATGGCTCCATTTCACATCGGTCACAAGGCCTTGGCCGTCAATATTAGTGATATTGCTGCTATGGGAGGAACGCCGCTCTTTTATTTGGTTTCGATTGCCATCCCCAAAGATTGGGAAGATGAAGAATTATATGAGATTTATGAAGGCATGTCGAAGCTGGCCTCTCAATATGAGATGGACTTAATTGGCGGTGATACCGTTTCAACGAAAGATAAGCTCGTGATATCGGTCACTGTTATTGGTAAAATTGAAAAAGGACGTCGTTTGTTAAGAAGCCAAGCGAAGTCAGGTGACCTTGTATTTGTTACTGGAAATGTCGGTTCAAGTGCTGCGGGTTTGCACTTATTATTTGAAAAAACACGGACTGGTTCATTTTCAAAAGAAGAAATGGAGCTCATTCAATCCCATCAAATGCCACAACCGCAAGTGAAGGCTGGTCGTGTTCTTGCACAATCCAATTGTAGACTTGCATTAAATGATGTAAGTGATGGTTTAGCGAGTGAAGCCAATGAGATTGCTGAGGCTAGCGGAGTAACGATTGTTATAGAAGAAAATAAAATTCCAATTATTCCAGTGATTGATGCCATTGATCCCGAGCAACGGTTAAAGTGGGCTTTGTTTGGTGGCGAAGACTTTCAACTTATTGGAACGATGTCTGAAGAAAACTGGGAAATGGTACATAAACAATTAGAAAAACAAGGGGTTACTGCTTCTGTTATAGGGAAGGTTACTGCAGGTGAAGCAAAAGTCTTTTTACAAACCGAAGAAAATTTGGTTGAATTAAAAAAGGAAGGCTACAATCATTTTAAGTAGACAGGTGAAATTATGGAGAAATATACGTGGAACAGTCATTCTCCAGAAGAAACGTTTGAATTCGGAGAACGATTAGCTAAGCATTTAACACCTGGAGACGTCCTTACGTTAGAAGGGGATTTAGGCGCTGGAAAAACAAGTTTTACTAAGGGAATTGGCAAAGGGTTAGGCGTCCAACGTGTAATTAATAGTCCTACATTTACGATTATTAAAGAATATAAAGGTCATATCCCGTTGTATCATATGGATGTTTACCGGCTGGAGCATAGTGAAGAAGATTTAGGTTTTGATGAATATTTTGAAGGTGAAGGGGTAACAGTCATTGAATGGGCGAGCATGATCGAGGAAATGTTACCAGAAGAACGTCTTGACATTTACATATACCATACTGGAAATGATGAACGAACATTTGAATTACGCCCAAAAGGTGAACGGTTCATTTCGCTGTGTAAGGAGTTATTATAAATGAAAGCAATCGCAATTGATACAACCAATTTAGTAATGGGCATTGCCGTTATTGATGGTGATAAAGTTGTTGGCGAAATGATTACTAATTTAAAGAAAAATCATTCGGTCCGCTTAATGCCTGCCATCTCACAATTAATGAAAGAAGTCGATATGGAGCCTGGAGATTTAGAAAGAGTGATTGTTGCTCATGGACCTGGATCGTATACAGGTGTAAGAATAGGTGTAACAACGGCTAAAACATTGGCTTGGACTTTAAATATTCCGATTGCAGGTGTTTCTAGTCTGGAAGTCGTTGCTCAAAACGGTCGCTTTTTTAACGGGTATATCTGTCCTTTTTTTGATGCTAGACGAGGTCAAGTGTATACCGGTCTTTATAAAAGTGACGGACAAGATGTTGTTAATCAAGAAAAAGATCAACTCGTCCTGCTTGAAGACTGGCTTGAACAATTCAAAGAAATGAAAGAAAATGTTTTATTCCTTAGTAATGATTTAGCATTACATCAAGAGAAGATTGAGGCTGCACTAGGAGATCGTGCGATATTTCCTTATCTATCCATGCAAAATCCTCGACCATCTGAATTAGCACAGCTTGGTATGAAAAAAGAACATCAAAGCAATGTCCATGATTTTGTTCCCCAATACTTGCAGCTTGCTGAAGCTGAAGTGAAATGGTTAGAAGCGCAAAATAAAGGGGAAACCACATGACGGAGCCTGGCATTCGCTTCATGACAGTAGATGACCTTGATCAGGTCCTTATTGTCGAGAAAGATGCGTTTACTGTTCCGTGGAGCCGGACGGCGTTTTATAATGAGTTAACGAGCAATCAGTTTGCTCATTATGTCGTTATGGAGCTCGAAGGAGTGATCATCGGCTATTGTGGTGTATGGCTCGTAATGGATGAAGCACATATCACAAATATTGCAATTCTCTCACAATATAGAGGAAACAATTATGGGGAAACGTTACTTTTATATGTAATGGAACTTGCAAAAATGTATGGGGCATTAAAAATGACGCTGGAAGTTCGAGTTTCAAATGTAGCGGCAAAAGGATTATATGAGAAACTAGGTTTTATGGCAGGCGGGATTAGGAAAAATTATTATACAGACAATCTAGAGGATGCATTAGTCATGTGGGCGGTGTTAAAAGATGAAGGATGAATTGATATTAGCAATTGAGACAAGCTGTGATGAGACTTCAGCGGCAGTTATTAAAAATGGAACAGAAATACTCTCAAACGTCGTTTCTTCACAAATAGAAAGCCACAAGCGGTTTGGAGGCGTCGTCCCGGAAATAGCCTCCCGTCATCATGTGGAAAAAATGACATACATATTTGAAGCGGCAATGGAAGAAGCAGATGTAACATATTCACAGTTAGATGCGATTGCAGTCACAGAAGGACCCGGGTTAGTGGGTGCCCTGTTAATGGGAGTAAATGCTGCTAAAGCGCTGGCATTTGCTCATAACCTTCCTTTAATCGGTGTACATCATATCGCCGGGCACATTTATGCGAATCGTTTAGTCAAAGAAATGGAGTTCCCATTATTGGCTTTAGTTGTATCTGGTGGTCATACAGAGATCATTTATATGAAGGAACATGGTTCGTTTAAAGTAATTGGTGAAACGAGAGATGATGCAGTAGGAGAAGCCTATGATAAGGTGGCAAGAACGTTAAATTTACCTTATCCAGGAGGTCCTCATATTGACAAACTTGCACATGAGGGGAAGGTAACGATTGATTTACCTAGAGCGTGGCTTGATCCCCAAGCGTATGAATTTAGTTTCAGCGGATTAAAATCAGCAGTTATTAATACTCTTCATAATGCGAAACAGCGGGGAGAAACGATTGAACCTGCAGACTTAGCAGCCAGTTTCCAAGAAAGTGTTATTGATGTGTTAGTGACAAAGACAAAGAAAGCTGCAGAAGAGTATAAAGTAAAGCAGTTGCTGTTAGCAGGCGGAGTTGCGGCCAACCGCGGTCTTCGGGCAAGATTAGAACAAGAGTTTGAAAACTCTGAAGTGGAATTAATTATTCCACCACTCTCTCTATGTACAGATAACGCTGCGATGATAGGGGCAGCTGCCAGTATTTTATTACAGCAAGGCAAATTTTCCGATTGGGCACTTAATGCAAACCCAGGTCTTGAACTAGATACCTGTGAATAAAAAGTTTAAATCCTTTCTTATCAGTCTATGCTGAAAGAAGGGATTTTTTGTTTGAAATTCTTTAATTAAGAGTAAATTGAGGGAAGAAAACATCAAAATTCGTCATTCTTAACGAAGAATCGTGTTTTTTTATGTGGAAAAAACTTATCCACAACACTGTGTATGAAGTGGATAAGTGCGTGAATAACTTATTCTAGAGCATTCTATTTTGTTTATAAAAAAAATGTGGATAAACTTGTGGGTAATGGGGATAACTTTTGAAGTAACTAAAGAATCAATGGTTTTCCTGTGCATAACGTTGTGAATAGTGTGGATATGTCAGAAAATTTATACATAAGTTGAGGAGAGCATGTGTGAAAAAGAGTTGGATCATCATCATTAGTTTGTTTTTTATGATGTTATTAACAGCTAACGTAAAAGGATATGAACAACAAAAGTCACTGATACTTATCGTTGTTCCTGATTTTTCTTTTGAAGAAGCGGAATGGCTCCTTGAAAATGGTGACCCAAATGTCTGGGGAAGAGCAGGTTTTTCTGCTTTAAATGTACGGCCTGAAGGGAGTTATTCGTACTTAAGCAATACAGTATCTCTAAGTACCGGTATTCGGGGAGTCGGTGTCGATCAATGGAATGCGTTTGAAAAAGGAGAATTCATTGATGAAAGGTCAGTTGAGGAGCATATCTTACAATGGACCGGAGCTTATCCACAGGATAGTTTACTTCACCCGTATCTCCACAAATTAATTGAAAAAAATAATTCGACAACATTCCGCGCACCGATCGGATTTTTGGGAGAAACCTTAAAGCAAGAAGGCATTACACGATATGTACTCGGTAACAGTGACTTATCAGAAGAAGAAAGAGTGCGATATGCGTCTTTATTTGCTATCGATAAAAAAGGTGAAGTTCAAGGAGAGTTAACGAAAGTAGTAAAGGCAGATCCGGCTGCTCCAGCGGGAGTAAGAATGAATTCAAATCACTTACTAGAGGAAATTCGCGTCGTTGAGGCTGAAAGTAACCAATCATTCATTGTAGTAGAGTGGGGGGATTTTCATCGTTTATTTTCGAATAAGGACATGATGATATCCAGCTACTTTGAGAAGCGCTATGAGCATACATTGCTTTCATTTGAACAGTTTATTCAAGCTCTTGTGGATAACAGTAATCGTCATGTTATGCTAGTCGCCCCGATGATGCATTCTGGGGCGTACAAGGAAAAAAAGCAGCTTAGCCCTTTTTATTATTGGGGGGGATCTCTTCAGCATCCATTTGAGCTTTACTCAGAAACGACAAAACAAAGATACATCATCAGTAATGTTGATATCGTTCCGACCATTCTATCCACATTTGCCTTACAAGTTCCATCGAGTTTACCGGGGACACCTTTAAATCAGCTAGAGATTTTAGACGCAAATTATGATCACGAAGATGTTGTGGATAATGTAAATTGGATATTTAAAATATATAGTACTAGAAGTGTTATCCTTTCTAGCTATATTACCCTGTTAGTTTTAATGTTAATAAGTGTAGGAATTTTGTTATGGAGGCAGAAGACAAGCCCTCGGTGGATAAATGCGGGAAAAATCATTCTATTAGCTGCGGTCAGTTCACCGATTTGGTATTTATTTCTGTCGAAGGTTCTGTTGTACGTTCATAGCGGTTACTACTTTTGGTTGTTAACTATATTATCTATTGTATTGGCCTGGCTTCTTTTAAAATTCACTAAATACCCTCTCGTTATACTAGGGGCTATTCAATTTACGGTCATTACGATTGATTTGTGGATAGGTTCTCCTTTAATGCAGCGGTCCTATTTAGGATATGATCCGATCATCGGAGCGAGGTATTACGGAATAGGAAATGAATATGCAGGCGTGTATATGATTTCTGGATTACTGATGCTAATTCCATTTTGGAAAGCATCTAAACGAACGTTTTTAATTGTAACAACGATCCTTTTTGGGTTCCTCATTTATATGTTAGGTTCTAGTCATCTCGGAACGAATGCGGGAGCTACATTATCAGCTGCGATCGCTTGGGGATTTATCGCTGTAAAGCACAGCTCACTCATGAAAAGATGGAAGGTATGGCTGCCTATTTTGTTAGTTGCAACCCCAGTCTTTTCGCTCATTCTTTTGTTTTTATTACAAATGAGTGGTAAGCCTACTCATATTGGATATGCTTTTGAGCGAATTTTGAGCGGTGATTTTTCGTATATGTTCGATGTAATTAAAAGAAAGCTGCAAATGAATTGGAAGATTTTTAAGTTCTCAAACTGGACCCAATTATTTGTTACCTCCTATATTTTAATGGGGATCATCCTGTGGCGGCAAAAGAATTGGATCAAGAACGAAAGGGAAAAAGATATTTTGCAAGCGATGCTCGTCACATCTGTTGCCTTACTGTTACTAAATGATTCAGGGGTTGTTGCGGCAGCTACTTCGATGTTTTTAATCGTAGCCACTAGTTATTACTGGTTGTTAGAAGAGAGAGGAACTAGAGGTTAGTGTGTTGATATAATTAAAGTTGTGGTGCTCGTTTATGTGGCAGGTGGTTTCAGTCTAATGGAGATAGGCTTATCGCAGTTAGTAGCTGGTGTGTACTGCTGGACTAGGCGGTGTCGCACGTCTATTAAAAAGGTCCATCCAAATGTGTTTGGATGGACCTTAAAGTGCTTGTTAGCAGGCAAGCAGACTTAACTTTTGCCTAACTATTCTTGCAGTTCTTCCCACTCGGTTAGTAACTGTTCGATGGTTTCGTTATGAGAGTCAATTTGTTGTTGAAGCTGTGCAGATTTTTCATGATCTTCATATACCGATGGTTCACATAAAGCTTGTTCCCATTCGGCAACTTCAGTTTCCATCTGATCAACAGTTGCTTCGATTTCTTCGATTCGACGTAGTCTTTGACGTTCTTTTCGTTTGGCTTCTTTATCCATGTGGAAATTTTGTTTATCTTTTTTTGGTTCTTCTTTGTGGGCTTGCTCCTCATTAGCCAGTTCATGTAATTGACGAGCTTCATCTTTTTTATGCAAGTAATAATCATAATCACCAAGGTAATTCGTAATATTTTGTTGTGAGAGTTCGATAATCCGTGTTGCCATCCGGTTTAAGAAATACCTGTCATGAGACACAAATAAAATCGTTCCTGGATAATCAATTAAAGCAGACTCTAAAACTTCCTTGCTGTCTAAATCAAGGTGGTTAGTCGGCTCATCCAGGATAAGAAAATTAGCTTTCTTTAACATTAACTTTGCTAAGGCAAGTCGTGCTTTTTCGCCGCCGCTTAAGTCAGAGACGATTTTTAATACATCATCACCACTAAAAAGGAAGTTCCCTAGAACCGTGCGTATATCTTTTTCTTGCACCAGTGGATATTCATCCCACAATTCATGAATGACTTGTTTGTTTGATGTTAATTTTGCTTGTTCTTGATCATAATAACCAATAGCAACGTTGCTTCCATAGGTAATGGATCCAGAAAGAGGTTGCAATTCTTTTGTAATCATTTTAAGCATGGTGGATTTCCCAATTCCGTTTGGGCCAATTAGGGCAACACTCTCACCGCGATTCAGCTGGAACGTAATCTCTTTAAATAGTGCAACGTTATCATAACCGCCAGAAAGGGCTTGTACTTTCAATACTTCGTTTCCGGTTTGTTTTTCTATATCAAAAGTAAAGTTAGCTGATTTTTCACTGCCTTGCGGTCGATCTAACCGTTCCATTCTCTCAAGTGTTCTTCTGCGGCTTTGCGCTCTTTTCGTCGTAGATGCTCTAGCAATATTACGGCGCACGAAATCTTCTAACTTTGCAATTTCTTCTTGTTGTTTTTCAAACTGTTTTAATTCCTGGTCGTAACGAAGGGCATTTTCTTCAAGGTAGTCTGAATAGTTTCCTTTAAATTTAGTGGCTTTTGTTCTCGAGAGCTCGTACACGTGATCAACGACTTTATCTAAAAAGTATCGGTCATGTGAGACAATGAGGACAGCGCCGGGATAATTAGATAAATACTGCTCGAGCCAAGAAAGTGTTGCAATGTCCAAGTGGTTGGTCGGCTCATCAAGAATGAGCAAGTCTGGTTTCGTTAATAATAACTTTCCGAGCGCGAGACGTGTTTTTTGACCCCCGCTTAGAGTAGAGATCTTCGTATCATAATCGAAATTAGCGAAATTTAATCCAGCGAGTACTGAGCGAATATCGGCTTCGTATTGGTAGCCGCCTTCGTCTTTAAAATTGACTTGCAGTTGGTCATATTCCTTGAGAATTTTCTCGTAATCGTCGTTTTCAGGGTTAGACATTTGTTCTTCGAGTCTTCTTAACGTCCGTTCCTTTCTTTGAAGCTCAGCAAAGACGGATAACATTTCATCCCAAATGGAAAGATTAGACTCGAGACCAGTGTCCTGAGCGAGATATCCGAGCTTAACATCTTTTGGTATCATAATGTCGCCTGAATCATACGACATTTGTCCAGCGATAATTCTTAATAGCGTCGATTTTCCAGCGCCATTTCGTCCAACAAGGGCAATACGTTGTTTAGACTGTATTTCAAATTTTATATTGGTTAAGATCGGTTCTACACCGAATGATTTGGTTAAATTTACACATTGTAATAAAATCATAAGAATAATCCTTCCTACTTATAGGGTAACTAAGAGATAAAGCTATGAAACAAGTATGATAAACTAAGTGTACCTTATCGGAAGTTATTCAACAACTTCATGAACAGTCGTTTAAAACGATTACACGAAAGACAAAAATAGTGTACAATATGACATGTAACATCCTGATTGGTGAAAACCTTGGAGGCGATCTATGAAATTTGAACAACCTAAAATTCCGCAAGCTACAGCGAAACGATTGCCCTTGTATTATCGTTACTTAGAAAATCTTAATGCCTCAGGAAAGCAACGTGTCTCATCGTCAGAGTTGAGTGAAGCTGTAAAAGTTGACTCGGCGACGATCCGCCGTGATTTTTCTTATTTTGGTGCGTTAGGGAAAAAAGGGTATGGATATAATGTAAATTATTTACTGTCTTTTTTTCGAAAGACATTAGATCAGGATGAGTTGACAAAAGTGTTACTGATAGGAGTAGGAAATCTGGGTACAGCCTTTTTAAATTATAATTTTGCAAAAAATAATAATACAAAGATTGTCATGGCATTTGATGTTGATGAGGATAAGGTTGGACAAGAAATGGGCGGAGTTAAAATTTATAATCTGGCTGAACTGGAAGAACATCTAGATCCAGAAGTAACCGTGGCGATTTTAACAGTACCAGCTCAATCGGCTCAAAAAATTGCTGATCGACTCGTTTCAGTAGGAATTAGTGGTATTCTGAACTTTACTCCAGCACGATTAACAGTACCAGAGAATGTTAGGGTTCACCATATCGATTTATCCGTTGAGTTACAGTCGCTTATTTATTTTTTAAAGCATTATCCGCTATAATAGAGGATAAGCCTATAAATGATTTTTATTATGACTATATAGAAAGTAAACAATTAATTTAGGAGGTGTAAATAATGCCATTAGGACCGGGAAGTTTAATTATTATTGGATTAGTCGCGTTATTAATCTTTGGACCTAAAAAGTTGCCTGCATTAGGGAAAGCAGCAGGTAATACTTTACGTGAGTTCAAAAATGCCACAAAAGGTTTAGCTGATGACGACGATGATAACACTAAGAAAAAAGAGAACCAAAACTAGTTAGGATGGGTATTTAATGGAACAGAGAGACATGTCTGTGTATGACCATATAGGTGAATTGCGTAGACGATTAATTATCGTTTTCGTCTTTTTTGCTATCGCTTTAATTGGTGGTTTATTTATTGCCAAACCGATTATTACCTTTCTTCAAAGTGCACCGACTGCTCAAGACATTCCAATGAATGCCTTTAAGCCGACTGATCCGCTTCGAATATATATGACGTTTGCATTTTTTAGTGCATTTTTAATTATTTTCCCAGTCATTTTATATCAGCTATGGGCGTTTATTAGTCCTGGTTTGCATGAAACGGAAAGGAAAGTAACTTTAGCCTATATTCCGATAGCATTTTTATTATTTCTTACAGGTATTTCATTCTCCTATTTCATCTTGTTTCCGTTTATTATTCAATTTGTCGGTACGTTAGCAGGGCAATTAGGGATTAACGAGATGTATGGAATTAATGAATATTTTACATTTCTTTTTCAGTTAACAATACCGTTTGGTCTACTGTTCCAAATGCCAGTCGTTATTATGTTCTTAACACGATTAGGGATTGTAACACCCGCATTTCTAGGGAAGGTGAGAAAGTTTGCGTATTTTGGCCTTCTCGTAATTGCAGGTTTAATTACACCACCTGAATTAATCTCACATTTAATGGTAACTGTTCCGTTACTGATGCTTTATGAAATAAGTATTGTCATATCAAGAATTTCGTATCGAAAAGCACAACGCCTTGAAGCACAACGCCTAGAAGAAGAACAAACTGAAAATGAAAACCACGCTTAGGCTGCATTCCACGAATGCAGCCTTTTCTTATCTCATAAAGAACCCGTCACCTTCATACTTTGTAGGGTGCCAGGTACCTTTACCGCACTGCATTACTGAAGGTGCCAGGTACCTTAACACTGGCAACACTTTAATATAAGAGGACCCGTTGACAAAAGTAGTTATGCTTCATACGATGGGGATAGTTTAATAAAGCAATGATATGTAGGGGTGAAGAGATGAAAGAGTTTCAAATGAATCAGACGATGACAGAATTACCGAAACAATATTTTGCGAGTCTAGTCGCTAAAGTCGGCGCCTTAATTAAAGAGGGGGCAGATATTATTAATCTGGGTCAAGGAAACCCTGACCAACCGACACCTGAACATATAGTTGCAAGTTTAAAAGAAGCAGCCGATCTTCCTCAATATCATAAATATCCACCTTTTCGGGGCTATCCGTTTCTAAAGGAAGCAATCGCTGACTTTTATAAACGCGAATACAATGTAGAACTCGATCCAGACAAAGAAGTGTGCATTCTATTTGGAGGCAAAGGTGGATTGGTTGAAGTTAGTCAATGCTTGTTAAATCCAGGAGATGTAGCACTTGTTCCAGATCCAGGTTACCCAGATTATTGGTCGGGGGTTGCGCTTGCCAGAGGAAGAATGGAAATGATGCCCCTCAAGAAAGAAAACGAGTTCCTTCCAAATTACAATGCCATTCAAGAAGAGGCATTAAAACAGGCGAAGCTTATGTTCTTAAACTATCCGAACAATCCAACCGGGGCAACGGCTTCGAAGGAGTTCTACGATGAAACAGTAACCTTTGCAAAGCAGCATGATTTTTGTGTTGTTCATGACTTTGCATACGGTGGTATCGGTTTTGATGGACAAAAGCCGGTAAGTTTTCTTCAATCCGAAGGTGCAAAAGACATAGGAATTGAAATTTATACATTATCGAAGACATATAATATGGCAGGATGGCGTGTTGCTTTTGCTGTCGGGAATGCTTCAGTCATTGAAATGCTTAACCTTTATCAAGATCATATGTATGTCAGCTTGTTTGGAGCAATTCAACAGGCAGCCGCTACCGCACTTCTTAGTCCTCAAACATGCGTCGATGAGTTAGCTCAAAAATATGAAGGTCGTCGCAATGTCCTTATTGAAGGATTACAGTCGATTGGTTGGAATGTAACGGCACCCAGTGGTTCGTTCTTTGCTTGGTTACCGTGTCCTGAAGGAATGAGTTCTGAAGAATTTGCCGACATCCTGCTGTACGAAGCGCATATTGCGGTTGCACCAGGTCGAGGATTTGGTGAAAGTGGAGAAGGCTACGTTCGAGTCGGCCTTTTAGAAGAAGAAGACCGTTTAAAAGAAGCGGTGGAACGAATTAAAAAACTAGAACTTTTTAAATAGAATCGGAGGGCCTAACGAATGAAAATTGCGATCTACCAAATGGATATTGTCCCAGGTGCGCCTGAAAAAAACCACGAAAAAGTTAAACAGTGGTTCGAGCAAGCAGCAAGCCAAGAAGATAAGCCGGATGTCGTTGTCCTGCCGGAAATGTGGACAACAGCTTATACATTAACTATATTAGATCAAGTCGCGGAAAATGATCAGAAACAAACAGCTGCCCTGTTAAGTGAACTCGCTAAACAATACGGAGTAAATGTCGTTGGAGGCTCTATCGCCACAAAAGAGGGCGAAAACATCTACAATCGAGCACTCGTCTTCAATCGAAAAGGTGAACAAGTTCATCAGTATGATAAAATTCACCTCGTTCCGATGTTAAATGAGCATCTATACTTAGCTGGAGGTCAGGAAAAAGTTCAAACCTTTGAGCTTGATGGCGTTAAAGCAGCGGTCATCATTTGTTATGACCTGCGCTTTCCAGAACTGGCTCGGTCTCTAGCTTTAGCAGGAACTGAAGTGTTATTTATTGTTGCTGAATGGCCAGAAGCTCGTCAAAGTCATTGGACGACGTTACAACAAGCCAGAGCGATAGAAAACCAAATGTACGTTGTGTCATCCAATCGAGTCGGAACGTATGACGATGTTGAATTTTGCGGTCGATCGCTCGTCATTAACCCGTGGGGAGATCTAGTTGCTCAAGGTTCACAAGACAAAGAAGAAACGATCATAGCAGACTTGGAATTAAAAGATGTGCAAGACGTTCGTCAAAATGTTCCTGTGTTTAAAAGTAGAGTGCCGGATTTATACTAGAGCTGCTTTTTGCTTATAAAAACTCTTGTTATTGAACTAAAAGCTAATGATACGGTCTTCGTTCAGGAAAATGCCCTTTCTTTTTCACAGTCATGGAGGAAGGTGAAGAAGAAAGGGTACCAGAGGGGGCCAAAGAGTATGCGAGCATTAGAACTCTAGTAGATGACTATATTTTGAACAGTTTGTGAAATAGTGAGCAAACTTATGGACAAGTGTGGAGAAATGCCTTAACATATAAAATGTGAAACACTTCACAAACTAAAGCATTCAAACTTGTCGCGACCAGGTGAAATGTACATCAACAGCCTAGAGGAGGAATAAATATGTTTGGTCAGTTTCTTAGAAATCATTCAATTTCAGCGGGGATCCTTTTATTCTTACGCGTTTATCTAGGATGGGCTTGGTTAACAGCTGGCTGGTCGAAGGTTACTGGAGATTTTCATGCTGGAGGTTATTTGCAAGGTTCCGTAGCTAATCCTGTATTAAAAGGAGAGGCAATGATCTATCCAAATTATGTAGCATTTCTAGAGAGGTTTGCTATACCGAATGCTGAACTATTTAGTTTTATGGTAGCATGGGGAGAAGTTCTCGTAGGTTTAGGACTTATTCTTGGAGTTTTAACTAGTGCAGCTGCATTCTTTGGAGTTATGATGAACTTTGCCTTTATGTTTGCTGGAACTATTTCAACTAATCCTTGGATGTTACTAATCTCAATGTTTATCTTAGCGGCAGGTGCCAATGCAGGCCGTTACGGTGGAGACCGTTGGGTATTACCGTATTTACGCCACCTGTTTATGAAAAAGTCAGGAAATTCAATGTTAGATCAGGAAAAGAAAGTCATCAAAGTTGCTTAACGGTCATAATCAAATCTATATTCAATCTTGACTATCGCTTTACCCCTCAAAAAAATAAACATCTTGGAAGCTGCTTCTTATAAAATGTGTGCGAGTCATTAGACTAACAAAAAGAAGGCAGCTTCTTTTTTTATTGATTTTATTTTCCTATAACCTCTACACTGCACTAATGAAATATTAGGCTCAGGCCATGTAAGCCATTTCGTCTTTCTTCAAAGGAATTAGCTGGTACTTCTTCACGAACACTTAACTCCTGTTATATCCTCTTACCGGACAAGGCTCGTCTCCTAGCCAAGCCCCCTAACAACTGGAAAACAAATTAGTACCCGAAACAACTTCATCCGTGGTATAGTTATAGTAATTTATTTCGACAGACGAAATGGTGGGTTGTATGGGAAAAATATCGGATAAATGGATGGTCGTAATAGCTGTTTTGATCGGGACCTTCACGTTAATTTTAAATAATAGTATGCTCAATCCAGCAGTACCGCAGCTAATGAACGTATTTAATACAGATGCGGTTTCGACTGGTTGGGTAATTACTATTTTTATGGTAACTATGGGTATGATTATGCCGGTTACTGGGTTTTTAGGTGATAAGTGGGGGAAAAAACGGTTATACATCATCGGGTTAAGTATCTTTGTAATAGGTTCTATCTTAGGTTCTTTTTCGTGGAATTTATCGTCACTCATCTTTTTTAGAGGACTTCAAGGAATTGGCGGGGGCATCATGATGCCTTTATCGATGGCACTTATCTTTGCTAATTTTCCACGTAAGGAAAGAGGTCTTGCAACAGGTGTTTACGGGGTAGCAGCGATGATGGCGCCGACGATTGGGCCGACGATTGGCGGAATTATTATCGAGACAGGGAGCTGGCATTACTTATTTTTATGTAATGTACCAGTAGGATTATTAGGCATTTGGTTTGCATCTAAATATTTAAAAGAAACGGAATTGAACAAGTCCATTACGTTTGATCGCTGGGGTTTTATTACAGTAACACTTGGGGTTGGATTGATCCTCCTTGCCTTAGGACGAACGTCTAGTCTTGAGCATTTAACATACGTATCAAATATCGTTTTAATTATCGTCGGATTGATTAGTTTAGTTTTATTTGTAATGATTGAGAAAAGGCATAAGTTTCCACTATTAGATTTGTCTATATTTAAAATTACGACGTACTCGTTAAGCGTATGGATTTCTGGAATTACGTCAATCGGGCTATTTGGAGGTATTTTCCTTCTGCCGCTTCTTTTACAAAATGTGTATGGCTACAACGCCATTACGACTGGTCTTGTATTCTTGCCTGCTGCGTTATTAACTGGGATTTTCATGACCGTCGGCGGAAGAATGCTCGATAAAAGAGGGGCAACAGGCGTTGTAACGGCAGGGTTAATTATATCCACCATAAGTACATTTTTATTAGGTATTATGACGATGGAAACGTCACTCGCTTTCATTATTATCATTATGGCGATCAGAGGAATTGGTTTTGGGCTATGCAGTATGCCTGCAACGACAGCAGGTATGAACGCGATACCTGAACAAATCGTTTCTCGAGGTTCAGCGATGAATAATGTATTGAGGCAAATGAGTTCCGCTTTAGGAATTGTGTTCATTTCTATTTATTATGAAGTAAGAAAAGCACAACTTTACGGGGTAGAAGGTTCAGTTGAGATGGCGAACTTACAAGCCATTAATGAAGGCTTTATCATTCTAGCTGTTCTTACTGCAATTACAATACCGGTTGGTTACTTACTCGGAAAAACGTCAAAAGAAGCACCTGTTCAAGAAAAAAGTGTATCTTAATTTATTCTACGATAAAGCACTCCTTGTTATAGGGAGTGCTTTTTATAGTATTAGTTCGTCAATGCACAGACAGGAATTGTTTACATGCTCTTCTTAGAGTCATTCACGACATGTGCACTCTGAGCATTACCCGCTCTTAAAAATAGAAATGCAATGACCATAGTGATGGCTGCTGTAAAAAATAAGCTGTCTCTTCCGAAGAGATCCATCATGGTGCCTAGCAGAAACGGTGCAATAATCGCTGATGACATCGAAAATAAATAATATAAACCAGTATATAGACCAATTTTTGATGTTCCACCTAAATCACTAACTAAAGCATAAGCTTGCACATTTATACATGCCCAAGCGATCCCTGCTAGGAACAGAACGACTCGGATAAATAGTAAGCCCTCTAAAAAGGGAATAACTGCAAACAAGAGCGGTAAAAAGATAAGACCAATTAACATTAAGGGCTTTTTACCAAAACGTGTTCCAAGTAAACCAGCGGGAATAGCAAATAAAACAAATGATAAGCTGAAAAATCCAAGTGTTACCCCGGCTTCGCCCCCTGTCAGCCCTAATTGCTCAGTGGCCCAAATTGAAAAAAGTGCTTCAACACCTGTGTACCCAATAAAGTATAAGAAAATAGCATAAAAAATAAACAGCTTGCCACGGTTTTCTTTGATAAATAAATTTTTAATTCCATCCTTTAATGTTTTCAATGCTTGCGTTTCCTCTTGGTCTGCTGCTGTATTCTCTGTGAACGGCGGGTTACGGTCAATCACTAAATACAATAAGATAAAAGCAACGAATAAAATGCAACCACCAATGACAAAGGGAAAGATGCGGTCTAAGTCAAATAGAGGAGAAAGTACAAATAAGGCGATAATCGCACCAACACCGCCCATAAAATTAATAACCCCATTTGCAGTAGAACGGTTCGTTGATGGTGTGTGGTCAGGCATAAGCGAAATAACCGGTGCACGGTAGACGGTCATTGCTAATAGAAAAACAATATCAATAGCTAAAAGGATGAAAAGACCAATGCCTGAAACAAACGGCAGCAGGGCGAAAGTAATTGCAGCCAGAGGCATCCCGACAGCGATAAATGGGAGACGTTGCCCAAGTGGAGATTTAACCCGGTCAGACCAGGCCCCAATAACAGGAATTAATAAAACGGCGAGTAAATTATCAAACCCCATAATGGCTCCGCGGATCGCACTGCTTTCAATATAATCTCCAAGAATGAGTGGCATAAATGTATTATAGATCGTCCAAACGAGCGTTAAAGCAAGAAATCCACTGCCAATTACTGCAATTTTACCGTAAGAAAATGAATGTTTTCTGTTCATAAATAGCTCCTATAATAGTTAGTTAATGTTCTATTATATTCCGATCTTTATCTCGTCTTTCCTTTCGATTTACAATTTTCTTACAGGACTTTTACAATCTATACATTCTAATAAAAATGAAAACGTCATGCGTTATTTGCTGAAGTAAAGAATAGAACACAAAAAGAGGCTGGTTCATAACATTACCCCGGAGTAGGGGCATCTATATGAACCAGCCTCTTGAATTGAACGAACATAGTACTTAATTAAACGTTTGATTAAGTACTGTGTTCTGTTTTATTTTGATTTTCGAATGTATTTCCGCATTTGAAAAAAACGATACGCCATCATAAAGTCGACAGCAGCTAAACCGATAAATAAGTAAGTCCAAAAGTTCCAGCCTGCCACTTGGACATTTTGAATAGCTAAATAGGTGAACATAACACCGATTAAGGCGTATACGACCGCCATAAACGTAGGAGACGTCCTCATACTAAAAATCCTCCAATAAATGATTGTATTTGATCTAGTTGTTGTCGTAATTCATCAAGGCGTTCTCCATATACAACGTGAACTAAGACAGCCAATGTATTCATCGCAACATGTGCAATGATCGGTACGAGAATTCGCTTGGTTTTTACATATAGATAAGAGAAAACAAAAGCAAGAGCAGTGTAAACTAATAAGTAATCTAAATCTGCGTGCACAACTGCAAATATTAATGAACTAATTAACGCAGCAATAATAAAGTTGTATTTCTTATAGAGTGAACCAAAAATTACTTTTCTAAAAATAATTTCTTCAAGAATAGGACCAATTACAGCCATAACGATGATGAATAACGGAAAAATTCGAGCATATTCTGATATTCGCTCCGTGTTTTCAGAACCAGGTTCTACACCTAAAATAAACACCGAAATGTAAATGGAAATGTACTGTGCGACAAATGCAAGGAACACACCAAGGATCGACCACATCGCAGCATCTGCCTTCGAGGAACGACCACGTACTTCATGACGGTTTCGAATATCAGGCAAAAGCAAGACGATAATGATCAATAATGCTGCAGAAAAGCTAATCGTACTCCAAATGCCAGGTATTCTTTCTAAAGGTACATCGTATAGCTTGAGTAATGGAACACCGATAAAAGCGGAAAGGTGCATGGCGATATATGTTATTAATACCCACCAATAGCGTTTAGACACAATAGAAATCCCCTTTGTATTAAATGTTATGTTTTTAATTCGGACATGTATTTTACATTCTATCATATTTATTTAAAAAACTAGAAGGAATGGCCCTCCTCCATCCCGAAGAAAGTCTAGCTCACAAATACAAATAATAATTTCTTTACAAATAGTTTATAAAATAACGCAAATGGTTATTCTATTGAAGGCTTTTGGTCATTAATACAAGTTGTATTATTAATTTTAGAAAAAAATTCTTATAAAATACTTGCAAAAAAAAATGTGAGTGATTATTATAATAATTGAAATTAGCACTCAACCACATCGAGTGCTAACAAATCTCCTCACCCTAAACTTTTACATAATCTCGGGGAGAAATAACAATATTTTAAGGAGGTTGTTTTCCTTGTTAAAGCCATTAGGTGATCGTGTTGTAATTGAGTTAGTTGAGACTGAAGAAAAAACTGCAAGTGGTATCGTTCTTCCAGATTCTGCGAAGGAAAAACCACAAGAAGGAAAAATCGTAGCAGTTGGTACTGGTCGCGTACTTGAGAATGGTGAGCGTGTTGCTCTTGAAGTGAAGGAAGGCGACACAGTAATTTTCTCTAAATATGCAGGTACTGAAGTGAAGTACGAAGGTAGCGAATACTTAGTTTTACGTGAAAGCGACATTTTAGCTGTAATCGGTTAATAAATGACGAAACGATAACATATTGAACAAAATTTTAGGAGGTTGAAACGATGGCAAAAGATATTAAATTCAGTGAAGATGCTCGTCGCTCAATGTTACGCGGTGTAGATGCATTAGCGAATGCTGTAAAAGTAACTCTTGGTCCAAAAGGACGTAACGTGGTTCTTGAAAAGAAATTCGGTTCTCCATTAATTACAAACGACGGTGTAACAATCGCTAAGGAAATCGAACTTGAAGATCCATTTGAAAATATGGGTGCAAAATTAGTTGCTGAAGTAGCTAGCAAAACAAATGATATTGCTGGTGACGGTACGACAACTGCAACGGTTCTTGCTCAAGCTATGATCCGTGAAGGTTTAAAGAACGTAACATCTGGTGCTAACCCGATGGTTATTCGTAAAGGTATCGAAAAAGCAACTCGAGTGGCTATTGAAGAATTACAAAACATCTCTAAACCGATCGAAGGTAAAGAGTCTATCGCTCAAGTAGCTGCAATTTCTTCTGCTGATGATGAAGTAGGTAAGATTATTGCTGAAGCAATGGAGCGCGTTGGTAACGATGGTGTTATCACAATCGAAGAGTCTAAAGGATTTACAACTGAGCTAGAAGTGGTTGAAGGTATGCAATTCGACCGTGGATATGCTTCTCCTTACATGGTAACAGACTCTGATAAAATGGAAGCTGTATTAGATAACCCTTATGTTCTTATCACAGATAAGAAAATTGCAAGCATCCAAGAAGTACTGCCTGTACTTGAGCAAGTTGTTCAACAAGGCCGTCCGATCTTAATCATTGCTGAAGATGTTGAAGGTGAAGCTTTAGCAACATTAGTTGTTAACAAACTTCGTGGTACATTTAACGCGGTAGCAGTTAAAGCTCCTGGCTTTGGTGACCGTCGTAAAGCAATGTTAGAAGATATCGCAATCTTAACTGGTGGAGAAGTAATTACAGAAGACTTAGGATTAGATCTTAAATCTGCTGACATTACTCAACTTGGTCGCGCTGCGAAAGTAGTTGTAACGAAAGAAACAACTACAATCGTTGAAGGTGCTGGCGAGTCAGATAGAATTGCTGCTCGTGTAAACCAAATTAAAGCACAAGTAGAAGAAACTACTTCTGATTTCGATAAAGAAAAATTACAAGAGCGCCTAGCTAAATTAGCTGGTGGTGTAGCGGTTCTTAAAGTTGGTGCGGCTACTGAAACAGAAATGAAAGAGCGTAAACTTCGCATTGAAGATGCTCTTAACTCAACTCGTGCAGCAGTTGAAGAAGGTATCGTAGCTGGTGGTGGTACTGCATTAATGAACGTTTACAAAGCAGTAGCTACTATTCAAGCTGATGGCGATGAGCAAACAGGTGTAAACATTGTTCTACGTGCTCTTGAAGAGCCAGTTCGCCAAATCGCACACAATGCAGGACTTGAAGGATCTGTTGTTGTTGAGCGTCTAAAAGGTGAAGGTGTTGGCGTTGGATTTAACGCTGCAACTGGCGAGTGGGTAAACATGGTTGAAGCTGGTATCGTTGACCCTGCTAAAGTTACACGTTCTGCGCTACAAAACGCTGCATCAGTTTCTGCAATGTTCTTAACAACTGAAGCTGTAATCGCTGACCAACCAGACGAAAATGGCGGCGGCGGAATGCCAGACATGGCTGGCATGGGCGGTATGGGTGGCATGATGTAATAAGTCGCTTCACTCCTTGATTTATAAGGATTTTTAATTAATTTGCTAACAAGTACAAAACATTAGAAGCTTCTCAAAGGATAAAAATCTTTTGGGAAGCTTCTTTTTCGTTTCTTTTGTTATATGACGATAGGTGATTGTGTACTTTCGTGAACGCCTACTCAGGTGTTCTATTTGATGACATGTAGTTTATTCAACATGTATTCCTTTGGTTTTGGTAAATGTCTATTTGTTATCATGACCTCTTGGATCCGCAAATAAAGCTTACGTGGGTGAAAACTTAGTACTTATGTGAACTAATATTTAAGTTATGGTGTCTTATAATTTATGAACGACTGCTTAAATTACACGATTGTATTTTCCTTCATACATAAGTGAATGTAAAAGATATGTAATTAAGGATAGACATTAGTTTACAAAAAAATGATAATATGATAAATTAAAAACATTAAATATGTTAAATAAAAATTTAACAAAATTAACACTAAGGTGAAATGTTAAATCCACATGAATGAATTGGGGTTGATTTCCATATTACATCAACTACATTTTACTCAGGTAAAGGGTAGAGTAAAATGTCGGAACTGATATAAATTTCGCAAAATTGGATTGGTGGAGGACTTAGAGGTTAAGGGTATTATTGAATCTCAACCCTTAGGCACTAAATGGGTTAAGTAAATTTTATTAAAAAACTATAAAACTATTAACTGTTTTTAATAACTGAAGGAAGAATTTGAGTGAATACTATTAATAAAATTTCGAACAATTCATTCATTTCTCAACATCTAAGGAGGTACAAAAAATGAATAAAACATATGACATTGTTATCATTGGTGGAGGTAGTGCGGGATCTGTACTTGGTGACCGTCTAAGTGCAGATGGGACACGTAATGTTCTTGTACTAGAGGCAGGACGTAAGGATTTTTCATGGGATTTACTGATTCAGATGCCAGCAGCTTTACCCTTCCCAGCAGGGAAACCGATGTATGATTGGAGATACGCATCTGAACCGGAGCCGCATATGAATGGACGACGTATCAAACATGCGCGTGGAAAAGTGCTTGGAGGCTCAGGCTCAATCAACGGGATGATTTTCCAAAGAGGAAATCCATTAGATTATGAACGGTGGGGAAAAGATCCAGGGATGGAAACATGGGATTTTGCTCATTGCCTGCCGTATTTTAAGCGAATGGAAAATGCTTTAGCTGCGGATCCGAATGATGAATTGCGTGGTCATGATGGACCGCTTAAATTGGAGCGAGGTCCAGCTACGAATCCTTTATTCCAAGCTTTCTTCGACGCAGCTGTAGAGGCTGGTTACTCTAAGACACCTGATGTCAATGGCTTCAGGCAAGAGGGCTTTGCTCCATTTGATAAGCATGTGTACAAGGGTAGACGGTTTGGGCCTTCTCGTGCATATCTTCATCCGGCTATGGAACGTGAAAATCTAACTGTAATAACACGAGCTTTTGTGACAAGTATTGATTTCGACGGAACACGCGCAAACGGTGTGACATATCAACGAAACGGAAAGACTCATCAAGTCACTGCAGGTGAAGTAATACTTTCAGGAGGTGCCATCAATACCCCTCAGTTACTTCAACTTTCAGGAGTAGGTGATGCAGATCACCTGCGCTCACTTGGCATTGAACCGGTAGTGAACCTACCAGGTGTAGGTGAAAATCTTCAGGATCATCTTGAAGCCTATATTCAATACGCTTGTCCGTTACCGGTTTCTGAGCAGCCTAACTTAAATAAATTGAAGATGCCATGGATTGGTTTACAATGGTTACTAGGTCGCAAAGGTCCAGCGGCAACCAACCATTTTGAGGGGGGAGGCTTTGTTCGTTCGAACGATGACGTTGAATATCCAAACTTGATGTTCCATTTCCTTCCGGTAGCTGTGCGGTATGATGGACAAAAAGCAGACACAGCTCACGGATTCCAGGTACACGTCGGACCGATGTACTCGGATGCTAGAGGTTCATTAAAAATTCGTTCGAAAGATCCTAAAGAACATCCGAGCATGGTCTACAACTATCTTTCAACTGAACAGGACCGCCGTGAGTGGATTGAAGCGGTAAAAATCTCACGTGAAATTATGTCTCAACCCGCTATAGCACCGTATAATTCGGGAGAAATCTCACCTGGTCCTTCTGTTCGTACAGATGAAGAGATTTTAGAATGGGTGAAGAATGATGCTGAGACTGCACTTCATCCGAGTTGCACGGCAAAGATGGGTCCAGCATCTGATCCAATGGCCGTGGTAGATCCGCTAACCATGAAGGTTCATGGGCTGGAAAATGTACGTGTGGTTGATGCGTCTGCCATGCCTTATGTAACTAACGGCAATATCCATGCACCGGTATTGATGTTAGCAGAAAAGGCAGCCGACATCATCCTTGGACGTACACCGCTAGAGCCTATTACTGCTGATTTCTACCGTCATGGAGTTCATTCACCTGAGGCAGGGACAGTAAAAGTATAGGCTAAGCAATGCTTCCACAAGAGAATCTCTATTAAATGTATATGTACTAAACGAATTTAAATATTGTTTAATTGTTTTTTAAATACAAAAGAAGTTAGTCTCTCCAAATAGGAGGGACCAACTTCTTTATTTTTTTCACCTATTTTATTCGAATTAACCTCGACGATCTTTAGGTATAAACTCATAAATTTTACCACTTCTTATATTTACAACTAAGTCTTCTAACCAGTGATAGTATGTTTTAGAATCTTCTAATTGATCGTAGGATTTGTTAGCTTCTGTAACAATCTCTGGTGCACTGGCGGGATCTTTTATGACATTTGTTAAATCTTCTTGTGCTTCCTCAATTGCTTTCAAATTTGTCTTAACTTCACGTTCCCACATTTGACAATAAAATATCATAAATGAACGAAAGAAATCTTTCTCAGCAACATAAGTATGTTTCCTAGAACCTCGTGTAAAAGTTTTTTTCACCATTCCTATTTCTTGTAGCTTACGGACACTAGTACTCATACTAGGTTTGCTCATTTCAAGCTCAGTACGCATTTCATCAAGAGTCATCTGATCTTTAAAGTACATCGTTGCATACAGATTAGCAACAGCTGGTGTTACACCATATAAATCCATTGTTTCTGCAATGGCACCAATGACTTTATCTTGTGCTTGTTCTATTTTCATTCTAGAATTTTCAGTAGATTCACTCATATAGCTTCTCCTTCAATTTAAAAGTAAAGCGTGTTAAAAATTAGTTTAACCTTCATTACAAACTTTATAATATAGGTTCAGACTAAATGTCAATGGATAACATGTGATTATAACCAATTGGAGATAAAATATTAACTAACATTTTGATAATTTTCTAAACTAGAACAACGCCTGTAATTAAGAAATTACAGGCGTTGTTCTAGTTTAACTTAACATAACTTCGTTTTGAGGTGTTAACATTTTTTTAACAACTGATTGTCTTTTATAAGTTACATTGAGTTTGAAATTTTATTATCCCTATTAAACTAGAGCAGATAACACGGAAACTCGGGATATAATTCCTTCAAAACGGTTTTCATCGTCAACTACAGCAATAGGGTATTTTGATTGAGTTGCTTTAGGAATTAGTTCTTGTAAATAAGTTTCTGTATTAGTTGTAAAATAGTCTTCGATGAGAATATCTTTTATTAATTTATTTTCCTTAATCGCTTTAATGGTATCATCGATCGTAATCAGTCCTTGGAGTTTACGAGAATTATCAAGAACAAATACACTGGATATACCATTTGTACGCATTTCGTTTACAGCTGCTTTGAGTCCTTCCTTTAGATACACGACAGCGTTTGTTTTAAACATTACATGCTGTGCCTGTAAAACCTTGGAACGGTCAATATCTTTTACGAAATCTTTAATGTACTCACTCTTTGGCTTCTCAATGATTTCTTCGGGGGTACCGATTTGTTCCATTTGTCCATCTTTCATTACGGCAACGCGGTCTCCAATTTTAAACGCTTCATTAATATCATGCGTAATAAAAATAATCGTTTTCTTTAATTTTGATTGGAGCTCCATCAATTCTAACTGCATATCTCTTTTAATAAGAGGATCTAAGGCACTAAATGGTTCATCCATTAAAAGAATGTCTGGTTCAGTAGCTAGTGCTCTTGCTAACCCTACGCGTTGCTGCATTCCTCCACTTAACTCATGGGGCATTTTATCTTCCCATCCTGCTAGACCTACATTAACCAGAGCTTGTTTTGCCTTCTTCAATCTGTCTTCTTTACTTATGTTCTTGATCTCTAAACCATATTCCACATTATCAATCACATTACGGTGACTAAATAACCCAAAGTGCTGAAATACCATGGCTATTTTGGATTGTCTAAACTCCCTTAACTTCTGTTTGGAGTAATCCATAATATTCTCGCCATCAACAAAAATCTTCCCATCCGTAGGCTTGTTTAATAGATTTAAACATCTTATCAAGGTTGATTTACCACTTCCGGACAACCCCATAATAACGAAGATTTCTCCCTCATTCACGGAAAAGGAGACGTCGTTAATTCCAACAGTATGGTTTGATTCTTTTAATATCTGTTCTTTTGACACACCTTGTTTTAATTTCTTTATTACCGATTTCGGATTTCGTCCGAATATTTTCGTTAAATTTTCAACTTTTACCTTTTCAGTCATAATCGAACTCCTACTTTCATTTTATTCTGGTACCTTTGAATTCTTTGCGATGCCTTGTGAAATTCGATCCATTATAATTGCTAAAATAACAATACCTAGACCTGCTTCAAAACCTCTTGCAATATCGACTCGGTTAATGGAGATTAAAACTTCCATACCTAAACCTTGTGCACCAATCATAGAAGCAATAACTACCATTGCTAATGCCATCATTGTAGTTTGGTTTATTCCTGTCATAATTGTAGGGAGTGCTTGTGGTAATTGAACCTTTGTTAGAACCTTCCAGGGGGAAGAACCGAAAGAATATGCTGCTTCGACCATGTCTTTAGATACATGTCTAATGGCTAGGTTTGTTAATCGGATTACAGGAGGAATAGCATAGATAATAGTGGCAAACACGGCGGGAACCTTTCCTAAACCAAATAAGATCATGGCTGGAATTAAATACACGAAACTTGGCATGGTTTGCATTGCATCTAAAATCGGTTTCATAATAGTTTCAGTTATTTTACTATAGGCCATGAGTATTCCAATTGGAATGCCAATAAGTAACGATATAAAGACAGAAGCAAGAACAATAGCTAAGGTCATCATCATGAAATCCCAATAACCAAACGAGCCCACAAGGATAAGTAAAAGTGCATAAATGATACCTGCACCAAGTGAGGTAAAACGCCATCCTAAAAGAATAATAATAATTAAGAATGACCACCATGGCATCCATAATAAAAAGCTTTCGATGTTAACCATTATCCACAATAACGGAGCACCAATGCCATCAAAAAATGCTGAGAAATTAGTATCTAACCATTTAACAAATAGCTCAATATATTTACCTAAGCTAAACTCAAGAAATTCAGGGAAATTGTTCATTTTTTATAGTTGCAAGGTAGAAAGATGCAACCTGCACCTCCTCAATAGAATTAATAACTCTTTGTTGTATGAGATCACCTAACTAAACTTAATTAGTCAGGTGATTTCAAGATTACTGAATTGCTGTCTTCACTTTTTCGACGACTTCTTCGTCTACCCAAGTCGTCCATAAGTCTTCATATTCACCCAGGAACCAAATAGCAACCTCTCTATCTGTTGCATCATATTGTTCCATGTGTGCTAACAAATTACTTGTGATCTCACTGCTAGTTTCATAGTTACTTAAGAAATTAGTTACATCTGGTGTTTGTTCTGTAAATTCATTATTCACAGCGATAGTTAATCTTTGAGATGGGAATTCTGTTCGATACCCATTTGACCATTCTTCTTCGTTATACGGCGCATCTTCTAATAGGGTAATATCATACAGGCCAGAAATCCAAGTCGGCTCCCAATAATACCCAACCCAAGGTTCTCCTCTTTCATACGCACGGATAAGTGAAGTATTTAATGCAGTATCAGAGCCTGGTTGAAAGTAATTAAAATACTCATCTAAACCATAATTGACCATTTTTGCCTCTAATACCGTATCTGCTGCCCAACCAGGAATTGAACCATAAATTCTTCCTTTACTCGGGTTTTCTTCATCTTCAAATATCTCCCAATATTTTGGAAGGTCATGAATAGACTTTAGGTCTGGAGCCATTGGCTCAATACCTCTTTCAGGATCTCCTTCAATCACATAGGTAGGTACATAGAGACCTTCACTTGTATCACTGAAGTTAACGGAAAGCTCTATAATATCCCCTTGATCAATTGCATCTCTGTACTGATCATAGAAATTACCAGTCCAAATTTCCATGTAAACGTCGATACTTCCATTACTAATTCCTAATAAGGAACCAGTCTCAGATCCTGGAATTACTTCTGTGTTATAGCCAAATCCATTTTCTATAATTGTACTAGCGATAGCGTTATGAATACGGATACTATCCCAACCTGCATCTGCAAACGTAATCGTTTGATTATTGCCAGAAGCATTTGAGCCACTCTCTTCAATTCCACATGCTGCAGTAAAAATAAATAAACCTGATACTATCAATGTTAATAAAATTCTTTTAATCCTATTTCTAATTAATAAATTCATAGAATAATCTCCTTTGTGTTCTTCTTTTCTGCTCGTCTCTTGTCGCAATATTAAGAAAAAACCATTGGTGATGTGGTATTTAACTACCACCTCCTTATAAGAATGAAATTCTTTTTATTTTTTTTCCTCGTTTGTCTCTTCCTTCGGTAAAAATTCAAAAATATCACCTGAGCGGCAGGAATTCACAAGTCGTTCGAGCCATTTGTAGTAAACTAGTGATTCTTCAACTGAATCATAATAAGACTGTGCCGTTTCTCTAGCTTCTAAGGAGGCCTCTGGATCTTCTATGATTTCCATAAGCAGTTTTTGTGCTTTGTAGGAAGCCTCTTCGTTTACATGGACTTCCTTTTCCCACTTCTTACAAAAGAAATGAATAAAGTTCTTAAAGAAATCTTTTTCAGCAGTATACATATCTTTTCTTGAACCTTTTTTCCAGGATTTCTGAACCATTTCATTTTCCTGCAGGTTTCGAACTGCGGTACTCATACTCGGCTTACTCATTCCCAATTCATCCTTCATTTCATCTAGTGTCATAGGATGTTGATGAAAAAACATTGCTCCATATAACCTGCCGACAGAAGGGGTTACGCCATATAAATCCATTGTCTCTGAGATAGAATTGATTACTAAATCTTTTGCATATTCTAGTTTTTCTTCTATATTTTTATCTGTCACATTTATCAAATCCCTTCAAGGTTAACTGTTTAATTAATTAAATTTGTTAAATTTATTCTGAACGTTTTTATTGTTTTATAATTACTAGCATATCGTAAATAAAAATTATGTCAAATGGAAAGGTTCAATTTGTTGTCACATTTACTTGCTTATTAAAAAACTTTCTATATTTAAGAAAGAATTGGTTTGTTTGAAAACCTCAATAGTTTTTTAGTTTACAATTTTTAATTGGTTGTGATAGAGTTAAAACCATTCAAAACGTTAAATTTTTTTAAAACAAAGTTAATCTTTGTAGGGGAGGTTCAAATAAATGAATGTAAAAAAGATGTTTATTAATGGGATATGGGTTGAATCTCAAACAAATGAAGTTCGAGAGATCATAAACCCATTTAATCAGGAAGTCATTGCTAAAGTAACAGAAGGGAATGAGGTGGATACAAAGCTTGCGGTTGCTGCAGCAAGAGAAGTTTTTGATAAAGGAGAATGGTCATCTACTCCAGCAATAGAGCGAGGGGCTGTCGTAAGGAGAATTGCTGAGTTAATAGAAAGAGATAAAGAAGAACTTGCTACATTGGAATCTTTAGATACTGGTAAGACAGTGGAGGAAAGCCGTGCGGACATGGATGATATCGCTGGAGTATTTCGCTATTATGCAGATCTTGCAGATAAAGATGGCGGAGACCTAATTGATTCTCCAATTCCTAACTCTATTAGTAAGGTAATTCACGAACCTGTTGGAGTGTGTGGTCAAATTACACCTTGGAATTACCCATTATTACAGGCATCGTGGAAGTTGGCTCCAGCATTAGCTACAGGTAACACACTTATTATGAAGCCAAGTGAAATAACACCTCTTACTACGATTAAAGTATTCGAATTAATGGAAGAGGCAGGAGTGCCTGCTGGAGTTGCTAACCTAGTATTAGGTGCGGGCCATACAGTTGGTGCTGAGCTTGCTAGCAACGTTGATGTTGACCTTATTTCCTTTACTGGTGGACTTGTAACAGGAAAGAAGATTATGCAAGCCGCAAGCGTAAATGTGAAAAAGCTTGCACTTGAACTTGGGGGAAAAAACCCTAATATTATCTTTGCGGATGCTGATTTTGAGACAGCTGTTGACCAAGCATTAAACGGTGTGTTCTTCCATGCAGGACAAATTTGTTCAGCAGGTACAAGGCTGATTGTAGAAGAAAGTATTCACGATGAGTTCGTTAACGCACTTGTTGAACGAGTGAAAAAATTTAAGCTTGGAAACGGATTTGACGAAGATACACAAATGGGCCCGCTTATTTCAGCTGAGCACCTTGAAAAAGTAGAAAAGTATGTAGAAACAGGTATTAAAGAAGGTGCTACACTAGCAGTTGGTGGTAGCCGTCCAAAAAATCCAGAACTACAAAATGGTTTTTTCTACCTACCTACTATTTTTACAGACTGTACAACAGACATGAAGGTTGTTCAAGATGAAGCCTTTGGACCTGTTATTACAGTGGAGAAATTCCGTACAGAAGATGAAGCAGTTAAGCTTGCTAATGACTCTATCTACGGGCTTGCTGGTGGGGTTTGGACAACCGATATTGTAAAAGCAGACCGCTGTGTAGCAAAAATGCGTATGGGTACGGTTTGGATTAATGACTACAACACTTACTTCCCGCACGCACCATGGGGTGGATATAAGCAATCTGGTATTGGACGCGAACTAGGAAGAATAGGTATTGAAGAGTATACAGAAACAAAGCATATATTCCAAAACCTTAAACCTCAACCTATCAACTGGTTCTAGTTCTATCCATCTCTCTATTTATGGGTTAGTATTAATCATTCATATTCTAATAAACCGATCAAGTGTCAATAAAGCCCCTGCTTTGCAAATCCAAGGCAGGGGCTTTTGTCATCGGGGTAGCAGGTACCTTTAATACTGCATTGTATTAAAGGTACCTGCTACCCCATAAGAAAATTTTTTTCTACATATAGCTTTTTCATGCATGGATTTCCGTCGATTTTTGTTAAATGAGGAATGATCTTTACTATATTTCAGTGATTGTGGTGGTAAGTGTAGATAAATATTAGGCATTGTTGGCAGGAAAAAAAATGAGCCATCTATAAATAAATTAACAGGGCAAAATCACAGGTCCAAGAAAAGAACAGGAAGGTGGTCATTGTCGTGAGTCGGGATTTATCTTTACAACAAATTGCAGAAGGTATTCCAAAGTCTGTGTTAAATGCATCTGATAAAGATTTGGAAGGTTTTCAAAGAATAATGGACGAAACGGTTAAATTAAGAGAGTCACATAAAAATTTACAAAAGATGATTCAAAGTTATGCTTCATCAGGGATCCGTTCTTCTTAACTTTTCGTAAGCTGTTGTGTATCAACGGCTTTTTTTCTTTGTATGAGAAGAACAAGTACTCCCAGTACAAAGCTTATACTCTAAACTTTATAAGAGGATATTCAAAAATCCGAAATAGCTGACGGCAGAGGACCTTCGACTAAGAAAGAGTATGAGCCGTCCCTCGTCCTGTGGGAATGTTAAAGTCGCCACACTCTGTGGCAGCTCGCCAGGTTCCTCCTTCGCTTCTCAGAGGCTGCGCTTAATAATTAAGTTGTTTTTTAATTTTAAATTTATAATAAATTCCCTAATATTATTCGCCTATATGATTAAGACTATAGTAAAATTGGAAATGAAAGATAGTAGCGTGAGGATTTGAACATGCTAAGATAAGATTGATAGGTTGTTATTGAAAATTGGAGGTTTTCTGTTATGGCTAACGTAAGAGATCGGCTTGTGGAAGCATTAGATAATATTGAGAGAGTAGTAGTCGGTAAACGAAAAGAAGTTGAATTAAGTATGGTTGCCTTACTTTCTGGCGGACATGTTCTATTAGAAGATGTTCCTGGTGTTGGAAAAACCATGATGGTTAAAGCAATCGCCAAAACTTTAGGTGCTGAATTTAAAAGAATCCAATTTACACCAGATTTGCTCCCTTCTGATGTGACAGGGGTTTCAATATACAACCAAAAAACAATGAGTTTTGAGTTTCGTCCAGGTCCAATTATGGCCAATATCGTCTTAGCGGATGAAATTAACCGTACGTCGCCGAAAACTCAAGCAGCCCTGCTTGAGTCACTTGAAGAAGGTCATGTGACTATCGATGGGGAAACGATTCGCTTAAAACAACCGTTCTTTGTAATGGCGACTCAAAACCCAATTGAATATGCGGGGACGTATCCTTTGCCAGAAGCACAACTAGATCGGTTTCTATTTAAATTAAAACTGGGTTACCCTTCGTTTGCAGAAGAGCTTGATGTTCTAGAACGAATTGAAAAAGGGCATCCGATTGAAAAGCTAGAAACGGTTTTATCACTGGAAGAAGTGATTGAGATCCAACAAAAAGTAAAAGACATCTATGTTGATGAATTAGTAAAAAATTATATTTTAACTATAGTCAGTGAAACGCGTGAGAACCGCGGGATTCGTCTAGGGGTGAGTCCGCGCGGCTCGATAGCCATCATGAAAGCGTCTCAAGCGTATGCATTCTTACAAGGCAGAGATTATGTCATTCCTGATGATATTAAACTACTAGCGCCATATACATTCTCACATCGAATTCTCTTAAAAACAGATATGAGCATGGCAAAAATGACCTCAGAACAGCTCATTAAAAATATGTTAGATAAAATTCCGGTTCCTACGGCTAAAAAGGAAGCAGCTCGTCGATGAAACTGATTTTTTCTTCTCTTAAAAAGGGTGTAAAACCTTTATTTTTATTACTGTTAAACATAACTCTTTTTGCCTATGCAATGTTCCAGGGTGGTTTTGTTAGTTGGTTTTTATTTTATAGTATCGTCGTTATTAGTTTGTTATCGATTAGTGTTTTCTTGTTTACATTTCAGCGCATTGACGCCTACCGGACATTAAGTGCAGATACCTTAAGAGCTTATGATGATGTTGAGGTTGAAGTGTTTGTAAAAAATAAACTTATACATCCGTTTTGCTTTGTCAGAGTAAAAGACCAACTCCCCCAAGGTCTAGAAGCGAGTCATGACGTAAATAATAGTGCTCTTTTCTTTCTGTCTTTTAAAAGAACGCTTGATTTCAAATATACGATTGAAAAGCTGCCCAGGGGTGAGCATTGCTTTCGTGAGATAGAAGTCGTCATTGGCGATATGTTTGGTTTCTTTGAGCGGAAGAAGACGGTGAAAGTTGAAACAACGGTTCTCGTATTTCCTCACTATCAATCTTTGAAAAGTTGGAGCGTGAATTCGGGCGGCGGGTTTGGAGAAAGTGTTTCTTTTGCCCATTCGTTAGAAGAAGAGTTGTCTATAGCAGGTGTTCGTCACTATATTCCAGGTGATCGCTTAACTAGTATTGATTGGAAACACTCCGCTCGTAGTGAGAAACTGATGACGAAGGAATTTGAAACGTCACAAGGAGAAGCGTTTCACTTATTCTTTAATCGGTATGTTGGAAAGAGTGCGGAGGAAACGTTTGAAAGAGCAGTTGAACTTACGGCTTCCATAGCTGAACATTGTTATGAAAATCAAAATGCTCTAAGTTTTGTGAGTGTTGGAACCGATACTGAAGTATTAATTCCGGACACAACGCTAGAACATTATCAAATGCTGTATTTTCATCTAGCAAAGGTTCAAGGAGGAAAAGAACAGTTTTTACCGACTGAAACTAGTTTATTAGAACCTTACCGTAATGGCACGATTATATTTGTAACTGTTTCGCTCAATCAAAAAGATTACGAATGGCTCCAATATTTAAGAGCTATGAATATTCAAGTGATTGTTTGCTGGGTTTCTGGACAAGTTGAAGATCAACAGTATGTACAGTCCCTTCGTATGCAAAGAGTCAAGGTGTATCAATTTACCGATGAAAAGTTTAATTCGGAACTGATGAAAAGCAGGTGATGACTATGGTTGCAGCTAATATGAAAGCTCATAAAGGGAGGCACTTCTTCCTTTATATGTTAAGCTATATCCTATTATTAGAATGGTTATTGCCTCTACCATATATAACAGATACTGGATATATTACGTTTTTTATAGGAGTTACGTTATTTTTCTTCTTATTGACCTTCATGCAAGTGAAAGTTTGGATTTCATTACCTTTAAAATTAGGAATTATTTTATACGGTCTTCATTTAATGTTTTTAGAAGGATCTTTTCTTTCCTTGCATTGGTTTGAATTGTTTCTGAATGACTTGTCACAGAATGTGATGATGATGGTTGCTGGAAATTGGGTTGCTCTTACAGATATGTTTAGAAGTTTACTGTTCTTTATTCTTCTAGCTGTCATGAGCTATTTACTGTTTTTTTGGACAGTGTATGCGAAGAGAATTCTATTCTTCCTGCTTTTTACCATTATATATATTACAGTGATTGATACGTTTACACCGTATGATGCGACTTATTCCATTGTGCGTATATTTATGGTTGGTTTTTTACTTCTCGGATTAATGACCTTGTATCGGACGATTGAACGTGAAAACGTAAAGACATTTTCTAATATCTTGCCGATCCGTTTGATCGCCTCATTATGTGTTGTCCTTTTAGTAGCAAGCAGTTTCGGCTATGCGGCTCCTAAGTATGAACCTCAGTGGGCGGACCCTGTACCGTTTATGAAAGCTGCCATTGGAATGGACACGGGTCAAGGAACTGGTACGCTCCGGCAACGAATTGGTTACGGTGAGAATGATGGAAGGCTTGGAGGCGGCTTTGAGGATGATGATACACCTGTCTTCCAAGCTGTTACTCCCCAAGCACAGTATTGGCGCGGTGAATCTAAAGATTTCTATACAGGAAAAGGCTGGGAAGTAACGACGCCGGAAGAACAAGTCGAGATGCGCTATCCATTATTCGAACAAGAAGTAGAAGTGAAAACAGTAGAAGCTTCTATTTCGTTTGAACCGTATCAAAACTTCCAACATGTATTTTATGCTGGTGAACCAACTGATATTTCGATTGGATCGATTATCGATATTTCCGTTTTCTTCGACGCTCATACAGGTAGAGCAAATACGTATTATGGTAATGATCCGATTCATCTTGAGGCGTATAATCTAACGTTTTTAGAACCGCATTTTTCGGTTTCGAAGTTAAGACAAGTGACAGGTGGTGACCCTGAAGCTATCCAAAATATATATTTACAGCTTCCGGATACATTACCAGAGCGAGTAGGAGAGCTTGCTGCAGATATCACGGCGAACTTTAGTAATCGTTACGACCAAGTAAAAGCGATCGAGCGTTACTATCGTATGGCGGGGTTCCGTTATGAAACGAAGGATGTCGCAGTACCAGGACCAGATGAAGACTATGTGGATCAGTTCTTATTTGAAACGAAACAAGGGTATTGTGATAATTACTCGACGTCCATGGTTGTCATGTTACGGACGCTTGGAATTCCGGCTCGATGGGTCAAAGGCTTTACTCAAGGGGAAAGAATTGAGAATTTAACAGATGGTAACCGTTTATACCAAATTACGAATGCCAATGCACACTCATGGGTTGAAGTTTATTTTCCAGGCCATGGATGGATACCGTTTGAGCCGACTCAAGGCTTTAATAATGCTTCGAACTTTGTTTTTGAAACACCTGAATTAGAAGCTCAGTGGGAACGTGAGATGGAAAACCCAACCGTTGAACCAGAAGTAGAAGAGACACTAGCTGAAGTTCAAGAAGAAGAGGCGGCAGCAGGAGTTTCTTTTAACCGGGATGGATTGGTCTTTCAGTTTGCCTTTTGGATGGTTGTGGCCACAACGTTATTAATGCTAGCGATTATAGCCTTTGTGTTCCGGAAAAAAATACTCGTTCAATTTTTACTTTATCGTTACGGAAAACTTAACAATCAGCGATCTTTTGAATTAGCCTTTCATTCGCTCATTTGGCTTTTAGGAAACAATGGCATAGTAAAAAGACGTAGTGAAACGTTACGTGAATTTGCGGCTCGAATTGATTCTTTTTATTCGATGAATGATATGACGGAAATTACGTTAAACTATGAAAAAGTATCTTATGGTAACAGTCAAGCAAAAGAGGTTTGGAAAGAAAACCAGAAGTTGTGGGAAAATTTAATTAAAAAGATCGGTTCTTGACCATGCTGCAGGTCATTGATAAAATATATCCGTGATTTTATTAATTTAATCCTTCATATATTCTTAGGAATAAGGCCTAAGTGTTTCTACCAGATTACCGTAAATGATCTGACTATGAAGGCGGGATATTAGAGTATAAGCTAGGATTCTGTCTTCGCAGCATAGGAACGAAGGAATTCTAGCTTTTTCTATACTTTTACTACATAAGAGAACTGAAATTCTCGTAGTCGGCGAGTAGGCGTAATTTTGTCTATGAGTTAAATCATAATAGAAGGTGGATGAATGATGGAGAACATCAACGAAATGATTGTTGTACTAGACTTTGGTGGTCAATATAACCAACTTATTGCGAGACGTATTCGTGACTTAGGTGTATACAGTGAACTACACCCGAATACAATTACAGCGGAAGAAATTAAGAAAATGAATCCAAAAGGGATCATTTTCTCAGGTGGACCTAACAGTGCTTATGTTGAAGGGGCCCCTAAATGTGATGAAGCTATTTATGATTTAGGTGTTCCAATCTTAGGAATTTGTTATGGTATGCAATTAATGACACAACACTTTGGTGGAAAAGTAGAAGCAGCTGAACATCGTGAATATGGTAAAGCTGCGATTAAAATTGAAAATCCTTCAAAGTTATATGATGGACTACCGCTTGAGCAAACAGTATGGATGAGTCACGGAGACAAGATTATCGCTCCTCCTGAAGGTTTCGTAGTTGACGCTCAAAACCCATCTTGTCCTGTAGCTGCGATGAGTGATGTTGCAAGAAAGTACTATGGGGTACAATTCCACCCAGAAGTTCGTCATTCGCAGTATGGAAACCAACTGTTAGAAAACTTTGTCTACAAAGTATGTGAATGTGAAGGAAACTGGTCAATGGAAAACTTCATTGAACTAGAAATGCAAAAAATTCGTGATCTAGTAGGCGATAAAAAAGTGCTATGTGCGCTTAGTGGCGGTGTAGACTCATCAGTAGTTGCAGTATTAATTCATAAAGCAATCGGTGACCAACTAACGTGTATGTTCATTGACCACGGCCTTCTTCGTAAAGGTGAAGCAGAGAGTGTTATGGAAACTTTCAGCGAAGGCTTCAATATGAACGTAATCAAAATCGATGCTCAAGAGCGCTTCCTTTCTAAACTAGCAGGCGTTAAAGATCCTGAACAAAAGCGTAAGATCATCGGAAATGAATTTATTTATGTCTTTGAAGAAGAAGCTTCTCAATTAACTGATATGGACTTCCTAGCTCAAGGTACACTTTACACCGACATTATTGAGAGTGGTACGGCTACTGCTCAAACGATTAAATCTCACCATAACGTAGGTGGATTACCTGAAGATATGAGCTTCAAGTTAATTGAGCCATTAAATACGTTGTTTAAAGATGAAGTACGTAAGTTAGGTTCGGAGTTAGGGATTAAGGATGAAATCGTATGGAGACAACCATTCCCAGGACCGGGCTTAGGAATTCGCGTACTAGGAGAAATTACAGAAGAAAAATTGGAGATTGTTCGTGAATCAGATGCAATCTTAAGAGATGAAATTAAAAAAGCTGGGTTGGATCGTGAAATTTGGCAATACTTCACAGCACTTCCTGACATGAGAAGTGTTGGTGTTATGGGTGATGCTAGAACGTATGACTATACAGTAGGTATTCGTGCGGTTACTTCAATAGATGGAATGACATCAGACTGGGCAAGAATTCCTTATGATGTGTTAGAAATTATCTCTACGCGTATCGTTAATGAGGTTAAACATGTGAATCGTGTTGTTTATGATATTACGTCTAAACCACCAGCTACCATTGAATGGGAATAACACGAACAATATAAAAAATATATATAAAAACGTTCGGAAATGATATTGACACTTCATTACTATGTTGATAAACTAATGCTATTGAAATAGCAATAGAACCATCGATCGTATAATCATGGGAATATGGCCCGTGAGTCTCTACCAAGCTACCGTAAATAGCTTAACTACGAAAGATCGGATGTCAACGCAGGCGAGATATGAAGTGTCTTGTATGTGACTTCCAGATTTTTTGTCGTTAAAGCTCTAGGTAGAAATCCTAGAGCTTTTTTGTTTAGCTCCAGCGCCCAGCGGCTAGTGGACTTCGTCTCCTCCTTAAGATAAGTCAACATCGGTTTACTAACGTTCACCGTGTTTCCTTTATCTCATACGGAGGACTCCAGTCCATAAGTAGCGAACGGATGCTTGCGCTTTTCTGACTTTGAGATAGTCTCAAATGATTTGTTGAAAATCTGGGAACGATAATTTTAGACAATAATGAGGAGGGTAATTTTCAATGGATCGTTTTTTTCGTTTTAAGGAAAACGGAACGAGTTACAAGCGAGAGACAATTGCGGGGGTAACAACGTTCTTATCAATGGCTTACATTTTATTTGTTAATCCAGACCTTTTAAGTGCTACAGGGATGGATATCGGAGCTGTCTTTGTTGCTACAGCATTGGCTGCAGCAATCGGTACTTTAATTATGGGTCTAGTTGCAAACTACCCAATTGCTTTAGCACCAGGTATGGGTCTAAATGCATTCTTTGCATTTTCCGTTGTTATTGGTATGGGGATTGATTGGCAAATTGCGTTGTTCGGTGTATTTGTTTCCGGTATTATCTTTATTATTATTACATTATCAGGTATTCGTGAAATAATTATTAATGCCATTCCGGCTGAATTGAAATATGCAGCTGGTGCCGGTATCGGTTTGTTCATTGCTTTTATTGGATTAAAAAGTGCGGGTATTGTTGTGCCGTATGAAGCTACAGCAGTAACGCTAGGCGATATGACAGCAAGTACTACATTACTTGCGATCTTTGGATTAGTTGTTACAGTTATTTTTATGGTTCGTGGTGTTAAAGGTGGAATTTTCTACGGAATGATCTTAACAGCTATTGCTGGGATCATTGTTGGGTTAATTGACATGCCACAACAAATTGTTTCTTCAGTTCCGAGTTTAGCTCCTACATTTGGGCAGGCGTTTACTTATATCGGTGAAGTAGGCTGGGGTCAAGTCTTAACTATTCAATTATTAGTAGTTATTTTAACTTTCTTATTCGTTGATTTCTTCGATACAGCTGGAACATTATATGCGGTTGCGAACCAAGCTGGGTTTGTAAAAGATAATAAACTTCCACGTGCAAATAGAGCGTTACTTGCTGACTCAAGTGCAACATCAATTGGTGCGATCCTAGGAACATCAACAACGACAGCTTACATTGAGTCTTCATCAGGTGTTGCAGCAGGAGGGCGTACAGGATTTACATCAGTTGTTACAGCGGGCTTGTTTTTAATAGCATTGTTCTTCTCGCCGTTACTTACAGTTGTAACACCGCAAGTTACAGCGCCGGCTTTAATCATTGTTGGTATCTTAATGGCATCATCGCTGGGGTTAATTGATTGGAAGCGATTTGAGATTGCAGTTCCTGCATTTTTAACGGTAGTAGCAATGCCGTTAACATATAGTATTGCTCACGGGATTGCGTTAGGATTTATCTTCTATCCAATAACAATGATCGTAAAAGGTAAGGGTAAAGAAGTTCATCCGATTATGTACGTGTTATTCGTTATCTTCGTTCTATTCTTTGCTTTCTTACATTAATAATAAAAAATCAAGGGAGGCCGCTTAGTGGCCTCCCTTGATTTTGTTTCTGGTAATATAGAAAGAAGATGTTTATTTGTAAAACTTAATGTTTTGTTGGTTTGAATGAAGTAGAGGATACTTCTTATAAAGGAAATGATTTCCTTAAAAAAGTTGTTGATCTTTGCTCGGTAACTTGGTATATTTATATTCGTTGTCAATGAAACAAGCTTTAAGAAAAAAACATTAAAAAAAGTTGTTGACACAAAGAGAGACACTTGATATACTATAAAAGTCGCCAACAACAAGCGACGAAAAAAGTTCTTTGAAAACTGAACAAAAAGCCAAGCGAAATAAATGAGATACATGATATCTCGTCAATGTTTTAAAAACGTCACGTTTGTGACAATGAGCTATATCAAACACTTTTATGGAGAGTTTGATCCTGGCTCAGGACGAACGCTGGCGGCGTGCCTAATACATGCAAGTCGAGCGGACCAATTAAGAGCTTGCTCTTATGAGGTTAGCGGCGGACGGGTGAGTAACACGTGGGCAACCTGCCCTGTAGACTGGGATAACTTCGGGAAACCGGAGCTAATACCGGATAATCAGTGACACCACATGGTGTC
>NZ_JAOTPO010000029.1 GCF_029028005.1 Alkalihalobacterium chitinilyticum
TGCAGAACCCTGATAGGTGCTCGAGTTGCTCTCCAGCAGCGCCCTATCCCCCTATCAGGTAAGAGCTAGTATCAGTATAAACTTTTTATCAGAAAAAATTCATTTACACAAAATATTTTACATTCCCCTAATACTGGTAAAAGTGGGTCAGAAACAGCAGGAACGAGCCCGCGTTTTACTAATGCTGGTAAAAGTGGGTCAGAAACAGCAGGAACGAGATCGTTTTTTACTAATACTGGTAAAAGTAGGTCGGAAACAGCAGGAACGAGCCCGCTTTTTACTAATGCTGGTAAAAGTGGGTCAGAAACAGCAGGAACGAGCTCGCGTTTTACTATTACTGGTAAAAGCAGGTCAGAAACAGCAGGAACGAGCCCGTATTTTACTAATAATGGAAAAGGTAGATCAGAAACAGGAGGAACCAACCCGTTTTTTCTAATGCTGGAAAATGTGTGAGGGGAACTATAGTTAACGCTTGCGCAACCCACAAAAAAACGACTTAGAATGAATGAAAGAAAATCCAACTCTTGTAGCCGTATACGCAACTCACCGTATTACTATTGCTAAAGCACGGCATTTTGTGATACATTAGTATAAGCGCATACTGTGCCTGGAGGTGGATCAATCAATGGAAATGTTAATGTTCGTCTTATTAATTATTGTGTCGATTGCACTAATTGCTGTCGTTTTATTACAAGCTGGTAAAAGTGCAGGTCTAGCAGGGGCGATTTCTGGTGGAGCAGAACAATTACTCGGTAAACAAAAAGCTCGTGGAATAGATGCAGTTCTTGCACGTGCAACAGTTGTTCTAGCGGTGTTGTTCTTTGTCTTAACAATTGCTGTAGCATATTTTATGTAAAAAAACGAAAGCAGCTGAAGCGATCTTCACTGCTTTTCTTTATATCCCAGAAAAAATCTCGCCAATCGGCGGGTTCTCTTTACACATTAGGAAAGTATAAAATTTTTGCATAGATAATTCTCGACGAGGCTGAAAATTTTAAAGTATCAAGTATAAGAGCAACTACGCCTCTGTCTTCACCCTTAGGCTCGCCAATCGGCGAGTTTTCTTTATCAAATCAGAAACTGGAAAATCAGACCAATACATAGAAGAAATGGTTTCTGTACTTCTTCTCATAGAGAACGCAAATTCAGGTGAAACTAAACACTATATTGAGGTCTGTGAAATGAAAAGGTAGGTTCGGTCGTATGAAGATAGTAGCTCCAAAACCATTTACATTTGAAGGCGGGAAGCGTGCGGTGTTATTACTTCACGGTTTTACAGGAAATACTGCCGACGTTAGAATGCTCGGCAGACACTTGCAAGAGCGAGGTTATACATGCCATGCGCCGTTATACAAAGGTCATGGTGTCCCGCCGGAAGAACTTGTGCACACGGGCCCTGATGATTGGTGGAAGGATGTTGAAGCAGGTTACAATTTCTTAAAAGAGCGCGGTCATGATGAGATCGCGGTTTGCGGACTTTCGCTCGGAGGTGTATTTTCTCTAAAAATCGGCTACACTTTACCGGTAAAGGGAGTAGTACCGATGTGTGCCCCGATGAATCCGAAGACACAAGAGTCGATGTATGCAGGTGTTGTCGAATATGCTAAAGAGTATAAGCGTCGTGAAAGAAAAAGTGAAGAGCAAATTGAGCAAGAAATAGTCGAATTTAAAAAAACACCGATGCAAACATTAAATGCGCTGCAACAACTCATAAACGATGTAAGGGAGCACCTAGACCATATTTATTCACCTGTTATGGTTATCCAGGCCCGTCATGATGAAATGATTGATATTGAAAGCGCAAATATTATATATAACGAAGTGGAAAGTGATGAAAAAGACATCAAGTGGTACGAAAATTCTACGCATGTTATAACGCTGGATAAAGAAAAAGAACAATTACACGAAGACGTATATCAATTTTTAGAAACTTTAAGTTGGTCTACTACGTAAAGAATAGAAAGGAGAGTGTAAGTAATGAGTGAAGAAAAAATTCAACATCTTCTAGCTTTTATGAGAGAAGAGGCGTACAAGCCATTAACTGTCACCGAGCTGGAAGAAGCATTTGGATTAACCGATTCAAGTGAATTTAAGGAATTTGTAAAAATTTTAAACGAAATGGAAGAGCAAGGACTCATTGTTCGTACGCGTAGCAACCGCTTCGGTGTGCCTGAACGAATGAATTTAATAAAAGGAAAAGTTCAAGGAAATGCAAAAGGCTTTGCTTTTATTATTCCGGAGGTGCAAGGAGAAACCGACGTCTATGTGTCTCAAAGTGATTTAGGAGGCGCGATGAACGGGGATATCGTTCTTGTTCGTCTGCATCCGAAGTCGACTGGAACACGCCCTGAAGGTAGTGTCATCCGTATTATTGAGCGTGGTCTCCAACAAATTGTTGGTACATACATGGACCATGAACAATATGGAATGGTTGTCGCTGACGATAAGCGGATCCCAAATGACATTTTCATTCCAAAAACAGCTTCTAAAGGCGCTGCAGAAGGCCATAAAGTTGTCGTGAAACTGACAAGATACCCTGAAGGACGTAATAGTGCAGAAGGGGAAGTAACAGAAATTCTAGGGCATAAAAATGACCCGGGAATTGATATTTTATCGATCATTCATAAGCACGGTTTACCTCAGGAATTTCCGCAAGATGTTCTTGATCAAGCAGAAAATGTTCCTGATGAAATTGATCCAGAAGAAATTAAAAATCGTCGCGACCTGCGTGACAAGACGATCGTTACAATTGACGGTGCGGACGCGAAGGACTTAGATGACGCAGTTAATGTGGAACGTCTTGAAAACGGGAACTATTCACTCGGTGTTCATATCGCCGACGTCAGTTATTATGTAAAAGAAGGATCACCGATTGATATTGAGGCAGAAGAGCGCGGGACGAGTGTGTACTTAGTAGACCGCGTAATCCCGATGATTCCGCACCGATTATCGAATGGAATTTGTAGTTTAAATCCGAAAGTGGACCGCTTAACGTTATCGTGTGAAATGGAAATCACACCGGACGGACAAGTTGTAGGTCACGATATTTTCCAAAGTGTGATCAGAACGACTGAACGAATGACGTATACAGAAGTCCGCAAAATTTTAGAAGATGAAGACGAAGAGGTATTACAGCGTTTTGAGCCGCTTATTCCATTTTTTAAGCAAATGGGTGAGTTAGCGGATATCTTACGTAAAAAACGTTTTGAACGTGGTGCGATTGACTTTGACTTTAAAGAAGCCAAAGTATTAGTTGACGAAGAAGGAAAACCGACGGATGTTGTCATCCGTGAGCGTTCAGTAGCTGAACGCTTAATTGAAGAGTTCATGCTGGCAGCCAATGAAACGATTGCGGAACACTTCCATTGGCTGAAAGTACCGTTTATTTATCGAATTCACGATGACCCTAAAGAGGAGAAGCTCAATAAGTTCTTAGAATTTATTACGAACTTTGGATACGTCGTTCGCGGAACAGCAAACTCTATTCACCCGCGTGCCTTACAACAGCTGCTTGAAGCGGTTCGCGGCGAGCCGGAAGAAACGGTCATTAGTACGGTTATGCTTCGTTCGATGCAACAAGCGAAGTATGATCCGGAAAGCTTAGGTCACTTTGGTTTGTCGACTGAATTTTACACACACTTTACGTCGCCAATCCGCCGTTACCCTGACTTAATCGTTCACCGTCTAATTCGTACGTATTTAATCGAAAAAAAGACAGACGAAAAAACGCAAAGTCATTGGAAACACCGCCTAGATGAGATTGCGAAGCACTCGTCGGAAATGGAGCGCCGTGCTGTAGATGCTGAGCGCGAAACGGACGAAGTGAAAAAAGCGCAGTTCATGGAAGATAAAATCGGTGAGACATTCACCGGTATCATTAGTGGTGTAACGAACTTCGGTATCTTTGTTGAGTTAGAAAATACAATCGAAGGTCTTGTGCATGTTAGTTATCTAACGGATGACTATTACAGTTATGATGAGCGTTCTTATGCGATGATCGGCGAGCGTACGGGCAATGTGTTCCGTATTGGTGATGAGCTTGAAGTCCGTTGTATTAATGTAAACGTTGATGAGTCTTCGATTGACTTTGAAATCGTCGGCATGAAAGAGCCAGCGAAGAAACGTGAGCGTAATGCCTCTCCGAAAGTCATCGTAGGTCCGAAGCGCGGCGGTGGTAAGAGAGCTGGCGGCGGAAAAGACGGTGGTCCAGGCGCTGCTGGAGACAATGACAAGAAAAATAAAGGCAAACGGAAAAAGAAAAAAGGCTTTTATGAAAATGCACCGAGAAGTAAACGCAATAAAGGGAAGAAAAAGCGTTAATATAGTATTTTTTGCATAATCGGAAAAGACGGCAACATTTGTTTGTCGTCTTTTTGGTTGATTTCTCGTGAATGTGCAAAGAATGAGTTCTCCAATCCTAGCGGTGAGGCTAATTCCTTTCGTTAGAGGACTGAGAAGCCCTTATTTTAGTAAAATAGCTGTTTTTTTCAATTTAGAGGACTGAGAGGCCCTTATTTACTCTAAATCGCCTAAAAACGACTGTGAAAACCGAGAATAAAGGCCTGTGAGTCCTCTTAGCTACTCATATTAACAATATTTCATCAAATAAGGTCCTGTGAGTCCGCTAAAAATTTGATCCACACTAATGGCTTCAATAGAACCTAGAACAAACAAGTAAATTTTATTGGCACTTCTTATAGCGATTACGTACCTAGCGATCATGCACCCTGCCGACGAACAAGAGTACTTTGTTTAGTTACCTTCTCTATGAATTTTTCTTATGTTTTGATATAATAGGACAACGACGTCAAAAAATGGTAGGTGTATGAGAAATGGCGAAAAAAGACAGTAATGTCATTGCTCAAAATAAGAAAGCATCCCATGACTATCATATCGAAGAAACATTTGAAGCAGGGATGGTATTGCAAGGTACGGAGATTAAGTCAATCCGTGCCGGTAAAATGAATATTAAAGATGCGTTTGCTAAGATACAAAACGGTGAAATCTACTTATGGAATGCGCACATCAATCCATATGAACAAGGAAATCGCTATAACCATGATCCACTGAGAACGAGAAAATTATTGCTTCATAAAAAGCAAATTAACCAACTGATAGGTGCTTCAAAGGAACAAGGGTATGCGATCGTTCCATTAAAAGTGTATATTAAAAATGGCTTTGCTAAAGTATTAATTGGTCTTGCGAAAGGTAAGAAGAAGTTTGATAAACGTGAAGACTTGAAAAAGAAAGATGCAAAGCGTGAAATTGAACGTGCCTTCCGTGACAAGCAGCGAGTTTAATGCGTTGCTTGTAGGGCAGTCATTTTTAATTGTTCTTTTCATTTGATGATGGATGGATACAATGCAATGTGAGGTTCGAATGATTAAGTTGGTTTTCACCTTACAATATTTGTCATTTGAAAAGTACTCTAGATATGCTATAATGTAATTCCAGACGGCGAGATGATCGCTTCTGGATTACAACTAGCTCAGTAGCTTACTTCTGTTTCAGCAGTTGCGTCTGAATAAGTCGCAAATGCTATTTATAATCTGGGGACGTTTTGGATTCGACAGGGGTGGGTTGAGCTTAAGTTGCGAGTCGAGGGGGTCGGCCTCGTTAAAACGCCAACGCCTATAACTGGCAAAACTAACAATAACTTCGCAGTAGCAGCTTAATAGCGCTTTGCGGTTCCACCCTCCATCGCCCATGTGGTAGGGACTGGGACTCACTCTAAGTGGGCTACGCCGGCTGTCCTCCGTCTGAGGACGAAGGAAGAGATTAATCAGACTAGCCTTACTGAAGCCTGTTACTGGGCCAACGTAAGTGCGAAATGCTAATACAGTAACTACACTCGTAGAAGCTTAAGTGTCGACATTCTTGGACGTGGGTTCGATCAAGAAATTGGGTCGCCTTGCGTGGTAACACGTAAGTGAAAACTTGGCTTAATCGATGAAACCTAAGTCACTATCATAGTGATAAGGCAATATCGAGCGGTATGTGAAGTAATTCAACAGCCGTGTATCGACTTATAGGCTACCTAAAGAAAGAGTTAGGTAGTACTAGGATACAGAATTCTGTCAGATGACAAATATATATTCTGTATAAGACGCCAAGGAACTTAACGGATTATCCGATAAGTTCAAGATATAGTCAGTGCCGTAGCGAAAGCACGGAAAAGCATGTCCCACCGTCTCCACCAAATTATTATGAAAAAGACCACCGTGTTAGGTGGTCTTTTTCTTTGTGTTGTTTTAGTATTTACGTTAGTGGAAGTTTGGTTTTATGTTATGCAATCGATGTTAATATGCTTTTTAAATAACATCTTTTTATAGTTTAAAAAATCCTTCTTCAAACTCAAGTTTAGCTTTTCTCAAGGCATCATTATATTTGCCATTTCTTAGAGTTACTTGGTTATAATTTTTCAGTAAATATCCTGCTCTGCACTTTTTCATAGGTACCCTTAAATAGGGAATGATTTTTTCTAGAATATAAAAGACAGTGACCTTAGATTTTATTGTGAGGGTGTAAGAGTCTTTATGTAATTTAGGTGAGTAATTCTTTTTACTAGTAATTGTGCCCTGTATGATTGATTGAAGATAGGTTAACAACTCGATATCAGTTGAAGCAATAGTGATGACTGGACGTCTATACTCATTTTTATGCAACCTAGTTAAGGTTATAGTTCCTTCGCCGTCAATGATCCCTGCGATATACGCTGCTTCAACTTCATTCAACATCTTTTCCTCCTCAAAAAAACCTATACTGTAGAATTCATTAAAAAACATCGTTTTCCTTTATTAAAAATTGGTTAATTACTTTTGTCTCATGAGAAACGATATCATAAAAACTGGTTACGATTATGACTACAGTACCAACCATCAAACCACCTGACTCTCATCCCCCACGCGCACTTCCCGCCGTAACTCCACCCGAATCCAAACGACCATCAGCAACGCAATTAAAATCAGTCCGCAAATCGTCAGTACGATCCCAGTCCAATCAAACATCACCCAGATCATGCCACCGCTCGTTCCGATAACACTAGATCCGAGGTAATAACAAAGCAAATAAAGAGATGCCGCTTGAGATTTATAATTTGTAGCCAATTGACCAACCATGCTGCTTGCAATCGAGTGACTGCCAAAAAATCCAAAAGTAAAAACAGCGAGAGCAAACAAAATGAGCCAAAGGTTGGAACTTAACGTCAACACCGCACCAATGAGCATAATCATAATCGTTACCGGAAGCATTTGTTGCTTGCCGAATTGGTCGCTTACTTTTCCCATATACGTTGAACTAAACGTTCCTACTAAATAAATAAGAAAAACGAGCCCAATTATCGATTGACTTAAATAATATGGAGCTGCCATTAAAACAAAACTGATGTAGTTATAGACCGTAACAAAGCCTCCCATTAACACAAAAGAGATGATAAAGAGCGCTAGTAATTTACGGTCTTTCAACTGGGACATCAAAGAAGGAATTAACTTTTTTATTGTATATTTACTTCGCGTTGAATGAATGTCGACAGGTAACATTGTCCAAAATAAAATACTTAACAATACACTGACTCCGCCGATGGTACCAACAGCAACCTGCCATGAAAACCAGTCGGTTAAAACCCCAGTAATCAGTCGTCCAGACAAACCGCCGAGAGTAGTACCACTAACGTATATTCCCATCACCACACCGAGCGTCTTCGGATGGAACTCTTCACTTACATATGTCATCGCAATCCCAGGAAACCCTGCAAGTGCAATCCCTTGTAATGCCCGAATTGCGAGGAGACTTGTAAAATTAGAGCTGAAAGCAGTTAATATACAAAGCAATGATGAGAGAAGTAATGCCCATGTCATCATTCGTTTGCGCCCGGTTGAATCGGAAACAATTGCAGTCACTAACATCGTCACGGCTAGAAATCCTGTCGTAATGGATAGCGCAAGGCTGGCAACCGCAGGTGTAACCTCGAATTCGTTAGAAAAGACAGGTATTAGTGTTTGCATCGAGTATAAAATCATAAAGCTGACAAAGCTTCCTGAAAACAAGGCAATTATCGTTTTATAGTAACTAGAATGATCTTTTGTAATATGAGTCACTGTATTTCCTACCCCTTTTTTTGCTATGTACTCTTAATCATACTTTTGACAACTCATAACTTCCAATTTATAATTTTCATAAAATTAATGCAAAAATGTAATAGTGAAACACCAACACTAAGTTCAGTAAAAGAAAAAATCAGTAAAAGCATCAATTCAGTACAACCATCCAAACCATAAAATCAAATCAAATCAGAACTAAAAACATTTAGAAAGCTGGTCGTTATATGGAGTGGCAGCAATTAGAATACTTTCAAAAGGTTGCTCAAGTGGAGCATTTTACTCGGGCGGCTGAAGAGCTTTTTATTTCACAACCTGCATTGAGTCGATCGATTGCAAGATTAGAAAAGGATTTAGGTGTGCCCCTTTTTGAACGTAGCGGGAGAACGGTAAAACTAAATAGATACGGAAGAATGTTTTTATCGAGAGTGAATGAGTCGCTTCAGTTGATTGAAGACGGAAAGCAAGAGCTGACTGATATCGTTCATCCTGACCATGGTCAGATTGCTCTTTCTTTTTTGCATACATTAGGGTCGCATCTCGTCCCGGATTTAATCGGACAATATAGAAAAACATTTCCACATGTAAAATTTCAACTTTTTCAAAGTACCGCAGACGTTTTAATTGAACAACTCACAACAGGAGAAGTTGATTTATGCTTAACGTCAGCGCCTGTGCAAACGGTTGGATTTCATTGGGAGAAGTTGTTTAGCGAAAAATTATATATCATCGTCCCTAAGTCTCACCGGTTGGCAGCTAGAAAAGGAATCAAATTAGAGGAAATAGCGAATGAACCGTTTATCGGCTTTAAAGAAGGAGTCGGACTACGAACGATAACAGATCAACTGTGCCAAGATGCAGGATTCACACCGAATATTACGTTTGAAGGACAAGAGGTTTCAACCGTTAACGGATTAGTTTCAGCAGGTTTAGGAGTTAGTTTGATTCCCGAAAGAAAAGGGCTCGATGAAACAGAAGTTTCAAAGATAGAAGTGTTGGATTATGAGTGCACACGCTCTATTGGGATCGCTTGGGTAGAAAGTAGGTATATTCCTCAAGTTGTTCAACAATTCAAAGATTTTATAAGTGGACAATTCAAAAAGTAATGGTAAATAAGTACTATTTATATAGTGTTTTCATTTACATAATTTTAATATAGATGTATTATTTATATAATAAAAATAAAATTTTACATATTTATTAACTAATAGTAATGGTACATATGGGGGATTACGATGAATGAGGATCATGCCTTTTCTTATGTCGGTTGTCGTCTCAAAAACGATATATTTAATGAACAAGGAACGTTATTACTTAAAGAAGGAACGATTTTAAACGAGCACCATGTCCTTCGTTTAGTTGATATGGGTTTTAATATCAATAATTACAGGGAAAATTTTGTGCCTGTTATAAGATCATCTCTATTAGCGCCTTTTCAACAAGAGCTTTTACTTAATAATACAGTTGGTGAAATACGAGAAATTTTCTCAAAAGTTAAAGACAATGACACAGTACTGCTGGAAGTGGAAGAGAAAGTAATGCCTGTCGTTGAACAAATCTCATTAAATTATGACCTGTCAACATTGATGAATGGAATTCTTTGTAAGGATGATTATACTTACCGACATAATATCGGGGTTTCCGTGTTAGCTTCACTGTTAGCTAAATGGCTTGGGTATTCTCAGGATGAGATAAATACAATCTCACTTGGTGGTCTTTTACATGATATAGGGAAGTTGGACATTCCTGATGAAGTCTTACTCAAAAAAGGTCCGCTGACCAACCAAGAGTATGAAACAATTAAAAGACACCCAGTTTATGGATATGACATTTTGAAAAAGAGCGGCCACTTTAGTGATGAGATTTGTTTGATGGCATTAGAGCACCATGAACGTGAAGACGGAAAGGGGTACCCGTATGGAAGGGCAGCGAATGAAATTCACCGCTATTCTAAAATTATAGCGATCGCAGACATCTTTCATGCGATGACTTCCGACCGTGTTTACCGAGGTCAGGTAGCTTTGTACGAAGTCTTAAAGCAAATGAAAAGTGAAGCATTTGGTAAATTAGATCCGAAAATGACTTATTTATTTATTCAACGGATCATGGAGATGTCGATTGGTAACCAAGTGTATTTAGATGATCGTTCAATCGGTGAGATCGTATTTATTCATCATGATGATCCAATCAATCCTGTTATTAACATCGCAGGTGAACTTATTGATTTAAGGTATTCACAACGGTATATCGTCTCATTCGTCTCATTCACCAAACAGATTGATATAGCATAAAAATAAGCACAGGAATATTCCTGTGTTTTTTTGTATTAAACAATCAAATATTTATTTGAACGTTTGAATGATTAGCAGTATGATAAGAATATATACATTCAAACGATGGTTTGAATAACAAGAGGTGATTGGTTATGGCCAAAGGAGATCAATGTGAAGTTTTTCAATATGACTCGGAAAAAGTAGATCGTTTAACAACATTAATGAAAGAAGAACCTTTTGATGTTACAGCAAAAATCTTTAAAGCGTTAGCAGATGAAACGAGATTAAAAATTGCCTTTCTTTTAGCGTCAGAAGAAGAGTTGTGTGTGTGTGACATTGCAACGATTATCGGATCGTCTACAGCAACAGCTTCTCATCACTTGAGATTACTTAAAAATATCGGGTTAGCCAAGTTTCGTAAAGAAGGAAAGCTTGTCTTTTATTCACTTGACGATAACCATGTAAAACAGTTAATTCTGAATGGAATGGAACATGGAAAAGAGGGGAAAGGACATGAATGATACAGAAAAAACATACCGGATTCAAGGATTTACGTGTGCCAATTGTGCAGGTGTTTTCGAGAAAAATGTAAAGGAGCTCCCGCAAGTATCGGATGCAAAAGTGAATTTTGGAGCTTCTAAACTAAAAGTGTATGGAGAAGTTTCTATTGAAGAGTTGGAAAAAGCCGGTGCCTTTGAGAATTTAAAAGTGTACCCGGAAAAAGAACGACAGTTAGAACAAAAGCCTTTTTGGAAGCAGCAACATTTTATTCAAACCGTCATTTCCGGACTTCTACTAATTATCGGTTGGGCACTCGTTTTACAAAGAGGAGAAAGTGACGGTCTAGCGATAGGTGTCTTTGCGGCAGCTATGGTGATTGGGGGCCATCAACTATTTTGGCAAGGCTTAAAAAATCTAACTAAGTTTCGCTTTGATATGAAAACGCTCATGACGATTGCGATTATTGGTGCTTCCCTCATTGGAGAGTGGGGGGAAGGAGCTACGGTTGTCTTTTTATTTGCTATTAGTGAAGCGCTTGAACGTTTTTCTATGGATAAGGCGAGACAGTCGATTCGTTCATTAATGGACCTAGCGCCTCGAACAGCAACTGTCATTAAGCAAGGAGAAATGGTTGAATTGGCTGTCGATGAAATCGAAATAGGCGATGTTATGATTGTAAAGCCGGGACAGAAAATTCCGATGGATGGAACCGTTCAACATGGAGTTTCTACAGTCAATCAAGCAGCTATTACAGGTGAATCAATACCTGTTGCCAAAAGCGCGAATGATGAAGTGTATGCCGGGACGTTGAACGAAGAAGGTTTGTTAGAAATAAAAGTGACAAAAAGAGTGGAAGATACGACGCTTTCTAAAATTATTGAGCTTGTTGAAGAAGCCCAAGCCGAGCGTGCTCCTTCGCAAGCATTTGTCGATCGGTTTGCCAAATATTATACGCCGCTCATTATGCTTGTTGCCCTAGGGGTTGCTACGGTTCCGCCTCTATTTTTTAGTGCAGATTGGTCGTTGTGGGTTTATCAAGGGTTGGCCGTTTTAGTTGTCGGTTGTCCGTGTGCGCTTGTCATTTCTACACCTGTATCGATCGTAACAGCAATAGGGAATAGTGCCAGAAACGGGGTTCTCATTAAAGGCGGTGTTTATTTAGAGCAACTCGGTTCTATTCAAACGATCGCCTTTGATAAAACCGGAACGTTAACAAACGGTGTTCCAGAAGTAACGGATGTTGTTGCTGTTGATCCGTACACAGAGCAGGAAGTGTTAAAGGTTGGTGCTTATTTAGAAAAAAGTTCAGCGCATCCGCTCGCTTCGGCTGTTATGCAACGAGCATCACAAGAAGGAATTGAGGCTTCAAAGCAAAAAGTTGACCATTTCCGTTCAATTACTGGAAAAGGGATTACGGGATTAATTAATAATGAAAGTTATTATGTTGGCAGTCCGATCTTTTTTAAAGAGCTAACAATAGACGTTCCTGCCGAGGTACATTCGCTGCAGAAACAAGGGAAAACGGTAATTTTAGTCGGTAAGCAAAATGAGCTTCTTGGCTATATTGCTGTCTCGGATCGCATTCGTTCATCCAGTTCTGCTGCGGTTCGTCGATTAAAACAGTTAGGTGTTAAAAATACGACCATGCTAACGGGAGACAATGAAGAAACAGCGAAAGCGATTGGGAATGAACTTGGGATTGACCAAGTGAAAGCACAACTTTTACCCGATGAAAAATTAAAATATGTTAAACAAATGAAGGAAAGCGGGCAGGTCGTGATGGTTGGTGATGGTGTGAACGATGCACCGGCCCTTGCAACAGCGGACATTGGAATTGCCATGGGTGGTGCAGGAACTGATGCGGCGCTGGAAACAGCAGATATAGCCTTAATGGGTGACGATTTAAGAAAACTTCCTTTTGCTATTCGATTAAGTCGAAAAACGTTGACGATTATCAAGCAAAACATTGCCTTTGCCCTCGGGTTAAAAGCACTGGCGTTATTACTCGTCATTCCTGGGTGGTTAACACTTTGGATTGCGATATTTGCGGATATGGGTGCAACATTACTTGTTACGCTGAATGGTCTAAGGTTATTGCGTGTGAAAGATAAAGAATAGTTATCATTTTTGAAACCGCCTCGTCCTTCGTTATAATAGAAATAAGACAATATAATGAGGTGAAATTGTGGACGAAAAATTGAGGGAACAATTAGATGGTTTATTAGAGAAATACACTGAGCTATTACTGGGTGTCGAAGATGAAGTGTTAAAAGAAAAAGTGCAGGCTTGGGTGCTGTACACGCATATCTCAAAGAGTATGCCTCCATTGGTAAAACATTGGAATGAGCAGTATCCTGATGCGAAGGAAAAGATGAAGGAGCTTGTTACGGAGATTCAAGCATTAAACCAAAAACATCGAAATAAATAAAGTCCAGGACTGCCTGAAAAACCTAAGCGGACTGAGAGGACCTTATTGTAGTTAGAAACATTGATTTATAAAGTTTAGCGGACTCAGTGGACGCTATTTAGCCAAGATGCCTTCAGATAAGCTGTGTTTTAGCTCAATAAGGGTATCTGAGTCCCCTTACACCGGAAAATCGTTAATTTCTTATAAATAAGCGCTTTTCAGTCCGTTAAAAACAGAGAAGAGGCAATCACAGTGGTGATTAGCCTCTTCTCTCGTTGAATTAAATTCAGTATCGCTAAAGGATGCTTATGGTACCTTGTCTAGCTCCAAGTGATCCTAGCTCGCTGTCGCTTCGTTTTGTACCAGCAAATGTGTATACCATAAGCGACGTTCACATGTTGCTGCCTCAATGTTACTGACCTGCCCAACTCCAGGCCTCCATATTGCAGCCACTAACCAGCCAACTCCCGCTTATCTGATGTCCTAGCTATATGGGAACTGACTGCTGTACCCAGAAAACTGTTGGTAAGATTGATCAAGTTGTTGCTGTGATGCGGCATCAAAGCTGTACCAGCCTTTTTTAAACATGACGTTGAACAATTCACGCTGACAATCTTGCGTTTCGTTACAAATCGCATTAATATCCTTGTATAATTGTTCATGACTTGCCTCATTCATTGCATAACTATAAGAAGCCGTCATATACTTTTCAGTAGCTAGTACGTCATTAATAAAGTCGCGATCTGACATTTGTGGTGTTTTAGGAACTTGTGTTTCAGGGTTTTGGATTTTTGTTTGTTGGCTCATGCAGAAACCCTCCTGTTATTGAAGTGCTTGATTCATTTGATTTTGTTGCGTTTGAAAATGTTGCAGAATCCGCTCATAATGTTGCTTATGCATTTGCCCGGCTTTCTCAATTGCACCCTTTACTTCAGGGTCTGTACATTGTTGGGCAAAGAAGTGGCACTTCTTCATTGCAAGTAAGTTCCAAGAAAGCATGTCCGAAATGTAAAGGTGGTCTTTACTAGTCACGACATTTGGGGGTTGAGGCATGACTCCTTGTTGCTGGTTCATTGGCATTTGTTGCTGTTGACTTTGTTGTTGCTGCTGCATCATAGTGTAGCCTCCCTCATATGCCACAATGTTTTTTGTATCCTTAACGATACATGTTTATCGTGCGGCAAAGATGTTCAAACGATACATGGGAGCTGCTAACATGGCAAAAAATAATTATTAATTTTCAGAAATTGCCCTTGCTAAATGAAACAAAATTCGATATAGTTATGTTAGTAGAAAAGTTATTGCGCAATTCAATATTTTTTTAATAGAAAAATGAATGAGTATTCATTCAAATGTTTCAGGAGAAGGAGGACAAATATGGTTCGTCAAATTCGTAAAGCAGCTGTACTAGGATCAGGTGTCATGGGTTCAGGGATTGCTGCAGTATTAGCAAACGTAGGCATTCCAACGCTATTGCTTGATATTGTACCTCGTGAAGTGACAGAAGCAGAAGCAAAGAAAGGTTTAACTCTTGAAGATAAAGTTGTCCGTAATCGATTGAGTGCAAACGCGGTTCAACAACTTTTAAAACAAAAGCCAGCACCGTTAACGGTGAAGGATAATAAAAACTTAATTTCAGTGGGTAACTTTGAAGATGATATGCAACAACTTGCAGATGTTGATTGGGTAATCGAAGTTGTTGTTGAAAATTTAGATATTAAAAAGAAAGTATTTACTCAAGTTGATCAATTCCGTAAACAAGGATCGATCATTAGTTCTAACACATCAGGGATTTCTGTTGAGGCAATGGCAGAAGGACGTTCTGAAGATTTCCAAGCAAACTTCCTAGGAACACACTTCTTTAATCCACCTCGTTACTTAAAGTTATTAGAGATCATCCCAACTAATGACACAAATCCTGAAATTGTTTCATTTATGAAAGCGTTTGCTGAAAACGTTCTAGGTAAAGGCGTTGTTGAGGCGAAAGATACGCCTAACTTTATCGCAAACCGAATTGGAACATATGGACTGTTAGTGACTGTACAAGAAATGCTTAAAGGTGGATATTCAGTAGGTGAAGTTGACTCTGTAACGGGCCCTTTAATTGGACGACCTAGCAGTGCCACTTTCAGAACATTAGACGTTGTAGGTTTAGATACATTCTTACACGTTGCCAAAAATGTATACGATCAAGTTGATGGTGAAGAAAAAGAAGTATTTGATCCTCCTGCATTTATGCGTGAGATGGCTGCAAAAGGCTGGATCGGTGCGAAGTCAGGTCAAGGCTTCTTCTTAAAGCATAAAGGTGAAAAAGGAAAAGAGATCTTAGAGCTTGATCCTAATACACTTGAGTATGGTCCACGTAAGAAATTAAAAACAGCTTCAACAGAAGCAGCAAAACAAGCAAAAGGCTTACCAGCAAAAATTAAAACATTAGCGTATGCAGATGACCGTGCAGGCCAATTAATTTGGAGCTTAATTAAGCCAGTATTAATTTATTCTGCAGAAAAATGCTACGAAATTGCAAATGATGTTCAGTCTGTCGACCAAGCGATGAAATGGGGCTTCGGTTGGGAGCAAGGACCATTTGAACTTTGGGATGCAATCGGTGTTGAAAAATCCGTTGCTAAGATGGAAGCAGAAGGCGCTACTGTTCCAAGTTGGGTAAAAGAAATGATTGCTTCAGGTAAAACAAGCTTCTATTCAGAAAAGAGCTTCTACCATGAAAGTGAATATAAAGCAATTGAGCAAAACCCAAAAGTAATTAACTTAAAATCTTTAAAAGAAGATAATAAAGTTATCCTTAAAAACTCTGGTGGTACATTAATTGATTTAGGAGATGGTATTGCTTGTTTAGAATTCACTTCTCCGAATAACTCGATTGGGTTAGATGTAATCCAAATGATTAATAAGTCAATTGACGAAGTAGAAAAGAATTATAAAGGTTTAGTTATTGGTAACCAAGCGAAGAATTTCTGTGTCGGTGCCAACCTTATGATGATCCTAATGGAAGCTCAAGATGATAATTTCTTTGAGATCGATATGGTAATTCGTCAGTTCCAAAATGCGATGCAAAGAATTAAATACGCATCTAAACCAGTTGTTACAGCACCATTTGGTATGAGTCTTGGTGGTGGAGCGGAAATCTGTTTACCATCAGCGAGCATTCAAGCTTCTTCAGAAACATATATGGGTCTAGTTGAAGTTGGTGTTGGTCTTATCCCAGGTGGAGGAGGTAATAAAGAACTTTACCTTCGTAACTTAGAAGGACACACTCCTGGTGCAGATCTACAAGCTGTTGCTAACCGTACATTTGAGACGATTGCTATGGCAAAAGTATCTACATCTGCAGATGAAGCACGTGCAAATGGCTTCTTAAGCGACCGTGATGGTGTAACAATGAACGCTGATCATGTTATCTATAATGCAAAGCAAGAAGCTTTACATTTATTTGAACAAGGATATACAGCACCTGCTCGTAAACTAGTTCCTGTTGTAGGTGAAACAGGTTATGCTACTTTATTACTTGGTGCAAAAACAATGCAATATGGCGGTATGATTTCAGAACATGATCTAAAGATCGCTCAAAAATTAGCATTCGTTATTGCTGGTGGACGTGTTCCTAAAGGTAGTCTAGTGGATGAGCAATACTTATTAGATCTAGAGCGTGAAGCATTCTTAAGCTTAGTTGGTGAGCCAAAATCTCAACAAAGAATGCAGTACATGTTAACTAAAGGGAAGCCATTACGCAATTAGGATGAATGGAGGGAAGACACTTGAGAGAAGCGGTTATAGTAGCTGGTGCTAGAACACCAGTCGGAAAAGCAAAAAGAGGAACACTTGCCAATGTTAGACCGGATGATTTAGGTGCGTTAACAATAAAGGAAACATTAAAGCGTGCAGGCGATTTTGACCCGAGTAAAATCGATGACGTAATTATGGGTTGTTCAATGCCTGAAGCAGAACAAGGAATGAATATGGCACGTAATATCGCAGCTTTAGCTGGATTACCAAATACGGTACCTGCCATTACCATTAACCGATATTGTTCTTCAGGTTTACAAAGTATTGCTTATGCATCTGAGCGCATTATGCTTGGACACTCTAAATCAATTATCGCAGGTGGAGCAGAATCAATGAGTCTAATCCCAATGGGTGGACACGTGATTGCCCCTAACCCTAAATTAGTTGAAGAAATGCCTGAGTACTATATGGGTATGGGTTATACGGCGGAAGAAGTTGCAAAACGCTTTGAAGTTAGCCGTGCTGACCAAGATGCGTTTGCGGTAGAAAGTCACCGCCGTGCAGCGAATGCTATTAAAGAAGGTAAATTTGAAGATGAAATCGTTCCAGTGGATGTAACACTTCGTTCAGTGGGTGCGGATAATAAATTAAAAGAAAAGCAAGTAAAATTCAGTGTCGATGAAGGTGTCCGTGTAGAGACAACTGTAGATACATTAGGAAAGTTACGCCCTGCCTTCCATCCAAAAGGATCAGTTACTGCAGGTAACTCTTCTCAAATGAGTGATGGAGCAGCAAGTGTCCTTGTTATGGACCGTGAAGAAGCTGAAGCTAATGGTCTTGCTCCAATTCTTAAATTCCGTTCATTTGCAGTAGCAGGTGTAGCACCGGAAATTATGGGAATTGGTCCAGTTGAAGCTATTCCTAAGGCTCTAGAAATTGCTGGATTAAGCCTTTCTGATATCGGATTATTTGAATTAAATGAAGCTTTCGCTTCTCAATCATTACAAGTAGTTCGTCACTTAGGTTTAGATCTAGACAAAGTAAACGTAAACGGTGGAGCAATTGCTCTAGGTCACCCGCTTGGATGTTCTGGTGCAAAACTTACACTAACTCTTATGAATGAAATGAAACGTCGTGGGGAACAGTTCGGTGTCGTTACAATGTGTATCGGTGGCGGAATGGGAGCTGCAGGTGTCTTTGAATTAATAGGTTAATAGAAAGGGCGGAAGCAGCTTGGTCTGCTTCCCCTCTAAAAAAATCATTATGTTTCAAATAACATATTGGGGGAATGAATGATGAGTAACGTAAAAAATGAAGTTTTAAAAGGCGGAAGCTTTTTACTAGATGAAGTTTCTGCAGAGCAAGTATTTACTCCAGAGGATTTTTCTGAAGAGCATATTATGATTGGTAAGACGACTGAAGAGTTTGTTTACGGTGAAGTTCGTCCTCACCTTGAGGAAATCGAAAACCATGACTTTGAAATTTCTCGTCGTCTATTAACGCAAGCTGGTGAGCTTGGTCTTTTAGGTGCAGATGTACCAGAAGAGTACGGCGGACTTGGACTTGATAAAATCAGTTCTTCTGTAATCACTGAAAAATTTGCAGGTGCAGGTGCATTCTCATTAAGTTACGGTGCACACGTTGGTATCGGATCTTTACCAATCGTATTTTTCGGTAACCATGAGCAAAAGTCAAAATACCTTCCAGCTCTAGCTTCAGGTGAGAAAATTGCTGCATATGCACTAACTGAGCCTGGTTCTGGTTCTGATGCTTTAGGTGCAAAAACAACTGCTGTATTAAACGAAGCAGGAACTCACTATGTATTAAACGGTCAAAAACAATGGATTACAAACTCTGCATTTGCAGACGTATTTGTAGTATATGCAAAAATCGATGGCGAACACTTCACTGCATTTATCGTTGAAAAAGCATTCGATGGCGTTTCAACTGGTCCAGAAGAGAAGAAAATGGGTATTAAAGGTTCTTCAACTCGTACATTAATCTTAGAAGATGTTCATGTACCAGTAGAAAACTTACTTGGTGAAGTTGGTAAAGGTCACGTTATCGCATTTAACATCTTAAACGTTGGTCGTTACAAGCTTGGAGTAGGTACAATCGGCGGATGTAAGAAAACGCTTGAGCTTGCTGCTAAATATGCTAATGAGCGTAAACAGTTCAAACAACCAATTGCTAAATTTACTTTAATTCAAGAAAAATTAGCAAACATGGCTGTAGGTACGTATGCTGCTGAAAGTTCAATCTACCGTACAGGCGGACTTTTCGAAGATCGTTTAGGTGGTTTATCTGAAGAAGAGCAAAAAGATGGCCGTAAAGTAGCAGACGCTATTGCTGAATACGCTATCGAGTGTTCTTTAAATAAAATTGTAGGTTCTGAACAATTAGACTACAATGCTGATGAAGCTGTTCAAATCCATGGTGGATATGGATTTATGGCTGAGTACGAAGTAGAGCGCATCTACCGTGACTCTCGTATTAACCGTATCTTCGAAGGAACAAACGAAATCAACCGTTTATTAGTTCCAGCTACAATTCTTCGTAAAGCAATGAAAGGCGAGCTTCCTTTACTTGAGCAAGCAATGTCTCTTCAAGAAGAATTAATGATGATGATGCCTGAGGAAGTTGGAACTGAGCCATTAGAGCAAGAAAAGTATTTACTAAAAATGGCGAAGAAAATCTTCTTAATGGTTGCTGGTACTGGAGCTCAAAAATATCAACAGAAGCTTCAAAACGAGCAAGAAATCCTTTCAAACGTTGCTGACATCGTTAGTGAAGTATTCAATATGGAATCAGTTATCCTTCGTACAGAAAAAGCGATCAACCGTAATGGTTTAGATAAAAATGAGCAAAAAGTACTTTTAACTGAAGTATATTGCCAAGAAGCATTCAACCGTATCGAAGCGCATGCTAAAGAATCATTAGTAGCTATGCAAGAAGGCGACACTCTTCGTACAATGATTTCTATCTTACGCAAATTAACTCGTCACACTCCAATCAATGTTATTGCGAAGAAGCGTCAAATTGCTGAAGCTGTATTAACTGAAGAGCGCTACGTTATCTAATTTTAACTTGTTATTCAATTTTGGAGCTTTAGTTCCAAAAATATAATAAAACCTCCTTTCTACAAGGAAGCATTCTCCTCTCTACTAAGATCAAAGAAGTCCCAAAATGGGGCTTCTTTGACGTGTCACCCAAAAATCCGGTGTTTTTACGGTGAATGTCGGTACCATGAATGTCGGTACCAGGTACCTTTAATACAATACAGGACTAAAGGTGCCTGGCACCGTTGCTTTTAGTTGTTAATTGATGAAATTTAAGGAATAATAAATACAGGAATAAGTTTCTTTTTACAGCATGCAATGTTTGCAACTGGATAATTTGGAAGGGAGAGAAGCAAGATGAGTTTACAGTTTTATTGGTATCCTAACTGCGGAACGTGTAAAAAAGCAAAGAAGTGGTTTGATGACCATGAAGTGGCGTATGAAGCAATACATATCGTTGAACATCCACCGAGTCGAGAGGAATTAGAGTCTCTTTATAAAAAAAGTGGTTTAGAAATCAAAAAATTCTTCAATACGAGTGGTAAAAAATATCGTGAACTCGGTCTGAAAGATAAGGTTAAGGAAGCAACGGATGCAGAGTTGTTAGATATTCTTGCTACCGATGGGATGTTAATTAAACGACCGATCGTAACGGATGGAGAAAAAGTGACGGTAGGATTTAAAGAAGAAGATTTTGAAGCCAACTGGAAAATGTAACTAGGGTTGTCTATCGTTACTAATTTATTATATAGTAACGATGAACACTGAAATTATTGGAGGGAATTACGTGAATTTACCAAAAGAACTAAAATATTCAGAAGAGCATGAGTGGGTAAAAGTTGAAGGAAATAAAGCTTACATAGGAATTACAGATTTCGCACAGTCTGAGTTAGGCGATATCGTATTCGTTGAACTTCCAGAAGTAGGCGATGACATTACAGCGGACGAGGCATTCGGCAGCGTTGAGTCAGTTAAAACAGTATCTGAGCTTTATGCACCAGTAAGCGGTAAAGTTGTTGAAATTAATGAAGACTTAGACGATGCTCCTGAGCTTGTGAACGAATCTCCATACGAAAAAGCTTGGATGGTTGTTGTAGAGCTATCAGACGAGTCTGAGTTAGATAAGTTAATGACAGCTGAAAAATATCAAGCAATGATTAGTGAAGACTAAGATTAGTTAAAATCTAAGCTTCATATTAAATAAGCCATTTAAAGAGGCTGATATCGAGTGGATAAGTTCTTTTTGGGGATGTTCATTTTCTCGCGTAAGAACGGTTAATCCTTGATGTCAGTCTCTTTTACATTATATAAAAAGCCACAATATATACATTCCGCTTAGGTGACGACTCAAGCGGTGGCTGGTTTGAAAAACTGCTTTTTGGGGAAATGTAAAAACAACCGCCCGAGTTAAGAAGGAGGTTTTGTTTGATGATTGAAAAGCAAATGAAAAAAGTGGATGTAACCAGCAAGGTTGATGGAAAATTAGAAAACGGCGCAATGAATTTATACATGGATGAAGCTCGTATCGGAAAAATTATTATGACGAACCAAGGCAACCAATATGAGATGGCTGAAGGCTTTGAATTCGACAGTAATAAAGTTTACCGTTATGAAAATTCTCATCCAGAAAAACAAGAGAAGTACGTTGATGATTGTGACTTAGGGTGGTGCTAGAAAAGAGCGGGGGTATAATCCCTCGCTTTTTTACTTTCTAAACTTAATGTATTTTTTATTGCCATATCGTTCCGTTCATCATAAAATAAATTAAACTAATAAGGTTAATCGGAATTAGGAGGAAAAAGATGAAAGAAATTCCAAAGTCTTATGTTAGAGCCAATCAGTGTGTCATGGTTGTTTTAACCGTATTTTCAATCTTACTTCAAAATGTATCACTACTAGCACTTACCTTACTAATCGTATTATTACCGCTACTATTTGGACCTAAGGCAAACATTACATTTAAAGTGGCGAAAATGCTCATAAAAAATGTTTCTAATGACGAAACAGAAGCAGCCGAACTGCAACGTTTCAATCAGACGATCGCAGCAAGTTTATTAGGCATTGCTTTGATTGTATTGTTAACAACCGGCCATTGGTTTGGATGGGTTCTCGTTGGAATGGTTACTGTAGCTGCTTCAGTCGCTTTGCTCGGTTTTTGCGTCGGCTGCTTTATGTATTTCCAATTTAAGAAAATGAAGTATGAGATGAAAAAATGAGGAGGCTCCTGCTACCTCATTTTTTTTGTTTAAAGAAGCTAGGGCAGGCTTGTTGTTGCATGGAAATAGAGGTAGTGGACACCAAAACCGTAATTTTACAATAAAATAATGATGCAAAACGCTAGGCAAACTCGAAATAATTGACTATTATATTTAGGGTAGCGAAATTTATTTCGGGGAAGGTTTGTAGCATGTCAAAATTTATTGGGGATTGGGGTAGTCAGCTCAAGAGCTATAATAAAAATGTTCGGCTATTTTTACTCGCATCCTTTTTAGTGAATGTCGGAATGGGCATTTTCATGATCATTTACAACTACTATATACGAGAACTCGGATATGATGACCAAGTAAACGGAAAAGTGATCGCAATGACAGCGATGGCTTCAGCTATCTTCTTATTACCTGCTGGTTTAATGAGTGATAAAGTAGGTCGAAAAAAAGTCATATTAGTTGGGGCAATATTTGCTTCTGTTACGATGCTGTTACGGTCATATTTAGAAGCGGAATCACTGCTTCTTGTTAGTGCGTTTGCCACAGGAATTTTTATGTCATTTATTCAAGTGTCTTCTATACCGCTTTTAGCGGAAAACTCTACAGAAAAGCAAAGGGTTCATTTATTTAGCTTTAATTTTGCCCTGATCATGGTTGCAAATGTCGTAGGGAATGCATTAGGTGGAACGTTAAGTGATGTCTTACAGGCATTATTTTCGTTAAGTGCGTTGTGGAGTGTACGAATTACATTGCTCGTGGGGTCCGTATTTTTCTTTACATCTCTTATTCCAATTATGAAGATTAACGAAGAAAGAAAACTTAAGACCGAAAAAACAGGAGCAAGTTCATTTAAAAATATCTTTAAAACGCAAAAGTCCGGGCTTAAAATGATCGCTCTTTTTGCCATTGCACAGTTAATTATTGGCTTTGGTTCCGGTCTAGTTATACCGTACTTGAACATATATTTTACAGACCGCTTTGAAATTAGCAAATCACTTGTCGGTATTATCTTATCTTTAGGCCAAGCGATGACAGCCGTTGCGTTTATGATCGGTCCTGCTGTTGTAAAGCGTTTTGGTGAAGTTCGTGCGGTAGTTATTTTACAGTTAGCATCCTTACCTTTCCTTTTACTTACAGCTTATACAGAAAATTTATGGCTAGCCGTTATTGGTTTCCTTTTCCGTCAAGCACTAATGAATGCCGGAAACCCTATTCAGATGTCATTAATGATGAGAAGTGTAGATGACTCAATTAAGGGATTAGCTAACTCAGTAGGGCAAATGGTCTTCCAGCTCGGCTGGGCAGTGATGGGGCCGGTTTCGATGACGCTTGTCATGATGTACGGGGCGTATTACGGTTATGCTATCGTTTTTACGATTACAGGTTGTTTGTATTTGATTGGTTCGATCTACTTTTACTTAGTATTTAGAAAAGTTAAATAATCATTTATTTAAAATCTGTTGACAACAATTTTCGACACATGTTATTATTCTTTCATTGAGTAAAGTAATTTAATAGCTTCAAGCTCTTATCCAGAGTGGTGGAGGGACTGGCCCGAAGAAACCCGGCAACCTTTGAAAACATGTAAATGTGTTAAGAAAGGTGCTAAATCCTGCAAGGTGAAATACCTTGAAAGATGAGAGAAAGGACACTAACATTGTGACTAAACCTTTCTGTTCATCTGTTGACGGGAAGGTTTTTTTTATTACCGATACTTATCCCCTATTTCTAGATAGGAGTTTGCAAGCTTTATTACTAGTAAACCAATAGGAAAAATATAGATAGATATAGAAAAAATAGATGGCGAGAGAGAAAAACGATTAAAGGAGGCACCATGATAAATTTAAGCGGCATTCGCAAACTTTTTAAAACAAAAGATGGAATTGTTACAGCGGTCGACCGTGTTGACTTAGAAATTAAAGACGGAGAAATATTCGGGATCATCGGTTACAGTGGTGCTGGAAAAAGTACTTTAATTCGTATGCTGAACAGCCTTGAGCGTCCGTCTGAAGGAACAGTTACTATTGCCGGTAAAGAGATGTCCTCGTTAAAAGGAAAATCTCTACGTAAAGCAAGGCAAGAAATTAGTATGATTTTTCAGCACTTTAACTTATTGTGGTCGAGAACGGTAAGTGAGAATATAGGCTTCCCATTAGAAATTGCAGGCGTACCGAAAGAGCAGCGTCAAAAACGAGTGGAAGAACTGATTAAACTCGTCGGCCTAGAAGGAAGAGGCGGCTCGTACCCTTCTCAGCTCAGTGGCGGGCAGAAGCAACGGGTTGGGATTGCTAGAGCGCTCGCGAACAATCCAAAAGTTCTCCTTTGTGATGAAGCGACTTCAGCATTGGACCCGAAAACAACGGACTCCATCCTGGAATTACTCGTAGATATTAATAAAAAACTCGGCTTAACGATCGTTTTGATTACACACGAGATGCATGTCATTCGAAAGATTTGTCACCGTGTCGCTGTTATGGAAGCCGGGAAAGTGGTTGAGATGGGGCCTGTCCTTGATGTATTTAAAAAACCGCAAGCTGGAATTACGAAACAATTTGTAAAACAGGTGACAGATCCAGAGGAAACGAAGGACACGATCTCTCATATTATTGAAGAAGAATCAGGGAAAGTCGTTCAATTAAGTTTTATAGGGGAAGAGACGGAAAAGCCCCTCATTACGAAAATCATTCGGAAGTTTGATATAGAAGTAAATATTCTACAAGGTAAAATTTCGCAAACGCAAGAAGGTGCTTACGGAACACTCTTTATTCAAATTGATGGGGATGTCGTAGAAATTGATCGTGCGATTGCTTTCATTCGTGAAGAAGGAGTACAAGTGGAGGTGATCGATCATGTTTAATGAATGGTTTGCAAAAATGAAATGGGACAAGTTGTGGGAAGCAACAGTCGAAACCATTTATATGACATCCATCTCGGTTGCTGCCACATTCGTCATTGGGCTTGTTTTAGGACTTATTTTATATTTAACGAGTAAAGGAAACCTGTGGGAAAACCGTCCTGCTAACCTAATCGTAAGTACTATCGTCAATGTATTCAGGTCTATTCCTTTTATTATACTAATTGTACTGCTCATACCATTTACGAGAATGCTAATGGGGACGATGTTAGGTGCGAATGCAGCGTTACCTGCTTTAATTATCGGTGCGGCTCCTTTTTATGCTCGTATGGTGGAAATCGCATTAAGAGAAATTGATAAAGGTGTAATCGAAGCTTCACAATCGATGGGAGCAACAAACTGGCAAATTATTTACAAAGTGTTAATTCCAGAGTCACTACCTGCATTAATTTCAGGGATCACGGTAACAGCGATTGCTTTAGTAAGTTACACAGCAATGGCGGGGGTTATCGGTGCTGGAGGTCTTGGTCACTTTGCCTATTTAGAAGGCTTCCAAAGAAACAATACAACTGTAACGATGGTGGCAACAATCGCAATCTTATTGATCGTATTCATTATTCAATGGATTGGAGATTATTTCACATATAAAACTGACAAACGTTAATAAGGGGGAAAAAGAAATGAAAAAGTTCTTAAGTTTAATTGGTGCTGCAGCAATTTCATTATCATTAGTAGCGTGTGGTGGCGGTGCTGAAGAGCCACAAACAGAAGAAACACCAGGAGAAGAAGCAGCTCAAGAAGAGAATGTTAAATTAGTTGTAGGAGCATCAGCTGTTCCACATACGGAAGTACTTGAATTTGCAGCACCACTCTTAGCTGAAAGAGGAATTGATCTAGAAATTAAAACATTCACAGATTATATTTTACCAAACCAAGCTTTAAATGAAGGTGAGCTAGATGCAAACTATTTCCAAACACCAGGTTATTTAGCAATGCAAATTGAAGAGTTTGGTTATGAGTTTGAAAGCATTGGGCCAATTCACGCTGAACCTATTGGTGTTTACTCAAAGGAATTCAGTAGTTTAGACGAGCTGCCTGATGGTGCTAAAATTATCATGAGTGATTCTTTCAGTGACCACGGTCGTATTTTACCTATCTTTGAGCGTGCAGGTGTTATTGAGTTAGACGTTGAAGAAGGACAATTAGCGCAACGTGAAAATATCGTGTCAAATCCAAAAAACTTGGACTTCTCAACACTTGTTGAAGCAAGATTACTTGCTCCATCATTTGAAAGTGGTGAAGGTGACGCTGTTGTCATTAACACAAACTATGCTCTTGAAGGTGGAGTAGATATCGAAAGTTACGGCATTGCTTTTGAAGGACAAGATGTTCTTCAACCAAACTTAATCATTGTTCGATCTGAAGATGTAGATCGTCCAGAAATTCACACTTTATTTGAAGTATTACGTTCTGAAGAAGTTGTAAACTTCATTCTTGAAACGTATGACGGTGCAGTTATTCCGTGGAGCGAGTAAGTAAGACTTTATGATCACCAGTGGCGTTGGAATTAAATTTCCAATGCCGCTTTTTTTGTTTTTATTAAATGAAAACTCATCGTGGGCTGAGCAAATCAACAATAACTCCTGAAGTAGAGTAAGAGTATAGGGTGCACGAAAATGCGTGCGAGTTTAATACATGAAATGGAAATACAAAGGAATAATAGGAGTGTTAAAGGTGTTTAGATAAAAAGGAGGTACATAGACATGGAGCAAAACCAAAATCAAGATAATCAGCAAGACAGTGTTATTCAAATGGCTTTACAAGAGTATAAAGAAGGCTTAGGACAATTCTTGCAAAAAATGCCTGATGTCGCTGGGAAGTTTAATGAGTTTACAGAAGCGTGTTTTAAAGAAGGAAAGTTATCTAAAAAGGATAAGCAGTTGATCGCATTAGGGATTAGTGTCGTTTCACAAGATGAATATTGCATTATCTATCACACAAAAGGCTGCCTTGACGAAGGGTGCAGTGAAGATGAAATTTTAGAAGCACTCGGTGTTACTGCGGCATTCGGTGGCGGTGCAGCGATGAGCCAAGCCGTCACTTTAGTTCAAGAAGCTATTTCCGAGCTAGGTTCTTCAGGTAATCAAAAGAAACATTAATTTCTCAATCTTCGAGTTATAAAGAGCATATGAGCTAAATTGTATAGCATTGCTATGTGAGAAAAGGTGAGTATGCATAACGATACATTGTCAGAAAATTTCACACTATACCGCAGTTGGGAAGATATCGTGAGGATGATATGATTCTTTATAGAGTAAGCGTAACTGAAACATTCAACTTAATGGATTGCAAACCGTCAGTTACCTTATAAAAAAGAAAGGATTGATTTATTATCCAAACGATTCACACGAATTACACAGGCGAAATGGAAAAGGCGATGCAACAGAACCACGGAATTGGTTACGAGGAGTACAATCGCAGCCTGGAGAAGCGCTTAGAAGTGGAAAAGTCGCGTGAAAAAGAATATAAACGTTCCCTAAAACTAGCTATTGAGTTAAATCAACGGTAAAATAAGATAAAAGAAATAAGAGGCTGACTCTTTTTTAATGAGTCAGCCTCTTATCGTAGTTTTTTTGCATGAGATTTTCTATTTGTTTAAAGTTTACGATCTTAACGGACTCACAGGCCGTTATTTCATTAAAAAACAAGCTTTTGGGGACCGTAACGGACTCAAAGGCCCTTATTCAGAACTTTTTGCTGTGTTTTTTAATGATATTAAGCAAATAGGGTCCTCTCAGTCCGCTCAACTCTTAAACAGGTGATTTTGGTTAAAATAAGGTCCTCTCAGTCCGATAAAATAGAAATACATACTATATTTCTTCAATAATACAAATGGAACCAGTCTCATATGGCCACGCTCCATTTCATCCGCCACTACTTGTGCCACTGCGGCTTTGCATTGTCAGCTTGAGTGCATAGCCTACTTGTGGGGTTCCCAATGGCTCGAGGTCGTTTCCGTTCATCATTCGCGTCCAATAAGCAGGACACAAATTACTGAGTCATTCGCGTTTTTTGCCAATAACCAAACTTTTCCACGTTGATCTGTATGACTTTGTTGCTAAGTTGAGAAACTATTAGTAGGTTGGACGGTTGGACAAGGTCATAAAAAACTTTCTATACATAAATATATAAAAAGTGTATAAATGTTGTTAAAAAAGTTGAACTTACTTTGGATTTGATATAAGATTGTAATGAGAATAAATTGAGAATAAACAAAAGCACTTCTTTCGTCAAGAGGGCAGTGTAATCTTAAGATAAAATATTGGAGGTAGGAAAGAATGACAGCACCATACTTAAAGATTGAAAATCTTCATGTAGCAATAGAAGGTAAGGAAATCTTAAAGGATTTCAACCTAGAAATTAACGGTGGAGAAATCCATGCGATCATGGGACCAAACGGTACAGGGAAATCTACATTAGCATCTGCACTTATGGGTCACCCTAAATATGAAATCACGAGTGGTAAAGTCACTTTCAACGGTGAAGACCTTTTAGAAATGGAAGTAGATGAGCGTGCACAAGCGGGTCTATTTTTAGCAATGCAATATCCAAGCGAAATTAGTGGGATCACAAATGCGGACTTCCTTCGTTCAGCGATCAACTCTCGTCGTGAAGAAGGAGACGAAATTTCATTAATGAAATTTATCCGTAAATTAGATGAGAAAATGGATTTACTTGAAATGAATCAAGAGTTCGCACAACGTTACTTAAATGAAGGTTTCTCAGGTGGAGAAAAGAAACGTAATGAAATTCTTCAATTAATGATGCTTGAGCCAAAGATTGCTGTTTTAGATGAAATTGACTCAGGTCTTGATATCGATGCTCTTAAAGTAGTATCTACAGGTGTAAATGCAATGCGTGGAGAAGAGTTTGGCTGTCTTATCATCACTCACTACCAACGCTTACTGAACTACATCACTCCTGATAAAGTTCACGTTATGATGCAAGGCCGTATCGTAAAATCTGGTGGAGCTGAACTTGCTGAACGTTTAGAAGCAGAAGGTTACGACTGGATTAAAGAAGAACTTGGCATTGAAGATGAAAAAGTAGAAGCATAAGGTAGTGAGGAGGGATAATATGTCAGTGGAAACGAAGCTTGCGTTCGATCAAGAGTATGTTAAACAATTTTCTACAGGGCGCGACGAACCTGAATGGCTATTAAATTTTCGCTTAAAGGCGCTAGACTTAGCAGAAAAATTAGATTTACCAAAACCAGATAAAACAAAGATTGATAAATGGAACTTCACTCAATTTACTCACCTTCAAGATGTAACAGTTACTTCTTTCGATGAGTTAAGTGATGAGGTTAAAGGTTTAGCCGGTGAAGCAACAAATGAACAAAACATCGTCGTTCAAAAAGATGGTGCAACAGCTCGTCTTCAAGTGAGCGAAGCGGTTAAGCAACAAGGTGTTATTTTTACAGACCTAGCAACAGCACTTAAAGAGCATGGACAATTAGTGGAAAAATACTTTATGGCAGACGCTGTAAATGTGGATGAAAACCGTCTAGTTGCTCTTCATGCGGCATTAATGAATGGTGGTACTTTTATCTATGTGCCTAAAAATACAGAGGTGACTGTCCCTCTTCAAGCCGTTTACAATGTAAGCGAAGCTGCATTATTCAACCACGTGATCGTTGTTGCAGAAGATAATAGTTCAGTTACGTATGTAGAGAACTATGTTGGAGGCCCTAAAGAAGAAACGGTTGCTAATATCGTGGCTGAAGTATATGCAGGTGCTGGAGCACGCGTTTCATTCGGTGCGGTTGATAATCTTTCTGAGAACGTAACAACTTATGTGGTTCGTCGTGCGCATGTTGGCCGCGATGCTCGAGTAGATTGGGCACTTGGTCAAATGAATGACGGAAATACAGTAAGTGAAAACACAACGCACTTAGTTGGTGAAGGTTCGTATGCTGATACAAAAACAGTAACGATCGGCCGCGGAACACAAAAACAAAACTTCACAACACAGATTTTCCATCATGGAAAACATTCTGAAGGATATATTTTAAAACATGGGGTAATGCGTGAAGAAGCAACTGCGATCTTTAACGGAATTACGAAAATTGAGCATGGCGCTTCAAAATCAAACGGTGAGCAAACTGAGCGTGTACTAATGTTAAGTGAAAAGGCTCGTGGAGATGCAAACCCGATCCTTCTTATTGATGAAGATGATGTAACAGCAGGTCACGCTGCATCTGTAGGAAGAATTGATCCACTACAAATGTTCTATTTAATGAGTCGTGGAATTACGCAAAAAGAAGCTGAACGCTTAATTATTCATGGTTTCCTAGCACCAGTTGTAAACCAACTTCCTGTTGAATCTGTAAAAGAGCGTTTTACGGAAGTCATCGAAAGGAAAGTAAAATAATGAACGTTCAAGAGGTTCGCAAACAATTTCCAATCTTACATCAGGAAGTGAACGGGAACCCACTTGTTTATTTAGATAGTGCGGCAACGTCTCAAAAGCCAATTCAAGTCATTGAAGCTTTGGATGATTATTATCGTCGCTATAATTCTAATGTACATCGTGGGGTTCATACCCTCGGTACACTTGCAACTGATGGTTATGAAGGTGCAAGAGAAAAAGTTCGTAAGTTTATCAATGCGAACTCAACTGAAGAAATCATTTTTACAAGAGGAACAACGACAGCACTCAATTTAGTTGCTAGCAGTTACGGACGTGCCAACCTTGGTGAAGGTGATGAAATCGTCATTACACCGATGGAACATCACAGTAATATCATTCCGTGGCAACAAGTGGCTAAAGCTACTGGGGCGACGTTAAAATATATTCCACTGCAAGAAGATGGAAGTATTGATCTAGCTGATGTTGAGGAAACTGTAACTCCACAAACAAAAATTGTTTCGGTTATGCAGGTTTCGAATGTGTTAGGGGCCATTAACCCAATCAAAGAAATCGCAGCAATTGCTCATAAGCATGGCGCTGTGATGGTTGTGGACGGTGCCCAAAGCACACCTCATATGAAAATCGATGTGCAAGATTTAGATTGCGACTTCTTTGCTTTTTCTGGTCATAAGATGGCTGGTCCAACGGGAATCGGTGCTCTTTATGGGAAGAAAAAGTTATTAGACAACATGGAGCCAATCGAATTCGGTGGAGAAATGATTGACTTTGTTGGTTTGCAAGAATCGACTTGGAAAGAGCTTCCTTGGAAGTTTGAAGGTGGAACACCAATCATTGCAGGTGCAATCGGATTAGGTGCAGCGATCGATTTCTTAGAAGAAGTCGGCATGGATGCAATTCTAGCGCATGAGCACGAACTAGCGATATATGCGATGGAGCGAATGTCTGAAATTGAAGGATTAACTATTTACGGTCCGAAAAAGCGGGCTGGAGTCGTTACCTTCAACATTGACGATGTTCATCCACATGATGTAGCGACGGTGCTTGACGCTGATGGAATTGCTGTTCGTGCAGGTCATCACTGTGCACAGCCGTTAATGAAATGGTTAAATGTAACAGCAACAGCAAGAGCAAGTTTTTATTTATACAATACAAAAGAAGATGTTGATGCACTTGTCAATGGATTAATAAAAACAAAGGAGTATTTCGGCGATGTCTTTAGGTAACAATCTCGATACTTTATATCGACAAGTGATCATGGACCATTATAAAAACCCTCGAAATCGTGGAGAGTTCGAAGGAGATTCTGTAACGGTGAATATGAATAACCCGACGTGTGGTGATCGTATTCAATTACAAATGCAAGTAGAAGATGATAAGATCTCTGCTGCTAAATTTGTAGGTGAAGGATGCTCTATCAGTCTTGCTTCTGCCTCAATGATGACACAAGCGGTTAAAGGTTTAACTGTAGAAGAAGCATTAAAGATGTCTCAAATCTTCTCAGATATGATGCAAGGCAAAGATTATGATGACTCTACGTTTGACTTAGGTGACATTGAAGCACTACAAGGTGTATCAAAGTTTCCGGCACGAATTAAATGTGCAACGTTAGCGTGGAAAGCGATGGAAAAGGGTATTCAAAGCGAAAACGAATAAGGAGGTTTTCTCATGGCTAAGAAGATGCCGGAAATCGGTGAATATAAATATGGCTTTAGAGACAAAGACGTTTCGATTTTCCGTTCGAAAAAGGGATTAACTCGTGAGATCGTCGAGGAAATTTCTCGAATGAAAAATGAGCCACAGTGGATGTTAGATTTTCGTTTAAAGTCACTAGAAATGTTTTACAAAATGCCAATGCCGCAATGGGGTGGCGACCTTTCTGAATTAGACTTCGATGAAATTACGTATTACGTAAAGCCGTCTGAGAAATCAGAGAAATCTTGGGATGAAGTTCCAGAAGAAATCAAAAACACGTTTGATAAATTAGGTATCCCTGAAGCTGAGCAAAAGTATTTAGCTGGGGTTTCTGCTCAGTATGAGTCTGAGGTTGTTTATCACAACATGCAAGAAGATCTTGAAGAGCAAGGAATTATCTTTAAAGATACGGACTCTGCGTTAAGAGAGAACGAGGAGATCTTTAGAGAGTACTTCGGTACAGTTATTCCTCCTTCTGACAACAAATTTGCAGCACTAAACTCTGCGGTATGGTCTGGTGGATCATTCATTTACGTACCAAAAGGCGTAAAGGTTGAAACACCTCTACAAGCGTACTTCCGTATTAACTCTGAAAACATGGGTCAATTCGAGCGTACGTTAATCATCGCAGACGAAGACAGCCACGTACACTACGTAGAAGGCTGTACTGCGCCAGTTTATTCAACAAACTCACTTCATAGTGCGGTTGTTGAAATTATCGTTAATAAAGGCGGTTACTGCCGTTATACGACGATCCAAAACTGGGCACCAAACATTTTCAACCTTGTTACAAAGCGTGCAGTTGCTGATGCAGGTGCTACGATGGAATGGGTTGACGGTAACATCGGTTCGAAGTTAACGATGAAATATCCTGCAGTTGTTATGAAAGGTGAAGGTGCTAAAGGTACGATCCTTTCTATTGCGATTGCTGGTAAAGGTCAGCACCAAGATGCTGGGGCGAAAATTCATCACTTAGCACCAAATTGTTCATCGACGATCGTTTCTAAATCGATCTCAAAACAAGGTGGTAAAGTAACGTACCGTGGTATTGCTCACTTCGGACGTAAATCAGAAGGCTCAAAAGCGAAAATTGAGTGTGACACGTTAATCATGGATAACCAGTCAACTTCTGATACAATTCCTTACAATGAAATCTTAAACAATAACATCACATTAGAGCACGAAGCAACCGTATCTAAAGTATCTGAAGATCAGTTGTTCTATCTGATGAGTCGCGGTATTTCTGAAGAAGAAGCGACTGAGATGATTGTTATGGGCTTCATCGAGCCGTTCACAAAAGAATTACCGATGGAATACGCAGTAGAGATGAACCGTCTGATCAAGTTCGAGATGGAAGGTTCAATCGGTTAATAGATATAAGGCCGCTTCTTCCCTTGGGGAGGAGCGGTTTTTTAATGGTTTTTGAGGTGTTGATGGTTTTGTTTTCATGAATGAAGTAATGCAACCCATTATTATGCGGAATATTAACATTATGATGAGTGAGCACATGGCCGTTAACTCGTGAAAAATCCACTCAAGCAATTAAGGGAACTGAGAGGCCCTTATTTAGCAAAAAACTATCCACTTTTAGTCTTTAGGGCACTGAGAAGCCCTTATATTGCCGATTCGGCCTGAAATTTTTGTAATTGATTGTCAATAAGGACCTCTGAGTGCTCTAAAGTGAAAATATAGGGTGAAAAACATGAAATAAGGGCCTCAGGGTGCCCTAAAATAACAGCAAAAGAAATTGTTTGAGAAGAGTTCAAGATACAATTATACTAAACGTAGTCAGTCTGCATAGAGGTCACTTCTAAAACTTATACTGGGAGTGGTTACAATGGCAAAGTTTCAGGAAGAGTATGACAAGTGGCTACAAATACAAATTTCTGAAGAAAGCAATCCCCGCAGGCGTGAGCTTCTTGAAAAAGGACTTGGGCATGGGACAGTTGAGTTTCTTCGATTAGTTTGGTTCCCTGTAGTAGGAAATTTTGATGATCTCTACCCAGAATGGGAAGTCCTAGACTTTAATAATGGCTATCGTTATCTAGACCTCGCTTATCAACGCAAAGATGCGAGAGGCTGTATTGAAATCCAAGGGTACGGTCCTCATGCAAGAGATCTTGATGTGAGGAGGTTTAAAGACTTGTGCTGGCGACATTCGTTACTCTCGCTTGATGGCTGGACCATATTGCCGATAGCCTACTTATCGATAAAAGAAGAAACAAAACAATGTCAGCAGCTTGTACTAGCTTTTCTCGGGAAGTTTATTTCTATGGAAACTCAATCGCAGTTATCATGGCTGGAAGCAGAGGTTGTAAGGTATGCACGGCGGTTAGTAAGACCGATAACACCACTTGAAATTGCAAACCACTTAAAGGTAGGAGATCGCCAAGCTCGGCGTATTTTACATCGTCTCGTGGAACTCGAAATTTTATTTATAGTTAGCGGAAATAAACGGGCTCGTTTATATCAACTGAAAGCAGTATCTAAACATTAAGATGGAATAACGTTCAATGAGTGAACTGTAACGACAATAATACTAACCCCGCGGATCTTCCACTAAAATACAACAATTCAACAGCAACATCCCAATGCACACCAGTATCCCAATGTAAAAGCAATATCCCAATGCACCGACCATCTCAATTTTGCATCAGCATCCCAATACACCAGCACCACAATTCATTTCACCGCTCGCTTAAAAACTCACCCCACATTAGTTAACGTCTCACCTCAATTAACAAACATCCTAATAAATAGTTAAATAAACTAAGTTTCATCATCTCTCTCAAGTTATTTATTCCGATCAAGTTAAAAAATAATTACTCGTCTCCATAATGTTCATTCAAACCGCAATTCCCCATAGCAGACCCTAACTATTGTGAACATCAGAAAAACAGTAGTATGATATACATATCCATCATTTTGGCAAAGAGGGATTGCGATGATTTACATAGGTTTAACAGGGTGGGGCGACCACGATGATCTATATGAAGGAACGAGGCCTCAGGATAAGCTGCGAACGTACAGCAGTCATTTTCCTGTCGTAGAAGTCGATTCCTCATTTTATGCGTTGTATACCTATTCATGGGGGAAAGTAGTTTAATAGAAATTAAAGTAAATCAAACACTGATATATATACCTTTTTCAAGGATTTGTTTTTTTTCATCATATTGCAATATGGGATTTATATTATTAACATAAAAAACTTTTAATATTTTTAATTCTTCAATTGGTTAACTGTTTGTGAAGATTATAGTCATTTATATAAAAGGTTTTAGGAAGTCAAATATAAAGATGAATAAAACCCATTCAAAAATGAAGATCATCTTCGCTAGAAAATAAAGTAATTAATTCTAACACATAAATGGATAATGAAAGCTCAATTCTACTATCATTGGTAAATACACCTATCCAAGTTGAGAATTCTGTCTGTGTATCCAGCATTGGGGCAACCGTAGTTAAGATGAAAGGGCACTTGTTTAGACAAGAAGGTAGTGCTCTTATATTAAAATTCCCTAAATAACAGGCCCTCCTGTCGAAAGAGGGCCTTCTTCATTAATTATTACGCCTTTCCATAGAACTATTCGGTAAAAGTCTATTCATTATTTAATAACCATTCTTTTTTTTGAAATTCAATTGTTTCTTTTTTATAAGATATGAAGATAACCGCGAACCAATATGGTTCGCGGTTATCTTCATATCTTGGCTACTTTAAATGTAAATATTATATACAAAATAAGATAATAAAATTTATTTTTTACAATTTATTCATTTTATTGAAAAAATTGATAAAATCTTGATTTTTAATGGTTATTTGTTTATTGCAAAATAAAAGTGCAGAGCTTTGCAAAGGAAAAATGCAGAGTCCTGCACTTTATTTAATAAGTGCATAAAAAAAGACTTGCCAGTCACCCCAAGTCCCTCTACTGTAATGGTGTCGA